>JACKQB010000003.1 GCA_024233115.1 Akkermansiaceae bacterium
CACATCCTCCCGCGTGCCGTAGTGGCCATTGTGAAAGGCCCACTCCTCGGTGACTTCGTAAACGTTGCGCGACGGACCGTCGTAATCGATCAGGATCAGGTCGCGCTCGCGCTTCTCCTCGTGATCGAAGAACTTGCCCCGATTGCGCAGGTGCTCGACGAATTCCCGGTTGCCGTAGATGTCGGTGTGGAGATGGCGGAACTGACCGAGCAAGGCGCCCTCGGCCTCGGCATAGCGCGGGCTGAATTCCCGCACCTTGGCGTCGAGCAGATCGGAGCAAAGGTATGGACACGCTCCCAACCCATTGATGCTCTGCATCTTGAGTCCTTCCCCCGAGAACAAAATGCGTGTGACGAGAAGAAAATTCTTGCCATGTAACATCGCTATGTTACATCACATAACATGGCTCGTGGCGATTCCGGACGAATAGTGCTCGAAATAGATCCTTCCCTAAAGGATGAGCTTTACTCTGCGCTGACCCGAGATGGGCACACATTGAAAAGTTGGTTTCTGGCGAACACTGAGAAATACCTTCTTGAACGAAACCAACTCCAATTGTTCCGACCAGCCCTCGTGGCCGAGGAACCTGCAGAATACAAGGCCAGTGGCAAAAAGAATGGCGGCCGTAATTCTGACAAGAAAAATAAATAAACAAATATATGAATTTTATTGAATTTGAGTCGGCTCAAAAACTCAGAGGCGGCTTCTACACCGAATCCGCTATTGCGGAGTATCTTGTGAGGTGGATTTCAGAGAAGAAACCGAAATCCATTCTTGAGCCCAGCTGCGGAGACGGCTCGTTCCTTCGCGCCATTAAAGCCGTCGGATTAAACTCTGTTAGCGATATTGTTGCTTGCGAACTGGATCCAGTTGAGGCCGCAAAAGCACGGGAGACTACAAAACTGCCTGTTGAGGTGCTCGATAGCGATTTTTTGCGTTGGTATCTGATCCATGGTCAAAATGGAAAACGGTTTGATGCAGTCCTCGGGAATCCGCCTTTCATTCGATACCAGTATCTTCCCTCTGAACAGCAGCTGCTAGCCGAGAAAATATTCTCCCAATTGGGGCTCCGCTTTACAAAGCACACCAACGCTTGGGTGCCGTTTGTATTGGCGTCGTTACGCCTTCTTAAGCCAGGCGGACGGCTTGCCATGGTCATTCCTTCTGAAATCTTTCACATTCCCCACGCACAGTCATTACGACAATATTTGGGCGAACATTGCTCAAAGATTTTGATCATTGATCCGAAAGAAATCTGGTTCGGTGAAACTCTACAGGGAACAGTTCTCCTGCTAGCGGAAAAGAAGGCCGAAAGCAGGGAAAAAGGACATGGGGTCGCGGTAATTCCTGCCCGGTCACGCGAATCCCTCAACGAGAGCCCCGAGGAACACTTTCAATCTTCGATTTATGCAAATGGCTCCACGATTGAAGGAAAGTGGATGCCCGTATTTTTGACGGTAGAAGAAAGAGCACTCCTCTCCGACTTGAGATCACGTGACGATGTAAAGAAATTCTCCGAAATCGCGTCAGTAGATGTGGGAATAGTTACCGGAGCAAATAAATTCTTCCTCGTTCCTGACGCTACAGTAAGTGAATTTTCGCTGCAGCGATGGGCACATCCTATGTTTGGCCGGAGTAATCATGTCAAAGGGCTCGTATATGGAGGTGCCGACCATGAATCGAATAAGAAAACGGGGCTTCCCGCCAACTTCTTATGGTTTGAAGAAGAGCAAATCGAAAAACTACCCGCGAATGTGAGGAAGTATTTAGATATAGGATTGAGCCAAAGTCTCCATACGAGGTTCAAATGTAGAACACGGAAAACTTGGTATAAAGTTCCATCGGTATACTCAGCACCCATAGCGATGTTGAAACGAGCGCATCATTTTCCTCGACTGGTATTGAACAGTGCAGAAGCTTACACAACTGATACCGCATATCGCATCCAGCCTCTCAATATCAAACCTGCTCAGCTCGTGTTTGGTTTCGTGAATAGTCTTACTAGTCTTACAGCAGAAATGGAGGGCAGGCACTATGGCGGCGGAGTGCTGGAACTCGTTCCGTCTGAAATTGAGCGTCTTCTGGTGCCCGTCATTAAAGCAACGAACCGTGATTTACAAATGGCGGACAAGAGATTTCGGTCAGTCTCAAACGACACAGATTTTCTTCGTATCCACGACGCACTCGTTTTGGGGCGTTTGGGATTGAGTGAGTCTGATCAGGACTCGCTACATTCAGCCTGGATGAAGCTTCGAGATCGTCGACATAGAGTAGACTCATCGGCTGTGAAAGACAGTGCCAAGTGATGTTCAAGCCTGCAGGCGAAACCTACGTTATATCGATGGCAAACTCGACGTCATCATCTGCCGTTTCGTAGAGTGAAAACACTGCTCCAGCCAAGTTTTCCCTAACTACAATGGGAGTGAATTCTTGTCCCCATCGAAGAATTGTAGTGTAATTCGCCTGTCCTGCTTCTCCTGAAGGTTTGTGGCTGATTTCAAAGTTTCGGATCCCGTAATCCTGACCGCGTATAATTATCCGCATTGGAACGAATGCATGCTCTTTCTCTTGTTGGGTATGGCCGAATTCACGCTCCCAAGGATAGTCCGCAAACATTTGTCGGAAATATCGTGTCCAATCAATCCTTGTTCCTTGAGGGTTCTCGAATCGAGCCTGCGTCAATCTGACACCGCCGACGTGGTTTGTGCCCTCAGCGACCTGCAAGGCGTCGGAATTTGAAAGGCTCTTTCTCCACATTAATACTCGAGGTGGAAATCTTTCTGGATCCGCGTCAACTGAATCCTCGGAGGGGTTGACCGGTTCCGGAGCTTCGCGATCTGCATGTGGCGCAGGTTCTTCTTGCCGGAGGTTGTCGGGTAAAAGTGGTGGCAGTTGTATTCCGATAGCACCAAAAGGATTTGGCGGAATATCCCCATCCCGGGAACGTCTTGCTCTCGCCTCGGCTCGCCTTCCTCGGCGAGCATCTGCCTCTGACGGCAGTTCGCCTCGTGCAATGAGCGTTGTAATCAGGTCGGCGTCGAGGCTTTGAACTATAGATCCGGAGGGGTCGAGGAAAGCGCCTAAGGGACCAAGAATCCGGTGATACTCGCCTTCATCATCTGCTAGTTCAAAGTCGTATCGGGTAGCGGCTTCGTAGTTTGTATAGAAACCACCGTCTGTCAGATTGTTCGATCCAATAAACAAAGTGGATTTTGTCTCACGTTCAAATAGATAAACTTTAGGATGAAACGTTGATCGGGGTATTGCGTTGTGAAAGATGTTCACCTCGCAATCCCATCGGAGAAGTTCTTCTAAGACTTCGCGGCTTGTTCCTCCGAGATCTATGCCGACGTTAAAGCGGAGGTCGGATCCTCCTGCCGCTTTGGTAAGGAGGCGCTCTCGCAGGCGGAGCGTTGTGCGAAGGGAGACGAAGGCGGAAACGAAGATAATTCGTGAGAAAACTTCGCTCTCTTCAAGAATCAGGTCAATTTCAAGACCAAGTTGGGTTTCAGGCTGCGTTATGGTAGTGACGTTCATTGAAAAACTGGCCCCGCTTAGGTAGCCGCTTGTGTTTAGATTCGCGTATGAGTAGTTGCTCCCTAATCCCCTCAATGGGTCGATAGGTTTCGGCGTCGCTGGTGTGGATGTAGCGGCTGGGGGAGATGGTGTAGTCGTTTTTCTTCAGCTCGGCGTGATCGACGATGCGGCTGAGTTTTTTCCTCTTCCTTACACCCGATGAGAGTGTCGGCGATGCGCTGGATGCCGGCGTCGGGGATGAAGTTCTTGGGATCGCCCTTTTCGAAGACCTGGCTGGCGTTGACGAGGAAGACCTTACCCTGTCGGGTCTTGGGCTTATCCCTGTTGAGGAAGAGGACGATGCCGGGGGCGGTGGCCGATAAAGTTTGAAGGGAGAATGATGATGGCAGCACAGGAGAAATTTCTAAAGCACTTCGATCCAGTGCAAAGCTCATACTCCGATCTTCTCCAGAATTTCCTTCAAGGCTTTGTCCGTCTCCCGCGCCTCCACCTTCGTCCCGCTTGGCGGGACTACGGCGGACAGGTCGGCCGGTTTTCGCACTCACTCTGTGCCTCCTTCCAACTGCTTTGCCGTCCGTGCGGTAAGCGTCTGCATCTGGCGAATGGCGATGGCGTTGAGGCGTTTCAGGCGCTCGCCTTGGGGGAGTTCCATGTGGATGAACTCGGCGTTCATGTTCTCGATATTGGCGAGGACGAGGAGTTGTTCCAGGGTGGCGTGGTCGCGCATGTTGCCTTCCTTGTCGGGGTTGGCATCGCGCCATTCGCGGGCGGTCTGGCCGAAGAGGGCGACATTGAGCAGGTCGGCTTCGTTGGCGTAGGTGATGGAGGCTTGCTTGGGGGTCACTTCCGCCGGGATGAGGTGCGCCTGAATGGCGTCGGTGTGGAGGCGGTAGTTGATTTTGGCGAGAGTGCGGTTGAGGTTCCAGGCGAGGGAGAGACGGCGGTTCTCGTCTTCCTTGAGCCGCTGGAATTCCTTGATGAGGTAGAGCTTGAATTCGACCGATATCCAGGAGGCGAACTCAAAGGCGATGTCCCGATGGGCGAAAGTGCCGCCGTAGCGACCAGATTTGGAAACGATGCCTACGGCTGAGGTGGTCTCGATCCATTGGCGCGGGGTCAGCACAAAGCTGTTGAGACCCGCCCGATTTCTAAACCCCTCGAATTCGACGGGATTAAAACCGGGGTTGTGGAGCTGCTCCCAGATGCCGAGCAATTCCAGCGTGTTGCGGTTGCGGAGCCAGTTGCGAATGAGATCGTCGGGGTGGTCGGCGTTCTTCGACTTTGCGATGTCAGTCAGGGAAATATAATCCTCGTCCTGATGGCGGACGACTCTGATTTCGTTCCCGCGAACCTCAATCGTGGCGTTGGTTGGCTTCTTTTTCATGTGTTACCTCCTTCCCTGTTCTCCAACCTTGCCCGGGAAATCTCGATGGCGGCGTGGAGTTTTTGTTGGAGGAGTTCGCGGGATGGCAGGGCGGTGAGGTATTCCTTGAGATGGCTACTGGCCCATTGGCGGAACTGCACGCCGCGTGGAGAGTGGACGCGGTAGCCGATGGCGAGAATGAGGTCGAGGTTGTAGAGCTTGGTCTTGTAGCGCTTTCCGTCGGCGGCAGTTGTCAAGGAATCCTTGACAACTGAATCCTCAGCCAGTTCGCCATCCTCCAGGATGTTCTTGGCGTGGAGGGAGACGTTTTGCTTCGTGGTTTGGAAAAGTTCGGCGATTTCGAGCTGGGTCAGCCAGACCGTCTGGCCTTCGACGCGAAGGTCGAGCCGGGTGCGGCCGTCGTCGGAAGTGTAAAGGACGAGTTCGCTCATTGGCTACCTCCTTTGTATCGCCCCTTCAGGGCTCCGGAATTCATGGGTCTCGGGAACCCAGGGCGTTGCCCTGGGCTGTCATATGGCCGCCCCGTTGGGGCTTTGAAGGTCTGGTCGTCGCTCATATCCCGAGTTGCTTGAGGATTTTTCCGAGGGCCTTGTCGGTCTCCTTGGCTTCCGCCTCGATGACCTTCAGTTCCTCGACGATCTCGGCGATGGGCCGGTAGGTTTCGGCGTCGCTGGTGTGGATGTAGCGGCTGGGGGAGATGTTGTAGTCGTTTTTCTTCAGCTCCGCGTGATCGACGATGCGGCTGAGCTTTTCCTCCTCCCTCCACCCGATGAGGGTGTCGGCGATGCGCTGGATGCCGGTGTCGTGGATGATCATGTTCATGTTGGCCATGGCCCAGGTCTCGGGGGTGAATTCCTGGCCGAACAATTTTAACGGAGCGCGGGTTTTCTTACCCGCGTCCTTTTCTCCCTTTCGCGGGTTGGAAAACCCGCGCTCCTTTTCGATCTCGCATTTCACGAGGAGACCGCCGGAGCCACAGCAGGGGTCGTAGATCTCCATGCCGGACTCGGGCTGGAGGACGCGGGACATGATGGTGCCGACCTCGGGCGGGGTGTAGAATTGATGAACGCCCCCGCGTTCACCCTCCGGGCAACCCTGTCGGGTTGTCCATGTCGCTCCGCTCCATTCACCGGCGCTCTGGCCGCCGCCCTCGGCGAACTTGCGGATGAGGTATTGATTCACGCCTCCGCGCTCACCCTTCGGGCTGCCCTGCCGGGCAGTCTGTCTCGCTTCGCTCCGGCTGTCCTTGGGGGTGGCGGCTTTCTTACGAGCTGCTTTCTTGGCGGCACGTTTGCGGGTGGCTTTTTTGGCGGCGGGCATTAGGGGATATTAAGAATGACGCCAGACTAACAAAGAGCGGATGCGTGGCAAGCGGGAAAGGGGATGGGGAAGAAGAATGTTGAATAGAGAATAGAGAATGTTGAAAAGTGAACTCATCAAAAACCCATGAAGCATACTCATCGAATATCATATTTCGAGGGCTTGGTGAAGCCTTTGATGAGTGGTGTAATACGCTCGATAGATGTGCCTCTGGAGGTAGTAATTAGAGTAAACGTGAAATGCGTAGCCACGCGCATACCACCACCTTGTTGCCACTTAGACCACGGTTTGTTGTAGGGTTTGATCCGAAATGGCTGATCAGCGGTCAGCTTGTATATGACACGACGCTGGACGCCGTTTTTCTTGTCAGACTCGTTCAGGCGGGTTTCCAGAGCTGAAAATGAGAGATTCTGAAAATGATACACATTGATGGACGGCTTGTGTTTGCTGTCGTATTTAGTGTAAGCATTTTTTGTAGTCCCGTCGGGGAAGTAGAAGTATTGGGCAATTTCGTTGTTGATGATATTCGCCTCAGCGGTCGTGGGCTCGGTATTGCTTTTGGGGTTGGTCAGGTTCTCAACAAAACTCTCAGCCGCGCGTTGGCAGGAAACAAAGGAACAACACAACACGGACAGACAAGCGAAATAACACACACACGTTTTCATAAGCGCATTTAAGACATAGTGACTATCAAGCAGCAAGAAATATTACAGCGGGATCGATTTCGCTACGCATGCACAGGGGGAGGGGGGAATGTGAGGCTTGGAACACTGACGAGCAGTTACCTCTACGGAGCCCAGGCAGGGGACGACAACTGGGTCTACTTCAGCAACAACGATAACCCAGGTAATGAAAAAACCTCGTTCTGGGCGCAGATCAATCTCACAGAGACAACAGCAACACCGGTGCGGTTTGTCTACGATACAACGAATCCTACCTCAGACATTACTTTTGCCGCTGCCATTGAGGCTGTGAACAATGTGCCAGAACCCAGCTCACTATTCTTGCTGGCTCTGGGATCGGGGATATGCTGGCAACACGCAGGAAAAAGGAATCCTGTGTAAGCGAAATACCGTAGCGGAAGCGCTACCGCTTCCGACATCTCTCAACTCTTCGCGTAAATTGAGGTCTATGGTTGCTCAGATGGAATAGAGCAACGAGCAAGGATAGGATTGTCGATGTGAGGAAAGGGATAATTGACACAGCCGGTCGCGTGGGGACACGCGCCCCTACCAACACACCATAAACAACCACGCATTACATACATTGTGCGAAGTTACATATAGATGCTGTAGAATGGTGGGTTTGTGGGGCTGTTTGGGTGTGAATACGTGAAAATGGCCATTTTCCGTGAACTTGGCGATTTTCCCCTGATGCAGGTAAATTGGTCAAAAAGTTAAGGCCCTGAGAATCGCGTATTTAAAACCCGGAACCCGCTGGTGCGCGAATTCCGGGTGTTTTAAGGATGATGTTTTAGGTTTTAAAGTTAGGCTGGTTACTTAACCCGCAACGAAGTTTACTTCTTATCAACCAGCTTCTCGATGAGTTCGTTCATGCGTGCGGCCATCTGGTGTGGGTTTTCCAGAAGTCCGGCGGCGAGCAGCGCGTTGTCGGTGAGTTGCTGTGCCACCAGCCTGGCTGTCTCCTCGTCTGAGTCAACGAGCTTGGAGAGCCCGTGGATGACATTGTGACGCGGGTTGATTTCGAGTGTGGCCTTGGTGACCGGCATCTCCTGGCCCATGGCCTGCATCATCGCGCGCATCTGGGCGTTGGGTGCGTCCTTGGGGGTTAACGCGGCCACGGGGCTTTTGACGAGTCGACCGGACGATTCCACCTTGCTGATTCTGTCAGCCAGTTCTTTTTCAAGGAATTTGATGAGTTTTTTACGTTTTTTACTGTCCAGCTCCTCGCCCTCGGCAGCCACCTCGTCGAGCTCGATTTCGCCCCGGTCGGCCGAGACCAGCTTCTTGCCTTTGAACTCGGGAAGCGCCTCCATGACGTAGGTATCGACCGGCTCGGTGAAGAAGCAGACCTCAAGCCCCCTCGCCTTGAACGCCTCCAGGTAGGGACCGCTCTCGATGGCGTCGCGGGACATCCCGGTCAGGTAGTAGATACTCTCCTGCTCGTCTTTGGCGCGTTCGAGATATTGTGCGAAGTTGGACAATTCACCCGGTTCGTTGAGTGAGGTTTCGAACCGCAGCAAGCCGGCCAGTTGTTCCTGGTGCTCGTAACTGGTGGCGATGCCCTCCTTGAGGAAACGGGAGAATTTCTTGTAGAATGCGTCGTATGCCTCGGGGTTGTTTTTCGCCTCTTTTTCGAGGAATTTGAGGTAGCGTTTGGTGATCAGCCCGTTGAGCTTCTTCACCAGCGAGCTGTCCTGCATGGATTCGCGGGAAATGTTGAGCGGCAGGTCCTCGCTATCGATGACACCACGGAGGAAGCGCAGCCATTCGGGCAGGAGTTTATCCGGTTTGGCATCGATGAGCACCTTGCGGCAGTAGAGCGACACGCCGGGCTCCATCTGGCCCATACCGAATTGCTCGGTGTTTTCGGTGGGGGTAAACAGCAGCGCGTTGATGGCGAGAGGCGCATCGGCGCTGAAGTGCATGGTGAAGCGCGGATCGTCGAAAGCGTGGGCTGTGAACTTGTAGAACTCCTTGTATTCGTCCTCGGTGATGTCCTTTTTGTTTTTCAACCAGAGGGCCTCGACCTTGTTGATGTGCTCGCCGTTGAGCTTGATCGGGAAAGAGACAAAATTGGAGTATTTCTCGAGGATGCCCTTGATGCGGGCCTCCTTGCTGAACTCCTCCGAGCCCTCCTTGAGGTGGAGCACGATGCGGCAGCCCCGTTTGGCCTCGGCATTTTCCACGATGCTGTAGCCACTGGCGCCATCGGAACTCCAAGTATGGCCGTCGGTGCCGTTTTCCCATGAGTGGGTGTGGACATCGACGTGGTCGGCGGCCATGAAAGCGGAGTAAAAGCCGACCCCGAACTGACCGATGACATCGGCGTTGGCATTGCCCTGCTCCTTCATTTTCTCCAAAAACGCCTTTGTTCCCGAGTGGGCGATGGTGCCGAGGTTTTCGATCAGTTCCTCGTTGTTCATACCGATCCCGGTGTCGGAAATCGTCAGCGTTTTGGCTTCTTCGTCGGTGGTGATTTCGATTCCAAGTGCAAGGTCGGAGTCATAGACATCTTTTTCAGTGAGCTGCTTGAGTCGCATTTTCTCCAGCGCATCGGAAGCATTGGAAACGAGCTCGCGGACGAAGATCTCCTTATCCGTGTAGAGTGAGTGGATCACGATATCGAGGAGCTGGCGCACCTCGGCTTGGAATGTGTGGGTATGTTCTTCTGTGGCAGTTGACATGGCTGATTGAATGAATAATTTAAGATTGCAGAATGGATGATTGCTGCGGGCGGAAAATAGCGTGACTCCCCCACCCTGCAAGTGAAAATCGTGGCTGTCTGTGGGCGGAAAAAACCCCCACCCCTGGAAACGAGGTGGAGGTTGCTTAATGTGATGTGTGATTCGAAAAGAAGGTCCGACTACTGACCAACGCTGAATGATCCGCTGAATCCACCACCTGCGGCAGTGAAAATCATGCTGAGCACCCAGCATGCTGTCCAGATCATCATGATCTTTTTATGGTCGTGCTTGGCAGCATTGATCCATCCCCAGATGAAGGCCCACAGGGGGCAGATGATGCCGAGGATGGCGAGACCGATGTTCTCTTTTTGAAACATTTTAATGAGTGTCATAACCCAGCATACGATAGATCCCAGGCTGAACAGTAATCCGATAATGGCCATAATTGTATTTTTGTTAGTTTATTGATTGTTATTAGGCGGAATGCCGATGAAGCGCTGTTGGAACTTGTTTCCAACAGCCGTTTAAACCCTATCACGTGATGAAATTCCGCGTCAATGCGTAAATGACAAGAGATATTCCGAGAATGACCGGCCATCGGGTCACCCGCTCGCTGGTTTTCACGGCGGCGAGGAATTTTCCTCGCCACGGCTCGGGCAGGACCAGGCCGATGCCTACCGCGCCCCAGAACAGGATGAATACGGGAGTAAACCAATGAAAACCCAGGGCCGCCCCCCAATCCCCGTGGAGTAGGGCACGGCTGCCCCGGGTAAGCCCGCAGCCCGGGCAGTCCCATCCTGTGAGGTCCTTGAAGGTGCAGGAGAAAAAATGGAAGCCAAGGAGTGAAAGCGCGAAGTAGCCCAGGCCACCCCCCAACATCCCCCATCCGAGCTTCCGGTTTTCGAGCAAGATGGAGAGCAGAGCCACACGAGGCTCTTTATTCCCGTTGTTGGAACCCGTTTCCATGATCCATCAAACCCTACTCTTCCTGCTTCTTTGGTTTTTGCAAATTGGCATCACGCCAGATTTGCTGGCTGACATTGCCGCTGGCCCGGTTGTTTTCGAACTTGAGCACCTTGACCCCCAGGTGCGTCAGGATGCCCGCTTCGTGGTTGCCCTTGGTGACATTGTTGACGAGACTTACGGTGGTGCCATCGCTGCGGACAACGATGCCGCTGAGAAGATTTTTCTCGCATAGATTGGATGCGAGGTCGGCGGCGACAGCATCGGAGATGAGGATACCGGCTTCGCGGTTGCCGGAGCAGGTATTGGATGTGAGCCTGACCTGCGTGCCCTTGCTCATGGCGACGATGCCGCAGAGGCCGTTTTTCAGTAACCGGCTATTGGTCACGCTGCCACTGCCCCCCATCCAGAACCCCACGCCCTGTTGCAGATTTTCCCGGCAGAGGGTGTCCTTGACTTCCGCTGTGCTGTTCTGGCCATACACAGAGATCCCGTCCCAGCCGCAGAGGGTGACCTTACAACCGGTGATTTTGACCTTGGCACCATCGATCACAGCGATTCCGTGGCCGGCGGAGTGCTCGACGTTACAGGAGCTGATGGTCACCTGATCGGCTTCAACCGTAATTCCCGAATAGCGGTCCAGGCCATGATCAAACCCGGTGTGCTTGAAGTCGAAACCACTGACGTGCGAGCCGTCGGCATCGGCGGTGATTGTCAGTAATCCATCTTCTTTGGCTGGAAGCTGGATGATGGTTTTCCCGTCCGCGCTACCCTCCAGGCGGATTGGCTTGTCAATGGTAAGTGATTCTTTGTAAACCCCGGGGGCCACCCGGATGAAATCCCTCGGTCGGGCCGCTTCAATGGCTTGGGAAATCGTGGGGTAATCCACAGGGACATTGATGGCGCGTGTGTAGTTGCCCATTTTCTGATGAAGAGCCAGGATCTCCCTGGACTCGGGATGAAGCCTGCGGGCGTCCTCCAGGAGCGCCATCGCCTTGGGTGAGAACTCGCCATTGTCTAGCTTGAGTGCCTGTTGGTAGAGTTCTGCCGCCTGGTCGTGGCGCATTCTAATCTCTTTCGCCTCGGCGTCGATACGGTTGGAAAATCCAGAGAGGTTCGGGTTTTCCGGATCAGATTCACGAAGTGCTGCAAGGGCGACTCGGGCCTCTGATAGATTACCGGCATCAATCGCATCGGTGATGGCCATGAGCTTCAGCGAGATTTCCTGCTTACGCCGTCCTTCCCGGATGATTTCGATTTTCCGTTGGGCCGTTTCGTTTCCGGGAGACTGTTCGAGGACCGACCGGGCAAGCTTCTCCGCCTCGTCCCATCGACCCGCCTCGAGCGCGGCTTGACTCTCGCCAAGGGTGTAGAACAACTGCTGGCTTTTCTCCTCCTGCCGTCCCTTTTTGATCGCCTCGAATCCAGCCGCCGCCACTGGTGATCCGGGGTCAAGCTGTTTGATTTCCTGATAGATTCTTTCAGCTTCCGGCCACTTGCGCCCCATGACGGCGATGCGGCCATCGGATTGCAATTGGGCAAGCTTCACTTCGACCTGGGCATGGGTATTCCACTGTTGTTGATACCACTGGTAGCCCCACCAACCGACGGCACTGAAGGCGGCGATGAGAAGCAATACGACGATGAAGTCGGTGTGCGCACGGATCTTTTGTTTTCCCGCGACCACCTTGACGGCAGCCTCGTATTCGAGCAGTTCCTGCTGGTATCGGAATTTTATTGCCGCGCTGGGAGCATTGTTGACCAGTTCCTGTTTGTATTCGCGCGTCTCCTCGAAGGCGGGCAAAAAGGCACGCGGGTCATCGTCGGGATCGAGACCAAGGATTTTGCGTGCTTCGGTGTTTTTCATGGGAGGGAATGAAAAGTGATGGCATATTACCTGGGTAAGTATGCGGGTTAGTCAGTGTATCGCTGGACAATGGGCATGCGTCGACCGATGCCAAAGGCTTTCGAGGTGACTCTCAGGCCCGGGGCTGCCTGGTAGCGTTTCCACTCGTTCAAGTCTACCCGACGTTGCACCCAACGGACAAGGTTTTCTTCAAAGCCATGGTCCTCGATGATTTCGGTGCCTGATAGATGTTTCTCGACGTAGAGTTCCAGGATGGCATCGAGAACCTCGTAGGGAGGCAGGGTGTCCTGGTCTTTCTGGTCGGGCCGCAGTTCCGCGCTCGGTGGTTTTTCGATGGTGTCCCAGGGGATGATTTCCTTGTCCCGGTTGATCCAGCGCGAGAGCGCGTAGACCTGCATTTTGGGTAAATCACTGATCACAGCGAGACCACCACACATATCGCCATACATGGTGCAGTAGCCGACAGCGAGCTCGCTTTTATTGCCGGTGGTCAGGAGTAGCTGGCCGGTTTTGTTGGAGAGTGACATTAGAAAAAGGCCACGTATGCGCGCCTGCATGTTTTCCTCGGTGACGTCCTCCGGCAGATCGCCAAAGACCGGCTTCATGGCGGTTTTGACCGCCTCAAACGAACCGCCGATAGGGACTGTTTCACAGCGCATTCCCAGATTCTTGGCGAGCTCGATGGAGTGGGCGACACTGCCGCCGGAGGAAAACTCACTCGGCATGGTTAAACCAAGCACATTTTCCGCTCCGAGGGCTTCGCAGGCAAGTGCCGCCGTCAGGGCGGAGTCAATCCCGCCGCTAAGTCCGAGACAGGCCTTGGTGAAGCCGCATTTGTGCAGGTAATCACGCAAGCCAAGCACCAAGGCCCGGTAACTCTCCTCCTCGGGGCAGGTTTCAGGCTGGGCGTTCCCCTCATGCCCTTCGCGGGAAACATCGACAACGGCGCAGTGCTCCTCGAACGCTGCCAGTGCTGCCAGGGGGCGGCCCATGGCGTCGAATGCAAGCGAGCTGCCGTCGAAAATCAGTTGGTCCTGTCCGCCGACGCTGTTGCAATAGACCAGGGGCGTGCCGGCTCCGATCGCCACGTCGGAGAGCATTTTGTGTCGGAGCGCCGGTTTCCCCAGGCTGAAGGGTGACGCGCTGAGGTTTAAAATGAGATCAACGTCCTTGGAGACAAGTTCCTCGGCCGGGTCACGGTCATAGAGCGGGCGGTGCAAGTAATCCTCCGTCCAGATGTCCTCGCAGATGGTGATGCCGATCCGGGTGCCGTTCCATACGATCGGATCACAGCTCTCCCCGGGTTCGAAATAGCGGCGCTCGTCGAACACATCGTAGGATGGCAGGAGGGTTTTCCAGACCTTGTGGCGGATGGCGCCATTCTGGAGGAATGCCGCGGCATTGCGAAAGGGTTTGCCAATGGCATCATCAGGACATTGGTCGACGTAACCCACAACCAGCGGAACCCCTTTCACCTCGTCGGCCAGATAATCCAGGGCTTGCAGGCATTTGGGCACAAACTGGGTTTTAAACAGCAAATCCCGTGGTGGGTAGCCGACCAGGGCCAGCTCCGGCACCATGACCAGATCCGCCCCCTTTTCGAGGCATTCACGGTAGGCGGCGAGGATGCGTTTGGCGTTTCCTGGAAAATCACCGATAACGGCGTTGATTTGAGCGATTCCTATCTTCATGGTCTGGGTCGGGTTGGGATCGGGCGATTTTTTACAGAATTCACAAAATGAACAGGATTTTCCCCCGGTATTACCACAGCCCGAATTTGCCGAATTCGATGGCATACCAGCCCATCAGGAGGTTGGCGACGCCGTGCATGACCACACAGGCCAGCAGGCTCTTGCTCCTCACCGCCACCCAATACATCAGGGAGCCAAAAACCAAGGCGCCAAGGTAATCAACCGGCTGGTGCACCAATATAAACGCCAGCGTGACTACGATGTAGGAAATCCAGGCCGGTTTTCCAAAAGGCACCTTCCAGTAGTCGCGGTCCATATCGAGCAGAAAACGCATCAGGAAACCCCTCCAGAAAATCTCCTCAACCAGCGCCACCACAACCACGGCGCGGAAAAAACGCATCAGCAGCGAGGCCCAGTAGACACTTGGACTACCATCAAACTTATCGGCCAGGTCCTGGGGATTGAATCCTTCCGTCCTGGGCATCACCCCGAGCCACTTCAGCACCCCTTGCTGCTCGCCCTCCAGCCCAAGCCAGCTGTGCATTTGCGTGGGCAAAATCCAAAAACCGATCCCGACAGCCCCCATCAGCGCCCCGAAAAGCACGGGTTTCAGACTCCATTTCAACTCATAGTTTTTGCGGAAAAATAGCAATAACGCTATCGCAATCAATGACTGGGCTGGATACTGCCACTGTGCCGGGTAGTGTTGCCACCATGCGGCGTCCGGGTGTTTCCACTCCAGCCATCCCGTGAGTTGAAACGGGGCGAGCAGCACCATGAAAACAGCCAGGGGAACGACGTGGGCCTTGGTGCGATCGTGCTGGATTTTTTTCAGGTCGAGCATGTGGCGGGCAGGTCTAGAGGGTCTTCACAAAGCGCTCCATGCGCTGCATGGCGATCTTCAACTCCTCGAAGGAGGTGGCGTAGCAGCAGCGCAGGAATCCCTCCCCCGCCTTGCCAAAGGCATCACCGGGCACGGCGGCCACGGACTCGGTCTCGAGCAGTCGCATGGCAAAATCCTTACTCTTCAGCCCGGTCTTGCGGATATCGGGGAAAACGTAGAACGCACCGCCAGGGGAATGGCAGTCGATTCCCATCTCGTTGAGTCTGCCGACCACGTAATCGCGCCGCTGATGATAGCTGTCGCGCATCCTGATCATCGCTTCCCCGCCATTCTGCAAGGCCTCCAAAGCCGCCGCCTGGCTGGTGATCGGGGCGCAGAGCATGGCATACTGGTGGATTTTCATCATCGCCTCGATCAGCGGGCCGGGCGCACAGGCGTATCCGAGCCGGAATCCGGTCATCGCGAACGCCTTGGAGAAACCGTGCAGCAGCACCGTGCGCTCCTTCATCCCGGGAAGAGAGGCAATCGAGACATGCTCCCCCTCGTCGTAGCGAAGCTCGCAGTAGATTTCGTCGCTGAGCACGATCAGGTCGTGTTTGACGCAAAGCGCCGCGATTTTCTCCAGTTCATCCAATGGCATCACCGCCCCGGTTGGGTTGGTGGGGAAGTTGAGCATCACCACCCTTGTTTTTGGCGTGATCGCGGCTTCCAGCATCTCCGCCCTGAGGGAGAAATTATCCTCCTTGGTGGTGGCGACATCGACCGGCACCCCATAGGCAAGGGCGATACTGGGAAGGTAGGAAACGTAACACGGCGAGTGGTAGACCACCTCATCACCTGGGTTAAGCAGGGCCCGGAGCGCCAAATCAATGGCCTCAGAGACACCAACGGTAACAAGCACCTCGCCGGAGGCGTTGTAATCGACGTGAAAAAAATCGCTGACATAGCGACAGATCTCCTTGCGCAGACTGAGCAGACCCAGGTTCGAGGTATAGCTGGTATTGCCTTTTTCCAGGGAGTAGATCGCCGCCTCACGTATATGCCACGGGGTGGCGAAATCCGGCTCGCCCACACCCAGCGAGATGACGTCGTCCCGTCCCTGCACCAGTTCAAAAAAGTCCCGGATACCCGATCTCGGGATGCCCGCCACCTGACGGGAAATTTTATCTGTGTAATCCATGTTGTTGAGGGATTAGGGGCTGACCGGCAAACGACCTTCAGGCTCCTCAGCCTCAAAGATGAACCCCATTTCCTTATAGGTCTTCAGTCGAAAATGGGTCGCTGTCGAAAGAACCCCATCCAAAGTAGACAATTTCTGGGAAACAAAGCTGGCCACCTCACGCAGGTCATTGCCTTCGACCACCACCATCAGATCGTAGCCACCACTGGCGAGATAACAGGACACCACCTGGTCAAAACGTGCGATCCGCATGGCCAGTCGGTCAAAGCCGCCGCCACGCTCAGGCGTGACTTTCACCTCGATAAACGCAGACACGCCCATCTCCCCGGCCTTGTCATCATCGATCACGGCCTGGTAACCAAGGATCGTGCCGTCTTTCTCCCACGCCGAAATACGTGAGGCGACTTCTTCGGAAGAGAGACTGAGCGTCTCGGCTAACTCCGTATTGGTGTAACGGGCCTTGGTCTGTAGTAGAGTGAGTAGCGGGTCATTCATGCGCGCAAATGCATGCCATAAAATCGATCAATCGCCTAGACAAATACCAAGCGCACGCGCGGTTTGAACCACTTCTCCATCGGGGTCGACCAGGCGGAGCTGGTTAACAGCATCCGCGATGGGGACCGAGCTGACTTCACCCGATTTGTAACTGACCATGCAGCCGAACCTGCGCTCGGCGATCAATTTCACCGCCTTCACTCCAAAGCGGGCACTGAGGACACGGTCGAGCGCCGTTGGTGAGCCTCCGCGCTGAAGGTGCCCCAGTGTGCAGGCACGGGTATCCTTCCCTGTCAGCCTGTAGAGCTCTTTTGCGACCATTTCGCCAGCCCCCCCCAGACTCACCTCGCTGGCTTCGCCCTCACAACGGGTGACAATCCCCCCGTTGAGGATCTTAGCACCCTCGGCCACCACGACCAATGAGCTGCGTTTGCCCTTTTTCTCACGTTCGATGATGAATTGGGCCACTTTTTCCACACGCGCGTCAATCTCAGGGATCAACACGGCGTTGGCGCCACCACCGATGGCCCCCCAGAGGGCGATCCAGCCTGCATGGCGTCCCATGACTTCAAGCACCATCACGCGCTTGTGACTCTGCGCCGTGGTATGAAGACGGTCGAGCGCATCCACCACGGAGGAAACGGCACTGTCAAAACCAAAGGTCATCGAGGTCGCTTGCAGATCATTGTCGATGGTCTTGGGAACCCCGACCACATCAAAGCCCTCCTCGCTCATCTGCAAGGCCGTGGTCAGGGAGCCGTCACCACCGATGATGACGAGCCCGGCAAGGCCGAGTTTATTGACGTTGTCACGGGCTTTATCCATGATTTCCGCAGGGATTTTGGCGACATCACCCACCCCTACCTTGGCGGCAAAATTACCTTTGTTGGTGGTTCCCAGGATGGTTCCTCCAAGACCTGCCACGACACTGGTGTCATCCGGCGTCAAGGTCATGTAATCACACCCGTCCGGCAACAGGCCTTCAAATCCGTCCCGGAAACCCAGGACCTCCCAACCCAATTTATCGGCCGCACCTACGACACCGTTAATCACGGCATTCAGTCCCGGGCAGTCGCCTCCGCTGTTTAAAACTCCAATTTTCATGTTTGAATCTAATATATGATAGGTTAATTGCTAAATCTGATTATTTGAGGTGGGGAACGGCCATGATCTCTTTCCCCTTCGGTGAGACCGGGTATCCGGCTGCTGCCCATTGGTCGTATAGCGGCCACGCCTGGCTGATCAACTGCTTGGCTCGCCCTATTCTGTCAGCACTCCCCAGAATAACCACAACGAGGTCACGATTCCTGATCTGGGAGCGCTCTTCACTGATTTTCTTGACGATGGGGTCACGATGGGCATTCACGGCGATGCATTGGCCCGCAGCAGTTGTCATACCAGTTTTGATGCCATTGACCCCCATCTGCCCTAACAGGGAGTTGGTATTGGCCACTTTGAAAGAGCGTTTTGCACCATTGAGGTCCACCACAGTGATCGTGCGGGATTCCTGTTTGACGTAAAAAGTAAATCCGATATCCCGCATCACATGCACGCCCATGCGAGCCATGTCCGATGCCGTCGAGTAGCCTTTTTTACCAGGCAGGTCGAGTCCATGCGCTGTGGCAAAGCGCGTCCGCGTCATGCCCAAGGCCTTGGCCAGGTGGTTCATTTCGCCCGCAAACGTGCTCTCCGGATCGCCTGAGAGTTGGCGTCGTACCAGCAAGGCCCTTCCCACGTGGTCAGCAAGAGTCAGGGCTGCAATGTTGTCCGAGCCAAGAAGGGCTGAGTAAAGCGCGTCGCGAAGCGAGATCCGGTCGCCAGGCTTCAACCCCATGGGATTCACACCACCCACGGCAAGAGCACTCTGCGGCACGGACGCCATGGTCGACAGGCTGGTTTGGGACAGCTTGGCCCAATCGAGAACCACCTTGGCGGTCACCATCTTTGTCAGACTTGCAATAGGTCGCTTTTGCTCGGGATTGGCGGCGAGCAACACCCGTCCGCTGTGGGCTTCCATGACTAAATAGCTTTCTGCAGCCTTGATTGGCTGAAGGACGGATAAAGACAAACAGGTGAGGACAAGGCTAAGGTGCTTCATACGATATTTCATATGGGGGATGGATTGGCGGTGACGCGTGGAGACTCTACCTAAGTAAGGGCATCTGACAACTCTTGATTACGTTCTTGTGTTTTCATTTTTCACAGCTAGGTTTTCAGCGCCAGCGACTGTTCTCATGCCAACGCAACTGCATTCCTACCCCATTGCCGCTCTGGCCCCCAGGTATCACACCTCCGGGCCGGACGGGCAACCTGCGTTTGCCGATAACAGAAGTGTCTTGTCCGGAACTGCCATGACAAGCCCTGCCCTACTGGCAAAAAAACAACGCGCCATCGACGGGGCAACACCTGGAGCCCGGCTCTGGAAACAGAAAGAGGATCACACTCCGTCCGTTCCAGCGGTTCAGACCGCTACGGCTTGGATCCTGCCGACCACGGCAACCAGACCAATAAACACAGCACCGTCTGCGCACCCAATACAACCTAAAACGACTTATTACAATGTCTCAAGAAAACAACAGCACCCCTCGCAGTGGCGGGGGTCAGGGCCGCCAAGGCGGCAACAACAGCAACCGTAACCGCAATAGAAACCGTAACCGTCCCAGAAATCAATCCAGACCAGGTGGTGGCCCCAAGGGCAACCGTCAGGGTGGTCAGGGGGGTCAGGGCGGTAAACGTCAAAAGCAAACCACCGGCCAGGGTCGCCAGAGCGGAGGTGGCCCACGCCGCCGCCAAGCAGCCCCCCTCCCATTGACATTCTGGGAAAAGGTGAAAAAATTCTTCGGTCTCTACAAGGAGCCCACCCGCCCCCCGAGAAGGCCGGCTGCCGCCAAAAAAGCGAAGTCCGCGACGAAAAAAACGGCCAAGTCCAATACCCGGGTCGCGCGAACCAAGGGGCCTAAAAAAGACGCCACGGGTCCCATCAAGGCCCAGGGAGCGGGAGCCGGTGAAAGCGGTAAGGATTTCCCCGTGGAAACCCCTCGCCTGTATCTCGGCAACCTTTCCTACGATGCCACCGAACACGACCTCGAAGAACTCTTCAAAGGAATCGGCACCGTACGTAACGTGGAGATCATCTACAACCGCCACACCCATCGCTCCAAAGGCTACGGCTTCCTGACCATGCTCAGCGTCGAGGAAGCCGAGCGGGCTGTGGAGGTGCTCCACGATCAAGAGTTCATGGGCCGCAACCTCATCGTCAATGGCGCCAATGCCAAGCCTGATGAATCAAACGGCTCATCGGAAGACCGGCCAGCTCGTGCAGGCAAGCCGGCGGCAGGCAAGAAAACCCGCACGAGCAAGCCCGCCAGGGAGCGCGGGGGGAGCCGCAACTCCGCTGCCCGCCTCCACCTCGACAACCTCTCATCCGTGGTGGACGAAAGTGCCCTGGAGGAGCTTTTCAAGGGAATCGGCAACGTGCGTAAAGTTGAACTCGTCTACGACAGCCAGACCCATCAACCCAAGGGCTTTGGTTTTATCGAAATGCAGAAATCCGAGGACGCCCAGCGCGCCATCGAAATTCTTCACGACCAGCCGTTCATGGGGCGCAACATCAAAGTCACCAGCGCCAATGAGAAACCTGAAGACGGGAAACCTGGCCAGGAGAACCCGACGGCTGACGAGCCTGCCAGTGAGGTGAAAACCGCAGAACAAGCCGAAGAAACAACCGAACAAAAACCCGCTGAACTCACGGTGGAGCCCACACCTGAAGTGGCTGAGAAAACCGAGGACACTCCGGTTTCTACCACCCACTAATCCAACCGCAGTCAATCACTTCAAAAACCCGCTTGCGAATCATTTCCAAGCGGGTTTTTCTGTGAATCACCCATCACCCATCACCCATCAAAAACCCCCTCTACATCTGCGGTCCGACCGCTTCCGGCAAATCCGCTCTGGCCATCGAGCTCGCTCATCTGCTTGATGGTGAAATCGTCAACGCCGATGCCTACCAGCTCTACCGCGGCCTGGAAATCATTTCAGCCGCTCCCGCCCCTGATGAGCGCGCCCTCGCCCCCCATCATCTTTATGGTGTCATTGCTCCCAGCGAAACATGCGATGCCATGCGCTTCCGCGAAATGGCACTACCCGTGATCGCAGACATTCAATCCCGGGGGAAAACCCCCATCGTCACCGGCGGCTCCGGGATGTATCTCAAGTTCCTCACCCACGGCCCGTCCCCCGTGCCTTCCGGTGACGAGGCTCTGCGTGCCGAGCTGGAAAAAGAAAGCGATCCGGCACTGGTGGCGCGACTCACCGAGTTAGACCCGCAAGGTGCCGCCATCACCAATCTTAAAAACCGGCGCTACGTGATCCGGGCCTTGGAGATCTGTTTGCTGTCAGGCCGTAAAATGTCGGAGCTGAAAAACGACTGGAAACAAGCCAGCGACACCATCGAACAAACCCTGCGTGGCGCCTACCTGCTCTGGGACCGGGAAACCCTGCGCCAGCGGATCAATCAACGCGCCGTGGATATGTTAGAAAACGGAGCCGTCGAGGAAGTCGCGGCCCTGGCAAACGCATCAACCACCTGTGAAAAAGCCATCGGCGTACCTCAGATCCGCGCCTACCTCGCAGGCGAACTTTCGCGCGAAGCATGCGCCGACCGCATCGCCGCCGCCACCCGCCAATACGCCAAACGCCAACGCACCTGGTTTGGCAAGGAACAATGGCTCACCCCCTGCCCTGTGGATGCAGGCACCGGCATGCGGACACTTGCCATGTCTCTATCAGGAAGCATAGGCTAACGTCAGCTATTTCCCGGCATCCCCTATTTTTCCACAAAGTCTGCAATACCGCGGAAGTCGATCCTCTTGGTGCGGGGGTTGTGGGAAATGAGGATCAGGTTGCGCACCCCGGACTGGATAATGAGACGGCTCGAGAAAAACGGCTGGGTTGCCCACTTGCCATTCGCTTGTTGTTCGTAACAGACGATGCTTCGCTTTTTATTGTCACTGGCTTTGGCTCCCGACTTGTAAACGGAGCATTTCCCCTTGGGGATGATCAGTTTGGCATCATTGATCTTACAGCCGATCGCACTGTGGCTGTAGTTCAAAAAAGCATAGTCCCCGGAGCCGAAGCTCTCCTTGGGCATCGGCAGAGCGTGGACAAAATACGGATACTTGCCGTCCTTGGCTGACGGGAGGAAAACAAGGATAAACTCCCTGCCCGTGGCCGGGAGCTTTGCCTTGGCCAGGATGGTCTCATCATTTTTGGGTGACACAAAAACCAGCGACCTCGATTTCAAGCCGGCAGCGGCAGAGAGTTGCTGGGTGGGTAGCGGCACAGAGTCCTCGATTACAGGCTCCCCTTCAGGGTCAAGGATCCTGACCGCCAGATCCTCACCTATGCGGGCGAAGGCGAGTAGCCTGACTTTGGCAACGGGTGCCTGGTCCTGCGCCGCAGCGGAGGTAATGAGCGTGACCACCAGCAGACTGGTGGCGAGGGTAGTGTGGAGGATGTGCAGGGCGTTCATGGGTAATAAAAAAAATCAACGTGCTTCACCGGGGTGCAGCCAACGGAATGTAACCACCTTGAACCGGCGGCCAAATGATTGGTTCTCCTGCCTGGTCAGGCTGTCTGCGTCAGTCCACGCCGGATCACCGGAGTTGAGATAATCGGCCGTGCGCTGAACCACCGCCTCGCACCACGCGGTGGCGAGGACCTTCCCGCTCGTGTCACGTGATTCACCCATGGCACGGATGGTAAAGGTGTCCGAGCGCGGGGAAATCATCGGCCCGATCGAGTTCAGCAGGTCGGCCTGGGTGACATAACCATTGATACCCTGGCGGCGGGGGCCCTTGGCCGCATCCGGGAAGGGATAACTGGGTTTGCCCGCCGTGGTGCTCTCGTTACCCGTGATAACGTCATAGCGGAACGGCTCGTTGATGCTGCAGTCATCATCGTCCAGGGCACTTTGCAGCGCCCCGCTGATGGCAAGCTCTTTGTCGGTGGTAACACGGCGGTTGACAAACTCGGCGAGAGAAAGGAAGGGGCCGCGTTTCTTGACCTGTTTGACAATCGCCGCAGCAAGCTCCTTGAGCTGGTCCGCATTAATTTCGCGCGAGCCGTTCCAGTAGCTGTCCTCGCGTGCCTTGCCTTGTTTTCTTTCGGCGGGCTCGGCATTCGACAGGGTGTTGCGTGAAATCAGGAAACTATCATACCCGTCCGGCTGCACCAGACGCGGCTTCTCAGTGCCGGTCTTGGACTCCATGACAAGCACCGGGCGGGAGAACAAGCCGGCGAGGAAATGTGTCCAGGCCACTTCCGAGACCGAGTTGATATTAAATCCGCCGCTGATACGGATGTATTCCGCGATCCTGTCCACCGCTTCCGCCTTGGGTTTGCCGTCGGCCTGGAAAAGCTCGTCGAGCACCTCCCCCGCCGGTTTGTCGAGATCGGCGGTCATCATGTCGTTGGGTAGCGGTGTGTCGCCCTCAAAGAAGTCGCGGGCCACCTCGCGGCTGTTGCGCGGGCTGATATCCCTGGTCAGCAGCAACCCGTCCTGGGCGGCGACGGATGAGCAGAACCAGGAGTCCCATAACACGGCATTGGCCATGTAGGAACGGTCGGTACGCAGGTGCCTGGCTTGGCTTGATGTTGAAAACCTGTAGTTCCAGCCCTGGTAGGTGAGTTTGTCGGCCGGGATGCCCGGACTGGCGTAGGAGTTGCCGATGGCGTGATTCTGCGCAAACTGGGTCACGCGCCCCTCATGGAACCAGTACGCGCCTTGCTTGGTGTACCAGATAGTATTACCGTAGCTGATTATCGGATCGTAGGTGGGCCGGTAGTCAAACAGAGGTAGATGCTGGAGCTGCCCCAGGGACACCAGCGGGGATAGCGGTATCTCCTGGTCAACCACATTGAGCTGGCCGGCGGGCGAGTAGCTGTTGCCAAAGTAGATATGCTTGTCGCTATCTGGGGGAAGCTGGAAGGTTTTGGTCACATCAAACCATGAGCTGATCGCCTTGAAACGGAAAGAATACGGCTTCTCAAACCAGGGGGTGACGGTGTCGGAGTTTCCCGTCTTGCTGGAGGTATGGGGGTAGATTGGGTTGCCGGCCACCGAAAAAGAAAAGGTCTTGCTGGGGAAGAGATCCTCGTCGGCGGGCTTGCGGTAATACTCAAAGTAGAGCACCGGCGTCGGCGTATCCTTGAGCGCCCCAAAGGTGTGCTGGGGTGCCTCGGACGCCGTCAACAGGCTGATCTGGGGCGACCGACCCCCGGCCTCAACCTGCATATTGTCCTGACATGTGACACCGAATTTTTGCAGGGTTTCGGCATTGTCCGTTCCCGAGCCGTTATTGCCCCACCAATCGGTGTGCTCCGCTATCACCCTGAAGCGATAATCCAGGCTGCCTTCCGCAGGTTTGGCGGTAAGTTTCACTGTATCGGTCGAGCTGCCCCATATCTCGTCGCTCCCTCCGGAGTCAAGATTCTCAATCGCCCCGTTGTTGAGGTGTTTCATGACGCCCCCGAAGTTCCCCCCCTCTCCCAGGGTGAAGTCTCCCAGTTTTCCCCATATATAATAGTGGTAACGGAAGCGATAGTGCCGGTGTTCATTGCGGTGCGCGTAGTCAGTGCGCACGCGTTGGCCATAGAGCACCGCTGTCGATCCGGCGGGGATGGTGATATTGGAGAAACGCTCAATGCCTCCCATCTCGGGACCAAAACCTGTGAACACTTCCGTGTTCTTACCGGTAAGATCGAGACTATAAGTCCTGTTTGTCGTACCACGGACCTCGAAGTTTAATCTGAGCGGAAGGTCTGCACTTGAAATATACTCGGGGATAAGGAGATCGACATTGTAGGGATTCCACAAGGCTAGTATCGGGTAAGTATAGAGGTTCAGGGCGTAAGGTTTGGAGGGGTCGGGCACTTTCGAGGTATTGGTGACATGCTCGGTGGCGTAGCTCATGGCTAACCCAAACTTGAGGATCACCGGCTGGAGGCGAAAACGATCCTCGGCGATATAAGGGTTCCACTCAGGTTCGCCGTTAGAGCCGGAATATCCTTGTTGCTTATGCACCCGGACAGTTGGGCGACCCGTGGCTGAGTCTATTGTCAGGTTGGTGTTAGACCGCGCCAAACTCTCGTAGTTGCGCAGTTGGTCCCATGAGAACAGACGGTAGTCGGAGTAGGCGTTTTTCATCGGGCCCACGGTGCCCTGGGCAGCACGTTGTGATGCACTGAGTCCCTGAAGCCAGTCGAGCTTGAGGTTCATACACTTGCGGAACCCTCCGTTAGTGACATCCACGGGAATGATCTCGCTTTGCGTGCTGAGATCGTGGATGTTTTTCCACCCGACCCGGTCTTCGCGGGCAGTGATAGGTTTGGCGGCATCAACGGTTTGTAAATCCACCAACCGGCTATCGAGTCCCTCGTCCCGGGTGGGGAGGTCCGTGTTGAGCGCGGCATGACCTTCGGCACTGGGACGGTGGAGGCCGAGCAGGGATTTCCCAATGGACGCTGGATCGGGTTTCTCACCCGCACGGAGCGTCGCCTTGGTCCCATTATCCGATGTCCACCAGGCAAATGCCGAGCGTGTGCCCTCCACCAGCGGCACGGTTACGCCCCGATTGGAGGATGTGGCAGAACCTGCTGCCACCATACTCGCCGCATTGGGCCCTGTGTTCAACGCTGTTTTCACGAGATCCATTTGTGCCAGCGAGACCGGGTCCCCGGATACAAGCCACTTACGAAAGCCGGACTTCTTGTCATACGACGGTTGATGCAGTGTTCCTTGCTCCAATAGCGACTCGGCGGCCGTCCATACGCCGGTGTAGTGAAGCCGCCCCACTCCATCCGCTGCCGGTGTGTCCGGTGTGCTGTCCATGATTTCGGAAGGTGCACTGATGCGCTGGTCAGGCCCCATTTCCTGCTGGAGCTGGCCGAGTGCGAGCATCAGCGACACCCGGGCATTGGCACGCGCTTCCGCCATCGCCGAATCCTGACCGGATGAGCGCAATTCAAGTGCCGACAGCGTAAGCATCGCCAAGGCAATCATCACCAGCAATACCATCACCGAAATGGTGGCAATCAGTGCGAATCCACGGCTCGAAATGCAACGTTGATGTTTCTCTGGATAGTATCCGGTGTTTGTCATGTGTGTTATGTTGGGTTGCTTTTCAAGCATTCTCATAAAGCGAGGTAAGCACGTATCTACGTCCTTGTCAAGTAATCACGAAGTAAAACATGATCGTCAAGCGTAAATTCGCATCCTTTGAATAATGAGGGGCGGAAAGCCCCCTTCCAAACGCGGCGAGAGGATTACAGAGGGATTCGCTGGACAGCCCCAAACCATCATGGCCATGTGAACCGAAGCCATGCAGTCGATGACACCGTCGCCTGCATAGCAGCCATGTCCGAAACGCGTTTGTGGATCATAGTGGTGAAAAAAATGGAGATACGCTACATCCTCACGCCCGGTTTACAGTCGTGTTTGTTAAATCCCGGAATATGGTCGGGTGATGAAGTGGTAATATTCATATCTCTCCCTGGGGAGTAAGCATACCGGATTCGTCGGGTATGACGCCTGTGATAGTGATCCCCTGTTCCGGAGTTGATGCGCCGAACAGGGTCACCCCATCAGCCAACGGCTCGACGTGAAAACCCGGTAGTAATCGACCCCAGGTTCCAGGCCGGTGGCCCTCCTGATGCTGGTTGGTCGCAGTGATGGCTTCCGGGTGGGGCATCGACATCGAGATCACCCGGTCATGCGTGGTATAACATGGGAATACGCCGTGGTGTCGGAGTGCCTCCCCTGAGAACTCATAACAACAACCGGCGAGTTTGGTCGCCCTCCAGGTTTCCCCTAACAGGCTGCCGCCAAGGTAATGATCCACCCGGTGCTTTTTACTCAGCGCAGTCAATTCATCCGCCGATACCGCGGCATGAACCAGAACCACTTTCAGGTTGAAATACTGGGCGAACACAATCCCCAATGCGTCACGGAAGGCACCGAGCTCATCCCATCCGATCATGACCGTCTGGCCTCTGCGGATTGCATTCACCTCCCCGATTTGCAGGGCATTGGCCACGAGCTGGGCCTGGTCATCATGCTTGAGTTCCCTTAGCTCAGCCATCCTCATTTGGTAGCCTTCTACACCATGGCCGCAGACCTTGACACCCCGGCCGAGCAGGCTCATGGGATTAGCAATGGCGTCCCGCTTTTGGAAAATCCCGGCACGCAAGGATTCGACGGCTCGGCGGACGGTGCCGGCATCGGCTTTTTCTGCCGGGATGGGGTCTCCAAAATCCACACTGACGCCATAGCGCACCCGGTAGGGCCACTTGTAGATGAACTTGTTGCGCTCGAATGAGAAGATCGACCCCCACAAGCCGTCCATGGCAGCGGGAACGACAGGGCAGTTTGCCTTGCGCGCAATCATTTCGAAGCCACGCTTGAACTCATTCATCACCCCCGTCCTTGCAAGTTGTCCTTCAGGGAAGATGCAGACCACCGCCCCTTCCTCTAGTGCCTCGGCGGCGACCCTTACCGCCTCTTTGGCACGGGTTTGGGAAATAGGCACGGTATCAAACAATCGCACAAAACGGCCAACCCACGGGTGTTTGAAATAGCCGTCAAACATCAGGAACCGTATTTTGCGAGGACATGCACACGAAAGGATAAAGGCATCAATGTAGCTGACATGGTTCGGTGTGAGTAGGACACCTCCCTCTTTGGGAATACGGACCGGGTTATGCGACCTCACACGGTAAAACATCCTGAACAGGCTGAGCCCCATCAAGCGGACAAAATGCTGTGGCAGCAACTTGGCAGCATAGTTGGTCACCAGGATACAAAGAACGGCCAGACCGATAAACTGCCATTTGAAATCGACACCTTGTGCGACCAAACCAAGCTGGATCAACGCGGCAAATAAGCCGGCCAAACAATCGAGCAGATTGAGTCCTGCTAGAATTTTACCCCGTTTCCTGGGTGGGCACAGGTCCTGTAAATTCGCGTTGAGTGGCACTAACAAAAGAGCACCGCCCGCACCTGCGACAACAAACCAGGCTTTCAACCAGTGTGAATCCATCGGTGTGAATGCCAGTGCCAGTGTGCCGACGACCATCACCAGACCGCCTAACGGAATCAGCCCGAGCTCGATGTTTTTTCTGCACACCAGTGATGCCATGGCACCACCAAGAAAAATACCCACACTCGCAGCGAGCATCAACAGCGCCGATTCAACGGCAAATTCATCACCGCCCTCAGTGACCTGCTTGGCGATATTGATCGCCGCAAGATTCAAGTAGCCGGCAAACCCCCAGAAAAACGCAGCACCGGCCGCCGAGAGTTTGATGGCCCGTATTTTCCATAACTCCCCGAGCTGGCCGAAGTGCTCGAACAGGATGGGCCACTTGAATTTGCGATGCCCCTGAACCGGCACGCGTTGAATGATGTAGGAGACGATCAACGCGCCCACAGACGCAGCGGTAAAGACAAGCAATGGCGTGTAACCCGACGCCCAGCCGTCGAGGCCTGATTTCAAGCGGTTGGTAAACCAGAACCCGGTGATGATCTGGCCGCCACAGATGGCCAGGACCACGGTGATTTCCATCATGCCGCTGGCAAATCCCAGCCTCTCATGCCCGATCAGCTCCTTGACGATGCCCCGTTTTCCCGGACTCAATAAAACCGATTGCACTGAAAGCATGAAAAAACCGAAGATCGCAAGCCAGATCTGATGGTAACAAATGGCCGCCGAGATCCACACCAGGACGATTAACTGCAGGATGGACGCCCCCCTGATGACGCTTGTTTTACTGAAGCGATCCGACAGCCAGCCGGCAAGTGGAGAGAAAAGGATAAAGGGTGACACGATGACAACCGCGAGAATATACTCGATGTACTTCATCAACTCCAAACCCGGTATCGCAATTTTCTCCTTAAACAACCACGCCCCCATGGGTATGAGCAAAAACTGCGCCGCCTTGTCGTTAAAGGCATTCTGCGTCTGCAATACCAGGAGGCTCCAAAACGACACCCAGTTCCTCCTGGGGGGTACAAAACCTTCCTCTGTGCTGCTCATCCCGTGCATACTGCGCAGTACATCAGAAAATAGCCAGCCTATCAAATCGACTTTTTTAGCGGGATCATCGACCCGATGGATGATAGAAACAGCCAGGTTCCCATGATACTACGCGTCAAAGCAACACCAAACGCCAGCCGGGACGGTATAGTCGGTTGGCAGGATGTCCCGCTGGCAGGGCCGGTCCTCTGTGTCAAGGTCCGGGCACCTGCTGTCGATGGCAAAGCCAACAAGGCACTGATACGTTTTCTTGCCAACACATTGAAAATCCCGAAGTCGTCCGTCACTCTGTTGAAAGGGGCAAGTTCAAGGATCAAGACGTTTGAAATCCCTGACAATACGGCTCTGAATGATGCCCCGGATTGACTTGCATAAGCCTGGTGAACATCCGTCTATCAAATGGGACGGGTAAACGCGCTTGCGTTACCCCCCGTTTTCCTGTAATTCCATTGCCCTGTTACCCCTAGCCATCATACACATGAAATTCTCCATCATCATTATTCCCGCCCTGCTGATCGTATGTCTATTGAGTAGTTGCAGTAACCCTGGAACACCGAATCCAAACCAGACCGCCCCTCTGAAGGCCGCCCACGTCAACCCGTTCGCGCCAGGCACCTATGCCCATTTCCGGGCACAAAAGGGCTATCCTAGAAACTATGGAGTGTGGAGGAATGAAGCTGTTCTGGCCCGCACCAATGCCTCCAACTCAAGTATCCGCATTGATCTTTCCGCCCAGCGTGGATACCTGATGAACGGCACGGAGCTCGCCATGGATTACCCCGTTGCCACAGGACGGGGCAAGTATCCAACCCCCAAGGGAAACTTCCGGATTCTCGAAAAAATCAAAAGCGATAAACGCTCGTCCACCTACGGCCGTATTTATGACGCTGAAGGTAAACTGGTGAAATCCGATGCCGATAGCCGGAAAGACCCGATACCGGAAGGTGGCAAGTATGTTGGTGCAGCCATGCCCTACTGGATGCGAATCACCTGGGATGGTGTCGGTATGCACAAAGGGAATGTCCCCCGCTACCCCGCCTCCCATGGCTGTATCCGCACCTATTACAAAGTCGTGGCCACGGTCTATTCAAAGGTCCGTGTTGGAACACGCGTGACGATTGTTCCGTAAAGCCATGCCCGATGCTGTCGGACAGATCAAACCATGCCGCGCAGGAACTCACCTTCTGCGCGGTTATTTTTTCCCCTGGTCCCTCGCACATGCGTCACAGTGCCTCCATCCCAAAGAAAGGATGAATAACACCGGCATCGTCCCGCCATGTTCCACCCGTGGCTTCAGGAAGCACCACGCCACTGGCATCCGGGGGGCATGTATGCTCACATGAGTTCGACGCCAAACCGCTTCATAATCCACGCCGTAAGAACAAACAGCACTGCGGTCAACACACAGGCTGCCAATAAACACCAGCCGTAGTGAATCCCCCTGCGCAACATCCACGGCATCAGCAGGAACATCGGCAATGTGGGGATGACATACCAAAACGTGTAATAGGCATGGTTGGCGATTTTTTCCGTCCGCACCTCACCTTTGAGGTCGAAAAACATCCACGTCATGGCTAGCACCGTGACCATCGGTAACGAGGCGATCAGGGCACCAAGCCGGTCATTCCATTTGGCGACCTGGGAAATCAGGACAATCAGTGCGGCTGTAATCAGGTATTTTACGAGGATGGGCATAACTTCTTCTTGGACTCGCGCCATTAGAGCGTATTATCCCGGCATAATGCAAGCCTATCCCTCTGTCATCCTATCCGCTCTTGCCCTGACCGGTGCAAGTCTGGTCGCATGTGCTCCCGCTTCCAAACCAGCTCCGGTCCGTCCGGCGGGGCGGGCTGCAGTAGCTCCCGGCCAGGCTGCCAGCAGCGGGCTCTCCGCATCAGCCAAACAGAAGATCGGTCACAAAATCTGGATCAATGAATCAGGAGGGAAAATCACCGGCCTCACACACTGGAACGATGGGGAGGAGTTCCCCTCCATGGGGATCGGTCATTTCATCTGGTATCCCCAGGGCTTCAAAGGCCGGTGGACCGAATCATTTCCGCTTTTTGTCCGTTATGCCCAGCAACGTGGAAGTGCCGGAATCCCGGCATGGGTCACGGCTGGCAAACACTGTCCATGGTCTAACAAAACCGCTTTCCAGCGCGATTTCAACGGTCCCAAACTCACATCCTTGCGCACCTGGCTGGCTAACAACGTGGCATTGCAGACCGACTATATCATTGCCACTAGTCGCCAGGCTCTTCCCAAAATATTGGCATCCGCCCCGGCCGCACATCGCGCACGCATCCAGGCGAATTATCACAAGGTGTCAACCACCTCAAACGGCACCTATGCCTTGATCGACTATGTCAATTTCAAAGGCGATGGCACCAATCCCTCCGAGCGTTACCAAGGCCAGGGCTGGGGGCTGATGTGGGTGCTGATGGAAATGCGTGATGTCCCCGCCGGACAGGCCGCTGCCGCCGAATTCGCGTCTGCTGCGAAACGGTGCCTCGACCGCCGTGTCCGTAATTCCCCACCGGCCCGCGGCGAGAAACGCTGGACCGCAGGCTGGCATAACCGCTGCGACACCTACGCCAAACCTCTGTAGACCGCTGGAGCCGTTTAAGTCTGGTATTTGGTATTTGGAGTTTAACACCCGCAACCACTGCCACACGAGTGGCCTCCACCCTTGGCCCCTTTATCCTTTGCTGGCGCCGGTTTGGATTTGGCTCCACCGTCGCTGGATGCCCCCTTTTTATAGGAGTCACTGCGATAGTCGGTCTGGTAAAATCCAGTACCTTTGAAAATAACACCAGCGCCGGTGCCGAGCAGTCGTTTGACTTTTCCCGGACAACCGTCTTGCGGGCAATCCTCAAGCTTGGGATCACTCATTTTCTGAAAAACCTCGAAAACGTGGTTACATTGGTCACAGCGGTAGTCGTAGTTTGGCATGGTTGTATTCGGTCGGGTTCAATTGGATACTTTTACGTCCGGCGCTGGATAACCACGGAATCCAGCATACGCAAGCAAGAAAGCCCTCATCCAACCGTATCCAAGGCTGATCATTGGCTCCGTCCTCTCACGGTGGGTGTCGTGCTTGTGACCATTTTACCCACAGAACACATCTTGACCCGTCGGAGAATGGAGTACATAGTCCCCCGCATCATCCTCTTGCAGCCATTATTACAAGTTTCCTGATAATAGACTTTTATTTTATATTACCCCCATGCACCACACCATCTACCTGACCCTCCCCTTCCTCTGCATCGCCGTGGCTCTGTTAAGCCAATGTGCCCCCTTTGACCCTTCCGGCTCCCAAGGCGCTGGCACACAGTATCTTTCCGGCTATGGCCCGCAAAACGGCCTGCCTATGTCAGCCGGCACACCGGTCTATCAACCCAAGGGATACTGGGACGGCGATGGGGTCGATGGTCCGGCGAAGATCCGGATCGTGCGCTCGGAGCAAAAAGCCTACTTTTACAAGGGAGGTGTGCTTGTCGGCGTCGCTCCGGTTTCCTCAGGAGACAAACAACACCCAACCCCGGCCGGTAGTTTCCGGGTGACCGAAAAAGACATCGATCACGTGTCCTCTGCCTACGGAGTCATCAAAAACCGCGCCACCGGTGAGGTCGTCAACAACAATGCCGACTTTAGAAAAGACAAACCAGGACCAGGGGAAATCGCAGTCCACGCCCCGATGCCCTACTTCCTGCGTTTCAACCATGGCATCGGGATGCACACCGGATTCCTGCCAGGCTATGCCGCGTCACATGGTTGTGTGCGCATGCCCGACCACATGGCTAAAAAGTTCTACGAACATGCTGAGATCGGTACTCCTGTGATTGTGGAATAAGACTTCTACCCTTGTCGGCTCTGTGTTAAAACTGAACCCGTCCACCATATTCCAACCACTTGTTTTCATGTCTACATCACTAGTTCTTACCGTCTGCGCCCATGACCGGCCAGGTATCATGAGTCGCATTTCCAACACCGTCTCCGAAAATGGCGGAAACTGGCTTGAGAGTCGTATGGCTCGGCTCGCGGGGCAGTTTGCGGGGGTTGTCAGGGTCGAATGCAACGGTGATGATGTCGCCAAGCTGACCCAATGCCTGACGAACCTCGCCAGTGAAGGCATCGCCGTGCAAATCCATGGCGAGGGTGACCTTTCCGACTACCCGTACACACGTTGTTTGAAAGTCGATATCTACGGCAACGACCGCCCTGGCATCGTCAGCCAGCTTACCCAGGCTATTTCCCATGCGGGTGCCAATATCGAGGAACTCAACAGCTCGATCAAAAGCGCGGCCATGTCAGGCCACCCTATTTTTCACGCATCAGGCACCATCTGCCTGCCCGACAGCACGGATGAAGCCACGCTCATCGCAGCCATCGAAGATCTCAGTGACGATCTCAACGTCGAGGTGAGTGCTATCTAGAACGCCAGAACGGCAGTCCAGCTGAAAAAGGAGCTTTATCTCAACACCATTCGCGGCTATAGTGCCGCAAGCCGTGCTGCTCGGCAAGGAACAGCAGCAACACATCATGCTTCGTAAATGCACAGCGATATCCTTCCTGATGGTGATGATCATGCTCATCGCCCTGAAGCATCCTGTGCTTGGATACTGCTTGTGTCTCGACGCCTATTTCACCGGTGATTGTGTCTGCCAGCATGAAACAAGGCCATCTGCAAAGAGGCTTGGCTCAGCACCTACCTGCCCTGATTGCTGCCCTGACCAATCACAGGGGAATACGGATACGCCGCGAGAGCCATCGGAACCGTGTGACGACTGCACGGCACATCTGACGGTTGATGTCGGGGATTTTGTCTGGGACAACTCCAACGATACCCCTGCCGACACCGGGTCCACCATCCTGCCTCCCCTCGCTTATGCCGAGCCGGCTACTGCGCATCCTGCTGCCGTCATCGATTACCGGAAGCCCATTCGTGGTGATCCCCCGCCCTACCCCACGGTCTCCAAGGTTCCCCTTTTCCTCAGACATTCCGTCATGAGGCTTTGATGTTGTCTAGTTTGCGGATGTTTTTGTGACATCCGCCCCCACGTCTGTCCCGGCCTGGTTCCGCGCAGACCCATGTTGCCGTTCTCCTCGCCGAATGATCGTTGGCTCGGAATGGTTCCCATTCTTCAACATCCACCTCTCACTCTACCCATGTCTCTGGCTCAACTCACCAATTCCAATAACAATAAACACACCTCCCCCGGTCAATCCGCTGGTCGGAGCGGTCAATCGCGCCGATCTTATGCCTGGCTTCTTCCCGTTGCACTGGTTCTCGGGTTCATCATCGTGATCGCAAGCCTCTTTGGCAAACGCCTGCTGCCGGCTGTGGTGGTGGAGACAGCACCCGTGATTACGCTCCGCCTGAGCGAAAAACAACTTCAGGAAAACGCTGCCAATACCACCACCCCCTCGGAGCCCACCACAACCACGGGGGACAATGGCGACAAGGGCAATATGATCTTTCAAGCATCAGGCTGGGTCGAGCCCGATCCCTACATCACCTATGTGCCCACTCTAATCAACGGCGTCGTGGACGAAGTCAAAGTCCTCGAGGGACAGGCTGTGAAAAAAGGCGACCTGCTCGCCACGCTCATCGATGAGGATGCCAAACTCGACCTTCGCGAAGCCGAACAGAAGATCGTTCGGATGAAGGCGCAAATCCAAGCTCACTGCGCTGGTTCCGATATCGCCGGTGCCGAACTCACCGCTGCCATGAAAAAAGTGGACTCACTCAAAGCTCAACTGGCGGAGGCTGAAGACAATCTTCGTCGACTGGAAAGCATTCCCGCAGGAGCCGTTCCGGTGCAGCAGGTCGTGCAGGCCCGATTGGAAAAAAGCCGACAAGTCGCATTGGTGGCGGAAGCCGAGTCGGAAATACCACGGATCCGGGCACGCCTCGCCCAGATTCAACTAGAGCGTCTCGCCATGACTGCCTCGGTCAGTGAATTGGAGACAGCCCGCGACCGGGCCAAACTCGCCAAGGAACGCACCCGCATCACCGCGCCGATGAATGGTATCGTGCTCAGGCTGCATGCCGCACCGGGAAAGAAGCGCATGCTCGGCATGGACGACCCCAAGTCCGCGGTCATCGTGGAGCTCTATGATCCAGAACACCTCCAGGCCCGTATCGACGGCCCCTCACCGAGGCGGCCGGACTCAGACTCAACCAAGCGGTCGAACTCATCTCGGACCTGCTCCCCAACATGACATTTTCAGGTGTCGTCACACGTATCAGTGGCGAGGCAGACCTGCAGCGCAATACCCTGCAAGCCAAGGTATCGATCAATAATCCCGACGCCCGACTTCGCCCCGAGATGCTCGTCCGCGCCCGGTTTTACGGAAGCGTTAGTTCCGGCTCTGGTGCATCGAAGCCCAATTCCCCGTCCGGTGAAAGCCAGCGGTACGCCATCTATGTGCCGGAAACGGCTCTGGTCGATGACGCCAGGGAAACACACGTATGGGTCGTCGCCGCCGACCAATCCGCCGAGTTTCGTGCCATCACCCTGAGCGAGGAATCACGCGATGGCCACCGGAGGGTGCTCAGCGGCCTCCGCTCCGGTGAGCGGGTCATCCTACCCCCCCATACCGATCTCAAACCAGGCACCCGCGTATCCCCACGCTCTGAATACTGAATACTAACACAATGAACCCATTCATCTCCATTCACTCGGTTACTAAATCCTTTACCAAAGGAAAAACAACCATCACCCCCCTCGAAAACCTTTCCCTGGATGTGCCCAAAGGCGAGTTCCTTGCCCTGATGGGGCCGTCCGGCTCGGGTAAAACCACCCTGCTTAACCTGGTTGCCGGAATCGACTCACCGACCATGGGTGAACTCGTTATCGATGGCCACGACATCGCCCGACTGTCCCGAGCCGAACTCACCCGCTGGCGGGCGTCCCATGTCGGTTATATTTTTCAACTTTACCACCTGGTACCCATTCTTTCCGCGTTTGAGAATGTGGAACTCCCACTCCTGTTAGGCAAACTTTCCAAAGCGCAGCGACGGGAAAAGGTCAACGCCGCACTTGATCTGGTGGACCTCGCTGATCGGGCCCATCACCGGCCAGCTGAACTTTCCGGGGGCCAGGAACAACGCGTCGCCATTGCCCGGGCCATCGTCCATGACCCCGGTTTGTTAGTGGCGGACGAACCCACGGGCGACCTCGACCGGGAGTCGGCCGACTCCATTCTTGCCCTGCTGAATACGCTGGCTGATGAACACGGTAAAACCATCGTCATGGTAACCCATGACCCCAAGGCCGCCGATGCCGCCCATCGCACACTGCATCTTGAAAAAGGGCAGCTGATAGAGAATTTAAAGGCCAAGTTTTAAACTCAAAACACCCATGAAACTCGTTTCACTCGCGTTAAAAAACCTGACACGTCACCGGCTGCGGTCGTTGTTGACGATCCTGGGTGTAGCTGCCGGGATGTTCCTTTATGCCTCCGTGGAAACCATGCAGACCTCCTTGGCGAAAGCGACCCAATCGAGTGCAAACGATACAACCCTGGTGGTTTATCGTGAGAACCGCTTCTGCCCGATGACATCGCGGCTACCTGAACATTATTTGCCAACCATCAAGCGTATCAAGGGCGTGCGTGAGGTCATCCCCATTCAGATCAGCGTCAACAACTGTGGCGCCTCCCTGGATGTCATCACCTTCCGCGGGGTGCCTCCAGAAGCCCTGAAGCAGTACAATCCGGCTCTGGAAATCCTCGAGGGCTCGTATAATGATTTCACCAAACGTAGCGACGCAGCACTGGTGGGAAGGCATTTCGCCCAACGCCGTGGACTCCATGCCGGCGATAAGTTTGAAGCCGTGGGTGTAAATGTTTATGTGGCTGGAATCATCACCTCTGACTCGCCCCAGGATGACAACGTCGCCTACGTGCATCTTCCCTTTTTACAACAAGCTTCACGCATCGGACTCGGGGTTGTGACCCAGTTTAATGTCAAAGTAGAATCCTCCGACCAGTTGGATGCCGTGGCCTCACAGATCGACGAGACCTTTAAATCGGACCAGCAACCAACCCAGACTCGACCTGAAAAGGCTTTTTTTGCCGAGACCGCCAAACAAATGATCGAGTTGATTGGATTTACCCGATGGCTTGGACTTGGCTCAGTGCTCGCTGTGTTAGGCCTGGTAGCCAACGCAGTGCTTCTCATTGTCCGTGGCCGGGTCAAGGAAACGGCTATCCTGCAAACCCTGGGTTACTCGCGCAAAGACATTGCGGTTATTGTGGTTTTTGAAGGTGTGCTACTTGGAATCTTCGGTGGTTTTATCGGGGTTGCGGGTGCTTTCATGTTTTTCCACGTTCAATCATTCACGCTCGGCAATGAGGGGCTGACCCTTGCATTAGCACCAACGGTCTCCGTTTTTGTTAGTGCTATGGTCGTCGCCCTGTTGCTCGGCCTGCTAGCTTCACTCTACCCCGCCTGGAAAGCCACATCCCGCCCATTGATTCAATCCCTCAATGCCTGACCAGCGCAACACTCAACTCTCAAGATTTTCCCATGCTTCCCTTTTCATACGCCCTGCGCAATTTGTTTCGCGATCCGGCCCGCCTGGCCCAAACCGTCGGCGGCTCGGCGTTAGTGGTGATTCTACTGATCGCCGCGGTAGCCTTGAACAAGGGGATGGATTCCGTCCTGTCAGCTTCTGGATCGATGCGTAACGTCGTTATCCTCGGCAAGGGCTCCGAAGAGTCGATCGAACGCTCAGAGGTGCATCTCGAGGCAGAATCCATTGTCGCCACCAGTGTGAACGGACTCCAGCAACAATTGGGGGTTACCGCCGTCTCCGGTGAGATTTTCTATCAGGCACCCATCAAGACAGAGACCGGAAAAGAGAACCAGGCGTTGCTGCGCGGAGTTCTGGAAAAAGCATTGTTGGTGCACACCTCCGTGCGACTCCTGGATGGCAATTTCCCTGGCCCTGGCGAGGTGATGGTCGGCCGCCTCGCTTATCGAAAACTTGACATCGACAGCTCTGAGCTAGCTGTCGGCCGGAAGGTGTATTTCGGCAAGGTTGCCATGACGGTTTCAGGCATTTTCGAGGCTCCGGGCACAGTACTCGAATCTGAAATCTGGTTTGATCGCAATGACCTCGCAACCTTGACCCAGCGAGATACGCTGTCAGCCATCACACTGAGAATGAATCAAGCGGAGTTCGATGATGTCCAGGTATTCACCCTGCAACGCAACGACCTGGAGCTTGCCGCCATCCGTGAAGACAAGTACTACGACAAGTTGAGTATTTTCTACAAACCTATCAAAATGATGACGTGGATCACAGCGGCCCTGGTTTCGGCTGGGGCCATCTTTGGCGGCCTGAACACACTCTATGCTGCCTTCGCATCGAGAATCCGGGAAATGGCGACCTTGCAGTCAATTGGCTACACACGTCTGGCCCTGCTGGCCTCCCTGATCCAGGAGTCCCTCCTGGCGACGCTTACCGGCACACTCGTGGCATTCCTCGCCGCCTACTTTTTACTTGATGGGAAAACCGTGCCGTTCTCGATCGGCACCTTTACCCTCACCCTCTCTCCTGCCGTGATTGGCACAGGCCTTGTCGCGGGTGTTCTTCTCGGGACACTCGGTACATTGCCTCCTGCCATTCGCTGCCTCTCGCCGTCGCTGCCCAAAGCTCTGCGGTCCTCATAATCCAACAACCAACCAATAAAAAACAAATACCATGAAATACACCACACTCACACTAGCCCTCTGCTCCTCGCTTGCCCTAATTTCCTGCGGCGAGAAAAAAACCTCCAGCACCGATACGCCACCGGCAACGGCCGTGACCCTGGAATCCATCATCGTCAAGGAAGCGCCCGCCCATGCCCAGTCCATTACGGATGTGCGCAAGTCCATCGAAGTCGGCAAGAAAGTCACTCTTTCCGGGAAAATCATGGGCCGCAAAGATCCCTTTGTCGAAGGGCGTGCCCTCCTCATGTTAGGCGACCCGGCCATCATCACCTCCTGCGATCTTCGCCCAAGTGACAGCTGTCAGACCCCTTGGGATGTTTGCTGTGATGACAACGAGGATATCAAGGCGGCTACCGCAACCATTCAAGTCGTCGATCAAGACGGCAAGCTGATCAAACAAGGCTTCAAAGGGGTGCATGGCATCAAAGAACTGAGCCAGCTCGTCATCACAGGAACGATCGCCGAGGGTTCGAATGCGGATAATCTCCTGATCAATGCGACGGCAGTTTATGTAAAACAGTAGGGTAAGTTTGCAACTTGCCCCCCCGTTAGAAGCTCGTCTTACTTCATTCCATGAAAACTGCAATCTCCATCATCATTTCCAGCACCCTGCTGGCCAGCTGTTCGATGTCGCCCACAGCTTCCTCCTCCAAAAGTCACAAGGCATGGAAGCAAATCCCCTCATGGGCAAGTGCGCGGATACAGCAACGTTGGTGGAGGCAATACGGTGATACCCAATTGAACCGTGATGTAACCACTGCCCTTGCTAACAATCCCGGTCTCGCCGTCATCGCGGCGAGGCTGGACCGGGCAGAAGCACTCGTTGCCAAATCCCGGGCCGCCAGCCTCCCCAGCATCAACCTGGGGATTGGCCATCGCGATGGCAGACAACAAGAGGTCGCTATGGGTCCCTATAATCTCGCCCCCTGGGAAGGTGGCGGCCAGTTTTCCTGGGAAATCGATCTGAGTGGTCGACTGCGGGCAGCCACGCGGTCGGCCAAGGACGCACGCGACGCCGCCTTCTGGGATGTGCATGCGGCAAGGTTGCAGCTCGCGAGCAGAATAGCAGCCACCCGGTTTAACCTCTACCGGTTCAACGCCGAAATTTCCTGCTTGCAGGAATCGACGCGAGCCAGCCAGGAAACGGTCGATACACTTAAGGCACGAGCCGATGCGGGTATCGTCGCTGCCAGCGCCTACCACCGTCAGCAGGCAGAACATGAAAAATTCACCAGACAACTTATCGAGGCCCGGCGTCTGCGTGATGTTACCATCGTCCAGCTGCGCACGCTCACCGGGGGGGCTGTGGTTTCTGGAACCACACGCAGTCATTTGCCGACGCCGAACAACCCGCCCGCCCTATCGATGGCCCAAATACTCAAGGCCAATCCGAGTTTGCTTGCCGCCGAAGCCAGGGTCAGATCGGCGTTCCAGTTAGAGAAATCGGCCAAGCTCGATTTACTCCCCTCATTTCAATTCAATGCGTCTGCCACAGGCGTAGGAAGTTCACTTACCGGGCGCTATTCAGCCTGGCAGCATCACGTTGGCCCAGCACTCGATATTCCCATCTACGACCCGGTTCGACTTGCCAATATCAAAGTCCGTCGTGCCGAAGCGAAAGCCGCCGCCGCCCAATACAGGTCTGCCGTAATCACTGTGCTGGAGGAAGTCGACAAGGCCAGGATCAATCTTCAGAGCCGACGGCGGCAGCTCCATGCCAACCAGCGGGAAATATCCTCACTGACTCAAACCCGGCGATACGCGTCTGACCAGTTCAAGGCCGGTATTACCTCTCAAATCGAATACCTCGATACCGAACGCCGCTGGCTCGAAGCCAAACGCACCGAAGCCTCCTTACGCCAGGCTTACCTCAACGACCATATCCAGCTGATCAAGGCCCTTGGTGGTAGTTGAATGGAGGATTTGAATAGCTAATGGTCAGGGTAACCACTACAATACACGCAGCCCCTCTTCGCTTCTTCACCACTGCCACTCCCGCGGGTCTTTCTGCGCGCCTTTTACAATTTCCGCAGGCAGATTGATGAATTCCACATCTTTGGTGGTGTTGGCTTGCAGCTGGAATTTGACAAGCCGGCGTTGGGTTTGATTGGCACTTGTCACCGACACATCAGCAAGGATTGTGATATCACCGTCGGTAAGAGGATACACTTTGAGTTTCCCGGGGATTTGAAAAACGGCATAACACTTGCCGGGCTCCTTTTTGAACGGTTTGAACGGCTCTCGGTAGCCAAGATGATTCGCTGGATACCACTCACTGCGCCTGGTCTTCGAGGTAATAACCTTAACCCGATGTACCACCATCGACTGATGAACTCCCTCGTGGCCTTCTGCTTCGACACGCCAGATAAACGGGCCATCGAGCGTTGCCGAGCCTGCCATATAAACCATCGCGGAAAGCGCAAATCCTGATTTGCCTCCCACCGGCCTTACAGAGGCTCCGATCTGCGCTCCATTAATCCCGACTGTGGAGCTTTTCTGATACGTATGGCTTTTGGTGAAAATATGACCGCACGAGCAAAGCATCATAGTAGAAAAAACAGCTAAAAAATGGATAGGGTTCATAACGAGCAAACTTCCACCGATGAGACAGCGGTGGTGCTATGATTCGTCACTTTTATTTGGCATCCTTTGACCATTGACTAATGCACGTTGACTCATAACCATCCAGCGCATGGACAACCCGACCGCGATTTTCATCCTCGTTGCCTTGCTGGCACTGTGGAATCTCGATTTCATCTCCGCCCTTTTTAATCTCAAGGCTCTCGACCCCAAACTTCCTGAAGAGTTCCGTGGCATCTATGACGAGGACAAATATGCCGAATCCCAGGAGTATACCCGCGTCTCAGAGCGCTATGGCATCATCACATCCACCTACAGCCTGACCATCCTCCTGGTATTCTGGTTTATGGGTGGTTTCGGATGGTTGGACGGGTGGCTACGCGATCTGGGATGGGGTGAAACCGTGACCGGCCTTGCATTTATCGGCGTGTTATTCCTCGGCAACACACTGCTGAGCCTCCCCTTCCAGGTATATGACACCTTTGTGATCGAGGAACGTTTTGGTTTTAACAAAACGACACCAAAGACCTTTGTAATCGACCAAATCAAAGGCCTCGTTCTCGCCGCCGTGTTAGGCGCGCCTCTCCTCGCGCTTGTTTTATGGATCTTTGGGAATATTGACAATGCCTGGCTCTGGGCGTGGCTGGCATTCACCGCCTTCCAGCTTCTGATGACCTACCTCGCACCCACCTTCATCCTGCCGCTGTTCAACAAGTTCGAACCCATGGAGGAGGGAGATCTGAAGTCGCGCATCCAGGAAATGAGCCAGCAATGCGATTTCCCCCTTACCGAGATCCACGTCATGGACGGCTCCAAACGATCCACCAAATCCAACGCCTTCTTCACCGGCTTCGGAAAACGGAAAAAAATCGCCCTGTTCGACACCCTGATCGAAAACCACGGTACGGACGAACTGTTAGGCGTCCTTGCCCACGAAATCGGGCATTTCAAAAAGAAGCACATCATCCAGCGTATGGTTTACATGTTTGTGCAAACCGCCGTTGTCTTTTTCCTACTCGGGTTGGTAACCGATAAAAACAGCAGTTTCGCCCAAGGTTTATTCGAGGCATTCGGCATGACTAAAGACCAGATTTCCATCTACGCCGGGCTGGTATTTTTCATGCTACTGTTCTCGCCTGTCAGCCGTGTTCTGTCGGTGGTTGGCAATCTCTCCAGCCGAAAACACGAGTTTGAGGCCGACGCCTACGCGGCAGAAATCCAAGGCACGCCCGAACACCTCATCAAGGCCCTCAAAAAACTCGCTGCCGATAACCTTTCCAACCTCACCCCCCACCCACTGCCTGTGTTTCTCGATTACTCGCACCCGCCAATGCTGGTGCGGATCAAGGCATTAAGGAAACTTGGGTAAGCAACAAGCACTTGGTTCCATCGTATGAGAGAGGCTAGCTGATAAATCTTCCGTGATAAACGCCATACGTGGCGGGGCCCTCCTGATTTTGGAACTCGTAGACTCGCGTTGACAACACACACGGATCTTCCGATCCACGATCAACGGGAGAAACATAACGACGGACGGTGCCCCGCCACGCTTTCATGGGTGGCAGTGCCAGCTTGCAAACCGGAGCCATAGCCAGGGATGGGGCCAGAGCACGGTCTACTGCGCTGTTGAAAAGCAGTTGCAGCTGCACTTCACGGGATTAGGACTCCCGGATGATCTTTTTGTCAGAAATTATTTTATTTCTAACGTTTTGCGATCCAAGTTGTCACCCACCCGGTTATTTGATTTCAATCACAAAAGGGGTGGTTTTTTCATCGGCCTGCGGCTTCTGGTCTTTGTTATACAGCCGCTTCCACTTGACATAGTAACCTTTCCAAAGAGCCCCCTTTTTTCCGTGGTAGCGATTTTCAAAATCAAAGACGCCCTTACCATCGAGCGTGGAAAATAGAAAATCTTTTCCTTCCTGCCCATCCATGGTCACCTCCAGTGAAGTGACCCCACCTCGGGCCAATCCTTCATCGGACAGATCAACCTCTTCATAGGATTTCAGAGAAACACGTTTCCCGTCCTTAGCCCGGACAAATTTAATCCGGTCCCTGCGCATGGCGCTCTTGAGCTTCTTTTCGTCAGCACTGTTGTAGGTATTACTATACATGGCAGGAACCATCACCTTGAAAGCCAGGTAGATCTTTTCCTCCTTCAGCGTGCCCGGATCAAGAATCCGACCATCCATGATAATCCTGTCGCGATCATATTTCACGTGGATCCCGACTTTGGCATCACCAGTACTTTCAGCGGTGAACCGGACTTCCTTATGATCTAGGCCCGGCTTCATCTCCGTTGCAAACCCCTCATCCTCCTTTAGTCGTTTGGCATACGTTTTGCCGTCAGCATTTTCGACGAGCACTTCTGCGTATATTTTGATGGTCCGATTATCCCCCACCCTTTTCTTGTTATTTTCTCCTATCAAAAACAAGGAACACTGCCCCTCGTTGTCGATTCCAAATTCAAAGGACCTGCGTGTATAACCTGAAAAATATTGAAACCACGGCTGGTCCTCCATACTCGGTAACATCTGGGCTCCTGCTGGATTTGGTAGTAACAGAATAGAGCTCAATACCAAGGCTGCCCAATGCCGGGGGGCTTTTTTCTCATTCATATACCCCACAATACAGCGCATCCTGATGCCTGTCTAAACAAAATTCCACCAGCCCGGAAAAGTATTCAGCTTTTATTCGTTATTCACCGTTGCACCTTCTGCAAATCTTTGGAGAATACAGCCGTCATTCAATGAATAACCAAGAACTTTCAAATAACATCACTCAAGCCTGCCAGTGGGTTCCCGTCATCAAAGAGGAAATGGGCAAGGTCTTGGTGGGACAAAGCGATCTCGTCGACCGACTCATCGTTGGTCTCCTTTGCAAGGGACACATATTGTTAGAAGGCGTACCAGGACTTGCCAAGACTTTGGCGATCAAAGCCCTTTCAGGCTGCTTGCATACCAATTTCGCGCGATTGCAGTTCACTCCTGATCTACTGCCGTCCGACCTGTTGGGCACGATGATTTACAACCCTCGTGAAGCGATCTTTTCAGCCAAGCTCGGCCCCATTTTCAGTAATGTCATTTTAGCCGATGAAATCAACCGCGCCCCAGCCAAAGTGCAGTCGGCTCTGCTGGAAGCGATGCAGGAACGGCAAGTCACCATTGGTGACACCACCTACCCTCTGCCCGACCCCTTTCTGGTGCTCGCCACGCAAAACCCAATCGACCAGGAGGGAACCTACCAGCTCCCGGAAGCCCAGCTGGACCGCTTTTTACTCAAGGTGACGGTCAACTATCCCAATCGCGACGAGGAGCTGCTTATCCTCGACCGCATGGCAACCTCCGAGCCGGTCTATCAGACGTCTCCAGTGGTTGATATTCCAACGGTGGCCAGTAGCATTCACCTGGTAAACAACATCTACATCGACCCCGCTGTCAGAAAATATATCGTCGAACTCGTTCACACGACCCGCTATCCGGCCAAAGTGGACACCAATTTGCAAAACCTGATCCGGGTGGGGGCCTCGCCACGTGCAACCATCAACCTGGCTCTCGCGTCACGGGCCAAGGCATTTATGGCAGGCCGGGCTTTTGTTACCCCTCAAGACGTAAAGGATCTCGCGCACGACATCCTGCGTCACCGTATTTTGCCGAGTTACGAAGCCGAAGCCGAGGATATCACCACCGACTCCATTATTGACCGCATCCTCGCCCGCGTGCCAGTGCCGTAGGTTGAAACTCCAAGACTTAAGCCCCCCAATTACCAGGGTTAGATTTCCGGGATCACACGCTGGCGCATGGTGCCAATACCCTCGATGCCTAGCTCGACCTGATCCCCGGCCGATAAATAGCGAGGTGGTGTCATGCCCATACCCACCCCAGCAGGTGTCCCGGTGGCAATGATGTCACCCGGCAGCAATGTCATGAATTGGGAAATGTAGCTTACCAGATAGGCAACACCGAACATCATGTCACCACTCCAGCCGTTTTGACGTTTCTCGCCGTTGACCTTGGTCCATAGACACAGGCATTGAGGGTCGGAAAGTTCATCGGTCGTCACAAGACAAGGACCAAACGGAGCAAAGGTGTCGGAGCTTTTCCCTTTTACCCACTGGCCACAGCGTTCTTTTTGCCAGGCCCGCTCACTGTAATCACACAGGATGGTATACCCAGCAACATGGTCAATCGCATCACGCTCCCTGATGTTTCTCGATGTCTTGCCGATCACAAGCGCCAACTCAACTTCGTAGTCGAGTTTCTGACTGCCCGTGGGAAGGATCACATCATCATAGGGACCGCAACATGCCGTGGTCGCCTTCATAAAAAGGACGGGTTCATCCGGCACACCCCCACCAAACTCCTTGGCGTGATCCATGTAGTTTTTACCCACGCAAACGAGTTTCGATGGCCTCGCAACCGGGGAACCGAGCCGGGTATCGGCGGAAAGTTCCCGCCCGCCAAGGCAGCCATCGTCCACCCAACTGCGCAAGGACTCCAGTCCGCCACAGGCAAAAAACCCCTCGTCAAAATCCAAGAATTCATCGGAAGCATCCATCATTCTGCCATCCGGAAGAATCACCCCCGGACATTCCCTGCCCGCTTCACCGTGTCGGATTAATTTCATCAGTCATTCAATGTGGGTTAGTTTGTGCCGCAACTGAAACGGAAACCATTCAGGAAAACAAAGCCGCCGCCTCACCTTCCGAAGGAAAAGATCCTCCACGTTCTTTTTTCCACAATAATTTGCCGTCGTTACGGATTTCGAAAATCCCGCCGCTGCCTCCGACCAGAAGGACCTCTGCTCCGGTCGCTTCTCTGATTTCAGCCGACACACGGTCAGCTTCAGGACGGTAGTTTCATTGTTCGCAGTATTCTATTTCAATTTCCATGCCGGTATTATGGATCAAGCTGACCCGTCTTGTCACGTAGAAGCTGTGATTAATCGGAGCAATCCACTACGCGAAAACTCCGGGCACAAAAAAGCCCGGTTTTGTCGGTGAAGACAAAACCGGGCATAGACCTGGCAACGACCTACTCTCACAGGGCCTGTCGCCCCACTACCATCGGCGCAACAGTGTTTCACTTCCGGGTTCGGAATGGGACCGGGTGGTTCCACCATGCTATGGTCACCAGAGTTCGCGCTTTGCGCTCGGGTTGTGAGTGTTGAGTTGTGAATGTTGAGTTCATAACCACCCATCGTCAGAGTAAAATGCGAGCTCTAATTACCTTAGCTACCATGTTGGTGATTGCTGGATGCAGAGTATGTGTTGTTGGTCCTGGGAAAGAGGGTTTGGAAGTGATCCTTATGGTCGAACTAAAAGGCGTTCCTTGACAACTGTAGAGGGATATTTCCTATTGTGTTCGTTGCAAACAATACAAGCTTTTGACGGCTTCAGTCCATTGTCCTTGGTGTTTTACTCGTTTCATATGGCTTTCACCACACCAAACCTCTTCATTTTCGAACTCGGTCCGCCCCGGACTGCTTATGTTCCGGGGTTTTCCTTTTGATTCCGATGTTCCAGATGTCGTGAATGCTCATCAACTATGTTGGTAAACATACTTCAAACTGGAATTTCGAAGGAATCAAGCCGGACAGACGATTAGTACTGGTGAGCTGCATGCATTGCTGCACTTCCACCCCCAGCCTATCAACGTGGTGGTCTTCCACGGTCTTTCAGGGAAAACTGATCTTGAGAACTGCTTGGCGCTTAGATGCTTTCAGCGCTTATCAGTGCCGCACTTAGCTACCCGGCCATGCCCTTGACAGGACAACCGGAGCACCAGAGGTGCGTCAAACCCGGTCCTCTCGTACTAGGGTTTGAACCTCTCAATTTTCCTACGCCCACAGAGGATAGAGGACCGAACTGTCTCGCGACGTTCTGAACCCAGCTCGCGTGCCGCTTTAATGGGCGAACAGCCCAACCCTTGGGACCTGCTCCAGCCCCAGGATGCGACGAGCCGACATCGAGGTGCCAAACCGCGCCGTCGATATGAACTCTTGGGCGCGATCAGCCTGTTATCCCTAAGGTACCTTTTATCCGTTGAGCGACGGCAATTCCACTTTCTACCGCCGGATCACTAAGGCCTACTTTCGTATCTGCTCGACTTGTGGGTCTCACAGTTAGTCTGGCTTATGCCTTTACACTCGAAACACGGTTGCAGACCGTGCTGAGCCAAACTTCGCGCTCCTCCGTTACTCTTTAGGAGGATACCGCCCCAGTAAAACTGACCGGCTGCCACGGTCCCCCGGCCGGATGACGGCTCGGGGTTAGATTATCCAATGTCAAAGGGTGGTATCTCACTGACGACTCCGGGCGCGCCTAAACGCGCCCTTCAAAGTCTCCCACTTATGCTGAGCATTAAAATCGAATAACCAGTAACAGCTTACAGTTAAGGTCTATAGGGTCTTTCCGTCCTTCTGCGGGTAGCCGGCATCTTCACCGGCACTACAATTTCACTGAGCTCCTGGTCGAGACAGTGGTCAACTCGTTGCACGATTCGTGCAGGTCGGAACTTACCCGACAAGGAATTTCGCTACCTTAGGACCGTTATAGTTACGGCCGACATTCACCAGGACTTGGACTCGAAGCTTCGCCTCAAGGGCTAACATCTCATCGTAATCTTTTGGCATTGGTCACGTGTCACATCCTATACATCGGCTTGCGCCTTGGCAGAATGCTGTGTTTTTGCTAAACAGTCGGTTGACCCTTTTCACTGCGGCCCCCCGAGGGGGGCACTCCTTATCCCGAAGTTACGGAGCTATTTTGCCGAGTTCCTTGACCAGGTTTCACTCTTGCGCCTTGGTATACTCTACCCACCCACCTGTGTCGGTTTACGGTACGGGCTGCTTTTGGTCGTGTCGGCTTTTCTTGGCCCTTCTTCATGCAATGCGGTTCGGCACAAGGCCTCCCCTCGGAATTCAATAACCTGGTTGCAATCCAAAAAGCGTCCCCTTCACTTCGCAGGTGCAGAAATATTAATCTGCTTACCATCCCCTACGCCTGTCGGCCTCGGGTTAGGTCCCGACTAACCCCGGGACGAAAAACGTTGCCCGGGAAACCTTGGGTTTACGGCGGCCGGGGATTTCACCCGGCTTATCGTTACTAATGTCTACATACTCTCTAGTCAGCAGTCCACGGTCGGTCGCCCTTCCGCTTCAATCCGGCTGACTATGCTCCTCTACCACGCCAGAGTCCCGCAGGACTCTGACATCCAGAGCTTCGGTATCATGCTTATCGCCAATCATTTTCGGCGCAGGGTCTCTCGATGAGTAAGCTATTACGCATTTTTTAAATGGTGGCTGCTTCTAAGCCAACATCCTCACTGTCTAAGAAACCCCACCTCCTTTCCACTTAGCATGATTTTGGCACCTTAGCTGCTGATCTGGGCTGTTTCCCTTTCGACAATGAAGCTTATCCCCCACTGTCTCACTGCTGCGCTCTATTGAATGGTATTCGGAGTTTGATAGGGGTTGGTAGGCGGGTATGCCCCCTAGCCCTTTCAGTGCTCTACCCCCACTCATCAACACGCAACGCTGCACCTAAATGCATTTCGAGGAGAACCAGCTATCACGGGGCTTGAATAGCCTTTCACTCCGACCCACAGCTCATCCGAGCGTTTTTCAACACACAACGGTTCGGTCCTCCACGTCGTTTTACCGACGCTTCAACCTGGCCATGGGTAGGTCGCCTCCGCTTCGGGTCTGGCGCCTGCAACTATGTCGCCCTGTTCGGACTCGCTTTCGCTACGCCTGCGTCCCAGAAGGACTTAAGCTTGCCACAGACACCAACTCGTAGACTCATTAAGCAAAAGGCACGCAATCACCGGAACGAATCCCGGCTCTTACACCTTGTAGGCACATGGTTTCAGGTTCTGTTTCACTCCCCTCACAGGGGTACTTTTCACCTTTCCCTCACGGTACTTGTTCACTATCGGTCGCTAGTTAGTATTTAGCCTTACGCAGTGGTCTGCGCAGATTCACACGGGGTTTCACGTGTCCCGTGCTACTCAGGAACTCCCTAGGGCCTTCGAGGATTTCGGTTACGGGGATCTCACCCTCTCTGTCGCATCTTTCCAAATGCTTCACCTATCCTCTCCGGTCCCACGGCGGGGTCCTACAACCCCGGGGAATAAATCCCCCGGTTTGGGCTCTTCCGTTTTCGCTCGCCACTACTCACGGAATCGATTTCTCTTTCCTTTCCTCCGGTTACTGAGATGTTTCACTTCACCGGGTATTGCGTATGCTTGCCTATTTTATTCAGCAAGCAACGACTGGATATTACTCCAGCCAGGTTACCCCATTCGGAAATCTCCGGGTCAAAGCCTGTTTGCGGCTCACCGAAGCTTATCGCAGCTTATCACGTCCTTCATCGCCTTCTAGCACCAAGGCATCCACTATGTGCCCTTTAAAGCTTGATTCCTGTTTCGAAAATTCAGCTTTGTCATCCCCGACCTAGGTCGAGGGTAACGAAATTTATTGCCATAAATTTTTTGGTTCCTTCTCTCCTCCCATCACTTTGACATGACGGTCGGATCGTTGGTTTGTCAATCATGGCCGATGATCCGCATTGCTGCATGCCACCGGCCGTGCTTGGTTTCGCATCATCAGGAATGATGATGCGGTTTGGTTGGTTTCGAGTATTTCCAAGGACTGCAGGACTAAAGCTCAAATCAAAATTGTATTGTTTTTCTTTTGAACCGTCCCCACCGCTCGCGCGGCCCGGACAGTCATACAGAACAGGAAATATCAATGACTTCAGACTTTCAATCCCCTACCGAAGTAAGTTCATGAGGCTCGCCCGAAATCATTTCTCTACAGATGTCAAAGAACTTTGCGAATGAATGATTTCAGATTGCAGAATGAATAATTGGATTATTCTCGCTGCGCTCGTCTTTTTTTAACTGTGCTTTTTTTAAAACCTCCCTGAACAACGTGGGATCGGAGTCCGGATAAATCATCCATTCTGCAATCTGCAATTATCCATTCTGAAGATGGTGGGCCAGGCTGGACTTGAACCAGCGACCCCACGCTTATCAAGCGTGTGCTCTAACCAACTGAGCTACAGGCCCCTTTGGAAATGAACGATTGAATCATTGAATGATGAATCATTTATTCACTTCTTCATTCTTCATTCCTTCATTCAGAAGATGGTGGAGGTAACCGGGTTCGAACCGATGACATCCTGCTTGCAAAGCAGGCGCTCTACCAACTGAGCTATACCCCCTTCAGGAGGGCGGTTTTTGTGAAGAGTTCCAGTTCGTTAGAACCATTGAAAGATTGAATTGTACGCTGCGTTCATGCCTTAACACATGGTGCGCCATAATAATTAATAAGTCGTGAACCGCTTTCGCGTCTTCACTCAGACACCCTGGCGACTTGCGTCACTTTAGGCGCCGACCTTCGGCAGCGGGCGCGTGAACGCCTTGCCGATTACTCCATAGAAAGGAGATGATCCAGCCGCAGGTTCCCCTACGGCTACCTTGTTACGACTTCATCCCAGTTACCAGCTACACCTTAGGACCTTGCTTCTTAAAAAGTTAGCGCAGATACTTCGGGTGCGACCGGCTTCCATGATGTGACGGGCGGTGTGTACAAGACCCGGGAACGTATTCACGGCACCGTAGCTGATGTGCCATTACTAGCGATTCCAACTTCATGGAGGCGAGTTGCAGCCTCCAATCCGAACTGGGCCCAGTTTTGCAGATTTCCTCCACCTCGCGGCATCGGTTCTCATTGTACTGGGCATTGTAGTACGTGTGCAGCCCAAGGCGTAAGGGCCATACTGACCTGACGTCATCCCCACCTTCCTCCCAGTTGACCTGGGCAGTCTGAATAGAGTCCCCGCCATTACGCGCTGGCAACTATTCACAGGGGTTGCGCTCGTTGCTGGACTTAACCAAACATCTCACGACACGAGCTGACGACGGCCATGCAGCACCTGTGTAAGGTCCCCGAGGGGTCACACGCTTTCACGTGCTTAGCAATACATGTCAAGCCTTGGTAAGGTTCTTCGCGTTGCATCGAATTAAGCCACATACTCCACCGCTTGTGCGGGTCCCCGTCAATTTCTTTGAGTTTTAGTCTTGCGACCGTACTCCCCAGGCGGCGCGCTTAACGCGTTAGCTCCGGCACGGAAGGGGTCGAGTCCTCCCACACCAAGCGCGCACCGTTTACTGCCAGGACTACAGGGGTATCTAATCCCTTTCGCTACCCTGGCCTTCGTACCTCAGCGTCAGTAAATGTCCAGCAGGCTGCCTTCGCCATTGGTCTTCCTCTTGATATCCACGCATTTCACTGCTACACCAAGAATTCCACCTGCCTCTCCATTACTCCAGTCTGGCAGTATCGGGTGCAGTTCCGGGGTTGAGCCCCGGGATTTCACACCTGACTTACCAGACCGCCTACGTACTCTTTACGCCCAGTGATTCCGAATAACGCTCGGGACCTTCGTATTACCGCGGCTGCTGGCACGAAGTTAGCCGTCCCTTCCTCTTATAATACTATCAAACATACACGACTCTTAATCACGTATGCCTTACTCTTATATGACAGGAGTTTACGACCCTAGGGCCTTCATCCTCCACGCGGCGTTGCACCATCAGGGTTTCCCCCATTGTGAATGATTCTCGACTGCTGCCACCCGTAGGTGTCTGGACCGTGTCTCAGTTCCAGTGTTGCTGATCATCCTCTCAGACCAGCTACCCGTCGTCGCCTTGGTGAGCCGTTACCTCACCAACAAGCTGATAGGCCGCGAGCCCATCCCGGAGTGACACCCGAGGGCGTCTTTGATCCGTAGATCGTATGCGGTATTAATCTTCCTTTCGGAAGGCTATCCCCCGCTCCGGGGCAGGTTGCTCACGTGTTACTAACCCGTCCGCCACTGGAAACACAATTAGCAAGCTATTCATGTTCCCCGTTCGACTTGCATGTCTTATCCACGCCGCCAGCGTTCATTCTGAGCCAGAATCAAACTCTCCGTATAAATGCCGTCCATAGGACGGGCTTTTTAAACAGTTACAGGCTTTGTATTTTATATTCTCCAATTGCTTGGAGCGTAAATTTACGTTTACCAAATTGACAAGTAGTAGAGCTCCGGGCCGAAACCCTTTTCTCCCTACATGATCTGCGCACCATTCTTCAACAGTCGCGCAGCGCACAATTCAATCTTTCCTCTTCCATCCTGTCCACACCGTCCGGACAACACTCCAATGCAACCGTGGTGGTCGCACCTTCATCGTCTCATCCGCCTTGCAGCCAGGACCGCACTGTTAAAGATCACTTCAACGCAGAGGATAAAAAATCGACCGGTAAACTTCGCTCCTTCAAGCTCTGTTCGCGGTCGACTCACTGTCTCTTGCGTGCCCTCCGTTGGAGCGGCGGGCGGAACCTACTAGATTTTCCCTCCACGTCAACACCTTTCGACACTTTTTCTCCATCTTTTTTCACCCCTCCCCACAACCCCCTTATTTTCAATGGTGAGGGGCCATGCTTTTTTCCGTGAAAACCGGTCAATGCTGGACCGGAGGTGGGGTGTCGTTGTCATCATCTGCATTATCCGGCAACCTGATCGACTCAACCATCTGTTGAATCTCGAGTGGAGGTGGGGGCGTGAATGCGCTGACGACAAAGGCGACGGCAAAATTCAGCAGCATCCCGATGCAGCCGATTCCTTCCGGCGAAATACCAAAGAGGTAATCTTCGGTTTTTCCGTCGAGGAATTGGAAATAGACGATGTAGGCGAAGGTGAAGCTAATGCCTGACACCATACCGGCGATGGCTCCTTCCCTGTTTACCCGTTTGGAGAATATGCCCATCAACAGCGTGGGAAAGAAGGACGAGGCGGCCAGGCCAAAAGCGAAAGCCACGGTCTGGGCGATGAAGGCTGATGGCGGATTGATTCCAAACCATGCGGCAACACCCAGGGCGATGAAGGATGCCATACGGGCGTAGTTCACCTCTTCTTTATCTGAAAGGTCGGGTTTGATGATCCTTTTCATCAAGTCATGGGAAATCGAGGTTGAAAGGACTAACAGAAGTCCTGCTGCTGTCGATAAAGCCGCAGCGATACACCCCGCCATGAGCAGGGCGATCACCCACTTGGGGAGCCCTGCCATGTGGGGGTTGGCCATTACCATGATGTCGTTACCAAACCAGAGTTCGTTGGGGTTGGTCATATCCGACTTACTGACAAGGAGGCGTTCACCGTGTTTGCCGATGCGCTGCTCTTCCGGGGCATTGTATTCGGGGTAAACGGGGGCCTTTCCTTGGAATGGAGAGAATGTGCCTTTGTCTGATTCTGACTTCGCAGGCCCAAAGTACTGGATTTTCCCGTCGTCGTTTTTATCCACCCATGCCATTTGCCCCGTTTGCTCGAAATCCTTGAACCAGGAAGGAGCGTCGGAGTAACTCGTATTGTGCAGCTTTTCTATCAGATTGACACGGGAAAAAGCACCGATCGTGGGTGCCGTCAGATAGATCACGGCAATAAACGCCAGCGTCCAGCAAGCGGAGCTTCTAACAGCGCGGACATTCTTCACGGTAAAGAAGCGGACGATCACATGGGGCAGCCCTGCCGTTCCGCACATGAGCGCGGCCGTGATACAGAACATGTTTACCGTGGACATCTTGCCCGAGGTGTATTCGCTGAAACCCAGCTCGGTGTTAATGGTATTGAGCTTGGTTAAAAACGGGATTTTTTCACCACTTCCCGCTGTGTAATCACCGATCAGCCCGAATTGGGGGATCACGTTGTTGGTCAGGGTGATGGCGATGAAAACAGCTGGAATGGTGTAAGCAAAGGCCATCACGCAGTATTGGGCCACCTGGGTGTAGGTGATGCCCTTCATCCCCCCCATCCCCGCATAGACAAACACGATGAGAGCGCCAATCACGACCCCCGCAGGGATGCCGATGCCAAAAAGCTGTGAAAACACCACCCCGACACCTCGCATCTGCCCCATGATGTAGGTCATGCAAATAAAGATCGCGCAAAGCACCGCGACGCCACGGGCGACTTTGGAATAATAGCGGTCGCCAACAAAGTCAGGGACGGTTGCTTTTCCAAATTTCCGCAGAAAGGGCACCATCAGGATGGTGAGCAGCACAAAGCCTCCTGTCCAGCCCATGAGGAAACGGGAGGCATCATAGCCGCTGATGGCAATCGTGCCGGCCATGGAGATGAAAGTGGCCGCGCTCATCCAGTCGGCTGCCGTAGCCATACCATTGGCAAATGGGGAGACCCCACCACCCGCTGTGTAATATTCCGTGGTGGAGGCGGCACGCGACCTGACGGCTATACCGACGTACAAGGCAAACGAAATACCGATGAAAATGTAGTTCCAGTAGTCTTGATTCATGGTGGTCTATTTTTTCGATGTGAATCCCTCCTCACCTTCGAGTCGGTTCATCAGGACTTTGTAGATGATCAGAAGCATTACAAAACAGATAATCGACCCCTGCTGGGCCATCCAGAAGCCAAAGGGGGCGTTGCCAACATGGGGGAAGTTGGCATCCAACCAATCCCGGAACAGGATTCCTGAACCCAGGCTGACCAGGAACCAGACAAGGAGCATCACGAGGACGAGGATGATGTTTTTATACCAATAGCGGCGGCAGTGTTCGGAAGACGGTTGTTGACTCATAATGTGGATCTATCCGCTGGTTATAGGCATCATGGTGAGGGATGCAAACTGAGAATTTCAAAAACGCGGTAATTTCCCACAGGATATTGCAGCTTGGGTTGACAAATACGCAAGCCCATGTGATCACTCCGGCATGCAGACCGAGATCATTACCAATCGTGAAGTCAATGCTGTGCAAATCCCGAGCGGTGACCCATTTGTTCTCCCCGCAGGCACCGCCGTGATCATTACCCAGACCCTGGGAGGCTCCTATACCGTGGCGACGCAGTCAGGGCTGGCACGTATTTCCTCTGATGATGCTGATGCCCTGGGGATTGATCATAACGACACTTCCGGCTCGGCAGCAGGCAATGACGACCTTCCGGCAGATGCCAGTCTCGAGGACCGGATTTGGAATCAGCTCAAACAGGTTTTTGATCCGGAAATCCCGGTGGACATTGTCAATCTGGGTCTGGTTTACGACTGTTCACTCAGTGAGGCGGACGGCAAGACCACCGCCAACGTCAAGATGACCCTGACGGCACCAGGCTGTGGCATGGGGCCTGTGATTGCTGCTGACGCGCAAGCGCGGATCATGACTCTGGCAGGGATTGATGAGGCCCACGTTGACCTAGTCTGGGACCCCCCGTGGAACCAGGATATGATTTCCGAGGAAGGGCGTATGAAGCTCGGGATGGTTTGATCCAGGGGGTGGGAATCAGGTGTCAGGGTTGCCACTCTAACGGGTCAACCCGGTAGTAACCGACCAGCTGCTGGTAGACCTCTGGAAATTCCTCGTGGAGTTGTTGGGGTTTTTCGTAGAAGGTTTCTGTGGCCACGGCGAAAAACTCGGCGGGATTGGTAGCACCGTATTCATCGATGGATGACCGCTTTCCATTTTCAAGTTTCCGTGTAAAGCGGTCATAGGCATTGGAAAAAACACGTGCCCATGCCCGGTAGGAACCCGTGCCGGAGAGTTCGGGAACACCGTCTGCGGCACCATCGACCTGGTCAAGCTGATGGGCGAACTCGTGCAGGGTAACGTGGTGCCCGTCCTCTTCATTGCGACCTCCTGCGACAACACTTTCCCATGCCAGGATAACGCTGCCTGAGTGCCAGCTCTCTCCGAGCCGGATACTCTCTTCACCGTGTTCGTCCTTGGCTTTATAGGCTGTAGGGTAGAGTAGGATACTGCGCAATCGACGGTAATAGTCGTGTTGCCGATTTACCAGTAACAGGCAAGCTTGCGCAGCGATCACGTGTTGCATGTGTACGGTGACCTGATCCAGTCCGCCGCAGGCCTCGAATGATTTTTCATGGATGAACACATGCATCAAACCTTCGAGTTCATCGCGAATATGACCAGGAAGCCGGGCAAACAATTTAAAGTCCCTGCTGATTTTCACGCGCTGGCTTTCAGTAAGCCGCAGTGCCAGCCAGCGTTTGCGGCGAGCTTTGATGATTGCCGCTTGCGCGATGAAACCGCATGCTATCAACGCGACGACCGAGATGATGATGATGACACCGGTCATTCAGTTCGGGAGTTCCAGGCTAACATGTCTTCAAATTTCACACCGCTGCCACCAAAAACATCCAGGGCACTTCCCACCGTCACATCCACATGCCCCCCGCTGCGGCTGGAAACGAGGTGAAGGTCATCCATGGTTGCCACACCACCGGCATAAGTCATCGGTATACCCGCCCATGCCCCTAACAAATCAACCAATTCGGCATCGATACCGCCGCAGAGTCCTTCGACATCGGCGGCATGAATGAGATACTCCGCGCACCACTCGGCGAGAGTTTCCAAGGTGGGGTGGGTCACATCGATGTGGGTCAGAGTCTGCCATCGGTTCATGGCAACCGTCCAGCCGGACCCTGTGCGGCGGCAACTTAGATCCACCACGATGTTTTCGCGCCCGACCTCATTGGCCAGTTCGCGGAGGCGATCCTCGCGGAATTTACCATCGTCGTCAAAGAGCCATGAGGTCACGATGACATGCGATGCCCCGGCCTCAAGCCATTCGACCGCATTGCGGATATTGATTCCCCCACCCAACTGCATCCCTCCCGGCCAGGCCGAGAGGGCCTCACGGGCTGCATCGGCATTTCCCGTGCCAAGCTGAATAACATGCCCCCCCGTTAGATCGGCATCGCGATAGAGATCGGCAAACCATGCAGGCGGACGGTCGGAAACGAAGTTCTCCTTAGGGCCTTCCCCGGAATCGAGCAAAGTCCCTCCGACGATTTGTTTCACCTGACCGGCGTGAAGATCAATACAGGGGCGGAATCGGGTCATGCCGCTTATCTAATCGGTCTCACCCGTTTCTGCAAGTGCCTCTGCAAGTAAGTTCAAGTATTCTTCGCGTGGGACTTCAAAACCACCGAACTGACGCAGGTGATCCGTCATCCACTGCGTGTCGAGGAGGATAAACCCCTTGTCCCTCATCCAGTCGACCAGATGAACCAGCGCCACCTTGCTGGCATCGGTCTTGCGGGAAAACATACTCTCGCCAAAAAACGCCTTGCCGATAGCCACTCCATAGAGTCCCCCCTGGAGGCCTTCATCATCCCAGGACTCAAAGGAATGGGCGTAACCCAAGTCATGGAGCTGGCAGTAGCTGTCCGTGATAACCTGGTCAATCCATGTCTCCGCCCTGTCGCCGCAGCCGTCCATCACCTCGCGGAATGCGGTGTTGATCCTCAGCTCGAAGGTGTTCTTGTTAATCGTTCTCTTGAGCCCGCGTGGGATATGAAAATGATCGTCTACAGGGATGAGTCCCCGCATCAGGGGAGAGAACCAGTAGATTTCACCGTCCTCGGCCATCGGAAACACCCCCTCGGTATAGGCACCGAGGAGGACGTGGGGGGGGATTAGCTCCATGTGTATGGATGGGGGGGCTGTGTGGGGGCGGTAATACACGTACAGGTACGATACAAAGGAATGGAAGCCTGGTTACATTTTTTTCCACCCTTTTTGTATATTACGTATCTTTACTTAATGCCTCCGGCACCCATGGTTAGGTCGACGGGAACAGTGACCGTCTCGGCATCCGACCAGAGATCCATCTCGATTTTCAAGACGTCCGACTTCTTTTTGAGTTTGTATGACCTGGTCACGGTGTATTTGCCGAGCATGCCCATGCTGGACGAACCGCCGTCGGAGGATTCGATCAGCTTCCCGTCCCCATCATAGAACCGGACGGCTGCCAGCTCCGGGATCTTGCGCTTCCATTTGAAAGTGACCTCCAGTGGCTCGTCACCCCATTTGGGTTTGCCGATGGATTCGACTTCAAACTTGAACATCTCGGTCAGCTCAATGTTGTCTCCCTTTTTAAAGGTCCGGGATTCACTGGCTTTGGTTTCTGTTTTGGATGCCATCACCATCGACAGCTCCCCTTTCAGAGTGAATTTGGAAGTATCCGGTGAGGGCAGGTTGTCGGAGGACACCTCGACGCGCATCGTTTTGCCGTCCTTGCTGATTTTATTCCACATACCGAACTTACCACCAAGATCCTTGGTACCGTCGGACAGTGAAATACTGGACTGCTTGTCATCAAAGCTAATGATATCCTTGTCCCCTCCTGTCACAGCAAGGGTGATGTAGGTTCCTTCCGGCGAATTATAGGTTTGGAAGCCATCAAATTCATCCTTGAGGGATTTCCAGACGATTTTCATACCTGCCGGCTCCACGGAAACGTCAGCATTGCTCATTGTCGGCAACACCACCGAGGTGGCTAGAATCATGGGGAAAAGTAGTTTTTTCATCGTTATCAGCCTAGACTGGACAGGCTTCGGGGGCAATCTTGAAATGACATCTTGGCAATGTTGATAAAACTATGGGAAATCCTGCTTGACTCACCGCCTCTGCGGCACTATTCCCTGCCCTCCGCAACACCCCCTGCAACCCAAAAAGTAAACCTTTTTCCCATGGCCACTACAGAAGTTATTCTCCGCGAAAAAATCGAAAACCTCGGCTCCGAGGCTGACGTCGTCACCGTTAAGGCTGGCTACGCCCGCAACTACCTCGTCCCCGAAGGCAAAGCCTACGAAGCTAACAAAGCGAACCTCAAGCACCTTGAGTCCCTCAACGCCCTGCGCATCAAACGCGAAGCCGAGGAACACCAGACAGCCCAGGACCTCGCAGCCAAGATCAACAAGCTCAAACTCGACTTTACCCTCGAGACGGGCCAGGGCGGCAAGGCATTCGGCTCCATCACCACCATTGATATTCACAAGGAACTCGCCGATAAAGGCATTGAGGTGGACCGTCATGCCATCCAGCTTGACTCCCCCATCAAGACATCCGGCAAGCAAAACCTAGAGATCAAGCTGCACTCCGATGTGACAGCGACCTTGAAGATCAACGTCAAGGCTGAAGGCGACGACACAGCTGAATAACAGCCGTAACATTTAACTCGAGACCCCTCTTCGACGCCCAATGGCGGGATACGGAGAGGGGTCTTTTGCGTATGATGATCACGCTTCCGGCCTCGTGGGGCAAAGTCTGGGATTGAGGCTCAGGGATTCCAGCCAAGCGCCGAGGACGGCAAAGAATGACTCGCTACCATCGCCTCTGAACGGCTCATGAAGCAAACCTTTCATTTCATCATACCGTTTTGAGCGATTGGGGAATTGCGCATACATTTCGCGCGCCAACTCCGGTCGACATACGGGGTCATCACCACCCTGCGTGTAGAGCAAGGGGATGTCCTGGGGAATGTCCTTGAGTCCATCGTAGACCAGCTTTTCAATATCCAGTAATGCAGCTCCCCAACCGAGGGAGATCCGGCTGTGCCATAGCTGGTGGCGCGCACGCGCCTGCTGGTCGCCAGGTTCCGGATCGGTCACAGCTTGTTCTGGTTTTATCCGGCACATCTCTGGTTTCACACCGGTGGACACGGTCAGGGAGGGTACCAGCGGGGCCAGCAAGCGGAGTATCCGGATAAAAAGCGCCGACCTGTTGAGGCTGGGTTTGAACAAGGGTGAGGAAAGCCAGGCAAAGGCCGGAGCAGGCAAGCCACCTCGTCCCGAAAGCACCAGATGCCGGGCTGCCAGCAGCCCTCCCATGGAATGTCCCATCACCCCATAGGGAAGCCCAGCGAAGGAGCTGAGCGTATCTTGAATCACAGCATCCAAAAGTGGCGTATCTCCGCAGTGCCCGCGCCTCCCCGGGCTATAGCCATGTCCGGGCAGTTCCGTGATGGTACAACGGATACCGTGTTCTGTGAACGGATACAGCACCTCGAGGTAGCGTTCTGCGTAATCCCCCTGTCCGTGGTAAAAAACAGCCTCTGCCCTTACCTCGCCGTCGGGGTGCATGACCATGCGATTCAGAAGGTGTCCTTCCACACATACCCGCAGTTGCTCTCCGGTCATGATTCCAATGTTTTGGCCAGAGACTTGAACAGCTCGGCATCCTCCTTACGCCCCACTTTAATAAGCGTGTAATGAAGCTCGGTAACGTAGCGACGTAAAATAACACCGAGGTGACAGTTGTCGTTGACTGCTGCTCGGGCCTGCCCGGATAGCTCGGGATGCGCCTCAAGCAGGGCCTCAATATTAAAATGACGTCCCGCATGGTAACAATCAATCAAATGAGGGGAACCATCGATCTGAATACGGGCAAGGAAATGTCCGGGATAGTTACAGCCATCGACCTGTACACCCACCCGACGGCCTATGAGGATAAACAAAAACGCCAGGCTGGTGGGATTGCCCTGACGGCTGTCCATGACGTGGCACAGGTCAAAATTGCTTAACGCATCGGCTCGCTTGGCCACGCCGCTGAACCGGCCTTCAACAAAAAGCCATTGCCGCAGCTCCTCGGCTGTGGGGACTGGTATCTCCTCCGTGATTTCATCAACCAGCAAGTCGAGACTATCAGACAGCGAAGGTCGTAACGTAATCCCGTCATGGAGGAAATCAGATATCTGCCTGAGAATGTTCTCGAAGTTTTCCCAGTCGTCTTCCAAGGCCATCAATCCCCCCGATGGCACTAACCATTCGTTTCTCAGCGTCTCCCGTCTCCCCGGTGCCAGCAGTCGGGTGAGCTGCTTTTTTCCCTTGGTGTTAATCTCTATTCCCAAGGCGGCCAGGTCGTGGCTGATATCACCTCCCATTTCCGAAATACGTTCACGGACAATAGGTCGCACAGCAGGATCCTTATCATCGAGAAGCCGGATGAGAAAAGGCAGCTCGCTTGCTGTATCGCTGACAAGATCGTCTGGGTTCTTTGGTGCGCTGGCCATACGGAAACCTACCTCAAGTGAGTTCTATCAACAAACGATATTCGCATGAAAAAACCTCCACAGGTTTCTGTGGAGGCTAACATGATAATGGGATTGGCTTGAATTGGCCGGACTTATTCAGCCGCCCCGTTCTCGTCCGGTTGTACTGGTGGAGGCACCATACCGCCAGGGAGGATTTGAAGACGGAATCCATTTTTACCATCTTCACCAAAGTTGAGCCGGTCAAGGCGGTCACGCACGTCGTCAGGCACGGCGGCTTTATCCTGTTCCGTCTCGTAGGGGCCTTCAAACTGAATATTGCCAGCTTTATCCTTCACAATAACCTCGCGTTTGCCATCAATGGTCTTCATGGTGACGGACCCATCGTTGTCCATCATGGTGATGGATGCGGCCGCATTGAAGTTGAACTTCTTTAACTGCTTGCCGGCTTTAGGCTTATCTCCTCCATTGGGAGCGGCCTTACCAGGAACGGCACCATCAAGGAGTCCACCGAGGTCAAATTGCATCCCCCCGTTTTTCTCTAACTGCTTACGCATTTCCTCGATGTGCTTTTGCATTTGTTCCTGCATCCGCTTGCGGTCGGCTTCTGGGATATCTCCCATTCCTTGCAGCCAGGGGTTGCCGGCACCGGGAATCATTTGTGGCATGTCGGTACGTTCACCGAGAGCTACTTTTTTCTCCTCGGCTTTGCCTTTGTGAATGTATTTGAGGGTGACCTCATCACCAGGCTGCCTGGCGGAAACGGCATCACGCAGGTCCTGCTGTGAGCCAATTTTTTTTCCGTCAAACTCGGTTAGAACATCGTGCGATTCGATGCCGGCCTTTGCCGCAGCCGAACCCGGGACAACATGATAAATGGTCAGGCCATTTCCTTCCTCAAGACCGAGGTGAAGCGACAGTGTCTCCGAAGCCGGGGCACCGCCGAGTCCAATCATAGCGAGTTTCTTCGCTGCTTTTTTGTTTTCCTTGGGCGCTTCTTCGGCAGCCGCTTCCGGGTTGCCTTTTGCCTTGGGCGCTTCTTCGGGCGCAGGGTTCTCAATCGCAGCAACTGGGAGTGCCAGTGCGACGAACGCAATACCTGCGAGCCCTTTCACGCAAGTGATCAAGTTAGTGGTGGTTTTCATATTGATTGATTGTGTTAGTTGTATTTGTTTGTAAATCGATCAGTGGTCCTCAGAGATTCATTTTGCGAAAATCAATTCTTCAAACAACTGGTTCCGATCCATTCATCGTAAGCCTGTTAGCTCGTAAATTCACCAACTGTGCAGACTCTGGTGATGGAGCGATCAAGTGAAGAATTTTTGTCTTAAAAAATTAATTCGTTTCGACCGGAAGCAGCATGTACCTGACACCAGGGCGCTTGATTTCGAATTCACGTCCCTGGTCATCCTGCACTTTTACGCGATCAATATAATCAACCCGGATGCAGCGATGCGGAGTATTGTCACCGGCGATGATCACGCCGTTGTCGCTTGTGTTGGTCACATTGTGACTCAGCGAGTCAGGTATGAGCCAGGCATCATGCGGCTCCACATGCCCCACCATGGATAGCGCCGAATTGTCAGGCCGGTTAACCCCGGCAACTGGCGTGGACTCCTGGGAGGATGAGTCGTTGAGGAAGTGGGGTGACACAAGAGCCATGGCCGCACCCAGCATGGCAACCGCAGCGGCAGCGGCTAACATTCCTCCACTGGATTTTTTCCCGGCCGATGTCCGGTCGCCGCCACTTTCGCCGAAGGGAACGACTTTTTCTTCCACGGGTACCTGTTCATGCCACCGGTCCATCGCCCGGACCATGCGGTTGAGCATATCCGTCGGCATGGTCGCCGGTGCCATGTGCCCTAGGTGGACTTCCAACTCATCAAAGCCGTGTGAAGCTGAAGAAGCGTTGGTATCTGTCACAGACATGGATTGCTCCATGCTGCCTAGCAGGCTCTGTGGTACGGAGCTAGGCACAAGGCTGGACAGCTGTTGCTCAAGCTCACGCAATTCAGGGGTGAGTTCATGTTCTGGTGTTATTGACATGACAGTTTAATGGTTGGTTGACTGACTGATTGGAAATGGGAAATGGGAAATGGGATAATCTTGGTCGGGCTTAGATGTCATCTTGACAGCGGGAGGGCTCGAGGCTTTTTCTAAGGCGTTCAAGCCCATAGCGATACCGGGACGCCACCGTGTTTAGGGAAACCCCTAAAATTTCGCCGATTTCGGCAAAGGTACGCTCCCCCCATATTTTCATCACGATGACTTCGGAGAATTTATCGGGTAGCTTTTTGAGACCGTTTTCGAGAAGGTTGCGCATTTCATCGCTGGATGCCCCGCTTTCAAACCAGGGGTCGGACAGGCCTCCGGTTTCGCCCCTGCGATCGGCTTCTGCTTTTTCTTCGCGCTTGGAGCGGCGGTCGTTTTTTCGGCCAAGATCAATGGCCAATCTCCGGATGGCTGTGTAGAGGTAGGGTTTCCATGATTCCTGGCCACCGTCGAAGGTTCCCTCATCGACTTTGCGGGCCAGCTTGACGAGGGCGTCCTGCAGGACATCCTCGGCATCTTCTGCGGTCCGCGTTTGCTGTCGTGCGAAAAGCAGCATCCGTGAACCGTTCTCGGCAAGCCATTGCCCCCATGCATAGCCAGATGAAGCTGCGGGGTTTGATGCCGTCCCCCTCCCGCTGGCTTGCATGCTGATCGTATTTTCCGACTCGGTATCGGACTCCACATTCTTCATCGTGTGGGCGAGACTTGCTTGGGCACTGTTCACAGGGTTCTTGATTTCATTATCCATAGCGTCGCATCGATCCGGTTTTGTGCAAGTGGACCAATGAAAATTTACCACCAATCCCCTGTTTGTAACGCCGATTTTTAAACTTCTCTTCTCAACCACAGGCCTGTGGGGAAGGCTGGCGATCGTGAAACAGCAGCAGTATCCCCATCAGCAACTCCTTTACCGCCGCGCATCAGCCCGTCGCAAGCACCACTCGGTAATCAGCACCGGACTCAACCGCAGCAGGATAAAAAATTGACCTCAGAAGATCAGGCCTTCTGAGGTCTTGTTATGTCGTAGCTACTCGGCTACGACATGTTTATAGGATTGGTCGGGGTTGGTTTACTTGTTTTTTTTCTTTGGCTTTTTAGGAGCCTTTTTGGCTTTGCCCTTACCTTTGCCGTTCGCTGCGAACTCCTCCTGACTGAGGAATCCATCGCTGTTCTTGTCTTTTTTCTCAAACTGCTTTTTGGCTTTGGCTTCGTCTTTGGCTCCTACGGAGAATTCGGCCAGGCTGATTTTACCGTCTTTGTCGGTGTCAACTGTGGCGAATGTCTTCTTAGGCTTAGCTCCTTTGTTCCCTTTTTCTTTGGCAGCAGATGCTACTGAACAGAAAAGGAGACTGCAGAGACCGATACTGATGAGTTGGTTGATTTTCATGCAAGCACGTATACCCCGGAAAATTGCAAAAGTTGCGAAAATAATTTGAGGACAGAAATTTATTTTGGGGACAGGGGGGGGCCAGAGCGCCAGTCCATGAATGTGACCGCCACTGGGACGGGGAATTGAGCACCGTGTCGGTCGCCCGACAGGAGAATGGCCAAGGTGTCTTTCCTTGCGTCGAGCCACTTTCACCCTTTCCCAAGACTATGATGCCACGGCAAGCACGCGGTTCATACATCTCGCCGTTCCCCGCACTGACTGGTGCCAAGCCTGAAAACTGCCCCCGTAATCCGCATTTGTGCAGAATGGGAGAAGGCCTCTGTTCGGCAGTTGCTGCGGTTGTGTTGCTGCCCTTGGTGTGGATCGGGATGTCGTAGTGGAAAAATACCCACCTCCAAGTCCTGCCAGACCTATCAGCCAGCCTGCGCGGTGGCAATAACAAGGGACGACAACAAGGTGCGTATTTTCAGGAACTGCATGCACCACCTCATACGCCACCGGCATTATTCTTCTTTCAGACAGGTATCTACAATCAGCCCAGCCCCCACAACAGGTGGTTTTTTTCTCGGAGTCGTTCTTCAGTCACTTTCGTCGGGACCCGTCCCCCAGTCTTTATTGGGCTCGGGGCCCAGCCAAATTTCGAGCACGCCGCCCTTGGCGAAGTCCTTGTGATGGAACCAGCAATTGAGCAGCGGCTTGCCATTGAGTTTGGCTTTCTGGATGTAGCAGTTTGCCCCGCTGTTGTTGTAGGTCTTGATTTGAAACTGCTTGCCGGCATAGTACCGGGGGTCGAGGGTGATGGTGACCTCACCAAACTCCGGCGCGGTGATCTCATAGACGGGTTCCTTTGAGCAGGTGCCCCTGAGACTGAACAGCCCGAGTTTCATCAAGGCGCTCACCCCGCCCATCTGGCCCTGGTCCTCATCGTGACCGCCGTAGCCGACATTCGGGTTGGTGCCGCCGTAGGCCTGCCGACTCACACGCCGAACCCAGTACTGGCTCAGCCAGGGGTGGCCGGCGTAGTTGAAAACGTGGGCGTTCGAGCAGCCCGGCTGGTTGGCGTAGCTGATCTTCCCGTGTTTGTAAGTGTAGACAAAATGAGAGTCCGCCCCCTCCTCAAAAGCCAGGTTGAGCATTTCGGCGAGCTTGTCGTTTCCGCCCATCAGGTGACTGAGTCCCTTGATGTCATGGGAGACGCCGAAGGTGCCCTGCCAGTCGTTTGCCTCGATCCATTTTCCACTGAGCAAATGGGTCCTGGGATTGTAGAATCGCTTCCATTCGTTGATCACGGGTTGAAAAGACTTCGCCACCTGGCCATGGCCCATTTCCTCGGCCATGTTCGCCAGCGCCCAGTATTCAAAGCCACTTTGGACGGCGCGCCCGGTGTGTCCGGACAGGCGCACCGGGTGGTCGCGCATCATCGTTTGATAGGCCTTGTCTGCATCGACCTTGGTTAGAAGCCCCTTCTGCCAGGTCGCGGTGATCAGGCTCGTCGCCGGATTCCCGCCCATGATCCCCGTGTATCCCCCGGCACTCGGCCCGTTAGGCAGGCGACCACCGACATCCGCATACTGAACCATGGATGCGGAAAACTCATCGAGAACCTCCGGCCAGCCCAATCCCCACAAGGTGTTGAGGTTCCACATGGTCAGCCACAGGGCATCGGAGTTGTACATGTGAAACCTCGGCTTCCCGTCCTTGTCCCTGGGCACACTCTGCACGACCAAAGGCACCAGGCCATCCTTCCCCGCCCTGCCCATGTAGGACGGAAAATCCCCGCTGAAGTCATCAATTTTATGACGACCTAACAGGACGTGCCAAAGATCGGTGTAGAATTTAACCCTCAGCTCATCCTTGCCCCCCTTGACGGCGATCTTGCCAAGCCATTCATTCCAAACCCTGCGCGAGTCATTCCTCACCTGGTCAAAATCCCAGTGCGGGCACTCGGCAGCCAGGTTGCGGCGCGCATTCTCAATACTGGTGTAGGAGATGCCTATTTTCACCTTCACCTCATCGCCGGCAGCCACCCCGTAAGCGAGGGAAACCCCGGCCTGCTCTTCGGGCAGGTTCTTGAAGAGATACTTGCGTTTGTCCTGATTGAGCCGTTGGTCTTGGACCGGGTTGGCAAACTCCCGGATGTTGATGAACTTCTCCGCCGCCCCTCTCCAGCCGTCCATGCGCTGTATCGGCCGGTCGAATTCCATCACGTAGTACACGTGCGAGAGCTTCGGCCCGCCCCACAACCGGTCGGTCATGCCGTGCGAGCCCTCGATGCGGGTGGGGCCGACCAGTTTGGCCCTACCGTCGACATAACTGGTGGCACCGACAAAACCACCCAGCTGAAGGAGCAGCCGGGCCTTGGCCGCCTCACGGTATTTCAAGCGGTAAAATGCCGTGCGTTCGGTCGATGTATACTCCACCTGTGTCTTGTAGCGGTCGAGAAAGAGTTTGTGATACCCGGGTTCGATGACCTCGGTGTCGTGTGAAAATGACGACTTCCACGCCTTCTCGCCGAGGTTCGCATGCACCTCGCCGACGACAGGCATGATGTTGACGCCCGACATTATCCAGGCGTGGATCTGGGCGAAGCCGAGGATTTCCGTGCTGTTGTAATTGTAGCCACCGCCCCCCTGGTTTTTGTTGCGCGTGTAGGCCGAGGCGCAAACCATGCCGAACGGGCGGCTTCCGGGTGTGCAGAAAAACCAGCGTCCGCGCCCGGTTTCAATCGTCGGATCAACATAGGAAACAAAGTCGGTGAATGCCTTCGGTTTCGCCGCCGGGCGGGCATCCGGATCATAGTATGCCTCCAACTCGGAGAGGCCGATGTGCGAGCCAACACCATCCACGACCGACAACGTCATGCCGCTCACCGTGCGTGGCTCAAAGACGATCGTCGCCGGTGAGCCGTCGTTAGGGACGGCAAAGGCATGTTCCTCGGAGCCATCGGAAAACTTCAGCACGCAGGCCGCCATGTGCTCGTCCTGGGTCGGGCGGTCATAGATCACCACCTTGTTGATTTTTTGTGGCGTCTTCCATTTCAACTTCAGTTCCGGGTAGTCAATCCATCCGAACCAGGCGTTCGGGCTGACGCCGATCCATTCACCGCTGCCGGGTTGTTGTTTGACCCCATCGGCAACCGCCGACGGGTTTTTACCAGGCCCCTGGATCGAAGCCAGCGGCACGACGTTCTTCATCCCCTCACCCAGTGCCGAGGCGGAGCACAGCAACAGGAGTGTGAAGGACAGAAAATGGAGACTTCTTATTTTGTTTTCCATAGACATTCTACTGTCGCCAATGACTACTTCATTTCAAAGCATTATTACTAATTTCCAGTGGCAACCCTTGCGTTTATGAACATCACTAAAAACATCCCGAGCAGTCAGGGGGCAACACCTCAACGGGAAATACAGACACATTTCACCTTGACTCCGATCAATGGTTAAGTAGGGTTCGCACACCGCATTCAAACGTTTCTTCTCATGAAAACCCTCAGCTTACTTCTCCTCTCATCCGCTCTTGTCGCACTGCCTGCCCACGCCGTCACCGTCGCCAGCTGGGATTTCACCGCCGCCAGCGGCCAGCTCAACGACACCTCCGGCAATGGTCACAATCTTACCAACGGAGGAAATGTGACATTCAGCACATCCACGGGCGCTGACTTCGACGGAACGAATGCTGGAGACCTTCAAGGGGCCTACAATGCCAGCATCGAACCCGGATCCATCGGAGCTGGCCAGGTATGGTCGATCGAGGTCACAGGGGTTGTGCTGGATGCTACCAACAGTTTCCGCACCGTCTACAGCAGCCGTAGTGCTAATGGATATGGAACGGTCATCTATCGTTACAATTCAGCATGGCAATTCTGGACGGGTAAGGGTGTTACTCCTGATACTGATAAATGGAATGTTGTTAGTGTAGCTGCACCATCAGGCGAACAAACCCTGACCGCCTCCTGGGACGGAACCACAATGAGTCTCACTGCGGATAACGGCACCACCTCGGTGTCGAACTCGGGCACACCGACAACCGTCGGCTTCAACGACGGCTCAAAAAATTTCGCCTTTGGCAACGGAGGAAATAGTATTTCCGAATTTTTCCTGGACGGACGCATCAAGACGGCGACCATCGCCGTGGTTCCGGAGCCGTCCACCACCGGTTTGCTCGCCTTTGCCGGGCTGGCCCTCGCTTTCAAACGGCGCAGGCTGTAAGGCTGCTTTCAAATACCCGCCCATCCCCTTTGGTGCTGCGGCTTCTTGTGCACAGACGGCCATCATGCCCGGAGGGGCGACATACGTATCGGCAGCATGGACTATTCCACGGTTTCATGACCTTACTGTGCTTGTTCCCGGGCCTTCAGGAGAATGAAGCGGCTCAGTATTCGTTCAGGCGGATCAGGCGTTGGTTTCCTGGCTCCCCCACTAGGGCCACCGGCTCGTTGCCAAAGCTTTCCAGCAAGGCGGCGTCTGTGAGCACTTTCTCGTCGGGTTTGTTTTGTTTCCCCCTCTCTTCCGTGGCGTCCGCGAGACCTGGGCCACTAGGGGAATCGGGGTTCTGGTGGTAAATACCGAGACCTGCCACGAGGGCCAATGCCGCCGCCACGGCACCGGCGTTCCGCGCCCGCCGCTTGTGCTTGTGAGTTCGCGCCGCGCCCAACATGACGTTGAGGGCTTCCTCCTTGAAATGACCGTCCGCAGGTGCATCCAGCACCTCGAGAATGTTGTCTCTGTGATCGTTTTCGTTCATGTCTGTTAGAGTTGTTTGGTTTCTATTTCGTTTTTGATCTTGCCTCTGATTCGGCCCAACCGTGACTCCACCGCCTTTTCTGTTAGTCCCTTCTCTTGTGCGAGATCACGCACACTGCGTCCTTCAAAATATTTTCCTTCGATCAGTTTGCGGTCGTCCTCGCGCAGTTCACCCAGCCCCCGTTCCAGGGCCGCGAGCAGACCGTCCTCATCCGGCACATCCGGTGTGGTGTCGCGTGCCAGCAAGCGGCTCCGCAGTCTCTGAAAACGCCCCTGCTGCCGGCATTGATCAGCGATCGAAGACTTCGCCAGTCGGGTGAGCCAGCACCAGAAAACGGTTTCATCTTTGAACACTTTGACATAGCGCACCACCCTGAGAAGGGTCTCCTGCATCGCGTCTTTCGCCATCGTCTCGTTGCCGCTGGCAAGCGCCATGTGATAACGGAAAAGCCGATCGAACCAAGCCTGATGAAAGGAGGCAAACGCCCGCTCGTCGCCCCTTTTCATCTGTCTTGTCAGTTGCTCTAACATCATCCCTGAGGTGGTCGTTCAATCACTGAGGCCATGGCCAGGTTTCAAGCGCGGCTACTGATCTTTTGCGGCGGTAAGCTTCTCGAAACTTTGGCGGGCCACCTCAACGACCGTGCGGCCACCCTTGGCGACAACCAGACCGGTGCCTGGGTGGTATTTGAGATCCAAGGCGTCCTTGGGACAGGCCAATTTGCAAACGCTGCTGATCTTCTCCAGCAAGGCCTCGGCTTTTTGGGCGTCCCACTTGTTAGATCCATTCGCGCCACCCAGTTCGAGCACGGCGATTTCGGTCGTATTTGCGTTGGCGGCATTTTGGGGGCAGCCCGCAGGCGCAGGCGGGGCGACTACTGGATTAATTTTCAGGCAAAACACCGTGGGCGAAATGGTCTCAAGTTTGAGAGTTCTCATTTCGTCGGAAAGCACCACCGCGATCAGCTTGAGCACATCTGACACCTTGGCGTTTTTCAACCGGATCGTGGGCAGCCTTTCCTCCTCAAGGGACTTGGGCGAACAGACGACCGAAAATTTCTTCTCCGTTCTAAGAGACAGGAACATCAGTGCATCGCCCACTGTGGCGTCATCAAAATTGACAGTATCGATGGCCTGATCCAGTTCCGCCAATGCCTTTTCTGTTACTGGTGGTTTGGCTGGGGCAGCCGGAGTAGCGGGCTCGGCGCTGCACAGGCCGATGGTGGCTGTAAAACCGGATGCAATCGATCCGGGGGGCATGGGAGAATTAGCGCTGTGTTTTCCCCCTCCAGGGTCGGGAATCCAGCGTGATTGTTTCCATCTCATGGCCACGCTCATTCACCAGCTTAAACTCAACCTGAAGCTTGTTGTCCATTTTACGGAATGCCAGTTCCCCGAAGGCCCATGTGCCGCCGGGATAGCCGAAGAGTTGGTATTTACGCCCCTTGCCATGGGCACCCGGTCCCGGAACACCCCCCATTCCGGCAACTTCCAGTTCATGGATGTGACCGCCATTGGGGCGGGGAATCGCAAAACCGCGTGCACCGTGTCGGTCGCCTGACAGGAGAATGACCAAGCTGTCCTTCCTGGCGTCGATCCACTGGAAAATTTGCTCGCGCCCTTCGGTATCCCAAGTGCCCCAGCTGTCTTTGCCACTGGAAATATAGTCGCTCCACATGGTGCCGCCGCTGATCAGGATGCACGGTGCATCGGAGGACTCGAGCTGCTGCTTGAGCCAGTCCATCTGCTCCTTACCGAGGAAACTATTGAGTTTACCGCGTTGTTGATTCACCCGGCAGGACCGGGTATCGAGAGCAATGTGCTGTATGGGGCCGATTTGGGTCGAGAAATAGATCCCCTCGCGCTCCACTTCGCGTTCCGGGTTGTTCCAGTTGGCTTTCCACGCCTTGCGCAGGCCGCGCACATCGATCGGTTTGTTGCTGTTGGTGAGTGTTCCAGAAATATCGTCACCCCAGTAGTCGTGATCGTCCCAGGTAGCCGACACCGGTACATGGGCAGAGAGTTGTTGCCACGGCTGTGATAGATTGCGCAGCAAGTAATCGGCGTTGATCAGGCCGTAGTTGTCCTTGCGCCCATCAACCGCTGAATCCCCGAGAACCAGCATCGCCCGGTTGTCACGCTCGCGGATCAACTGCATCAGTTCTGGTCGGTACATGCCGACCTTGTGATAACAGGTGCCAAATGCGATGCGGAAAGGTTTTTCAGAAAGCTCTGCCGGCGCTGTCATAAATCGACCTACCCCCAAGGATATGTTAGAAGAGCCCGTGACCTCATAGGAATACGCCGTATCCGGCGCTAGCCCGTTGCATGCGATGCTGTGAATGCGTTCCTTCTTCGTGGATTGATAGGTGCGTGACTTCCCGCCCTTCACTGGGATCACACGAACTTGAACCTGCCCCGGGTCTGGAAGATTGAGCCAGACAGCAACACCTGTTGCCGTGGGATCGCCGAGCATAGGGCCGCCGAGTTTGGACCGGTTGAACCTCCGGCAGACCGCGGACAGCGCCTTCCCGGGTTTTTCTCCAGTCAAGGCCTCGCGACAAGCGGTGTAAAAGTCCAGCACCTCCTGAGCTTGATCCCCATACTGGTTCATGATCCGCAGATCGATTTCCAGAGTGCCAATGTGTGCGTCTCTCAGGGAGACAAGCTTCGGGTCGCTGGACTTGGCTGCGGTCGATGTCAGCACCCCACCAGCAGCAGCCGAAGTCAACACGACAAACCGCCTTCTCGTTAGATTCCGCTCATGCTTCATAGGTATGGCATTTCAATGCATATTCGGGGAAATGTAAACCAGCTACTCACAGAGCGACATCAAAAGTGAAGTTTCCCCCCACACTAGAATGCTCAATGACGCGCCCCAGGGGAATGGGTGGTCAATCGCACCATTTTTCCAACAGACACGATGTATAACCTTGGACGGTTGCGAAGCGGAAACGCCCCCCGTTTTCTGGCAGGGTTATTTTGCCAGCCAGAGGCCTGTCAGGCTTGCGGGGTTTGTGGCTATGGCTTCGGGATTACCAGCGGCTACGATCTGGCCGCCGTGTTTGCCGCCACCGGGACCGAGGTCGATGATCCAGTCGGATGCCCGGATCACATCCAGATTGTGCTCGACGATGACCAGTGAGTTTCCGGCATCGCGGAGTCGGCGCAAAACACCCAGCAGCACCTGGACATCGTTGTAGTGCAGACCCGTGGTCGGTTCATCGAGCAGGTAGAGGCAGTGGCCGGAGTTGGGGCGCGACAGCTCATCGGCGAGCTTGACACGCTGGGCCTCACCGCCGGAAAGCGTGTTGGCAGGCTGTCCTAGATGAATGTAGCCAAGCCCCACATCGCAGAGGGCATCGAGGATACGGCTGAGTTTGGGTACGTTTTGAAAAAACCTGGCGGCATCCTCGGCGGTCATTTCCAGCACTTCGGAGATATTGAGCCCTTTGTAAGTGACTTCGAGCGTCTCCCGATTATAGCGATGCCCGGCACAGGAATCACAGGTGATGTAGGCATCGTTGAGGAAATGCATGTCGATGCGGATGGCACCGTCGCCCTGGCATTTTTCGCAACGCCCCCCTTTGACATTAAAACTGAACCTTCCGGCATTGTAACCACGTTGACGCGACAGCGGCAGCTTCGCAAACAAAGCACGGATGAGGTCGAGGGCACCGGTGTAGGTGGCGGGGTTCGAGCGCGGGCTGCGACCGAGCGGTTTCTGGTCGACTACCACCACTTTATCGATCAGTTCGATGCCGTCGATGCGGTCGTGCGCACCCGGACTGGCGCTAGAGCGGTAAAAGTGGCGCGCGAGAGCCCGGCGGAGGATCGCATCGACCAAAGTGGATTTGCCGCTGCCACTGGGGCCGGTGACCGACACCATGAGACCGAGCGGGATGGCTACATCGATGCCTTGCAGGTTGTGTTCGCGGGCGTTGCGGATGACGAGTTCGCCGGATTTTGTTCCGTGGGTGATCTCGCCGTCGTCCGTCACATCACCAGCGAGCCATCTTCCGGTGATCGAGTTGTTGTTTTTTGCGACGGCACCGGGTGTTCCGGCAGCCAGGAGCTCGCCGCCACGGCTACCGGCTCCCGGGCCAATATCGATCACCCAGTCGGCGGCGCGGATGGTGTCCTCATCGTGTTCAACCACGACCACCGTGTTGCCGAGGTCACGGAGTCGTTTCAGGGCCTCGATGAGTCGGGCATTATCCGCGGAATGGAGACCGATGCTAGGCTCGTCCAAGACGTAGATCACACCGGACAAACCCGCCCCGATCTGGGTGGCCAGCCGAATCCGTTGCGCCTCCCCCCCCGAGAGCGTATTGCTGGCACGGTTGAGGGTAAGGTAGGAAAGACCGACGTCATCAAGGAAGCTGAGCCGACGTGTGATCTCGCCGACAACACCCCGTAGAGCATCACTGCGGTCTTCGGGAATACGGACATTTTTCAACCAGGCCAGGGCGTCTTCCACGGGCAAGGCCGAGAGTGCATCGATACCCAACAACTGGCCATGATCATCTTCCAACATCACCGCGAGGATCTCGGGTTTGAGTCGCCTGCCTTCGCAACGGGCGCAGCGGCTCGAAGTCATGAACCTGGCCATGCTGCGGCGCACCGCGTTGCTTTTGCTTTCCCGCGAAAACCGCTCGACGGTGCGGCACAGGCCTTCGAACTCCTGGACAAATGGCCGCTGGAAGCCGTCTTTTTCCCAGATGACCTCGATTTCCTTGCCATGGGTGCCGTAGAACAGCGCTTTTTTGAAAACCTCTGGCAGACTCTCGAAGGGCGCGTCAGGATCGGCACCGAATGCAGCCGCGAGCGCGTCCACCTTTTTTCCCTGCCAGCTCTTTTTACGTTTGTTGCTCTTCCAGATAATCACGGCGTTATCGTTGAGCGACTTGCTCTGGTCCGGCACGATCAGGTTGGGATCACAGGCCAGCTCGGTGCCCAGGCCGTGGCAGAGGGGGCAGGCACCATGGTTGGAATTGAAGGAAAAATGCTTGGGGGTCAACGCTGGCAACTCAAATCCCGTGGCCGGATTCCGATAGCTCGTCAGGAAGGAGATTTCACGAAAATCATCATCCCCCGGCTCCATCACCAGTGCCAGCGACTGGCTGCCACAGATACGAAGCGCCGCCTCCACCGAGTCGGCCAGCCGGCTCATCACCCCATCGCGGATGACCAACCGGTCCACGACCACTTCGATATGTTTGACCCTTTTCGGCCAGTGCCCGGAAGCCTGGTCGAGCTCCAGCATCTCACCGTTCACCCGAATGCGTACAAACCCCTGTCGTTGGAGGTTTTCCAGAAGGGTCTCCGCGTCTGCCGCCTCCTCCCTGGGGATGGGGGCAAGCAGAACCACCTTGCTGTTTTCAGGACGACTGGCCAGGGCGTCGATAATGTCTTTGGTCGTCATTTTCTCCAACCTCTCCCCCGTTTCCGGATCGTGGGGAATCCCAATGGCCGCGTAGAGAATACGCAGGTAATCGTAAATTTCAGTGGCCGTCGCAATGGTCGACCTCGGGTTCATGCCCCCGGTCCGCTGTTCGATGGCAATGGCGGGACTCAGCCCCTCGATGGAATCAACATCAGGTTTGTCAAACTGGTCGAGAAACTGCCTGGCATAGGTACTGAGGCTTTCGACATAACGCCTCTGCCCTTCGGCGTAGAGAGTGTGGAATGCGAGCGACGACTTGCCGCTGCCGCTCGGGCCAGTGATCACAACGAGCTTTCCCCGCGGGATTATCACGTCGATACCGCGCAGGTTATGCTGCCGGGCTCCTTTGATTACAATTGCGTCCACGCCGATGTCTGTAAACCATGCGTCGGAGGAAATCCATTGTTCATTCACGGTACTTGCAATCTTCATCCCGCCTTTTAGGATCGCGCGTAACCCCAGAGCTTCTGAACAGCCATGTCCCGTCGTATTTTTTACTCATATTTCCAGTTTCTCGCCACAGGCTGCATTATCCTGGCAACATCCTGCACCCCGAGTGTTCCCGGTGCCCGGATCGCTAAAAGCCAGCCCATCAAGCCCTCTGCCGAGGTGGCTAGCAAGGAGTTCGAGCTGGCCACTACATCGGCGGTCAAGATGCCGTGGGTGGACGGCAACCACATTGAAACCCTCGTCAACGGCCATCAGATATACCCCGCGATGCTGGACGCGATCCGCTCCGCAAAAAAAACTGTCACCTTCGAAACCTACGCCTTTGTAAACGGCACGGTCGCTTACAATTTTGTCAATGCCTTCTGTGAACGCGCCCGCGCGGGAGTCAAAGTCCACGTCATTCTGGATGTCATCGGGGGCAAAGACATGGGTAAGGAAAATGTCAAACGGATGCACGCTGCCGGTGTTGACGTCAAGCTCTACCACCCGTTCCGAATCAGCAACCCACTGCAATTCAATATCCGCGATCATCGGAAAATCATGGTGGTCGATGGCAAAGTAGGCTTTTCCGGTGGGTGTGGCATCGGGGACGACTGGAAAGGCAATGCCCATACTTCGGACAATTGGCGTGAAAACCACTACCGGATCACCGGCCCCGTGGTGGCACAGCTCCAGCAGGGGTTCAATGACAACTGGGTCAAGTGTGGCGGCAGACAGCTGGCTGGCCCCGATTATTTTCCACCACTCAGGAGAACCGGCGACATCAGGGCCCAGGCCTTCAACTCGGCTCCGGAGGACCAGCTTTTCACCATCCCCCACCTCTACCGTCAAGCCTTTGCCTCGGCACGAAAAAGCATCATTATCGAGAACTCCTACGTCTACCTGGACCAGCCGATGATGGATGCTATTCTGGACGCCCGCCAACGCGGTGTGCACGTCGAGCTCATCCTGGCGTGGGAACATACGGACTCGTGGCCGGTCCGTTATCTTTCCATCTACCAGTATCACAAGCTGCTCAAGGCCGGTGTGCATATTTACGAATACAAAACGTCGATGATTCACTGCAAGGTCATGGTGATCGACGGGCTCTTCACAGCCATTGGCTCGGCCAACATCGATCCTCGCTCACTCTACATCAATGACGAGTCCAACGTGAATGTCATCAGCAGAAAATTCGCCCGCGAACAGTTGCGTATCATCGAGAGGGACAAATTGCGTTGCCAGCGCATCACCGAGGCGCGCAACCCCTGGAACCCGCTTTCGTTTGTCCCCCGGGCTGCCATCGGGCTCATTGGCCCGCAGATCTGACAGCATCAGCCTGATTGATCTTTTCATTGGAAAATTCGATGGCACATGGCGCCGGCCTTGTGATAGAGTGGGACGCGTATGAAAAATCCCCGGTTTACCATCAACAAGAGCGCCCTGATTGTCATGCTGTTCGTATTTACAGGAGTCCTGATGACCGCCGCCTTCGCACGCTATCAGAAATCGCGCACGCATAACCCATACGCATTACAAAACGGCGATATCGTTTTCCAGGAAACCGGCAGCCAGCAGGCCAAGGCCATCAAAGCCGCCACCAACTCCCGCTGGACCCACGTCGGGCTTGTCTTTTTCCGGGACGGCCAGCCAATGGTTATCGAGGCAGTGCAGCCGGTCCGTATCACCCCTCTCAGCAACTTCATCGCCCGTAATCCCGAGTCGTTTTATGCCATGCGGCTAAAAACAGCGCACCAGCACATCACTCCCGAGGCCATCCGCAAGGCAGAGCATTATTGCAATCAACAACTGGGAAAGAACTACGACAGCTTGTTCCGCTGGTCGGACGAGAAGATCTATTGCTCGGAGCTTGTCTGGAAGGCCTACAAGGAGGCAGCCGGCATCGAGCTTTGCCAGCCGCGCGCATTCCGGTCATACAACCTCAAGCACCCCACGGTGCAGCGTATCGTCAATCAACGTTATGGATCGATGCAGAAGCTTCCGATGGACGAGCTCTGCGTCGCACCATCAGATCTCGCGCAATCCGGTCTGCTCACCGAGGTGCCCAAGCTGGACAGCAAGAAAAGCCGGTAGAATTTCAGCTCGATTTTACCATCGCAATCTGAGCGGATTTCGCTAGTTTCAGCACCTGTGACACCCAGATACCCATCACGATTCCAAAGTAGAACCATTTGGCGAGCGATCACCGGCATCGCTATTCTCATCATCGGCTTGCTCATCGTTGGTCTGATCTGGCTGTGTGGTAATGTTTTCAGCTACTTGCAACCGGTGCTGGTCCCGCTCGCCTTTGCAGGTATCACCGCCTATCTGCTCGATCCCATTGTCAGCTGGCTTCAGAAAAAAGGTCTGTCCCGGCTGAAGGCCGTCATCACCGTCTTTGCCTCCTTCGTGGTATTCCTCACCCTGTTGGGTCTGATCATCATCCCCCCGATCGCCAACCAGATTTCCGATGCCTTCCAGGACAAGGAACAGATCGCCAGCAAGGCGACCTCGGCGATGGAAAACATCAAGGATGCGCCATGGCTTAAACCGGTGGTGGACTACGCCTCGGAAAAGGTAAATCCCGAGACCGGGGCTTCAGTCGTTGTCAAGGACGCCCCCACCCCGCCACCCACCCAACAGGATGAAAACATCGACAAACTGGGCGGCATCGTTTCCGGGGAGCCCGAGTTCCAGTACCGATGGCAATTCATGCTTTCCAAGTACGCAGGCAAGATCATCGGCACCACGACCAGCTGGCTCAGTGAAGGCTCATCAAAAATCCTCAGTATCTTCGGCCTGGTGCTGGGCTTCGCGATGACACCGATCTACCTCTACTATTTCCTCAAGGAAAGCTCGGGAATCAAGGCCCACTGGCATGAGTATGTGCCCCTGAAAGCGTCCCGCTTCAAAAGCGAGGTCGTCGACACCCTTCAGGAAATCAACGGCTACCTGATCTCCTTTTTCCGTGGCCAGATGCTGGTCGCCTTCATCGATGGCATGCTGGTGGGAATCGCCCTGTGGATTTTCCAACTGCCATACGGTCTGTTGATTGGCCTGATCCTCGCCATCCTCGGCGTCATTCCGTTTATCGGCAACATCCTCTGCATGATCCCCGCCTGTATCATCGCCTATGTTCACTTTGGTTATGCCGACAACCAGAATTTCCTCGGCTCCAACCCATGGAGCTACGTCGCAGCCGTGGTTGTTATTTTCTTTGTCGTGCAACAAATCAACTCCCTGGTTACGGCACCCAAGATTGTTGGCGACTCCGTAGGCCTGCACCCGATGACGGTGATCTTCTCCATGCTGTTCTGGTCACTGCTACTTGGCGGCTTCATCGGAGCCCTACTTGCCGTGCCCCTCACCGCTGCCGTCAAGGTTCTTTTCCGGCGTTATGTCTGGGAAAGAAAACTCAACGAGTCCGAGGCCGATGAATCGACGCCATCAGCCGATGATGAGGCTCTTGATGACAAACAAATCGAGTTAGCTTGATATTTTTTTTGGGAACATTGCCGTCACATGACGCTCTCATGGTAACCCAGCGTCCTCCTATTCTATTTTTCCCATGAAATTCCTCATCACCCTCCTTTTTTCCGCAGCTCTTGCTAGCTACACACATGCCCAGTTCGACCCCTTTGCGGGGGACCCGGCAGAAAAAAAAACCGAGGCATCACTCACTTCTGAAGTCAGTGCCACCGCCCCCGGGGAAACGTTCACGGTGGCCATCAGGCTCAAGCATGCTGCGGGCTGGCATGCCTATTACAAAAACCCCGGGGGACCGGGCCTTTCGCTGTCGTTCGACTGGGACCTTCCTGCCGGCTACGAGTTAAAAGCTCTTCACTGGCCTACCCCCCACCTCTACGAGTCGGAGGGCACCCAGTTTTACGTGTACGAAAACGAGTATTTCCTGCTCGCCGATATCACTACCCCCGTCGACGCCAAAACCGGCGACAAGGTCGCGATCAGCGTCACCCCCACATGGCAGCTCTGCAATGATGTCGGCTGTGACCAGCCGCAATCCAAGGAGCTCAGCATCACACTTCCCGTCGGCCAGGAAGCGTCGCTCGATGCCCGACAAAAAGAACTGTTTGCCAAAGCCCGGCAGAGCATGCCGCTCACCCAGTCCCCGTGGGCCATCAAAGTGTTCAAACAAGGAGGGAAATTCATCATCGACCTCACCCCGGACGCAGCGGATGCACCTGAACTCAAGGATGCCGTGTTTATCAGCTCTGACAACCAGACTAACGGAATCAAGCCTCAGCAGTTTGAAAAAACCGACACCGGTTATCAAATCAGTGTCCCCGCCGCCAAGGAAACCGGAAATGGCGACAAGGTTGAATCATTCGACCACCTCTCCGGCATTCTGCACTCCAACACCGGCTGGATCAAGGGCGACCCAGGCAAGGGGCTGGAGTTCCACCAACTCCCGATCGAGAAAAAACCGCTCGAGTCCGCCAGCGCCGGCGCTCTGTTAGGAATCATCGGAGGCATGCTGATAGGAGGATTGATCCTCAATCTGATGCCCTGTGTGTTTCCCGTGATTGGTCTCAAGATCATGGGTTTTGCCCAACAAGCGGGGGAGGACAAAAAAAAGGTAGTGCTGCACGGCATCACCTTCGCCGCCGGGGTCCTGGTCTCATTCTGGGTTCTCGCGGGTTTCCTGCTGTCCCTCAGAAACAAAGCGCTTGAAGGCGCCGGCGAGGACGTGGGCTGGGGCTATCAGCTCCAGAACCCTTACACCGTATTAACCATCCTCATGTTGATGTTCGTGCTCGCACTTAACATGTTCGGGGTCTTTGAAATTGGCACCAGTGCCACAGGTATCGGTGGCAAACTACAGAGCAAACAAGGCCTGCAAGGCTCATTTTTCAGTGGTGTGCTCGCCACCGTGGTCGCCACCCCATGCTCCGCCCCATTCCTGGGCGCCGCCATCGGCGCCGCCTTTGTACTGCCTAACATACAGTTTATGCTGGCATTCACCGCCATGGCACTGGGGCTGGCGTTGCCTTACCTGATCCTTTCCATTTTTCCAAACCTGATCGACAAACTCCCCCGCCCCGGTCCATGGATGGAGAGCTTCAAACAGGGTATGTCTTTCCTCCTGTTCGCCACTGCCGGGTATCTGCTCTGGATTTATGTCGCACAGACCGGACTGGACTTCATGTTCAACATCATCCTGGGACTGAGCCTTGTCGCCATCGCTCTCTGGATATACGGACGATGGAATATGCCGCACCGATCGCAGAAGGTCCGAGGCATCGCCAAGGTAATCGCTGTACTCACCCTTGCGGGAGGACTTTTTATCACTCTGCCACCGGACAAATCCAATCAGCTGCATTGGGAAAAGTGGAGCGCGGCCAAGGTCGAGGAACTCCAGGAAAGCGGCACCCCTGTTTTTGTCGATTTCACAGCCACCTGGTGCGCCACTTGTCAGGTGAATAAAAAGAACGCCTACCCGCCGGAAATCGTGGAGCTGTTCAAGGAATACGGCATCGTGGCACTGAAAGGTGACAAAACAAATCCCAGCCCGGACATTGAAAAAAAACTTCAGGAGCTCGGACGCACCGCCATTCCTGTGAACGTGCTCTATGTCCCCGGCAAGGACGAGCCGATCATCACACCGGAGCTGCTCACGGCAGACTACATCAGGGAACTCATCACCAGCAACTTGGAAAAACCCGTCAAGGAGGAATAAAACCATCACCGCTCACAGCCTCGTCGTTGTCAGCACGCGTTTTTCACCCACGGCCAAAAAACCATCAAAATAAGACTTGCATTAGAACCCGAGTGCCACTAGCTTCCGCCCGCACCCGAAAGGGTAAACCACTTTAATCGCGGGGTGGAGCAGCCAGGTAGCTCGTCAGGCTCATAACCTGAAGGTCGTAGGTTCAAATCCTACCCCCGTAACCAATTTAAAGCCCTGTAAGTCAATGACTTGCGGGGCTTTTTTGTATACGAGGATACACCCCTTCGCCCGAGCACGTTGAGGAAATTAAAAATTGACACTAGGTATCCCCTTAATTAGACTCGTTACTATCTAGTTATGATGACATCTATGAAAAAAATAATGTGGAACGGCGTTGTATGTTTTGGGGTGATGCAAATCGGTTTGCAGGCGGCGATCGTAAGCAATCCAACGGTTACTGGTAGCGCGACAGCCTATAACGGAAGTTACGCAGTGGGTAACTTGTTCGATAATTCGTTTAATGGTGAGTATGCTACCCAGGGAGGTGGAGCGGGCGATGCTTTTAGCACAAATCCATCGAATGGAACCTGGGTGGAGATGAATTTTGGAGGAACGGTGTCGGCTGACCGCTTTGCCTTGGTGACGCGTAAAAACACAAATGATGTTATTGGAGAATCACGGTTAATATTGAGTAACGATAATGTATTTGACGGCACGGATACGATTATAACGATTAATCCGACAGGGAATAATGCATCCGGACCTGAGACAGCGTTTACACAGACGACGTTTCAGTTTGCTCGCTGGGAGGTTACCACCTCCGTTGGGGGATCACAGAATCTTGGTGGGACTGAGATGATCTTTTTGACAACGCCAGCGGGGTCGCAATTAATCAGTACGGTAAACGTGCAGGGAGGCTATGCGGCATATAATGGCAATTATGCTTTGGCAAATGCAGCGAATGGGAATTATGGATATGAATCGATCGGACATGAATATGCCAGTGCTGGTGCGGGAAATAATATGTATGTGGAATTTGATCTTGGCGAACTAACGAAGGTGACAGGGTTTGATCTTTTCCAGCGTGGGAAGAGTGCGGATCAATACACGAGTTTTGATTTGGTATTCAGTGACACGAGTGATTTCAGCAACGAGTTGGAGAGGAAGTCATATACAATTAATGGGCTATCGACGGATGATATGTTTGCGGGAATCGACGCGCAGTATGTGCGATTGGAAGTAACGGGCGGAACTGCGACCAATACGGGAATTGTGGAGATGAATTTTTATAAAGCAGTGCCTGAGGTATCATCGTCTACTTTGTTCGGGTTGGGAGTATTAACGCTGTTGATAAGGCGTTGGAAATGATACGGGAGAGTATTTGTAGTCATAGCAATAGCCTGACACTTGATTGGCATATTGGCCGTCTACAACTATAGTTACATGAATGTACCTCTGCGATGGTTTCATACATTTCCACCTCAAGCTCGCTCAGGTAATCGGTTTCAGCCTCTGTGTAAAGGCTCCGGTCCTCAAGCCGGGTTTCACAGGCTAAAGGGAAGCAACTGGCAAGGCAATGAACTGCATTGTGGGGGGGCACCGCATTGACGTTATCGGGTACCATTCCCCATGGGCGTCTTGCTACCTGGAATAATTGGCATGCCTTGTGCTGAAAAAATAGTATGGAAGAGCATAAAGTTACGCAAATTCGAAATCTGTATGGTAATGATTATCCCGTAAAAGAACCGGGAATGGGTGCGCTTGCGAGCCTACGCAAACTCTGTAAACCGCTGTTCAATTGGCGGTTCAAGTTAGTTACTAAGGAAAAGCAACACGCAGCCCCCCACCACGCGATGGGCCTATACACCTATAAATACGTTAGATTTCATAACGGTGTCATTGTGTTCCCGCCCAACCTGCAACACCGCGACATGAGTGAACTGTGCCCGAGCCTTGGCCGGCCAATATCAGGTGGGTTTGTCTCAAAAAACGAACAAGGCCTGATCGAGTGCCACGGAAGATCAATTTCACTTCGCCTAGGTGCTCAGCCTGACGATACCGAGGTCTTGAACCAACACCTCAGCCGTTAATGCCTTTTTGCATTCATCACATTGATCACTCTTGGCTTGTTTCAATGGGACAGCTTGAAGGATTGTAATATGTTAGTCACGAATGTGTTCCTGGCCAATCGGTCTAGGTTCGACGTTTGGGTTGCGGAATGCCCTGTCAGGCCAAGCGAATCGAACCGCTGTGCGTCCGAGAGGATGGAGACCACATTCGGTTGGTTGGCTCAGCGGCAAAGGAAGAAGTGGCAGGTGTGATGCAGGCAAGGAAACCAGTTGTGCCGACTAAAAAGGAGAGGATTTGCGTTTTTTCCTGGAAAGATCAGTCTGTATTCTCACCAAAGTTATTTGCCGGGAATCCGGTGGCTGGCCGCTTTTAGCTCTTTCAATAAGGCATAGGATGCCGGCGACACGGAGCCATCCTCATACATCTCCAAATTGATTGAGACCGGATAGCGCCCGTGCTTAGCTCTGGTCACAAACTCCATGAGCTGCTCCAAGTTGAATTTGGGTTTGGGGATCGGTGTATTGAGATCGATGTGCCCCCATCTTTTTTCCAGGATAAAACAACCATGGGCCTGCAGTCCTTGCTGAAGCCCTGTGTTAAAAACACCCTCCGTTAGTTGGGTTGGATTAAAACTTTTTTTGCCCTCACCGCCGTAATAATCCTGGTAGTCGGTAATGAGAGGTTTGATCCAGGAATTGTAAGCTACCATCCGTTTGGAATTCCCCGCTCTGGCTGCGGCGGTAATCTCTTTGAATGGAGCCGTTAGAATTCCATCCGCCCCCGAGGTTCCATCGAAATGACAGTTCAGGTATCTGGCACCGCCATCAAACCACCAGCCGTCGAGTTTTTCGCCATAACGTGTTCCTACCTCAGAAAGGATACTCATCACGTTCTTATAGAGTCTGGTCTTATCCGCATCCTGTCCACCGGCAGCTTTGAGCCAATCGGTATCCTGCGAGTGATAACATTCATAGCCGTAATGGTAATAGAAAATCACCTTGATGCCTTTTTCATGGAGACGGTTTGTCATTTCCCCGAGTAAGTCCCGCTTGGTGGTGCGTCCGGCAATGATGGCATCCAACGACTTGACTGGTGCAGAAATATACTGGTTCCCCCAGGTCATCGACCAGATCACATAAGCCGCTCCAGAGTCATCAACGAGTTTGATAAAGCCATCGAGGTCAAAGTCATTGACCTTCGACTCCCAGTCCTTGGTCGGTCCCTTCGGCGGCGTGGCGCGGTTGGTCCATTGGAACATCAGGCCATAGCCAGCGTCCTTGAACCAGTCAGGCTGCTTCCTCATCGCCAGTGCCTCCTTGCGAATGGCCTCCCTGACCGCTGGTTGCGCCAGTTCAATCGCACTCAACAAAAGTCCTTGACTGCGCTTCCCGAATTTATTTTTAGATGCGTCAATCTCCAGCAGGATTTTGTTTTCCCCGGCGACGAGCGGAAGATTACCGAGTTCGAGACGGTGCCACCCTGTTGCCGTCACACTTCCCTTCTGTATCTGACCGTTGCCACTAACCGTTAAGCTCGAACCTTTTCCTTCAACCGAGGCAATCACTCCATACACGCCGTCAGCAGGAGCGTCCACCGTCCATTCCACTCGACTATCCCCCGGCGTTGCCGAGCACCACAAAACCATGTAATTCCTCACCTCCGGCCGGATTCCAGCACTGAGCTTTCCGAGATTGGGCGACAACACCGTGATCCCTGCGGGATCGATTTTCAACGTGGCGGGTTTGGCCAGAGTCACCTTGTTAGCGGTAACCGCGTATGGGTTGACCTCCTTTGTCGCCTCTGATTTAGACATGCTTCTTGTGGCATTCTCCGTTATGCCATCAACCACGGACATCGGGTCTTGCGAACCGCGGGCACATTCTTTGCCTTCGGATTTTTCTCCGGGGAACACACTTGCTTGAGCCGATACACGCGCTTTCTGGACAGGCAAGGCGGAGCTCTTCTTATCACTAACAAGCTCAACAGCAAGCTCCTGAAAAGCGGTGTTCTCGCCGCCGCCGACTGAACTAACAGGTGCAACACTCCATACAACCCATCGGAACGTGCCGAGTGATTTACCTTGGGCGGCGCGAAGTGAGGCCGCAGTAAACGACTTGGAAACAACACCCGAGGTGTCAATGCTGCCGAGTGGTTGGAAACGTGAGCGGTCGTCCAGGTTCCAGCCTGGATCGGTGGTGCAGTTACTCCCATAGAAAGTCACTTTTTGCACACCGCGATTGCCCATTTTATACGACCAGCCAGTGATCGCCACCACAGGCTTGGCTGAGCCAAGGTCCATCCTATAAGCTCCGTTTTTAATACCGTTGGCAAAAACCGTTCCATAATTCTTAGCCAATTTCCCGTCTGTTAACATCGAAGCAGGTTCGTTGCCTGTCTTTTGGTTAGTCGTAATTTGATGGCCTGTCGATGAGGGCAGTGTGAGGTTTTTGAACCCATTCGCTGTATCGGAAGTTTCCACCGCCATGTAGGAATTCCCTGAGACAGGCATCACTTCACTTTTTTGATTTCGAACGGTTTTCACCTTCAATGCGTCTGGTCCTACCTTCGCCAGAGCAGCAAACCATTGACGTAAATTTGTCACCTTGTGTTGGTTTACTCCCTGAATCAGATCATTTTCCTCAAAGCCTAGATGTCTCGCTTCGGAGTCTTCCGGCACCTCTACCAGAGCGATGCCTCCGTCTTCTTTTGACACACCGAAAGCCGAATACTCGCCCCCCTTCAATTCTTGGAGTTTGGCTCCGAGCCAATAGGATTTCATGGGAGCTTTAGCAACAGGTGGTTTCGTTCCGTGGCCCTTACTTTTTTTCGCTGCAAGCACCGGAATTTCCGGCGTTCTGGCAATCGCTTTGAGCGAAGACTTTTTCACGCCAAACTGATCCATCGGAAAATTCTTGAATCCCGTTTTCAACGCGGGCGAGTCTTCTTTCACGCGAAAGTCACCCTTGGTGGGGTTGATAAACATCGGGTCGCCACCAATCGAGTTTTTATCCCAACCCAGCTTTGCAGACGACTTGATGGTCTTCTCATGGTCATGGATGAAAAAATTCCGATCCACCATCGTGCCATCGACGTAGGGTCTCGACATGCGGGCTGGCCGGTGGCCGGTGGCAAAGATATTCGCGTAAACCTGATCTTTGCTGCCATGATACCAGACATGCGGATGCAGACTGCCGAAAGGAGCGACGTTATTCCATGCATGACGACGAAACCCCTCACGCAGTTTTAGACCGGTATTCAGCATCAGGTTGTTGTAGAGATCGTAGTTACTCGACCCGTCATCCAGGTCGATGTCCCAGCCGTGATCACAACGCCAGCGGCTGTCGCGGATCGTCGTGGTCTTGACCGCATCGAGGAACGGAAGTGTTGGATCGGCATCTACCGCTTCCTGGGTAGGCTTGACATCGCTACGCCAATAGCGATCACGCCCCCATGAGTTAAATGAGCCGTGGTCGTGGGTTTCCAAGACGGTATCAAACACATCGCAGCGCTCGATTAGGTGGCCACCCCAGGCACCGTCACCGATGTTGATACCAGCTCGGGCTGTGTCGTAGATCGAGCAGTCACGCACGGTAATTTCCGCAGCCATTTCTATCTGAACGCCCGCCGGCTGGCGCTCTACCCGGCCAATTCCATGAATCAGACAATCTTCAACGATCCCGTGAGACGGATAGTTCTTGGTTTTCGGGCCAGGTGTGCGGTCGATTTTCGAAAGGTCGTTTTTCTGGTCATACTCAAAAAGCGGATTACGTACCGCATTCGGGTCGCCGACAAAGCAGACACCACTGGCTCCCGCATCGTGAATATGGCATCCTTTAACCAAGGTGCGGCGGTTGTAGTTGTTGACAAAAATAGCATTGCCCCCGAGCTGATCAAACTCACAGTCGAGAATGCGAACGTCTTCCGTCCCAGTCAACATGAATGCGCCGCCTCGATAAATGGCCCAATCCGAGCGCAGCAACTGCTCTTTGCAATCCATGAAGGTGCGTGCTGCGTGGCGAACCTTGAACCCCTGGAACACGATATGTTTGACCGCTGCGTTTTCCGAGCCCTGGAACTCGACCAAATGTCTCAGCCGCACCACTTCAACGGTCGCTTTTGAAATATCGGTCCCAGCCTCAGGATTGAAGTAAATCGTCGAGGTCTTTGCGTTATGAAACCACTCTCCGGGGGCATCGAGTTCCTCGAAAATATTTTCCACCATACGGAATTCCTTGTGCATACCCATTTGGCGGTTATTTTGCCAGCCCCCCTCGTAGGTCACATCGCCTTTGGCATCTTTACCCGTGATCCGGTAATGATATCCGCCCCAGCGTGCGCGATGCATCGCGTGAATGTAGCCGCCAGTGGGATCAGACCAGCCTGCTGCGCGCTGTTTGGAAAAAGCGTCTGCAGCATACCCCTGATAGGCCACTGCTTTCTTACTGGCATCGTAGTTCGGGTAACGTGCCATGCGCTGGCTCTTGCCATTGATAAAAAGCTGGTCGATATCCAGACCTTTTGGCGTTGTTGCTTGAAAAATGCCGTCCTTGTATGCCTGCCACTGGAGGTCTAAGCTCGAGCCGCCGCTCAAGACAGCACCACCTTCATTTTCTGCCTTGTAAATAACAGGGTTCGCAGCGCTACCTGAATCCGCTGGAATAAACACCAGGGTTTCCGGCAAATAATAAATCCCATCCGCGATGTGCACGGTGACCGGCTCCTTGCCCACGGATGCCCGGGCCTTGTCGCGCGCCGCAGCAAGCGTGGCTAACGGCTTCGCCGCAGTCCCGGCATTGGCATCGTTTCCCCCCGGATGCACATGAATCTCCATGCCGTGGGTAAAACTTGAAGCAGCTATGAAGCCGCACATCATCGTCACTATCTTGCCTGTCATATTCATGTTGTTTGCCTGGAAATTTTCGAACCAGGATTGGTGTCCGGCATTCTAGCCATCAGACAGCTTTTGTATATCACGTATTCACCTGATACCCCCGGATCGATCATCGCCTTGAGCCCGACATCGGGCAGGCGTCATCCATATCGATGGTAAAGGCAGAGTCATTGTTGTCACAGGGAACTTGTTTTTAGTTTTCTTTGTAAACGGTGACCATGGACTGAAGCATGGAAGTCAAGACCACCTCAAGTGGTGCAACTAATATAATTGCTCAACCGATAATTAAGCCGGTAGTTGAGCGGATACCGCAAAAAAAATCCATCGCCAGAACGCTGGATTAGCTACTTCTTTCTGATATAGATCATCGTGTCATGCGCAACAGGCCACTACTTGCGATTTTAGCCCTGCTGGTGGGGGTTCTCCCTGCACAGTCCGAGGCTGAGGCCCCCTCGCTCGGTGATCTAAAGCTCTCCCAGCTCGAACAGAGGCTGGAGGAAATTGATGCCGAGCTTGGCCGGTTGGCTACAATCAGCCTGCGTAGTGGCATCGGCTCCATCGGCCATCGCTCGCGCAATCACACATCAAATGATCACGTTGAATGGGTTGAGATTGAATTCGACAAGGAGTATCAGCTTGATGAAATCGTTCTCGTGCCGACGCTTTGGCGCGATTCAGAAAAGGGGTTTCAGGCGGATGGATTCCCCGACAAGTTCCGAATCATCGTCGGCAAGTCGAACGACAAAACCGGCACCGTGCTGGGTGAATATGGCTCTACGCCTGATTCATTCCAAAGCATAGCACCTTACACCATCGCGGGGCAAGGTGTTCATGCCTCATGGATCAGGGTCGAAGCAACCCATCTTTCCCAACGGGCATTTGACAAAAGGCATGTCTTCCAGCTAGCTGAAGTGTTCATTTTCAGTGGCGAAAAAAATATTGCACTGCGCCAGCCGGTCAAGGTCTCTTCGACGCACCCTGAACCCGATGGCAGTGCATGGAATCCCCGCTTTCTGGTGGATGGCCACACCCCTTACCTGATGAACGCCGCTCAAGGACTGCAAAGCCTGGCCTACATCAGCCGGCATGGCCAGTCTCCGGTCCTGACGTTCGACTTGGAAGCCGAAGTCACGCTCTCCCGGCTCCATCTGCACGCGCTGGAGCAGAGTGATACGGTTCCCCAGGCTGCCCGATTTTTCCGATGCCGTGGTACTGCTTGAAACGCAAACCGAAAACATCAACGGCACCGGGCCGATCATGATGTGGAATATCCCTGAGACCACCTGCCGCTACATCCGGCTGTTCGAAGTGAACCCCTCAGACACCTTCCGGATAGGATTCGCCGAGATCGAACTTTTTTCAAACGATCACAATATCGCACTCGGAAAACTTGCAGGCAGTACCGGCAACCCGTCCCCACGCCGCCCCCTTGGTTCATTGACCGATGGTCGCAATCTTTATGGAGAAATCCTGCCGATCAGATCATGGCTGAACCAGCTCGCCCGCCGCCAAACTTTGGAAGCCGAACGTCCCTTGGTGATGCAGGAACTGACGCATCGCTATACCAGACAAAAAACCAATCTCCGGCGGATCAGCTGGCTCGCCGGCATATCGCTTATTGGTACTGTGGTCGTTATCTGGCTCGAACACATCGCCCGTCAGCGAGCGATTTCCAGAACACGCGAGCGTATCGCCGCCAACCTTCATGACGAGCTGGGCGCCAACCTACACGCCATCGGATTACTCGGTGACTTTGCCAAAAAAATCGTGCTGCGTGAAAACACCGGCAACGAGTGGGCAGAGCTGAACGAAGTGATCGATGAAATCCGCACACTGACCGAGGAATCAGGCGCGACCTCACGCTACTGTACCAACATGCTGGAAACCAAGGAAATCCATGCCCATCTGGTCGAAGAAATGAAGCACACGACCAGTCGACTGCTTGCCGACCTGGAACATGAAACCACGTTTCCCCCTGAGGAAAACAGCCTGCACCAGCTCAAGCCGCGCCGACGCATCGATCTCTACCTGTTTTACAAGGAATGCCTCATCAACATCCTCCGTCATTCCGGTGCCACCCATGTTTCGGCTGCACTCACCGCCAATGAAGATGCCATCACTCTCATCATCTGTGATAACGGCCAAGGCCTCAAAGAAAATAAAGTGCCTGAGTCACTGCGTCGACGTGCGCGCATGCTGGGGGCGAGCGTTTCCGCAGAAACCCTTGCCCCAGGGGGAACAAGGGTTACCCTCAGTCTCAGCCCCCGCAGACGATTACCATTCGGTCGAAACTGACCACCGGTAGCCAACAGCCCATATCATGAACGGTCCCATCAATATCATGTTGATCGAAGACAACCCTGCTTACCGCAAGGTGATCAGCCGAACGCTCGGCTGTGAGACCGACATCACGCTAGGCAGCCAATTCGGCACGGCGGAAATTGCATTGCGCTTCCTCCAGAGGGCCAGGCCCCATGAGACCCCCGCACTCGTTCTACTCGATTTGAACCTCCCCGGCATGAGCGGTCTGGATGCCCTGCCGTGGATCCAGGAATATGCGCCGAAAGCAAAAGTCATCATCCTCACCCAATCCAATCAGGAGGCTGATATCATCACGGCGATTACGCTGGGTGCGGACGGCTACCTACTTAAAAGCAACACCCTGGATCAACTTACGCATGGAATCCACAACGTGATGAATGGCGGGGCATCGCTCGACCCCACTGTCGCCAAATTTCTTGTGGCCACCTTACAAAAGAACACACCGACAACGATTGGGAAAAACCCACTCAGTCAAAGAGAAATGGAAGTGCTGCTCCTGATCAGCCAAGGGCTGCAGAAAAAGGAAATAGGAGATCGACTCGATATCAGCCACCGGACGGTTGCGGCCCACGTCGAAAAAATATATGAGAAACTCAAGGTGAAGAATGCACCCTCAGCGGTGAACAAGGCTCATCAACTCGGGATTTTCCCACCCGATCGTCAGACTTGAAACAAGCGCCTAACCACTTCACTTGTTGCCGTTTCTTTTTCCCTTCTTCACTTTTCCTTTTTGGTTTCCTTTTTCATTCTTCCAGAGACGGATCTCATCGATATCATTCCTGGATTTCTCACCTTGGACGCCTTTGGTGCTTCGACCGCTGAACACATCGGCTTCGAGCTGCGCTAACAAGCGGGCCGCGACTTCTGGGTTCGTCTCGTAGAGATTCTTGGTTTCCCCCGGATCCTTCTCCATGTCATAGAGCTGTGCCTTGGGAGCATCTTCGGGAAGTTGGTTTTCTTTGGGTCCCGTCCACCCGGCTGAACCTCTGGCCAGGAGCAGTTTCCATTTTCCCTGGCGGTAGGCAAAGTGACCTGAGATCGAGTGGTGAATGACACCTGCACGGGTCGACACTATCGGTTTTCCAGACAAGGCAGGCAGGAAACTGACGCTGTCTTCCGCACTGTTTGCCGGCAATGCCATACCGGTGATATCGGCAGCCGTGGCAAAGAAATCTGTTAGGCAAATCAACTGGTCGCTGGTCGAGCCGGCTGCGACATGCTCAGGCCAACGTACGATGAAAGGCACGCGGTGCCCACCATCCCACAAGTCCGCCTTCGAACCACGAAAACCAGCGCTCACCCGATGCCCTTGTTTCTTCAGACTGGGTATATCCGCTGCTTTGGAACAGCCGTTGTCGCTGCTAAAAATGACCAGGGTATTTGCCGCCAAACCATGTTTGTCCAATGCCGCCATGATCTGCCCGACACCATCATCGGTTTGCATCACGAAATCGCCGTAGAGCCCGAGACCGCTTTTACCGACCCATTCAGGTGAAGGCACAATCGGCATATGCGGTGAGCCGAAAGGCACATAGAGGAAAAACGGTGTCTCCTTTTGGCTCGCCCGTGTTTCGATGTACTCAACCGCTTTACGGGTAATCCGTGGCAGCATGTTAACTTCCTCCTCGTGCGCGATCACGGTATCGTTCTCGATCACCCCCTTCATGTCACCGGCATGGTGGAAGCCGTGGAAATAATCAAAACCACGGGCAATCGGGCCATCCGGAATCTTACTGCCAACCGGAGCGAGCGACTTGCCTCCTTTGCGTTGCAGCACTGCGCCAGTGGCCGCATCGGTATACTGGAAGTTCAGATGCCATTTGCCAATGATACCCGTGTGGTATCCCTGTGCTTTGAGGAAACCCGCCACCGTTGGGCGGCCCTCAGCGATAAGATTCGGCTTAAAGCCCTGCACGACACCGCGCTGGAGCGTTGTCCTCCAGCTGTAACGCCCGGTCATCAACCCGTAACGCGTAGGCGTGCAAACCGCGGAGCCGGAGTGCGCATCCTTGAAAACCATCCCTTGCGCAGCCAGCTTGTCGACCGAGGGGGTTTTGATTTTGCCATGCTCGGGATTGAGCGCCTGAATATCCCCGTAACCGAGATCATCACACAGGATGAACACGATGTTGGGTTGCTCACCGCCAAACGATGACAGGGGAAGAAACACAGCCAGGGCGTATGTCAAGATGCTGGGGGGGAGGTTTCGCTTTTTCATCGGTTGAACGGTTAGAGTGTCACTACTTTGCTGCTGCCACATCGGTGTATTGCATGAAACCATTTGCATCGACCAGCATAAAACAGTAGCCAGCGATATTGGCTGGGATCACCGCGCTCACACTGGAACCATCTTCGCTCACCGTGGCGGGAAAGCGCATTCCGGGGATAAACTCCGCCGTGACCGCATCTTTGCTACCGCGCCTTTTTTTCTTTTTGTCAGCTGATGGAGCCTCGCAGTAAATCACATAGGCTTGACGAATCATCGGACCGTCCGGTTTGATCGCGAGTTCCGCCTTGCGCGTTGATACCTTGAACGATTGCTCGCTAAGCGTCGCAGCAGGTTTTTTGTTTTTTTCATAGTTTGGGTTCAGGTAGGGAAGCTCCGCATGATTGGCGACCAGTTCGGCCTCGAGGGTCTTGCTAAGACGTGCTACCACAGCGGCGAATTCCGGTTTTTTGGACAGCTCATTCACCTCTTCGAAGTCGAGCCGTTTGCCGTCCTGATAGAGGCGATAAAGCTCGTATTCGCCGGACTCGTAACGTTTGTAGAGCTTGAAGTCTCCACTACGGATCGCGGATGTCATGATCGGTTTGTGCGGGTAGTGCCAGAAAAGGTATTCCCGCTCTTTGCCCTTGTTATCAAGCACCTGGGTGCTCTTGCCGCGTAATACGGGTGAGATGTCCAGGCCACTGAGTTTTGCCGCGTCCTCGGCGGCGATTTTGGCACCGGTCAATGACAGGAATGTCGGGAAGAAATCGAGCTGGTTGATCATGCCGTCAAACTGGCTACCGGCAGCAATGCCCGGACCTGCGATCACGAGAGGAACCCGAATACCGCCGTCTTCGGCATAGGTTTTGCCATATTTCAGCGGCGCATTGTCCGAGATCACTTCTTTACCATGCTTCTCGGCACCGCCGTTGTCGGAGCTAAAGAAATTATAGGTCGTTTCGATCAGCTTCTTACCAGGGCTGCGTGGGTCATCGGTTTTCTTCAGGAAATCGACCACGCGTCCGAGGCTCCAGTCGACGCTGGTCACCATCGCGGCGAAGTAGGGGTTCTGCTGGCCCGGCAGGCTCATATCGCCCGGCTTCGGCGGGAAAGGCTGTGCGAATTTATCGCAGTAATACTCAAGCAGCTCACCATTACGCGTCAGCACCGGCCAGTGGACCATCCAGTGGCAGAGATCGAGGAAAAACGGCTTGTCGTTGCTTTCCGCCATGAACTTGATGGCGGATTCCGTGACCTCGTCATACGGATAGGAAATACCCTCCGGCTTTTTCTCGCTGAATGGAGCATACTTTTCCTTGCTGAGGGGATACTTGGGATCTTTCGCGGTCGCAAAACCCTTGGTGCGATCCGGCATGCCGCGGTGCATTCCCCGGTCCTCGTTGACAACCTCAAAGCCATAACTCGCCGATGAAAGTCCGGCGTGCCATTTACCGCAGTGCCCGGTGCGGTAGCCATTCGCCTTCAGAGCATCGGCACTGGTCAGCAAATGACGATCCAGCTGTGCCTCCAGGTAAGGCGCAATCAGACGCTCGGTTTTCCTGGCATCTTTCCTGTCGTCCAGCGTGACATGGGTGAACCGTGTTTTAGCGGGGTGCTGTCCGCAATTAATCGCCGCACGTGATGGCGAACAGGTAGGTGCCGGTGAATAAGCCTGGGTGAAATTCATTCCGGATGCGGCGAGCTTGATGATGTTAGGTGTCTCGTAAGGACATGGCTTGTCCACGTCATTAAGCTGCACGTCCTGCCAACCGAGGTCATCGACATAAAAAATGATGATGTTTGGTGGCTGGTTTTTAGCGAAGACTGGCTGAGCGACAAGCAGACAAACGGCCAGACCAAGGAGGGAGGGCCATGTGGCGCGTTGTGATAACATGACGTGTAAAACAAGTTGGATAAGTGATTGTTGCATAAAATATATTGTTTGTTGGGTTTGTTGGATCCAGGTATGTGAGTGCAATCATGATCGTATCCTGACCACCTGATAAGGCCATGGGAATACTACACCCTTGGTAGGAAGATGCCCATCGGTCGTACAACCGATCCAAGGACGAAAAACCTCTTTCCGGAAGAATCCAGAGAGAGGTTTGAAAAAGTTCGAGTGATGCCCGGTTTACTTGCGGCGACGCAGGATAAGAGCAAGACCTCCCAGTCCGAGGAGCGCCGTTGAGGATGGCTCGGGGACAGGCACCGTGTTAAACTGCGGGGACAGGCACCGTGTTAAACCGCATGTCCAAATCGCGAAGGCGGATGGTGTTTCCATTGCCTGTGCCACCGGATGTAAAGTATAGCTGCGCACTGCTACCGAGAGCAGAGATGTCAAGCTCACCAGCTCCAGTACTTGAAACCGTCGACTGACCTGTCAATGCTCCTCCAACATAGGTGTCAAAGGTGGTGCTATCGACATCAACTCTGCGAAGACCTGTAAAACCGGCAAACGCCACTGTGGTTCCATCCGCTTCGCCAGACGTATAGCTTATGTTTTGCACCAAAAGAGAGAGTGTGTCGCCAGAGTCAAAAGTATTGTCTCCCCAGTTTAGGCCCCCGCTTTGCGGAGTCGCAGCTGTCCCCAGAGTCAAAGTGCCTGCAGAAAAGGTTGAACCTGTATAATAATCATAAACGACGTCGAAAGTCAGTGTGTCATCCGTGCCACCACCATCAAAATCGGTAGTCGTTGCGTATACTGTGTTTATATGTCTACTATCAAAGCCTGTATACCCGTCGTTCAACCAATGGTCTTGTGAACAGCCTCCTGCGTGAAGACAGACTCGAGTTGAGTCGTTTATACCAGGGCGATGTTTGAACGAGTTTCATGGTCTTGGATATTCCCGTAGCAAAGGGGGTGTACCCTGTTCGTGGAGTAAAAGGCTATCATTGTCGTTTTTCCCGCTTCCGCCTAGCCCGTCAATGAGCCAGCAAATCCCTATTGCTGCAGGGACGGATCGACCTTGGCGGGATCGATGGGGAATTTTTCCAGAACCACCCGGCCGTCCAAATAGAGGCAAGGCAGTTGTTTATCCTTGGTGAAATAAGGGCCCGTTCTGGGCGCATCCGGTAGTTCCAGATAGGCAGAGTCGCCGACCTGGGCGCTATTAAATTTGCTGAAACCAGACACGCAGTAAATGGTATTGGCTGCATCATACTGATTCATCCGGGGGAATTTGCCATCTACGATTTTAAACTCTTCATTGACAGCAACTGTCCAGCGGGTGCTGTCTGGCTTGTCGCTCAGCTCCTTCGGGAGATGAGGATGGTGAAGGGGATAAATGACAGCTGCGACATCGTCGAATACAAGCCGCTTTCTAGCTTCTGCAAGAGTGGCGGCCGAGTAGGCTGCGACTCGCCAGACATGATTTTTATCTTCGACCCCAAATTCCGGCATGTCCTGGTTGCCCAAGCCATTCACCCGATGATGGTTTTCCACGGCGTAATTTTCGTTGGCAATACCTACCTGCCGCATGTTTGCGACTGTTTGCGTAACTCCTGCTTTGTAGCGCATCGACATAAGCGCAGGAAAACCCAAGGCAGCAAGAGCCGCGATGATGGCGATGACGACCAGCAACTCGACGAGGGTGAACCCCGTGGACGAACATCTAACAGCATTACTTTTTCTCATATTGAAAAAAGGGTAGCCTGATTGCCACTGGCTGCCTATTGGTCATTTAACCGATACCCGTATCAAGCCAGGCAAATCCAGCCAGTATCCGGGGACCATCAAATCCCGCAGCAGAAAATCAGCTGCGGGAAATGGGATGCATCGATGCGTTAACGCTGGTCGCGGTGATAGACGGGGACCCAGGGGCGCAACGGGCGCGCCACAGCACTGTTGTTCGTCTCGTGGCTCTCGGTGATCTCGTTGCGCAGGTCGGCGATGGCTGTGATGACTCCCCCACCCTGCGGGGTTATATGGAGACGCCCACCGTCACGCTTCGGAATGGAGACGCCCTCTCCCGCCCTCCACCAGAGCCAGCTTCCCTGGGCGGGAGAGGTGCTGCGCCCACGAATGTCCGGGGTCAGCTCGATCGACTCACCGGCAGCTAGGGCGCGTACCGGCAGGTCGATTCTTCCGCAATGCTGTCGGGCAGAGCCAGTTGAAAGCTCCGATTCGATCAGCACACGCAGCATACTGGCGGCGGCACGGGTGGTGCCCCTGTTTGCCACACGGACACGCACCCTGCCCGGGCCGGGTTGTGACAAGCCGTCGAGTCGCAAATAGTCGATTCGAACATACTCGACCACAAGGTCAGGCAAGCCGGAGGCAGCCCGCTCGTCCCGTCGTCTCTGCTCTGCATCCCTCTGCTGGCGCAGGCGGGCGTCCGGTGTGGCCGGGTTGCCGGTACCTCCCGGTGCCGCGCGACGTACGGCGAAGGAAACGGTTTTCAGGTGGTTGGCAGGATTGGAATCGTGCCAGAAGACATCTGTGAAAAGGCGGCCACGACGGGCGGGGTCTGTCAGGAACACACGGGTCGAGAAAATCGTGCCGCCGTTGCTTGTATTCCCCGCTGTGGCCCGGAGCGTAATGCGCAGGTTGGCGCTCTGCCCGGGCCGGATCGTCACAGCTGGCCCCGGAACCACGGCACCCCCTACTTGAGACTCGTATGCCGCCGCCACGGAAGCAGCTTCAAGCCCCCGGTTTTTCACCGCGACATTGACGACAAACGGAGTGTCGAGCGTCATAATCGCAGGTGCCCTGAGCGCACGGACGCTCTCAATAGCGAGGTCGGGTGCCGACCAGGCGGATAATGCCGTCAACCCGGCAATCGCCATCATGGCGATGCCGCGGGTGTGTGTGTGGATGTATGGTGTCTTCATTTTCCTGGGTTGTTTGTTGTTGTGGGTTGCGGGAAAAACAAGCTTCCCGGCACCCCTATGACGACTGCCCGGGCGGATTATGCACTCACATTCACCCCGCCCTGGTACGATAGCCCTGACCTGGTCGGGCCGACAGGCTTGGGTTGTCGGCAAGTTGAAAACTCGTCCTACCATGCAAAAAGCCCCGGTCGCTGTGAGGCAACCGGGGCTTTGAATTTTTTTAGTATCGTGCTGGCACTGATCACTGATCACCGCCAACTGATCACTGGAGCGCAGCGACTACATCATGCCGCCCATGCCACCCATTCCGCCCATGCCGTGGTCGTGGCCACCGCCATCAGAGGAATTTTTTTCCGGGAGGTCGGTGATGACACACTCGGTGGTGAGAAGCAGTCCGGAAATGGAGGCTGCGTTCTGCAGGGCCGAGCGGGTCACCTTGGTTGGGTCGACTACGCCGTCCTTGATCAGGTCGGTGTATTTGCCGGTGGCGACGTTGTAACCTTCGTTGCCGGAGGCGTTTTTGACGTGCTCGACGATGAGGGCGCCTTCGATACCTGCGTTTTCAGCGAGCTGGCGAAGTGGTGCTTCGACGGCGCGGGCAACGATGCCTGCACCTGTCAGCTCATCACCTTCGAGACCGAGGTCGCCGATGTTCGCCTGGGCGCGGATGAGAGCGGTTCCACCACCGGGGACGATACCTTCCTCAACCGCAGCGCGGGTGGCGTGGAGGGCGTCTTCGACGCGGGCCTTCTTCTCTTTCATCTCGGTTTCGGTGGCAGCGCCGACGTTGATGACGGCAACACCACCGGCGAGCTTGGCGAGGCGCTCCTGGAGCTTCTCACGATCGTAGTCGGACGAGGTGTCCTCGATCTGCTTGCGGATCTGGTTGACGCGGCCGGTGATGGCCTCGCTGGTGCCTTCACCTTCGACGATGGTAGTGGTGTCCTTGGTGATGGTGATCCGCTTGGCGGAGCCGAGGTCTTCGAGATCAACGTTCTCGAGTTTGATGCCGAGGTCTTCGGTGATGACTTTACCACCGGTGAGGATGGCGAGGTCTTCGAGCATCGCTTTACGGCGATCGCCAAAGCCCGGGGCCTTAACGGCGGCGACGTTCAGCGTGCCACGGAGCTTGTTGACCACGAGGGCGGCAAGAGCCTCGCCGTCGACGTCCTCAGCAATGATGAGCAGTGGCTTGCCGGTCTTGGCTGCCTTTTCCAGGAGTGGCAGAAGGTCCTTGAGCGAGCTGATCTTCTTCTCGTTGATGAGAATCAGGGCATCGTCGAGGGAGGCCTCCATGGACTCGGGGTCAGTGACGAAGTAGGGGCTGAGGTAGCCTTTGTCGAACTGCATACCTTCGACCACGTCGAGGGTGGTTTCGATGCCTTTGGCTTCTTCCACAGTGATGGTGCCGTCCTTGCCGACCTTGTCCATGGCCTCAGCGATGATGCCGCCGATTTCCTTGTCCCAGTTTGCAGAAACAGTAGCCACCTGGGCGATCTCGGAAGTGTCGGACACCTCCTTGGAGATCTTGTGCAGCTCGGCCACGATGGCTTCGGAAGCCTTCATGATACCGCGCTGCAGCGAGATGGGATTGGCACCGGCTGTGACGTTGCGGAGGCCTTCTTTGTAGATGGCTTCGGCAAGCACGGTAGCGGTGGTGGTTCCGTCACCGGCGATGTCGGATGTCTTGCTGGAAACCTCACGGATGAGCTGTGCGCCCATGTTCTCGTAGGGATCGTCCAGTTCGATTTCCTTGGCCACGGAAACGCCGTCCTTGGTGATGGTTGGGGAGCCGAATTTTTTGTCGATGATGACGTTACGGCCTGCGGGCCCGAGGGTTGCCTTGACGGCACGTGCAAGCTTCTCCACACCGCGGAGGAGTGCGTGGCGGGCTGCTTCGTCGAATTGTAATTGTTTAGCCATGATTTTACTTGGTAAAATTGTTATTAGTTATTGGTTGTTTGTTATTAGGATTTTTTTGCATCAGTTCTCGGTGGTATCAGCAGGCTTTGACCTGCTAACGGATAACCGATCACTGATAACTTCCGTCGTTAGCTGATGATGCCGAGGATGTCGGACTCGGAGATGATAAGCATGTCTTCACCGTCGACTTTGACATCGGTGCCGCCATACTTGGAGATAAGGACGGTATCGCCTACCTTGACGGAGAACTCGATGACTTTGCCATCATCGTCCTTGCCGCCGGTTCCGAGGGAAACGACTTCAGCCTCCTGGGGTTTCTCTTTTGCGGTGTCTGGAAGGACGATGCCTCCAGCGCTGACTTCTTCGGCTTCGAGGCGCTTCACGAGGACGCGCTGTCCGATGGGTGTTATGGTTGCCATAGTATTATGTTAGTTGGGTTGGTTAGTTGGTTGTTTGGTTCTTAGAGATCCGTCTGGTCGGTCAGACCCGGCGGATCTGAGATGTATTGTTAGTCTTCGACGACTTCGGCGTCTACGACCTTGCCTTTGGCTTGTTTGGGTTCTGAGGATTTTTTCTCAGCTGGATCGGAGGCGGCTCCGCCCATGTCGGGCATGGGGCCATCGGCTCCGGCGGCCGCCCCGGCGGCTTGTGCGGCCTGGGCGAGTTCCTGCAGTGAGGATTCAAGCTCAGCGGTGGCGGACTTGATACCGTCCAGATCGTCGGCTGTGAGAGCGGCCTTGACGGCTTCGACCTTGGTTTCGATACCCGATTTGATTTCGGCGGGCAGTTTCTCGCCAAGTTCGCCGATTTGTTTCTCGACCTGGTGGACGAGGTTTTCGGCGTTGTTCTTGGTTTCCACAGACTCGGCACGTTTCTTGTCCTCTTCGGCGTGGGCCTCGGCGTCGCGCTTGGCTTTTTCGATTTCCTCCTCGGAGAGTCCGCTGGAGCCTTCGATGGAGATTTTCTGTTCCTTGCCAGAGTTCTTGTCCTTGGCGGAAACGTGGAGGATACCATTGGCGTCGATGTCAAAGGTGACTTCGATCTGAGGCATACCCCGGGGTGCCGGATCAATACCGTCGAGACGGAAGTTTCCGAGCAGTTTGTTATCCTCGAACATCTTGCGTTCCCCCTGACAGATGCGGATATCCACGGCGGGCTGGTTGTCGGCAGCGGTCGAGAAAGTCTGCGACTTCTTGGCTGGCACGGTGGTATTCCGCTCGATCATGGGGGTGGCAATGCTGCCCATGGTTTCGATGGAGAGGCTGAGAGGCGTTACGTCAAGGAGCAGAACGTCGGTGACGTCCCCCTGAAGCACACCGCCCTGGATGGAGGCACCGATGGCGACCACTTCGTCCGGGTTGACACCTTTGTGGGGCTGCTTACCGGCGAGCTCGGCAGCGATTTCCTGAACGCGGGGCATACGGGTCATGCCACCAACGAGAACGAGTTCGTCGATGTCACTGGCGGAAACACCGGCTTCCTTCAGGCAGTCGAGCACCGGCTTCTTGGTGCGATCAAAGAGTTGGTCTGTGATCTGCTCGAGTTTGGGGCGCGAAAGCGTGGTTTGGATATGTTTGGGGCCCGTCTGGTCGGCGGTGATGAACGGCAGGTTGATATCGTAGCTCTGGGAGGAGCTGAGCGCGATCTTCGCCTTTTCAGCTTCCTCACGGATACGCTGCAGCGCGTCCGGCTGACCTGAAAGATCAATGCCTTCGGCTGTCTTAAATTCTGAGACAATCCAGTTGATGATCGCCTTGTCCCAGTCGTCACCACCCAGCTGGGTGTCGCCGTCCGTGGCAAGCACCTCGAAGACGCCGTCGCCGATTTCCAGCACGGAGATATCAAAGGTTCCGCCACCGAGATCATAGACGGCTATTTTTTCATCTGATTTTTTATCGAGACCGTAGGCAAGTGATGCCGCGGTTGGCTCGTTGATGATGCGGCGCACCTTGAGGCCTGCGATTTCACCGGCCGCCTTGGTGGCGTTACGCTGGGAATCGTTAAAGTAGGCAGGCACCGTGATGACGGCCTCCGTGATGGTTTCGCCGAGTTTCGCCTCGGCATCGCTTTTCAGCTTGCCGAGGATCATGGCGGAGATTTCCTGGGGTGAATAGACCTTGGTCTCGCCGCCGACTTCAACCTGGATGTGGGCATCGCCGTTCTCCGCCGCAACTACCTTGTAGGGAAGTTGCTTGTCCTCCTCGCTGAGTTCCGAGAATTTGCGTCCGATCAGGCGCTTGGCGGAGAAAATGGTGTTCTTCGCGTTGGTGACGGCCTGGCGTTTAGCGGCCTGGCCGACGAGTCGCTCGCCACTTTTGGTGAATGCGACAACGGATGGGGTGGTACGTGCGCCTTCGGAGTTCTCGAGCACGTGTGGCTCGCCCCCCTCCATGACAGCCATGCAGGAGTTGGTGGTTCCGAGGTCGATTCCGAGTATTTTAGCCATAATAATTGGTGGTTGGGGTTGCTTCTTTGAGTTGGTGAGTTGGATTTCGTGGCTACTTCCCGAAGTCATACCACTGAAATAGATTGATACCCGAAGGTAGTCACCGTTTTGGTTTGCACATAGCATGCCAACCCTGTCAATTAATACGCTTCAATACTCCCAATGAACAGATTGTGTCTATATTTACTTGATTTCTGTAAACAACAACAAATGCAATGCGTCAAAAAGACACCCCTCTATTGCCACCTTGGAGTGCCAATTTGGCGCAGTGAGACAAAGGTGCACTGCGAAAAAAATCCCAATTGGCGGCCGATTGCTCCAGGCTATAAAAAAACGGGATATCCATGTGGAGTCTACGCTCCGGGTCAGCTTGTCGATTCCGGTGATTTCGCATCCCCCGACAATCTTTTGCCGAGATCCACCCGGACATGGCTGTCAGCTACAGAGGCATCTCCGAGCTCCGCTGGGGAAACGTCCTCCCAGCGTTTTTGCTTTCTGGAATAAAGAGCAGGTGATGCCGTCCGATGATAGTGCCTCAACTTGGCCTTGAATGGCGCCAGCGGCTCCGGTTTTGAGTTCTTGTGCATTGTTGTGTGTGTTTGTGAGGCCTCCGTGTGTCTGTGAAGTCTCCTGGTTTACACATGGCCATTGGACACAGCCCTATAAAACCTGTGTCTAGTTACTTGGAACCGGGGAAAATAGCAACTGCAAAAAAGTGCAGTGGAGTCCGGCGCTGAAGGAACTCGGGACCGTTACACAAAAAGGCCATGGGATGGAACCCATGGCCTTGGTTGATGTTGATTACAGCTGAAGCTATCGAGCTAGAGTCAATGAACAGCGGGAAATTTTATTTGGCGTCGTCTACCGTTGGGGCAGGCACGTCATTGAACTGGGGAAGCGGGCGAAGCTTGGGAGGACGCTCTTCACCGGTGCAGCAACCGCAGGAAGAAAGGGCAACACCACCTGCGACGGTGGCCAACATGACAAGAATTTTAAGTGCTTTCATAATGTAATTAGTACGGATCGTGTGTGTGTCTATGACTTGGTTTTCCTGCCATGGCAAGAAAAAAGAGGTATAAAAAGGGTGGGTCAGATCTAACTGACCCACCCTTGAGATGCGTTAATGTCGCATGGGAGCCTTACTTGACAGGGACGTCCACCACTGGTGCTGGAGGAACGACTGGATCAGGCTTGGAGCCACAGGATGCGCTGAGAGCGATACCGGCGGCGGCGGCAAGAATGATAGCGATTTTCATAGTATTAATTGCTTGGTTATTGGTTTGGGTTCTAGGGACTAGTGATTCCAAAATTACTTGGTCACTTCAACGGGAGGAGCTGGCTCAGGTGTTTTTGAGCAGCAGGATGCGCTGACCATAACTCCACAAGCGGCGGCGGCGATAGCGATAATTTGAACGAGTTTCATATTTTAGTTTGGGTTGTTATTTTTAGGATGGTTCATCAAGATGGATCGATTCCTTCTCGACGGGGCGGATGTTATGAAATCATACGATCCTTGCAAGATGTAAAATAAATAAAATGATCTATCTTTTTTCGATCGCGATCAGAGTGATGTCATCCATTTGGGGCTGGTCACCTGCGAAGTTAGATACAGCTTGCCGAATGGAGTCGACCACAGCCTCCGCGCCCATAGGTGCAGACTGCAAGAATACGGTTTTGAGCCGACCGGCACCAAACTCGTTATCGTCCTTGTCGACGGCTTCGCATACGCCGTCTGTGTAAAGCAGCAGGCAGTCGCCGGACTCCATCACGATATCGAGGTCCTTGGTGACCCGGTCAAACACATCCCCCTCGTCGATTCCCAGGGCCAGGCCGGGAGGTTTGATCGTCTCGATCTTCCCAGCGCCTCCACGAAACATCAAGGGCGCATCATGCCCAGCCCGGCAGAGGCGTAAATTACCAGTGCCGTTATCAAGCACCACGTAAACAAGACTGACAAACATATCTTCCCTAACATCGGGAAAAAGATGCCTGTTGACCAGGCCGAGGACTGCGGACGGGCTGGCGGTTACCTTCGCGATGAGGCGTAAAACGCTTCGACACATTGCCATCAGCAAGCCAGCGGGGACACCTTTGCCGGTGACATCGGCGATCACTACGCCCGAACGGTTTTCAGGCAGTTTGATATAATCGAAATAATCCCCACTGATCATCCTGGCCGGTGTGTTACTGCCACTGACGCGATAGCCTGGCATGATCGGCTCAGTCGATGGCAAGAGGACGTTCTGAACCTCGCGTGCCGTGCGGATCTCATCGTCCAACTTGCGTTTTTCGGTCAATTCCTGATGGATCACTGCATTGCCCATCGCAAAAGCAGACTGCTCGGAAACTGATCGAAACACATCAAAATCGTTCGAGGAAAAGGTGCCGTTTTCATGTCTGCGAATCACAGCCACGACACCAAGATCCCGACCGCCGTAATTGAGTGTGGCAATCATCGCGGAAATGTTTTCTTCATAACTGATAAACGCATCACGAAACGACTCGTGGTTTTTGACATTGGGAATGTGGAGGCAGCCGCCGGTTGCCAAAGCGGCTCCGAGCACCCCTTCATCGACAGACACTTTTGACAGAAGCACATGGCTACTCAGGACGCGGGGGTCTTTTTTAGCCCGGTTACTGATCTCAACCGGCACCCCGACCAGAAGCGGGCAACCGGATGAAATATATTTGGGCACCAGGTACAGCCGGTCGTCACTCAGCAAATAGAGCGCCCCACCGTCCGCGCTCAACACATCGCTGAACCCGTCCACGATTTCCTTGTAGAGCTGTGCCGGGGTGATGTCTTTTTCGATGGCCTGGCCAAGGTGGTGCAGGAAGTCGAACATTCTCTGCTCCTCACCAATGATATCCTCTTTTTCCTTTTCAAGCTGAATGAGACGCTGCCCCCTCGTGCGCAATGCCATCAAACAAACAACAAAGAGGATGGCCGTGATGGCGATGATCGCATAGACAGGAATTGTCATCGTGAATGTAAAGGGGGAATATGCGACAGTCTGAAAATCAATCGGATGGTGGAACCAGGTTCATCGTTTGGCGGCTTCCTTGGCCTTGACCTCAGCCTCTAGAAAATCAAGCACCGTTCCGAACTTCTGGGTATTGCTTGAATCAGCTTCGCATAACTGCTGATGAGCCTCGAGGACATGTGGTGCGTGGTCGATTTTCTCCTGGAGCATTTCACAGGTTTCAAGCTTAGCCCTAACATCCTCCATCTTCCCGCGCCAGCTTGCGTCGATAGGATCAATCTGCATCAGGACATCAAGCCCCAGGTCCTCGAGGGACTTGCGATTCCTTTCTCCCGGCTCGGCGACTTGAAGCCTGCCGTCCGGTATTTTCATCAAGCGCATGGCCAGCCCAGCCATCGTTCCCATGAATGTGGAGTCCATTCCCTTGCAAGCCGCGAGATCAACAACAATGCAGATTGCCCCATTATTGATCTCACGCTCGCACCATTCCTTAAGCATAGGACTGTTAAGAAATGATCCTTTACCGTCACAACGGATCCAGGAGAATTCGTTTTCGTGACGGGCTGAAATTGAGTTGTCTATACTCACTCTGATCTAGAGAGGTTTAATAAGGTCGATGCGTTAAAGCATATACCGCACTATCACTCCGGTCAATCATAAGAGGACCTTATTTTCACCTTTCGCCATTGGCGGCATGCATAGTAACGACATCCTCAGAGCGAGAAGCGGGTCCCTCCCTCCCCCCCGGCAACAATGGCAGCCAGGGCAGATGGTTTCCTGCCACTGGCGATCACCGTTTCCACGCCAGCATCGAGGGCGAATTTGACGGCCTTGAGTTTGGATGCCATGCCGCCGATTGAAAACTTCCCGTGGTCTGATCTAACGTGATCTGCAACGGCATCGACATCCTCAACCAGCTCCACCACAGTTCCATCTGCCCGCTGCAGGCCATCGACCGTGCTCAGCATGATGAGTAAGCGGGCACCGAGCATGCGGGCCACCTTCGCCGACAGCATATCGTTGTCCCCCACCCTCAGCTCCTGGATCGCCACCGAGTCGTTTTCATTGATGATCGGCACGATGTTTTTCTCTTTCAGCAAGCGGTGCAGGGTGTTCATCACATGATCACTCGGATTGACATTGTCGAGGTCGGCTGCGGTAAGGAGAATTTGCGCAACATTCAGTCTGAACTTCTGAAAAAGGTTCTCATACGCATGCATCAACCGGGTCTGGCCGACAGCGGCACAGGCTTGACGGGAGGGCGTGTCGTCAGGATAGCCTTTTAAGTTCAGAGCCGATACCCCTGCACCCACGGCACCGCTGGAAACCATCACACACGGAATCCCTGCGGATACCAGCTCTGCGACCGAGGTGACTAACCGGACGAGAGAAGCCTCGTCCAAAGTCCCGTCCTGCTCACGGGTCAATACACCCGTTCCAATTTTAATGACTACGATATCTTGTGGCATTGTCTTAAAGAAGGGAGGTGTTGCTTATCGGTGTGAGGCCACGCGGATCGCCTGGCAGACGGCTGGGAATACCTGTTTTTTACGGCTCACCACACCGGGGGCTTGAAACACCCCCTCTGAGTCCCGCTCGAATGGCAAGGCTGAGATGATTTTATCATTGCCGCTCGAGAGCAACAAGCTGTGATGGCTGGTAATATCAGTGATGATGAGAAGGGCCAAATCATAGCCTTTTACCGCAATCAGCGCATCAAGGGTCTGGGTCAATTCGTCCTTGCGGCTCGAAAAAAGGTCGAGGTCCGACTCCTCGACATGGGATATACTCACCCGGGCACCGTTTTCCTCGAAAACCTTGCGGTCGGCATTGATCACTTCCTCGGCGGTGTTGTGCGCCAGCAATGATCCGGATGCAAAAAAATCGTTGGTAAACTGCACGGCATCCACATCGGCGATTTCGCAGAGCCATAGCAGGATTTCCCGGTCAAGGTCCGTCGTGGTCGGCGATGTGAGGTTGAGGGTGTCCGATACCATACCGGCTATCAGGCATAGGGCGATTCCCCTCGGCATGTCGATACCGGCATAGCGATACTCACGCGCGACCAGGGTGCACGAGGACCCCACGGGTTCGTTGAGGTATCTGATAGGCTCCCTTGAGACCAGGTCTCCTGCAAGGCGATGGTGGTCGATGACTTCGATCACCTCGGCATGTTCAACACCGGCCACGGCTTGGGAATACTCGTTGTGATCGACCAGTACCAGGCGAATACGAGGCGGGTCGATAAGATCTGATTTGGAAATCACCCCCATCAGGCTGTTGTCACCGGGGTCGATGACGGGAAACAGATCCTGTTTCTGTCCGGCCAGGTTGTCACGCAGGTCCCTCACTGAGTCATCGGCCATGACCCGGGTAATGCGGTCGTCCAAAGCATGGCTTACCATCCTCGAGCAACGGATGAGCTTGGATACCGTGGCCGTGTCCTGTTCGCAATGCAGGATAACAACCCCTTTTTCATGGGCTGCCTCAATCAGGTCGTCAGAGACAGTATAACCTCCGGTCACGACCAGCATGCATACTCCATGATCGATGGCTGTCCGTTGCACAATGGGCCGGTCACCGCAAATCACAACGTAGGATGCGATATCGCCAACCTCGGTCGCATGGTTCAAGCGCGTTTGCACCGCCTCAACGCTGGATGCGCCCACAAGCTGCACGATCTCACGCTCCTCCGGTGTGAGGGGCGCCCCCAGGGCGTCGGCACCCAGAGTGATGGCGATTTTCTGAGGGCTGGCGATCATCCTCCGCACCGACTCAGCTGTGGTATCCATCGGCATCAGGAGCTGAAGGAGATCGAGGTACTTCAGTAAACCACAGAGCTGGCCGTCATTATTGACCACTGGTATGCTGCGCACGCCGTTAGACACCATGACATGGTATGCTGTTAGGAAAGTAGCGTCATCGTTGACCTTGACCACATCTTTGCGACAGATCATTTCGGCCGTAGCGCTGACATCATCGAGCAACAGGGGTTTTTCCATCCCGGCCTGTTCCAGCACCCATGCGGTGCGAGCCGGAACCGCACCACAGCGTGCGGCGACGGCTTCCGTGACTCCCTTTTTCTGAAGAAGGTCGGCGTAGCCTAGTGCAGCACATATGGCGTCGGTGTCGGGGTTTTGGTGCCCGACCACGTAAAGTGGCATAGAAGAGGGTGTATACATGATTCAGGGGAGCTGGAACAATCACTTAAGTTGCCGCGTTTGGCAATGCTTGGCAGTGTCCTATTTGACATACCTGCCAAAAACAGGCCTCCGGCTCAAAACACATCCTTCACGACGGTCACCTCCGGCCGTTTTCCATCGCTCAGAATGACCTCTACCACATCAAACCTCCATGGAATGCTCCGTGTTCCAAGCAGGTGCAACCAGGAGTTGGCACCACGCTCGATCAGTTCCTGCTTGGCCACATTGACCGCATCAAGAGGCCGTCCATACCCCGTGCGGGTGCGGGTTTTCACCTCGACAAAGCTCAAGGTGTCACCATCCCGGGCGACGATGTCAACCTCGCCCCCCTTGGGCCCCCGGTAGTTACGGAACAGGATCTTCCGCCCCTCGGCGCGAAGCTGGGCGGCGGCTATTTTCTCCCCCAAATCACCAATCTGGATGTGGGATAACTTCACGCCATCCTTCCCCGTGATCGAACACGGGGAATTAATCAGCGGGTTCAGCCGTCGATGAAGGAATGAGATAATAGACGGCACTCGAGGTATCCTGGAAGGGCTATGGCTGACAGGGAATTAGCGGACAATCGGCTTAGTCGTCCTCGTATTTTTTGTGGCCTTCTTTTTTGGTGGCTTTGATCTTCTTCATAGCCGCATCGACTTTACCCTGATCCTCCTCGAGGTAGGCTAATTCAAGCTCACAAAGATCGGCGTATGAAAGTCCCAGCAGACGGCGGTAATCAGCGATCGCCTTGGTCTTTTCCTTGCCATCCTTCATATCCTTCACGAGCGCTGGAATATACTCCATCCCCTTGCGGATTCCATCGGCAGCCTTGCGGGCGGCCTCGGCACCTGCTGCCCAGTCGTTTTTATCAATTTTGCGAAGGCTTTTCAGCGCATCGCTCGCCTCTTCCATGGACTTTCCAAGCGGGGTGTCTTTCTTATCATCATCAGCTATCGCTGGCTGGCTCATGATAAGGCCCAGGGTAAACACAGGAAGAATCAGTCGGGTAAATAACATGTTTTTATTCATCGCGGCTAAATACAGCCTCGCAAATATGATCTGTCAACTGCCCACCCAAAAATAATCTTACAATATTCCTTCATTCTAAATTCGACAGCCCCCCTGCCCGCCGTTAAAAAACACCCCGACATGGCAGGCCCCAACAAAAAAGGAACTACGGAGAAAAAACTGACACCGATGATGGCTCAGTACCAGGCCATGCGCCGATCCCTGCCCGAGGATATTCTGCTGTTTTACCGATTGGGGGATTTCTATGAAATGTTCTTCGAAGACGCCAAAACGGCCGCATCCCTGCTCAATGTCGCACTGACCAAGCGTAATGACATCCCCATGTGCGGCGTTCCGCACCACGCCGCCCAAGGCTACATCGCCAAGCTCATCCAAGCCGGTAAACGGGTTGCCATCGCCGAACAGACCACCGCGCCCGAACCGGGAAAAATCGTCGAGCGGGAGATCGCCCAGATTATTTCAGCGGGTACGGTCAACGACATCACTCTGCTGGACGATTCACGGCACAACTACATCGCCGCTGTCTATCAGGCGGGGAAAAAAAACGGGCTCGCCTGCGCCGACCACTCAACCGGTGAGTTCACCGTTGCCGAGTTTGCCAGCAAGGATGCCCTTCAGGACGCATTGCAAAGACTGTCTCCCAAAGAACTCATCATCGCTGACGACCAGATGGACCACTTCGGCCAGCTGCGTGGCTGCCTGCCCTACGATGGCTATGCATTCCTGGCCGACCAGGCACGCTACGCACTCTGCGATCATTTTAAAGTCCAGTCCCTCCGTGGCTTTGGCTGTAACGAGATGTCCGCCGCCATTTCCGCCGCAGGCGCCATCCTCCACTACCTGTCCTACCAGCTCCGCAGATCCTGCGACCACCTTCGCCACATCCGTGTCCGCAGTGAGGGTGACCATGTCATCATCGATGCCTCGTCGCAAAGGAATTTGGATCTCGTCGATTCCCCGACAGGCCGACCGCACTCACTGTTAGGTGCGCTCGACCGCACCGCCACCCCCATGGGGTCACGCAAGTTGCGCGACTGGATTCTGCACCCACTCCGCGACCTTACAGCATTAACATCCCGGCAGGATCTCATCGAGTCCTTTCTCGCCGAGCCATTCCTGCTCGGACAATGCCGCGAACAGCTCAAGGGCATCCGCGACATCGAACGGACAACGTCCCGACTTTCCCAAAATGCAGGTAACGCGCGTGACCTGATGTCGTTACTCACTTCCCTGCAAAAAATCCCCGATCTCAAAAGCCACCTGGAGGCTCTTTCCAACGAGGCATCTCCCGTCACAAATCTCCAATCACAAATTCTCCAACAAATGCACGAGTTCAAGGGGCTCGTGCAATTGCTGGAGACGGCCCTCACCGATGAACCACCTGCCGGCACCAGAGACGGCGGTATCATCCGCGATGGTTACCTCGCCGAACTCGATGAACTCCGATCCGCCTCCCGCAGTGGTAAACAATGGCTCGCCGAACTCCAGGAAAGTGAACGTAACCGCACCGGCATCGATACCCTCAAGATCAAGTTCAACAACGTCTTCGGTTACTTCCTTGAGGTCACCAAAGCCAAGGTCGACATGGTTCCCGACGACTACATCCGCAAACAAACCATGGCCAACGCCGAGCGCTACATCACGCCTGCGCTCAAGGAGATGGAAAACAAAATCCTCGGTGCCGATGAACGTGCCAAACAGCTGGAATACGAGGAGTTTGTCAAACTCCGCCAAGCGGTCGCCGACGAACTCGACGACCTCCAGCAGTGCGCCGATGCGCTCGCCACTCTCGACGTCCTGTTAGGACTCGCCGAACTCGCCCAACTGCACCAGCATACCCGCCCCGCTCTTGAAGAATCCTGCGACCTGCACATCACCAACGGTCGCCACCCGGTGTTGGAGCAAACGCTTGTCGACGAGAAATTCGTCCCCAATGACACGCTGATGGAGTTCGACAACTCCCGCCTCATCCTGCTCACCGGTCCTAACATGGCGGGAAAATCCACCTACATCCGACAAGTCGCCCTGATCACGCTGATGGCTCAGATCGGTGCCTTCGTGCCTGCGGAAAAGGCACGCATCGGTCTGGTCGACCGCATTTTCTGCCGGGTCGGGGCGTCCGATGACCTGACAAGCGGCCAGTCCACCTTCATGGTCGAGATGAATGAAACTTCCCTCATCATCAACAACGCCACAGCAAACTCCCTGGTCATCCTCGATGAGATCGGCCGTGGCACCGCCACCTTCGACGGCCTCTCCATCGCCTGGTCCGTCGCCGAGCACCTCCACGATCAAATCAAGGCCCGCACCCTCTTTGCCACCCACTATCACGAGCTCACCGATCTTTCCCGCAGTCGTGAAGCGGTGGAAAACTACAACGTAGCGGTCCGCGAGTGGAACGACGACATCATTTTCCTACGCAAGATCCTCCCCGGCACCGCCGACAAGTCCTACGGTATCCAGGTCGCCCGCCTCGCCGGCCTTCCCCCCGCCATCATCGACCGCGCCAAGGACATTCTCTCCCACCTGGAAATGAACTCCACCCGGCCCGAGGCCAAAGGCAAACCCAAGGCGAAAAACACCCGCAACCAACCCAATGACATGCCCGACGCCGACTCCCCGCAAATGGACTTGTTTTCCTAACGGTGGCGGCGATCTCCGCTCGCCCAGTCCACCCCAGCCCCAACGGGGCACCCCATGCCAGCCCAGGGCAACGCCCTGGGTATCAATCCACCCACTAGCGAGCCCTGAAAGGGCGCCCCAAGCCATGCCGCAATCCCTCGCGAAAAACCTCATCCACCTCGTTTTCTCGACCAAAAACCGCGTGCCCCAACTCACCGAGAATATCCGCCCCAATCTGCACGCCTACATCACAACCGTTTTCAAGAACATCGAGTGCCCCGTCATCATCATCGACTCCGTTGAAGACCATCTCCACGTGCTCTTTCACCTTCACCGCACCGTCGCCCTGGCCAAAGCGGTCGAGGAGATCAAAAAATCATCATCCAAATGGCTCAAGACCCAATCCGGGGACCTTACCGACTTTGCCTGGCAAGCGGGCTACGGCGCATTCTCGGTCAGCGAATCCGTGGTTCCAGCCGTTAAAAAATACATACTCCACCAAGCCGAACATCACCGCAAACTCAGCTTCCAGGATGAACTGCGTGGCATTCTCACAAAACACGGCCTTGATTACGATGAACGCTACCTCTGGGACTAGAGCGCCCTTTCAGGGCTCAAAATGCTCATTGTCGTCCATTCCCAGGGCGCTGCCCTGGGCTGAACGTAGATCGCACCGTTGGTGCTAAGTTTTCGTTCCCAACACACCTGATTCTCATGATCACAAAACCAAATCGCGAAAGATCGATATTTGTGTAGCTCTCACCAAAACCACAAGATCTTGCCTGCACAAATCTCCCAGTTTTCTTTACATATCGCCCACATCATGTAAAGAATTTCGCGATTTCTATACACATCGCATCGAATCTGTAAAGAAATCGCCACTTTCCATTCACCTCCATGCTCTCGCTCCGACAACTTGATTTCACCCGCTTTGAGACCGTACCCATTCTCAAACGGCTGAACTCCGCCACGCGCCAGCTTGCGGAGCTGAAGGGCAAGGCGGCCAGCATCCCCAATCAAGCCATTCTGATCAATACCCTCGCCATTCAGGATGCCAAGGACAGCTCGGAAATCGAGAACATCATCACCACTCACGATGAACTATTCCAGGAAGATCTCAGTGCAAAAAGCAGCCTCAAGCCCGCCGCCAAGGAAGTGCTCCGCTACCGGGAGGCACTCTGGCAAGGATTTCACGCCATCCAGCATGACGAACTGCTGACCAATCAAACCATTCTGCGCATTCAGGGCATCCTGGAGCAGAACAATGCAGGATTCCGCCGGGTTCCCGGCACTGCACTGAAGAATGACCAAACCGGGGAAACCATCTACTCCCCACCTCAAGACAAGCAGGAGATCGAAAGCCTCATGCATGACCTGGAGGCATTCATCAATGACCCCGGGCTCTCCAGCATCGATCCACTCATCAAGATGGCACTGATCCATCATCGCTTCGAGTCGATCCACCCGTTCTACGATGGCAACGGCCGCAGCGGACGGATCATCAATGTCCTCTACCTCGTCAAAGAAGGATTGCTGGATATTCCCACGCTCTACCTCAGCCGTTACATTCTACAGACCAAGCACGACTACTACCGCCTACTGCAAGAGGTCCGCACGGATGATGCATGGGAAGAGTGGATCACCTACATCCTCACCGCCATCGAGAAGACCTCCGTTCACACCATTGATACCATCAGCCGCATCAAGGCTGCCTTTCAGGACTACAAACAGCGCATCCGCAAAGAACACCGCTTCTACAGCCAGGATCTGATCAACAACCTCTTCACTCACCCCTACACCAAGATCGAGTTCGTGCAGCAGGACCTGAAGGTCTCCCGCGTCACCGCCACCCGCTACCTCGATGAATTGTGCTCTACTGGTTTCTTGGTCAAACACAAGATCGGTCGCACCAATTACTACGTGAACCCGCCACTTGCGGACATCCTATCCAATCCACCGAATTTTCCATGACCCAACAAGACCAAGCCCAACTCGGCAAAACCCTCTGGAACATCGCCGATCAATTGCGCGGTGCCATGAGCGCGGACGATTTCCGCGACTACATGCTTTCCTTCCTCTTCCTCCGCTATCTCTCCGACAACTACGTCGAGGCAGTGAAAAAAGAACTCGGCCGCGATTACCCAAAACCAAAGAACGAGGACGAGCTGCGCTTCACCCCGCTGAAAACCTGGTATGAGGAAAACCCCAAGGACATCGTCGAGTTCGAGAAACTGATGCGCCGCAAGGTGCACTACGTCATCAAGCCCGACCACCTCTGGAGCCACATCGCCGAGCTGGCACGCACCCAGGACGAGGAACTGCTCAACACCCTGCAAGCCGGATTCAAATACATCGAAAACGAATCCTTCGAGCGCACCTTCGGCGGCCCCTTCTCCGAGATCAATCTCGGCTCGGAAAAGCTCGGCAAAAACTACAGCGCCCGGAACAAAAAGCTCACCAACATCATCACCGAGATCGCCAAGGGGCTGGAGTCCTCTCCACCGACCGCGACACCCTCGGCGACGCCTACGAATACCTCATCGGCCAGTTCGCCGCCGGCTCAGGCAAGAAGGCGGGCGAATTCTGCACACCGCAGGAAATTTCCGACATCCTCTCCGCCATCGTCACCCTCGACAGCCAGGAACCGAAAACTGGCAAACGCGAGAAGCTCGACAAGGTGCTCGACTTCGCCTGCGGCTCCCTCCTGCTCAACATCCGCCGCCGCATGGGATCACGCGGCATCGGCACAATCTACGGCCAAGAAAAAAACATCACCCGCTACGTCAGCACCGCTGAGCCCGAGCCCATCATCGACCTCGCGAAGACCCACGACGCCATTACCAAAGCCGACTTGGCGATCAGCGCCGCGAGCCAAAAGCACAACGCCTTTCTCAAAGAACTCGGCTTGCCACCTCTGCCCTAGCAAAATTCTGAAATTCTGTTAATCCTGTCTAAAAAATGAACTCCCCCATCGGCATTCTCGACTCCGGCCTCGGCGGGCTTTCCGTGCTCAATGAAATCAGAAAAGTCCTGCCCAGCGAGTCACTTGTTTATTTCGGCGACAGCGCGTGGTGTCCCTACGGGGCGCGCGATGCGGATGAGATTCAGCGGCGGGTTTTCACCGTGACCGATTTCCTGATTGAGCAAGGCTGTAAAATGATTGTGGTTGCCTGTAATTCCGCGACCATTGCCGCTGTGGAAGCATTACGCGCCACCTATCCCATCCCCTTTGTCGGTATGGAGCCCGGGGTTAAACCAGCGGCAGCTTTGACCAGAACAGGGACGGTCGGGGTGCTTGCCACAGAGGCCTCGCTGGCCGGGGAAAAATTCCACCGACTCGTCTCCAACCACGCCAATGGCATCAAGGTCATCACCCGCCCCTGCCCAAACTTCGTAGACCTTGTCGAGGCTGGCGAACTGACGGGAAACCGGGCCCGTGGCATTGTCGAAGAGGAAATCGTGCCATTGATCGAATCTGGCGCAGATGTGCTTGTGCTCGGCTGCACCCACTATCCGTTTCTCCGGCCACTGATTGAATCGGTCGCGGGGCCCACCGTGCGCGTCATCGATACCGGAGCCGCTGTCGCCCAGCGGACAGCCAGCCTGCTGGCCAATGACAGTGGCAGTGCCTCACCAAGGTGTGAGATCTACACCAGCGGCCGGCTCGATCATTTAAAAAACGTCCTTCCCAGCCTCTGCCCGGATCTTGATGCCTCGCTTAGCCATGCTGAAATCTAAGAGTCAACGTCTGTCACTCAACGATTGGCAATCCCTGGCCAAAAAACACCGCGACGAAGTCAGGCAATGGACAGAACCCACCCGATGTCGCCGTGCCTCCCATCAGAAACATCCCGTTATTGATTTCCTGTTTACCTACTACCCCTTTTCGCTCGGCAAACTGGAGCAGTGGCATCCGGGCTTTGGCGTCACCATGGAATGTGGAAACGAACCACCCGACAGATTCCTGGGCAGGCACTACCGGCACCATGATGGCACGGTTTCACTCGATGCCCTGTCTTTGACAGCCAAACAAATCAAACGGCTGAAATGGATACACAACCTGTTAGTCATCACCCAACGACGCACGCCAGGCTTTGCCTGTTATGGCATGCACGAGTGGGCAATGGTCTATCAGGGTGACCGGCAAGGCGATATCCGTCATCGCGAATCCGCCCCCCTCAGGTTGTCACAAGAAGAAACCGACCACATCGTCGAGACCCGCCCTATTTGCTGTAGTCACTTTGACGCCTACCGGTTCTTTGCTCCAGCCGCATTAGGGTTCAACAAACTCAGGCCAACTCTGGATAATCGACCAGACCATGAGCAGTCCGGCTGCCTTCATACCAACATGGATCTCTATAAATGGGCGTCCAAGTGTATGCCCTGGGTCGGAAGTGCGCTTCTTTGGCAGTGCTTCCAGCTCGCCCTCCAGGCACGGGAACTCGACATGTGCGCGAGCCCCTACGACCTAACACAATACGGCTATAATCCGATTAAAATAGAAACCGCCGAGGGGCGCGATCAATACGAAACCGGACAACGCGCCATCAGTGCGCAAGCACACCCTCTACGCCAACAAATAATCGATTCACTGGCTGAAGTGATTGGCCAGACGGTTTAAGCGATGCGGGTATCGCGACTTTGCCGTTTTTCCAGGATGCCCTGGACACCTAACCACAGCACCCAGCCGACTCCCCCTACCAGACAAAGCCATGGAAACAACCACCCCGCCCGGGTGTAAATCGTTTGGCGGTTACTTTTGGCTATCTCTGTGGTTAGAACACCTTCTTCGATCATCGGAATCGACTGCACACGGTTACCATTCGGATCGATCACTTGTGTCATGCCGGAAGTTGCCGCGACAACGGCCCAACGACCATTTTCGGCAGCACGGTGTCGGAATAGCTCGGCATGCTGATCGTGCTGTTTCTCCCCCCAATGAATCGCATCCATGCTGGGAATAATAAGAAACTCGGCACCATCGGCGACCATCCGGCGGATGACATCCTGATAATCACAGTCGAAACAAATCGGGGTGCCGATTTTCCATCTCGGGGCAGCCACCGCATTGGCCTCCTTTCCAGCGATGCCGTCCTCAAAAAAATGCACCGTGTGGTTTTTATAATGCTCGCCAAGAACGCCGTCTCTGGAAAAAGTAAGTGCCGTGTTGTACCAGCCATCAGCCGTGGATGTCTGGGTGCCGACGACGAGAATTGAACTTGTCTCTTCCGCTAAGTCATTGAGTTGTCTCCACTGTCGATGATTGCGTCTTACATCTAATGGCAGTGCGTATTCGGGCCAAAGGATGATATCGAAGGATTTCGTATCCTCCGATGTCACCGACCGTGTTAGCTGGATATAATGATCAATATCCGCAACCTCGCTCTGAACGGCTGCGACTGTGACCGAGGTATTCATCGGCGACTCCCTCGTTTTCTGTAGCATCACTGAAACAACCATCACCAGCAGGATGACCGAACCTAACAATCGGTGCAGTCGCCTCTGGCAGACCATGGCAGCACCAAGGATGATGAGAAAACTCACTCCATACACCCCAAGTATGGGCGACATCCATGTCGGGTCCAAACCGACTCCCGGTGTCATCCATGGAAATTTGAGATGGAAAACCTCAGATCGATAGAACTCCACCGCGACCCACCAGACAGCTGCGAATAAGGCTGTCGTCCATCCCATGCGGTACCGAATGGAGGCTACTGCGTAACCACGCGCAAAAAAGCCTGTAAACAGCGCCATGATCAAAACCAATGGTATGAATACATAACGGGACTCCTGGAAAACATCGAGTAACCACGACATCGTCACCCCATAGAAGAGAGCACCATGGACCAAGCCAAGATAGAGTGCTTGGGGTGGTTTTACTCCGCCCAGGGCGAACAGCAATGGCGCCCATGCAAGCACCGCCATCGTCGACCATCCTATCGGAGGAAAGACAAGGATGCCGAGTCCGGCACTCAACAACACGCAAAACACACGGGCACCCGTATTCATGCTGTCACCCTAACGTTTAGCCTGAAAAACAACAGTCTAATTTTTCAATGGAATCATTGATCTACTCAATGTCCAAAAAACGACTTGATCCTTCCTAACAGCCTCGCGGACGACACGACCTTCGAGGTCGCAGCCACATCCCCGTCTTGTGCCTGTTGGTTATATTGATCACGTAATGCAGCCAACTCCTCTTGCCGCCTGGCTAACAGCACTCCCAGCGATTCCAGTAGCCCGGGACTTTCCTTCAGCAAGGGAGCCAGCTGGGCTTTCTCGATCTCCATGACCAGCACATCGCCTGCCGCCCTCACTGTCGCGGTCCGTGGCTCACCCGTCAGCAGGGACATTTCGCCAAAGTAATCCCCGTTTCCAAGCACTGCTATTTTTTCGGCCCCACCCTTCGTTGTTTTGAGAAAAACACCCACTTCCCCTTCCAGAACCACATACATCGATTTGCCTTCCTCCCCTTCCCTTACCAGCACTTCACCGTTGGCATACAGTCGGCGCGAGGCCTGGGCGGCAAGTTGCCCGGCCTGTTCATCGCTCAGGCAACTCATGCAGGTATGATCCCGGAGAATGGCAACAGCCTGCTCATCAGCCGACACAAACCGTTTGGGTGCGTTCGGTGTCCGCATTTCCAATGTCCTGATAGGAAAAGGAATCCTGATCCCCCGGCGTTGCAGTTCATACCAAAGCTTGGTGCGGATTTCATCACATGTCTGGTTATAGAGCCGGGCCGACCGCATCCAGAAACGCATTTCATAAACCACTGAAGAGTCCCCAAAATCAACAAGAAACACCTGCGGTGCAGGAGACTCAAGAACCCCTTGGCAACCCGTTATCGCCATCATAAAGACCTCTTTGACATCGTTGGGCGGCTGATCGTAATCGATGCCCACCCGAAGCCTGACGCCGTGCTCACGGGTAGGGTAGTTCAAGTTGATGATCCTCGATTTAACCACTTCACTGTTAGGAAGCTCATAGGAAACGCCATCGGTGTCGAGCAGGCGCGTGGCCCTCCAGTTCACCTCCTTGACCTCGGCCCTGTGTCGTGTGTCGGGCAGCAACAGCCAATCGCCCACCTTGTAGGCCTTGGTCATGTGGATACTGAATCCTGAAATCACATTGGATAGCAGGTCCTGCATGGCAAAACCAAGGATCAATGCCGCTACCCCTGAGGTCGCTAACAGACCGGTGATCTTCACATCGTAACCATAGCTCAATACCAAGGCCACCGTGGTCATCACGGCCAGGGCGGCCATGATCTGGCGCAGTATATTGGGTATCCATACCTTTTTCCTTCGGGCCAGATACAGGGTGAAAAAAATCCGGTCGAACAACACCCATAACAAGATCGTTCCCAGGATCGCCATGGCGGCCACCACCTCGGTGATCCATTTTTTCTCAGGATAAAACAGCAAGGCGGTTACCAGCACCGAAAAGGACATCAACGCAAGGTGCAGGAGCACCCGCGATTTCAGGAACAATTTCTTTAACAGATAGGCAAGCGTCAGCCAGGTGATAAAATACACCGCCAAACCGAAACCAATCGCAAGAAATGGTCTCCAGCCCTCACCCAAGCCATATGGGAGTGTATCCATCACCACCAGTTAAGCACAAACACGAAGCATCGTCACGAACGTTTCTCTCCCCGGCCCTTCATCGTTCCAGGGCCGGATTGAGACCATTTTGCCTCCATGGGATTGTTCTGTTAATTGTGATATTATTGCCTAGAATGCGTTTCCAGTGAATACCCATTCAAAAATCAACGGCAGCATCGCCCTCCTGATCGATGCCGATAATGCCCCTGCCTCGAAAATCGATTTCATCATTTCTGAACTGGCCACACATGGAGTGGTCAATATCCGTCGGGCCTATGGAAACTGGAAAAAGCCTTCGCTCCGCAGCTGGGAAATGGTGCTGCACGAATACGCCATCCAGCCGGTCCAGCATTTTGATATCGTCAAAGGAAAAAATGCCACCGACATGGCACTGCTGATCGAGGCCATGGATATTCTCTACACCAAAGACGTCGAGACATTCTGCCTGGTGTCGTCCGACAGCGACTTCACGCCACTCTGCCTGCGTTTGCGGGCCGATGGCAAACAAGTGATCGGATTCGGCCGACAGAATACCCCGGACCCCTTTGTCAACGCCTGTAGCAAGTTCCTTTTCCTCGAGGATGAGGACACAGAGAAAACACCGCAGAAGAAAAAGGAAACATCGGTAAGTCAGCTGAAACAAAACACCAAACTGATGAACACCCTGCGCAACGCCGTCAAGGAATCCGCCGACGACGACGGCTGGGCGTCACTCGGGCCGGTGGGATCGCGCATCAGCAACCAAGGCCCGTTCGACCACCGGACCTACGGTTTTCAAAAACTCAGCGATATGTTTGATGCCATCGATCTGTTTGACCTGCAAAAAAACAAAAGCGCGAACGGCACCAAGATCCGGGTGCGACTGAAGAAGTGACCGGCTTTGTATTTCGCTATGCTATCCGCTTCCGCTCTACCCGCTCGTCGTTTTCCTCCCGCAGGAGAGGCATAAGGAGAATGCACAAGGGGCTTTCTCATGTGAGCTTAATGCATTCCCAGAGTGCAAAGCACCGCCGCCTTGATCGGTTCAAGAAGCAGGGCGGGAAACAACCCTAGCGCCACGACAGCCACGGCTGGAATAGTTACGGCAAGCACATGTCCCAAGGTCAGTTTGGATGTTTTTCCAAGGTCATTTTCGTCACCCAGGACAAAGGCTTGTTTGAGCACCGAGAGGTAGTAGTAAAGTGAAATGGCACTCATCACCACAGCCAGGCCGACCAGCCAGGTAAGGCCGGGCTCACCACCGCTGGCCGAGTCCGACATGGCCGAGCCAAACAGGATGAATTTTCCTGCGAACCCAGCTAGTGGCGGAATTCCGGCTAGCGAGGTCATAAAGATCAATAGGCTCACAGCCAACAGGGGTGAACGATGAACCAGTCCGGCAAAGGCACTTACCGAGTCGTCTCCCTGGTCGCGTTCTACCACTGCGGTAACAGCCAAGGCCCCCAGGGTTGATAGGGCGTAGACCACCACATAAAACAATGCCGCGCCAGACGACGCCGCGCCATGGGCACTCAGACCGACCAGCAAATATCCCGTATTGGCCACGGCTGAGTAGGCCAGCAATCGGCGCACGCTCTTCTGGGCGAGTGCCAGGATGTTTCCGAAGACCATCGAGACGGCGGCAAGGATCGCAATCCACACCGACCAACCGGGAACCATGCCCCCCATACTTGCCGCTCCAGCTGCGGCGGGAAAACCGATCATCAGAAAACGAACCAGCAACACCATACCCACGATTTTCGAGGCACCAGCGATTAATACCACACTCGTTTGGGGCGCGCCCTGGTAGACGTCGGGTGCCCAGTAATGGAATGGAGCGGCCGCCATTTTAAACCCGAGACCAACGACCACCATCAGCAGACCGACCATGCCCAAGGTGGATGTTGGATTTGCCGCCACCGCTGAGGCGACACCTTGCAGTGTGTCCGAATGGGAGAAGCCGTAGAGAAAACTCAAGCCAAACAAGGTGAAGGCAGCGGATACAGCACCAAACAGGAAATACTTTAAGGATGCCTCTGCGCTGCGGGCAGTGCGGGAAAATCCTGCCAGCAGGTAAAGTGAAAGACTCGCCAGTTCAAGCGCCACAAAGATAAACAGTAAGTGGTTGCTTCCCACCGTCAGCACCAGCCCGGTCAACGCAAACAGCATCAGGGCAAAAAACTCACCGGGGTTGGCAATTTCTTTTCTGGCCGGTGGCAGTAACATCGCCAGCAGTCCGAGCCCTAACACAACACCCTTGAAGATCATCGCCATGGGGTCCATCGAGATAAGGTTCGAGCCTGACTCCAAATCCCCGGGGCCACACGCAAGGGTCGCACCTGCAAGCAGCACCCCCAGCACCGCGATGGTGGCAGCCAGGCCGCAACTGACCGGTTGTCCGGTTTTCGATTCGCGAGTCACGGCCACCCCGAGAAGCACCAGTGCGGTGATCACCAGCACGGCTTCTGGAAGCAATTGATAGAATAAGGATTGGTAATTCACGGTTGGGAAAGAATCGATTGGAAAAGAGGTGAACGGAGCCCTTCATCAATCAGGATCACCCATGGCTTGGGATAGACTCCGATGGAAAGGGAAACAAGTAGCAGCAAGGCCATGGCCGTGATCTCAGGCCATGTCAGTGGTGGTAGCGAAGGCTTTGCGTCCTTCGATTGCGCTTTATCGCGCACGGGAAAAAACGCCCGGTACATCGCACGCAGGGAAAACGCTCCGGTAATGATAATCCCGAGTGCCACCAACGGTAGAAACCACGGGTAGGATTCCCACACTCCGATGACAACGGATATTTCCGCAACAAAACCACTGAATCCAGGCAGCCCCATCGATGCCGCTGTTGCCAGCGTGAATGCGAGTGCCGCACCGGGGAGCGCGCGCCACAGGTCGAATTTGCCAAGCTCGGTAAGGTCGCGGGTGTGAGTGCGCTCATACACGACCCGACCGGCAATACCAAAGAGAAGCCCGGCTATCACACCGTGGGAAATCATTTGCAACACAGCTCCACGCAGTCCCCAGTGGGTCGCGGCAGCCAGGCCTAACAAGACGAACCCCATGTGGCTGACACTGGAGTAACCGATGACAAATTTGAGGTCTTTTTGGGACAAGGCGGTAAATGCCCCGTAGATAATGCCGACAACGGCCAAACCGGCGATCACAGGCTGCCAGGTCACAAAGCCTAGTGGGAAAACCGGCATGGCCACACAGAGCGCCCCGAAGGCACCGAGTTTCATGACCACTCCGGCAAGCAACATCGAGGCTGCGGTGGGTGCTGCTACGTGACCTGTCGGTGCCCAGGTATGAAACGGCCAGATACCAGCCAGAATCGCAAAACCCAGGAAAAGGATGGGGAATGCCCAGTTCTGAAGTGTCACCGGATACTCTGCCGATGCCAGGTGGTTGATGTCAAAACTCGTTCCTCCCGCTGCCGCATAAGCCACGACCAACCCCAATAAGATCAAGGCGCTGGCACCGATGGAATACATCGTCAGCTTCATCGCACCATACTCGCGGTTGGTTGATCCCCAGATGGCAATCAGCATGTACTTCGGCAGGATCACTATTTCATAACAAACAAAGAGCAGGAAGGCGTCCCGACTCATAAACACGCCATACACGCCACCGATGATAGTCAGGAAATAGGCGAAGAACGCCCGGGGGCGCTTGGTCACATTCCAGGAAAACAGCACCCCGGCAATCGCAACAATTCCAGTCAGCAGCAGCAGTGTCAGTGCGATGCCGTCGGCTGCCAGGTGGAAACGGATACCAAAACCAGATATCCATGGCCGGTCATACGACCAAACCTCCCCCCCCGCGAGCCGGTCCAGACATGCAACAGCGGCTGCCACCGCGCCAATGATCGATGCGACCAATGCGACCACGCGTGATTGACCAGCCATACGGGCAGGCAACAACAGCACCAGCAAAGCTCCGGCGAAGGCAGATATAATGGTCCAGACGGGATTCATGATTACGGGAGAAGTAGATTAAGCATACGAAGGGTGTCATCGTTAATGCAGTGCAGGATGGCTTGCGGCCACACACCTAACAATACGATCAGGGCGATTACGGGGACAAACAGCCAACGTTCCCCGCTTGTCAGATCCGTCCACGATTCCAGACCACCCGGAAGCGGTCCATGAAACACCTTGCGGAGAAGTCGAAGCAGGAAGACGGCCGTCAGCAGCAGGCCGATCAGTGACACGGCAGCAGCCCATGGCACTAGGCCGAAGACACCATTGAAAATAAGAAACTCACCCACAAAGCCACTGAGTCCAGGAAGACCGAGCGAGGCGAACAGCGCCAGCCCCATCAGTCCGCAGAACACGGGCATCTTGGCACGCAGACCGCCAAAGTCGTTGATACTGCGCAGTCCCCCGCTCCGTTGTTCGAAAATACCGACACTGAAGAACAGGGCCGAGGCGATAATGCCGTGGTTGAAGGCTTGCAGAATCACACCAGAGATTGACGACGATACCGCCGTGCGATCCGCTTGCGAGGCTGCCACGGCTGCCACGGCGAGCACACAGTAACCGAGGTGATTGATCGAGGAATAGGCGAGGATCCGTTTCATGTCGCGCTGCGCCAAAGCAGCCACCGCTCCCAACACCACCGTGATCACCGCCAGAGTTGTTAGCCACGGGGCAAACCCCGGAAGCACCTCGGGGAAGATCATCATGAAAATGCGGAGTAACCCGTAAACACCCATTTTCGACAGCAAACCGGTCAGCAACAAGGTCACTGGAGTCGGTGCCTCGGCATAAGCGTCGGGCAACCAGGCGTGGAAGGGGAAAACCGGGATTTTTACCGCCAATCCCAGGAACACACAGACGGCAATGATGGTAAGTAGATAGTGGCCGTCTTTACCGGTCGATTCCAGCGCTGCACCAACACCAGAAGCGAGTTTCCCGTTGGATGCCATGTCACTGAGAGCCGCAAAATCCATCGTGCCCACTGAGATTTGCAGAGCGAGGAATCCAAGCAGCATACAGACACCACCGAAGAGCGTGACGATGAAAAACCGCATCGCAGCCCGTGGTGCTCCCTCCCCACCCCAGAGCCGGATCAACAGGTAAGAAGGAATCAGCGTCATTTCCCAGCAAAGGAAAAACGGAATGAAGTGCCCTGCGGTAAATACCCCGAACAGCATCGACTGCATCACCAGGATCAGGGCACTGTAACCACGGCTGTTCAGTCCGAATCGCGAAGAGATCGCCAACGCAAACAAGGTCACAAGAGACGTCAGTAAAAGGAACACCCAGGAGATGCCATCGACGCTAAACGACAGGCTTATGTCGGCACTGGGAATCCATTCCAGCGCCCATGAGGCTAACAGCCCGGTCTCCGGTGCCGGATGGGAAAATCCCATCGCTATCACCAGCACCAAGGGAATGATCGTCCATGCGATCGCAAAAAGGCCCGGCCTCTCTTTGCTGCCCCGGTGACTCGCACCTGGAAGCGCGGTGAGAATCACGGCACCTAACAAGGGAAGAAGTAATATTGAAAGTAACAACATAACAAAACTAGGCACTTAGCCAGAAATAAAGAATGAGAAGAACGGACATACCGAGACCAATGGCGCGTAGATACCCCTGGGGTCGACCCACCTGGGCATCTGAGGCAGAAGATGCGCTGCCTTTCATGCCTGAGCATGTGGCGTCGAACCCTTTGTTGATGCCTTTTTCGTCGGTGGCTCCGGTCATCCTGCCAAACAGCTTGAATCCACCCTCAAAAGCGGCCATCAGGGGAATAAAGACGTGACGTTCGATCGAGTTGACCACACAGGCGAAAGAGGCAAGTGGCTGGATGATCGCTTTTTCGTAAAGCGCATCAAAGCCCATGGCGGCAACCAGGAATCCCCAGACGCCACCGAGTTTTCCCGCGAGAGGATCAGGCGCATGGCTGTCGCTGGAAAGCTTGCGATAAATCATCCACGAGCTACCGACACCAATGATCACGATTGCCAGTGAGATGGCGACTAACCCGAGTGAATGGGACAGCCCACCGCCATCGAATTTGGCAGCCTCACCGTGCATCCACTTTTCAAACCACGGCCAGAATGGTGTGGCGATGATCGAGAGAAGAACCGCGCCCGCCGCGAGAATGTAAAGCGGCACCAGCATCACCTGGGGGCTTTCGTGTGCATGGTCGACCCCCGGTTTGCGGGCTTCACCAAAAAACACCATCAGGGCCTGGCGGGTCATGTAAAACGCAGTGAGCAATGCGGCGGCCACAGCTAACAGGAATGGGCCGATTCCTCCCTGCCAGACCTGCGCGGAGTGCAGCACCGCCTCTTTACTCCAGAAACCCGAGAATAGGAACGGGAAGCCGGCCAGTGCCATCATACCAACGGCGTAGGCGATGAAGGTCTTGGGCATCGCTTTTCTCAAGCCACCCATCTTGCGGATGTCCTGCTCGTCGTGGCAGCCATGGATCACCGAACCGGCGGAAAGGAATAACAGAGCCTTGAAAAAGGCGTGACAGATCAGGTGCAACATCGCGGCGGCGACACCACCGGTGCCGAGAGCTATCATCATGAAACCGAGCTGGGAAACCGTCGAGTAGGCGAGGATGCGTTTGATATCCGTCTGCGCCATCGCAACCAAGGCCGCATAAAGCGCGGTGATGCCACCAATCCATGCGGCGGCGGAAAGCGCGAGGTTGGCACCTTCCAAATCGATCGCAAAAATCGGATAGGTTCGTGCGACAAGAAACACACCGGCCGCCACCATGGTAGCGGCGTGGATCAGGGCCGACACAGGAGTGGGTCCCTCCATCGCATCCGGTAACCACGTGTGCAGTGGCACCTGGCCGGATTTACCCATGGCACCGACCAGTAACAGCAGTGCTGCTCCTGCGGATACAGCCATGCCGCCGCAGGTCGTCGCACCGGCCAAGGTTGTCAGGGCATTTGTTTCCAGCAGACCCGAGCCGTTATCGTGGAACAGCAGAGTGCCGGTCTGACGGTAGAGCCAGATCATGCCGATCAGAAAAGCCATGTCCCCTACCCGCGTGGTGATGAATGCCTTTTGCGCAGCTGCCGCCGCCTCGGGTTTTTTAAAATAAAACCCAATCAGCAAGTAGGAAGCCAGCCCCACCAGTTCCCAGGCCATGAAAAGCAGCAACAGGCTGTTAGCCAGCACCAGCATCAGCATCGCACCGCAGAACAGTGACAGGAAACCGAAGAACCGACCGAAGCGTTGTTCCGTTTCCATATACCCCGTGCTGTAAACAAAGATACAGAAGGCGACAAAGGACACCATCGCCGCCATCGCCGCACTCATCGGATCTAACAACATACCGACTTTGACCACTTCATCCCCGTAAGTAAACCAGGTTTGCGCCGTCGCAACCACCGGTGCGCCGGAAGGCGACAAGGCACAGATCAAGGCTCCGAGTGCGATCAAACAGGAAACCAACAGCGCCCCCAGCGCCACCTTCGAAGCCAGTTTGCCACGACCATCCGGCAACAGTGCGATAACACCCGCCGCAAGCAGCGGGAGCAGAGGAACCAACCAGAGCAGCTGGGGTAAATGGGGTGTAAGTGCTTCAGCCATGGAGTGAATCGAGGCGGTTGAGGTCAGTGGAACGGGTATGACGGAAGACCATCAGGATAATGGCCAGCCCCACAGCGGCTTCGGCAGCTGCGATGGCGATGGAAAAAAGGACAAACATCGGGCCGATCATGCCTGGGTCGGTTTCTCCCCCCAGCGGATAACGCCAGAAGGCGATGAAGTTGATGTTGGCCGCGTTCAGCATCAGCTCGACCCCGACTAGAATCAGGATCGCATTGCGCCGCGTCAGCACGGCGAACAATCCGAGCACAAACAGCACGGACGACAAGGTAAGTAATAAGGCCAGTGGGCTCATGAGTCAGACGAGGTAGGTTGTTTTTTCTGTGGCTCGCGGGCAAACAGAGCCGCTCCGATCATCACGGCGGTGAGAAGCACCGCGATGGCTATCACGGCGGGAGCGTGGGTGGTAAAGAGCACTTCACCCATTTTTTGCAGAGAAACCGCAGGCACCTCCGGCTCGGTGGACGTCGTTTCCACCTCCATGGTGCCCAGCATCACGGAGTAAACCAGCACACCTAACACAGGCAAGGTGCAGAACAGGCCCGGGATCATCGATTGCGGGCGGCGGTCGAGTTCTTCGGCCTCGTCACCAGGGCGTGTGATCAATAAAGAAAACACGATCAACACCGCAATGGCACCGACGTAGACCGCAAATTGCACAAGGCCAATAAAGTCGATTCCTATTGTGATGTAGAGCACGGCAACCAACGAAAGCGACAAGGCTAACAGCAAGGCCGCGTGCACAGGCCGCGCCTTCCAAACGGCACCCATGGCAGCAAGGAGAATCAGGGGGACGATAATACAAAGAGCAATCATTCGGCAAAGTGGTATTGACGGTTGTTAGCGGGAGCCAACCGACGGTTATAAAGCACGGTGACAACAACCCATGGAATCAGTAAAAGGGGCACGGTGTAGAGCCATCCAAGTATTCCGCCATCACTGAATTTCCAGATCGCAGCAGCAGGAATGGTGAGCAGGGCGGTGGGTATCAGGAACAGCCACCCGAAGCGCATCAGCTGGTCGATCCTGACCCGGGGGAAGGTTCCCCTGATCCACAGGAACATCATGATGACAACCGCGAGTTTGGAGAAAAACCAGATGTAGGATGGAATGAAGTCGAGGAACGGGAATGGCGCCTGCCAACCACCGAGAAAGAGCGTGATGCCCAGTCCGGAAATAGCGAACAGCCCCAGGTATTCCCCCATGAAAAACAGGGCGTATTTAAAACCGGAATATTCCGTCATGTGCCCTGCGACAATTTCTGATTCCCCTTCAGGCAGGTCAAACGGGCACCGGTTCGCCTCGGCTATACTGGCGATGAAAAACACAATACCTGCAACCAGCCCCCACGGGGTGAAGATGTTCCAGCCGAGCGCGCCCCCCTGGTTTTCGACAATGGCCGGTAACGAAAGCGTTCCCGCCATCATGATCACCCCCATGGAGGAGAGGATCAGCGAGAGTTCGTAACTGACCATCTGGGAAATGGCACGCATGGCGCCGAGCATCGGGAACTTTGATCCGCTGGCCCATCCTGCGATGAATACGGACAGCTCGGTCATGGCACCCACAGCAAAGAAAAACAGCAAACCCAACTCCAGTTCCACAGGAACCCACTCGCGGCCTAACGGGATCACCCCGAGCGCCAGGATCGCAGGAATCACAATCATGATGGGAGCCACCAAGTGCAAAAACCACTCGGCCTTGGTCGGCACAATATCCTCCTTGGTGAGCATCTTGATACCGTCAGCCATCGGCTGCAGGATGCCAAACCAACCAGCGCGGTTAGGACCCAGTCGGTTCTGGATACGGGCCAGCGTTTTCCGCTCGACCAGTGACAGGATGGCAAAACCTCCGAGAAAGACGCCCACCACCGTCGCGGCGGCCACGAGGACGCCAAGGATGGTCACCAACCAATCGGGAGTTCCCAGATCCGTCGCCCAGCCTTCGATCAAACGTTGCGGCAGACGCGGCAGCCATTCAAGTGCCCACAGCGATGCTTCTTCAGTTTGGCTAGCTAACAGATTCATTCAGTGTCTCCTTTCTTCTCAGAGGGGAGCGCGGGCGCCCCGTCCGCTTGATCACCCCCGGCATCCGCCGCCGTCTCCTCCTCTTTGGCCTCGGCAGCCGCCTTGGCCTTGGCCTTGGCCTTGGCCTTGGCTTCAGCTGCGGCCTTGGCTTTGGCTGCCTTGGCTGCTGCCGCCGCGGCCTTTTTCTCGGCGGCCGCTTTACGGCTTGCCGCGACTTCCGTCGCCTGTTCCGGACGAAGCTTCATGTGGTATTCCTCCGACTTCGCCAGCTTGTCCAATCCGAAGACCAGACCACCGAAGCGGTCGTCGGCACTCAGTTCATACTCGCCGTCCATGTAGATGGAATCGAAGGGGCAGACTTCCGAGCAGATGCCGCAGTTCATACAAACGGTGAGATCGATCTCAAAGGTCTTGGGCCGTGACTTCGCCTTGCCATTCTCATCGCGGTCCATGACGATGTAGATGCACTGTGGCGGACATGATTTCTCACAGATCGAGCAGGCAGTGCAGCGCAGTCCCTCCTCGGGTGTCTCATCATAAACGAGGAAGGGAAAGTTCCGGAAATTCGGACTGATCGGTGCGCGAGCCTCAGGATACTGCACGGTGGTCATGCGGTCCTTTTTATAATAGCTCTGGATGAAGTTCTTCCCTGTCACGGCAAGACCCTTGAACAAACCCAAACCGGGAATCGACCAGCGAACAGGTCGCTTATCGGATGGCTGGCTAGTATTGGTGGCGGATGGCTCCATGGGATAGGTTACAGATTAGCGGTCAACTTCTCCAAGCACGATATCGACGCTACCGAGGATCACGACAACATCGGCAAGGTCGAGTCCGACACACATGTCTTCGAGTAGGGTCAGGTTAATAAAACTGGGCGGGCGGACACGGTAGCGGTAGGGGTCCGTGCCGCCATCGCTGGTGAGGTAGAAACCAAGCTCCCCTTTCGGACCTTCGATCCGACTGTATGCCTCCCCGACGGGGGCCTTGAAGTTGCGGAGCTTCGCCTTCGGGTTGATGAAATCTCCTTCTGGAAGCTGGTCGAGAGCTTGTTGGAGGATCTTGATCGACTCACGCATCTCCAGGAAACGGATCATCATCCGGTCGTAGCAGTCGCCTTTTTCCCCGTAGGGCACTTTGAAATCGAAACGGTCGTAGATGCCGTAGCTATCGACTTTGCGGACGTCGTAGGGCACTCCGGAAGCACGCAGCATCGGTCCGGTGATACCACCGTTGATCATGACATCCTTCGGCAAGGCGCCGATGTTCTGTGTGCGTGAGAGCAGGATTTCATTACCGATGAGAAGCTCCTCCATCTCATCGAGGAAAGGACCGTATTCGTCGACCAGGACACGGACTTTTTCAACCCATCCTGCGGGAAGGTCGTTACGGCACCCCCCGAAACGCATGAAGTTCGACATCATCCGGGCACCGGTCAGATCCTCAAAGAGGTCGAGGATTTTCTCCCGCTCACGGAAGGCATACATCAGGGCCGATCCCCAGGCACCCATATCACCGAGGAAAAAACCGGCAAAGGCGGTGTGGTTGATCAGTCGGGTCAGCTCGGAGGTGATGATTCGGATGTATTCGGCACGTTCGGGCACTTCCACACCCGCAAGCTTTTCAACCGCTGTCGCATAGGCGAGATTGTTGGTGAGTGGGCAAATGTAATCAAGCCGGTCTGTGTAGGGCATCGAGCCGAGGTAGGGCATGCTCTCGGCAATCTTCTCGTGGTTGCGGTGCAGGTAGCCAAAGACGGGCTTGAGATGCACGACGGTCTCACCATCGAGCTCGACATTCATGCGAAACACACCGTGGGTAGACGGGTGCTGTGGTCCCAGTGATACACGCAGCAACTGGTCGTCATCAGACCCCGCTTCCAGGGTAGGATTGGAAAGTGTGTTGGATGTATCCAGGCTCATGATGCAGGGTAGTGACGTTTGGCTTTCTCCAACACGGCATTGTGCGGAGTGGGTTCGTATTCGTAGTCGTCCGGCTCGACATAATCCTTGCGCATCGGATGATCCTCGAACTCGTCCCACATCAGGATGCGGCGCAAGTCGGGGTGCCCGGTAAAGGTAACACCAAAGAGATCGTAGATCTCACGCTCCTGAAACTCGGCACTACGGAAAACGGATACCACCGAGGCAAGCTTCGCGTTTTCGACCCGGTCCCGGGTCCGGGCACGGAGCACAAGCGGGCCGGTTTGGTGACGGGTCGAATACAGGTGATAGAGAACCTCGAGAAAACCATCCTTTGGTGCGGCATCCTCATTTTCTTCTTCACCGGCAGCCTCAGCAAGAGCCACCTTGTCCGCCAAGGAGGCATCCGGCCAGTCGATACCCGTCACATTGGACAGGAAGTCAAAGGCGAGGTCATCGGTGTCGCGTAAAAACCGGCAGACAGCACACAAGCTGTCGGATTCCACCAGGATGGAATCCTGCCCGGAGGCACCCGGGTTTTTACGGAATGCAACGGCCGCACCGGGAAGAGCTTCACGGAGTCGGTTACAAATGGCTTCAGCATCCAGACTCATTGACCCTCTCCTCCCTTCTCGACCGTTGGTGGTGACCACACATCGGGGTTGCATTTTGGTTCAAGATCATGGGCACCATACTCGGGAACCGGAAGTTCGGCGTAGCCTTTGGGGTCGGCATGACGGGCGCGGTCCTTACCGAGCAGTTTTTCCTTTTTGATAATGTCCTGCAAGGTCATCAGTCCTTCTAACAACGCCTCCGGGCGCGGTGGACATCCGGGGATGAAGACGTCCACGGGAATATAGCGGTCGATCCCCTTAAGCACATTGTATCCTTCCTTGAAGGGGCCGCCGGAAATGGCGCAGGCACCCATGGCGATGACATACTTCGGCTCGGCCATCTGGTTATAGAGCCGGACAACCTGCGGCGCCATTTTCTTGGTCACCGTGCCGGCAATCAGCATCAGATCCGCCTGCCGGGGGGATGGCCGGAACACCTCCGCTCCAAAACGCGCCATATCATATTTCGCCATGGTGGCGGAAATCATCTCAATAGCGCAGCAGGCCAAGCCAAACTGCAGCGGCCAAAGAGAACTCGACCGCCCCCAGTTGATCAGCTGTTCAAAGGAAGTGACGTGCACCCCTTGTGACTTGAGCTCTTCGGCTAAATTCTCATCATTCTCCATAGATCGTAAATTTCTTCAGTTGATCGGATTGACCAGCCCCGCGCCAGTTCAGCATCCCCTTGCTCCACGCCCATAATAAACCCTCCGCCAAAAGCAGGAGGAACACCATCGCCACCAGGAACGAACCGACGGACAGCTTGAGAAACGCCACCGCAAACGGCAGCAGGAATACCGTCTCGACATCAAAGAGCAAAAACAGCAGGCCAAAGAGATAATACTGCGAATGGAAGCGCGTTTGGCGTTCCGATAGCGGGTTTACCCCGCACTCATACAATGAGTTTTTTTCCTTACCCCTCTTGATCGGAGTGAAGAAATTCATCCATACCCGAGCTAAAACCAGAGCCCCGATGGGAACGGCCAGGGCAACGCCGAAGAAAACAAGGACAGGAAGATAGGGGTGATTCATATAACTGAGGATCGGATATTCGGGCTATGCTTGACTTCTGTCGTGGATCTTATGAATTTCCTTGGAAATCACTATCTATGGAATGCATTCTCGGGGCGTGGTCGGTCAAGGAGTTTCTCCGGATTTGTTTGCGCGGATTGCTCGCAAGTTGACACTTAAAAACATCAATCATTCCTCCAGGTCGACTACTTGTCACAATACGACCGTTTAATGGCAATAATCGCATAGTGATGTCTTATAGTGGCTGACCTCTCACTACCTGACTATGTTGTCGGCGCATGAAGGCTGGTTCTCAAATCACTGCCGGGGGCGATCCGCCATGACAACTTCAAATCCTTCGTATCAACTGGATTTTGAGTTTGACATCCCTGCGGCGGACAGGCGATTATTCACTCTGGTATGGCGCACGATAGTTACCTATCCAATCGCCTACCTCAACCTGAAATCATCCTATCCCCCCGGCAGCAGTCCTGGACTGACCGCCGGACAAACAAACATAAACAACAACTGAACAACAAAGCAGCCAACCAAAATGAAAATGAAAACAACCCTGATGCTCACTTTCGCAGCATCTGCCATGACAGCGTCCGCCACACTCCTCGCCGTCGATGACTTCTCAAGCCTTGACGGCTCGGGCGGCACCGGTTTCGCAGGAACCTGGTCGGCGGGCACCTACGCTAACACCACTCCCTTCAGTGATGCCGTCAGCCCCGAGTATATGATCGGCGCCTATTCCACCCGCAGTCTGACCACTCCGCTCCTGGCCACCACCACGGCAGAGGTCTGGGTGGCCGGCTATATCCGCCCCCAGTCCAATGCCGGCTGGCAGTTCGGCTTTGAAGTCGGCCAGGACATGGGTCTCGGCACCGCCGCCGGTGCCCAGATCGGGCGCTTGACAGGTAACGGCCAGTACGGCGGTGCCCGCACCAACGCCGAGGACATCACCCGCATCTCGGACACCTTCGTCGACGGCCAGGCCACGCTGCTGCTGGTCCGCCTCTACAAGGCTAACCCAGGTGATACGGAATACAACCGCGCCGACTTCTTTGCTGACCTGAACGGCACCGACGGACGGGCCAACAACCTGGTGACCATCACCACTGGCAAGGACCTGAGTAACCGCTCCACCGCGAGTGTTTCCGAGATCAGGCTGCTGGTCGACGGTAACACCACCGACTTCGACTATATCGCGGTCGGCACCGATCAGGCGAGTGTCCTGATTGTTCCCGAGCCGTCATCCGCAGCCCTGCTCGGCCTCGGCGGACTCGCCCTGATCCTCCGTCGGCGCAAGTAATGCCCGCTGCCGGGTCCAGCCCATTACCAGAACCCCTCCGCCAGGCCGGAGGGGTCAGAATGTCGATAAACCCCGTCAATTCGGCGGGGTTTATACGTTCATACTAGACTTGGCTCATCATCATGCGTTCTCACCGGCTTGTCGTGGCATAACCTAACACGTCACCTTCAGGACAAAGCCAGCAGTCGTAATACCCGTCGTATACGAACTGCGCTTTCCTCACCATGCCCTTCTGTCCCCCCGGCCTGGTGTAGGAAGAGACAGCCGAGGAAGAGCATTTTGAAAAAGACCACCGGGTCGATCGATGGCCGTCCGTTGTCCATGCAATAAAACCTCTCGACTTTTTCGTAGCTGAAACTGAAGTCGATCTGCTGCTCAATCTTTCGGAGAAGATGATCTTAGGACACCGGAGCGTCGATGCTGACAAGCTCCATCTCACCCCGAATTTCCAAGTTCTTACTGAGCATGAACCAATATACCAAAAACCCCCACCTTGCGGCGTGGACTTTATCCAGCTCCGATTGGTGGCACGAGCAGGACTGACATTCCACTCGTCGGGGCATCGTGGTCGGCGTTGTTCGCGCGATTGAAGGTGTCGACGTAAAGGTCGTAGGGGAGTGTTGATGGGTTGAATTGAGCTGGCAGAGGGAGGATGAGCCGGTATTTGAGTGACCTTGAAACCACGCATCAAACAACTTTTTTTACCATTGCCACCCACCCCATTTCCCTATTCATTCCCAGCGCCCCCCATCCATTGTTCATTCTGAAATCCTTCATCTATTCATTCCCATGATTCCCAACGTCCTTGCCGAACGCTACGCCTCCCCTGCCATCACTGAAATCTGGTCCGCCGAAGGCCGCATCGTGCTCGAGCGTGAGTTCTGGATCGCGGTGATGAAGGCCCAGAAAGAACTCGGGCTGGATATCCCGCAAGAGGCCATTGAGTCATATGAATCGGTCAAGGACCAGGTTAACCTCCGGTCGATCATGGACCGTGAGCGCATCACGCGCCACGATGTCAAAGCCCGCATCGAGGAGTTCTGCGACCTGGCGGGCCACCAGCACATCCACAAGGGCATGACCTCGCGCGACCTCACGGAAAACGTCGAGCAGCTCCAGGTTTACCGTTCACTGCTGGTCATTCGGGATAAAACCATCGCGACCCTCGCGCAGATGAAGGCGCGCTCAGTCCAGTGGCGCGATCTCGTCATCACCGCCCGCACCCATAACGTGGCGGCCCAGCCTACTACCTTTGGAAAGCGGATCGCGATGAACGGCGAGGAGCTGCTCGGGGCTCTTGGTATGCTCAACCACCTGATCGACAGCTACCCGGTCCGTGGGCTCAAGGGGGCTGTCGGCACCCAGATGGACCAGCTTTCATTGTTTGACGGCGATGCCGGAAAAGCAGCTCGGCTTGAGCAAAAGGTGTGTAGCCACCTCGGCATCCCCGAGGTATTTACCAACGTCGGCCAGGTTTATCCCCGCTCGCTCGATATGCGCACGGTTTCCATTCTGGCTGACATCGCCTCCGGGCCGTCCTCGCTTTGCCGCACACTCCGGCTGATGGCGGGGCACGAGACCGCCAGCGAGGGATTCGCCAAGGGCCAGACTGGCTCGAGTGCCATGCCCCATAAAATGAACTCCCGCTCGTGCGAGCGCGTCAATGGTTTCCATGTGATCCTCAAGGGGCATGTCACCATGGCGGGCGGACTTGCGGGCGACCAGTGGAACGAGGGTGATGTTTCCTGCTCTGTGGTACGCCGACTGATGCTCCCTGATGCTTTTTACGCCCTAGACGGGCTTTTCGAGACCTTCCTCACCGTACTGGGACAGATGGACGCCTACCCCGCCGTGATTGCAGCGGAAAACGAGCACTACCTCCCTTTCCTAATGACCACCACCATTATGATGGAAGCGGTCAAGGCCGGTGTCGGACGCGAGGCCGCCCATGCGGCGATCAAGGAACATGCCGTCGCCACGGTCAACGACCTCCGCGCTGGACTGATCCGGTCAAACAACCTCCTGGAACGCCTTGCCGGCGACGACCGTATCCCCCTCACGCAGGAACAGCTCAGTGTTTTGGTCGCGGCGGGAGGCGAAAATGCCGGGTCCGCCCAGAGCCAGGTCGATTTCTTTGCCAACGAGGTTGGAAAGCTGGAGAAAAAATTCCCGGATGCCGCCAATTATCAGCCAGGATCGATCCTCTAAGCGTCTACCTCCAACTTTTCAACCACCCTAACCCCTTCTTGCTGTATGGGTTATGCCGTCCTATTAGGGGATGCAAATTTTTTCACATTTTTTTTGAACGTTTTCTGAACACAGGGGTCTATGGGTAATGAGAACGGCGTGCAAGTCGCGTAGTTCTTATTCATGTAAGGGTGAATTGCAGATGTCAGCTTTGATTTCGTTATCAGCGTGTTGAAGTTGTAATCTCGGAAAAGCCGTGGGAAGGGGTCCCCCCCAACCTGCGGCTTTTTTTGTACGTTTTTTATCGGCGGAAGTTACTGCCGGGCTTCCGATTGAGTTTTCTGCATAAGTTGGAAAATCCTCATTGTGTTCTGCGTATCAGCCCATAGTCTCGGAAAATCATTGTCCAACCTACCATGAACCACAGAAACCTTACCACCATCGCCCTTGTCTCCCTCAGCCTGGCCTCCCTCAGTGGGGGCGTTCACGCGCAGGACGCCGCCGCTCCAGCCCATCCCTCCTCCCCCCCGGCCGCCGAAACCCAGGAACAAAAAGAACAGGCTAAACTAGCTGCCGAAAACGCGTTGTATGCCGAGAAGGTAAAAAAGGATCTCGCCGAACTCCGCACCCGGGTGGCCCGGTTAAAACTGGAAAAAGAAGCACTCGCCGAGGAGCTGGCACTGGCCGAACTCAGGCGCAGCCAGGCGAGCCAGGAGGCGGATGTCAAATTTGCCGCAGAGCTCAAGGAAATGACGCGTGCCGCCGAACTGGCTAAGGTCAAAGCGCTTCAAGTCGCCAGCGAGCTGAAAATCAAGCAAGCCGAGTGGTCGGCAAAGTCGGCCGAGCTCGAAGCCCAGATCACGACACTTGAAACCCAGCAGAAACGTGACGCTTACGCCAATGCCAAGCCGGTCTACTTGGAGAACCCGCTCAAGGATGACGGCACACTCGTTATTTCCGACCGCCGGATCAGCCTGAACGGGCCCGTCACCATGACCACGGCCGACCACGTCACCACCCGCATCAACTACTATAACAACAAGGACTCCAAACAACCGATTTTCCTCGTGATCGACGCCTCGCCGGGCGGCTCTGTCATGGCTGGTTACCGGATCCTGAAAGCGATGGAAGGAAGCACATGCCCGGTGTACGTCGTCGTCAAATCCTTTGCCGCCTCAATGGCCGCCACCATCTGCACATTGGCTGAGAAATCCTTTGCCTACCCCAATGCGGTCATCCTCCACCACCAGATCAGCTCGACCATTGCATTCGCCAACATGAACCTGACCGAGCAAAAGGAGTTTTACCAAGAGTCACAGAAATGGTGGCAACGACTCGCCACCCCGATCGCCCGGAAAATGGGTATCACAACCGAGGAAATGATCAAAAGAATGTATGCGCGGAGTTCCTCCGGGGATTGGACGGAATTCGGCACCGAGGCTCAGAAGCTCAAGTGGGTCGACCACATCGTCGAGCGCATCCATGAGACCTCCTTACTGAAAAACCCGGATGCCGCGGCACCAGCTGTCGCAAAAGCCTACCACGGGCTCAAGGAAACAGTGGATGAAAAAGGCCACCCCTGCATGTATCTCCCGCGCCTAACCCCCAAGGACTGTTACTTCCTCTACAACAAGGACGGATACTATCGCCTCAAATAACCCCCCAACCAACCGATGATCATGAACCGCAGAAACTTCACCAAACTTGCCGTGGCAGGCGCACTGGGCAGCGTGTCCGGCGTCGCTACCGCGGCTGAAGAAAAACCACCGGCATTCAAAGCCCGCTTCGGCCCTACCTTCAACCAGCTCCCGACCGCGCCCAAAGGCTACCTTGACCAGCTGAAGTTCGCCCACGACCTTGGCTTCCGTGGTTGGGAGGACAACTGGTTGACCCGCCGCGACCGGAAGCTTTGGCCGCAGATTGCTGAATTCTGTAGAGACCATGATATTTCCCTCGGCATCTCAGTGATCAGTACCGGCCATGGTGTGGACTTTTCCAACCCAAGTGAAGGCGACCTCGCCAAGCTCAAGGCCGACATGGCAAAAGGCATCACTCTGGCCAAGGCAACCGGCCAGACATGCATGACCTTCATCCCCGGTGGCCGCAATGACATGCCGCGCGACGAGCAGATTGTCAAATCGGTCGATACCATGAACCGGCTCTGTGATCTCATCGAGGACAGCGGCATCATCCTTGTGCTGGAGCCGGTGTCCCACCCCATGGCCAAAAAAGAACCCCTGATCCGGGCGTTTGCCGATGGCCATCTACTGTGCAAAACCGTGAACCGGAAATCCTGCAAGCTGTTAGCCGATTTTTACCATGAGGGCCAGATCGGCAATGGCGACAAACTGATTGAAAACGCAGAAGCCGTCTGGGATCAGGTAGGCTACATCCAATACGGCGACAGCCCTGGCAGAAAAGAGCCAGGCACCGGCAAGCTCGACCTGGGCGCCGTAACCAAGTGGCTTCGCCAAAAAAATTACACCGGTGTCATCGGCTTGGAACACGGCGTCAAAGGCAAGGGCAAGGCCGGTCTGGATGCATTTATTGCCGCCTACCGGAAAATTGATGCTTAACCGCCCCATCAAACCCCCATGTCACGCACACTCAACATCCTAACAGCAACCGCATTGTTGATGGGTTCCCCATGCCTAACTGCCGAACCAGAACCCGTCAAAACAATTCCCCTCGGCTCCCAGGCACCGGATTTCTCCCTGCCTGGAGTCGATGGAAAAACCTACACCCTCAAGGATTTCTCTAAGTCCAGGGTGCTGGTTGTCGTTTTCACCTGCAACCACTGCCCGGATGCCCGGGCGGCACGGGGCAAGGTGATTGCACTTCATGCCGACTATAAAGACAAGGGCGTTGCGGTTGTCGCGATTTCTGGAAACGACGACAAAGCGCTCCGACTTGATGAGATCGGTTACTCCGTTTATGGCGATTCGTTAGAGGATATGAAAAACGTCGCCAGGGAGGAAAAATACACCTTCCCCTACCTCTACGATGGCAGCACCCAAAAAGCGACCAAGGCTTACGGAGCGGTGGCAACACCCCATGTCTTTGTTTTCGATGCAGATCGGAAGCTTCGCTACACCGGAAGAATCGATGACGCTCGCAGAAACAGGAAAGATATGGGCAAACAATACGTCCGTGTTGCGATCAACACCATCCTTGCGGGCGAGGAAATCGAAACGCCAACCACACGCCCCTTCGGTTGCTCCACCAAGTGGGCGTGGAAACGCGACAGTGTCGCCGAGGACAACGCCAAATGGAAAGCCCTCCCCGTTACCCTTGCGGACCTTGATACCGGGTCCGCCAGGACGCTCGCAGCCAACAAGTCAGGCAAACTCCGTCTGATCAATTTCTGGTCGACGACTTGCGGCCCCTGCGTGGCCGAATTCCCGGATCTTGTTGACACCTACCGTCGCTTCCAAAACCGACCCGTAGAGCTTGTCACCATCAGCACCGATCCCGTCAAGTCGCGTGACGAGGTGAAGACTTTCCTCACCGACCGCGAGGTGGCGCTTTCCCCCCGCACCGCCGGCTCCGTCAAAAAAGAGAAGCGCCCGTCCAACAACTACCTCTACACGGGAACCAATCTCGACCACCTGGCAGAAGCCATTGACCCGAAGTGGAATGGCGCCCTCCCCCACTCCGTCCTGGTCGCACCGGGAGGGAAAATCATCTGGCGTCATACGGGCCGCATCCATGCTGTCGAACTACGCCGCGCCATCGTCACCTACCTCGATCAAAACCATGGTGAGTAACCGGCCTGTTTTTCTACCGTCTGATGAACCGCAACCTAACATCCACTTTCCGACTCAGGGCGCGGGGTGCTGACGAAAAACTCTTCCTCCAGCGACTCGTCCGTGTCGCCACCCACGAGATCGGGCACACTCTCGGTCTTGGGCACTGCCCGGATGACCAATGTAATATGGTGGATGCCAGGGGATCGATCCTGTCCGTCGACCAGGGTTCCGGAAAACTTTGCAAGACCTGTCAAAAGCGTATGCAGCAGTAGTTGACTCAGCAGCCGTTGGGCAACCAACTAGTCATTAAACCCCTCCGACTGTCCCCGCCGGTTTTTCTTTTTCCTGACACTTCTTCTGCCTCCCCGCGCCCGTCGCATGGGATCGAAGACACTGTCCATGCCAACCTCCTTGATCTCACCAACGATAGCCATCAGCTCTCCGAGCCGGCCTTTGGGATAGCCCTGCGCGGCAAACCACTGAAGATACTCCGGCGGCAAATCAAAGATGGGTATCCCATGTGGAGGAAATTCCTTGGGTCCATACCGACCGAACGGCATGAAGGTGTTGCCAATTTCCCCGAGCAACTCGCGAAACTCTTCTCTGTCGTGTTCAGGGATTTCCATGGCCAGAGGCTATGTGGCAATGACGGTTTACAAAAGTTCAATTAGCCGGTGGCGGCCCGATTTTAAACAGGGTTTGCGTTTTGTGACATTTTTATAAAAAATACTTTTTTCTGAACAAAAAGCCAGCCAAGCCTGTTAAACAGGTCAACGGAAAACACCGTTTATCATCGAAACAGCATAGCACTGTTCAATGATGACTCACTATGGTATAATAATACCGTGCAATCCCTCCTTACTTTATTGTCCTGCGTGTTAGTTCTCGCCTGCTCTCCGGCCCTCTGCGCCCGGGGTCAGCAGGATACCGCGGTGGATGGCCCCCACCCCGTGTTGACCCCTGCATCGGAGGTCGCGCCCAGACAGAGCGTGCCGGAGCCCAATGGCCTCCTTGCGCTTGCATTCGCTGGCGTGGTGATCCTCGCACGCCATCGATTTCGTCCAAACTAAGCCCTTGATCCCCCCCCGTGCATAGCGAGGCCCCGGGAATCCTGCTTATTTTAAACATTGATTGAATATTGCTTGAGATCACGCGTCTATGGGGTAGATTGACGCGACATGGATAAATCCGGGTCCCTGGCTCCAATCCCTGGTCGCCTCAATCGCTTTATCCTCAAAAAAACAACTATGAAAAAACAAATCATCACACTCGTCCTTGCCTCCGCATCCGCGTTCACTCTTTCCAACTGTAGCACAGGCATGAGGCCTGCCCATCAGGACGCGGCCGTTGGTGCCGGTATCGGTGCCGCTGCCGGCGCCATCATCGGCCACCAGTCTGGCCACGGGGCGGAAGGTGCCCTCATCGGCGCCGCTGCCGGGGGAGGAACCGGCTACGCTGTCGGTCGTTCCAAAGAACGCGCCGCAGGATACAGATAAGCCTGCGAAAACCGCGCTGTATTTCAAGGGAGACTGTGTTTCGGCGCCGTCTCCCTTTTTTCACCACCCACATCTCGGGGCAAGCACTGGATTCGCCGGTTGACAGCTGGTTCTTAACCGTGATCATGCCAAGATCAATCCTTGACAAGCGATAATAAATCTGGCAACTACCGCGCCCCACCCAACAAGGGTGCATGAAGCGACCACTGGCAGCACACCGGCTGGAACGGCTGGATCCTCCCCGCTTCAAGCATTTTTTACCCCCCCTCTCTCAAACACCACACACCTCAATACCATGGATTGGCTCTGGATCATACTCTACTTTCTCGTTCTGATTTGTCTCTCAGGCTATGGCTTCCACCGCCTGATGATCCTGACCCTCTATCTCAAGCACTCACGTAAACGCCCTGAGCCCAAGTCACGCTTTGAGGAACTGCCACTGGTCACCGTCCAGCTCCCCTGCTTCAACGAAATGCACGTGATGGAGCGCCTGCTCGACTCCGTTTCAGCCCTCGACTACCCGAAGGACAAACTCCAGATCCAGGTGCTGGATGACTCCACTGACGAGACAACCGAGATCTGCAAAGTGGAAGTGGCCAAGCTCATTGAGCGTGGATTTGACGCTGAACATGTGCACCGCACCGACCGCACCGGCTACAAGGCAGGGGCCCTCGAAAACGGCACTGAGACCGCCAAAGGCGAGTATCTCTTCATTCTGGACTCTGACTTCGTCCCGAACCCAGATGTCCTTCATAAGACCATCCACTACTTCACCGACGACAAAATCGGTATGATCCAGACCCGCTGGGAACACATCAACCGCACCTACAACGCCCTCACCCGGGTCCAGGCAATGTTCCTCGACGGCCACCTTGAGCTGGAGCAGACCGCGCGTAACCGCAGCGGACGCTTCTTCACCTTCAACGGCACCGCCGGTATCTGGCGCAAGTCCTGTATCGAGGACGCCGGCGGCTGGGAACACGACACCCTCACCGAGGACATGGACCTCAGTTACCGCGCCCAGTTGAAGGGCTGGAGGTTTATTTTCCTCAATGATGTCACTACCCCTGCCGAACTCCCTGTCGATATGGAAGGCTTCAAAAGCCAACAGCACCGCTGGACCAAGGGATCGATCCAGGTTTGCAAAAAATGCCTTGTCGACATCTGGAGGAGCAAAGCGCCGTTTTACTGTAAAATGGAAGCCACGGCACACCTGACATCCAACTTTGCCTACCTGGCACTCTTTGCCCTGCTGTTCCTGATCTGGCCCAAGCAGCACAGCAACATGACCTGGTTCGAGGAGAATGGCATTTCCGAGCACCTGCTTAATTTCCCGATCTTCTTTTTCGGCAGTGTCTCCGTCGCCATGTTCTACATCATGAGCCAGAAAGCGCTTCGACCCGGCACCTGGCTGAAGGACATCCTCTATCTGCCACTGCTGCTCGCCCTGGGTATCGGCATGTCGGTCAATAATGCCAAGGCCGTGCTGGAAGCCATTTTCAACCACGAAACCAGTTTTGTCCGCACTCCGAAACACGGCATCAACAGCAGTGAGACCAAGGAAAAAGCGGCCTTCAAGAAAAGCAAGTACAAGGCGATGAAGTCGTTGACTCCCTTTGTGGAACTCGCTTTCGGCCTGTTTTTCACCGTGGTCGTGGTGGACAATGCCATGAACAGCAACTGGGTTGCCGCAGTACTCCTGATGCCGTTCCCCGTTGGTTTCTTCTACACTTCCCTCAGTTCGCTCAGCCAGCAGCTTCCTTCGCTGTTTGCTTCCCGCGCTGCTGAAAAAGTAGAGAAAAAGTAGAGGGAATAAGTAGCTTCTTGCCTAGTCCACTGCATTTTGGTAACATCCCGCGATGATGCGTCGCCTACCTTACTTTGCCGTCCTATTGTCTGCGTCTGCAGCCGCCTTGGCTTGTCTGTTTCTAAACAGCTGTGGCTCGGGGAACCCGCGTAACAGCGTGATCATCAGCGTCAAAGACCAACGCATGCTTCTTCTGCGCAGTGGCGAGCCGGTCAAGACCTACCCTGTTTCCACCTCCAAATTCGGCGTTGGAAGCCGTCGCGGCAGCAAATACACCCCTCTCGGGGGTATGGAGGTGGCGCGGAAATTCGGTGGCGGCGCCCCATCGGGTGCTGTTTTCAAAAGCCGTAAACGCACCGGTGAAGTTCTCCGCCCCGATGCCCCGGGCCGCGACCCCATTGTCAGCCGGATTCTCTGGCTGCGCGGCACCGAGATCGGCAACCGGAATACCTACGCCCGCTACATCTACATTCACGGCACACCGGAAGAACGCAACATTGGCCACAAAGCCAGCTACGGCTGTATCCGCATGAAGTCACGTGATGTGATCCAGCTCTACCGCCAACTCGCTGTCGGCTCCAAAGTCCACATCATCGCGGGATCACTCCAAGACACCCGTGCCGGACAGGCATACGCTGTGCGACATGAGGGGTATCGCCCTGCCGCAGGCAACTGATTTCAAGCCAACGCACTGCAAAACCTCCCTATTTTGGAAAAACGTAACATTTTCCTGTCCATCAAGCTTGACAGCCCAGCTTAAACGAGTAGTTTCGCCGCCCCGAAGCAGAAATTCACAACTTCCCCCATTTCAACACAGCTCTAACTCAGTCACCACTATGGCCAACTCAAAATCAGCTCTCAAGCGCGTCCGTCAGAACGAGACTCGCTCCGCACGCAACAAGACGCTTACCAGCCGCATGAAGACCCTTCGCAAGAAGACTCTGGAAGCCGCTGAGGCTGGCGATAAGGATGCTGCCCGCAAGTCCTACTCCGAGTTCACCTCTGCTGTCGACCTCTGCGCAAAAAACAACGTCATCCATGCCAACAAGGCCGCCAACCTCAAAAGCAAGACCAACAAACGCATCAAAGGCTAGTTGCCCGGAAAACGAACCACCCATCACGATCTGGTTCGTCCAGTTTTCAAAAAGCGGCACTGGTCACCCAGCGTCGCTTTTTTGCGCCCGGACATTCCCCGCAGACAATCATTCCAGCTTCCGCTGACAAATTTACCAGACATTTTTGTAGACAAGGCCGCATACCGATTTATCTATTCTTACAGCCAATGACATCTTCCCCACAACACAAGTCCCGACTCGACAAGGCCAAGGAAATTGCCAACAACCCCGGCAATTACAAGGTTTGCGAGGGGTGTGACTCGATTGTCGGCTCAGGGACAATTCTCTGCCCGAACTGCCATAGCTATCGTTTTGACGGCAAGGCTTCACGTGTCGTGGATCAGGCTGTATGGCTCGGGTGCCGTGAGCAGACGACCGTAACTGCGGATGATCTCTTCTAACGCTAACAAGCCCCCACTTCCGGCAACCCCCGTATGACAAAACAGGAAATTGTCAGGCAGCTCACCGCGCACCTACGGCAGCAAGTCAATACCATGCGGGATGCTGCCAAGCTTGCACATGAAGCCTCCATAGGGGACGAGGCCAAGGCGGAGGGTAAATACGACACACGCGGACTCGAGGCATCCTATCTCGCCCAGGCCCAGGCTGAACAGTATCGGAAGTTTGCCGATTCACTGCGCATTTTTGAGTCCCTTACGCTTGCAGAGCTACCAGCCGGCTCAGTGGTCGAGGCCGGGGCACTGGTAGAAACCGAGCTCGATGGCGTCCTTTCCTACTTTCTTCTTACCCCCTGTGCAGGCGGCATGACCATCGACTACCACGGCTGTGACCTGACCAGCCTTTCCCCTGATTCCCCCCTTTATCAAAGCCTGCTCGGTACGCAGGCGGGCGACATTCTCGAACCCTCCGGCATGATGGTTCTCGATGTCAATTAGCTGTGATAAATTTAGCATTCTTTCCTTGCCCCTTCGGCTCAACGGGGAATGATACCAGCATGACAAAAATCCTGACTACATTCACTGCAGCCGCATTGATGCTTACTTCTGTGCAGGCTGCCCGACAGAACGCCTTGGAAAAGGAAATGGAAGGTTATGCCCGTGACCTGTTCCGCGCCCACCCGGAAGCCGCGGGGGATGACAAGCCCAGGGATGCCGCTGAGAAAATGTACAAAGAAGCCCAACAGGAAAAGTTGCTCGAACTCACCAAAGCGGACGAGAAAAAACTGCGCAAACGCGAGGAGATGGTGGGCGGCGGCATGTACACCACCGCTCTCAATGAGCTCAAATCCCTGAACAGCAAAGATCCCAAGATCACTTTCCTGATCAAATATGCCGAGAATCCAAAAATCAAAGCTGACGAAAAGCTGCTAGCCTATCGCCTGATGCAGCATCATTATAAAACTGGCGCGGAACAGGCAGCCAGGGACCGGAGTAAACGGCTCGCCACCATCCTCACCAATTACACCGCCTACAAAAAAGACCATGGCGGCAAAGCTCCCGCCAGCCTGGCTGACCTCAACCTTCCAAAGGATTGTCAAAAATTCACCAACTCCAAAGGCGAGGAGGTCGACTGGATTTACATCGGACACCTGGGCCCCGCGCTCAAGACCAACAACACCCACGTTGTCCTGGCCGAACCGGAGCCGCTGGGAGATGGCCGGGTCTGTGGCCTCGACGACGGCAACATCGTCACCTTTAAAAACAGTCAGATCCAACCGCATCTCGAAAAACTCGCCCACGCCAAGAGTGGTCAGAACGGAGGCACTAACGAAAATGGCGGCAACGCCAATGGTGGCCAGCCCGTCGCTGAAGGAGCCCTCGCCGGGTTCATGAAAAAATACAAGATATTCAAAGAACTCAATAATAACAAAGAACCCACGTCGATCGATGATCTCAACCTTGCGGAAGAGGATAAAAAATACACCGACCCCGCCAGCGGTAAAAAGATCGACTGGATTTTTCTCGGCCAGAGTTCCCGTATCAGCGCCGGTGGTGACATTAAGGTCATCGTCGTCGCGCCTATGGCTCACAATGGTGGTCGGCTCGCCGGCCTGTCCGACGGCAAAGTCGTTAGAATCGAGGAGTCCCAAATAGCCCCCTTACTCAACCAATAACCCATCACCTCCCCTACCATCTAGATGAGCAATCTCCTCGATACGATCACCGCCGATATGAAGACCGCCATGCGCGATCGGAATAAAGTGGCTCTCAACACCCTCCGCGCCCTCAAGTCAGCGGTCACCAATGCCGCCATCGACAAGGCGGGCGCTGGCACCGAGTTACCTGAAAACGAAATCGTCAACATCATCCGCAAACAGATCAAACAACGCCAGGACTCGATCTCACAATTTGAAAATGCTGGTCGGACAGAACTTGCCGAGAATGAAAAAAACGAGATCGCCATTCTTGAGAACTACCTGCCCACTCCCCTAACGGACGATGAAATCGTTGCCGCCGTGGAGGCATCGATTGCAGAAACTGGAGCTGAATCCAAAAAAGACATGGGTCAGGTGATGAAACTCCTACAGGAAAAAACAGGAGGTCGCGCCGATGGCAAAAAACTCTCGCAGGAAGTCATGAAAAGGCTTTCGTAGCCCGGAAAAATACAACATCAGCGCGAGCGGATACCCGTGAATCTGTGCCCATCCGTGGAATCTGTGTTTAACAAAGGCCTGGCACAGATGACTCGGATCGACGCAGATCACAAGCGATGTTTCCGTGCCCTGTCGTCCATCGTCTGGATACGCCGCCCCACCTAACACATCCCACATGAAACTTACCGCCATCATTGTAGCCGCCGGCTCGAGCCAACGCATGGGTTTTGACAAGCTCCTGGCGCCCCTCGGAGGGAAACCCGTGCTCCAACACAGCATCGAGGCCTTTGTCGACTGCCAGGAGGTCTCCGGGATTATCGTCGTTTGCCCGAAGGGGAGGTTCGAAGCTCTGGACCTTGAGTTTTCCCACAAGGTCATCACCCGCGTCGATGGTGGTGCCGACCGGCATGACTCGGTGGCCGCAGGCCTCGCCATACTCCCGGAGGGGACCGATTATGTGGCCGTCCATGATGGAGCGCGACCGCTGGTTTCCTGCGCACAAATCCGGGACGTTCTTCAGTCGGCCACCGAACACCGCTGCGCCACCTCGGCTCGCCCCGTCACAGAAACCGTCAAACGAGCCGATGCCCGTGGGCGTGTGTGTGAGTCAGTTTGTCGTGACAATCTCTGGCTGATGGAGACCCCCCAGATTTTCCAGGCCAAGCTGTTAGCAGATGCCTACAGCGTTGTTCAACTCAAGGGAGAACGGGTCACCGATGAAGTTTCGGCCATGGAGCTGATTGGCCACCACACCTATCTGGTAAGCAACTCCAGTCCCAACCCCAAGATCACCTACCCCCAGGACATCGCACTGGCCGAACGATTTTTGTAGAAGAGGCAATTCTACCCTCACGCCCAATCGGGAAGCACCAAGGGAAAGTCGGGCATCCTCACCCGCACTTTCTGTCCCGCAGCGGTCATACCAAAAAACGCTCCGCTGACGAGGGCAGCTTTGGCCGTCACGTGATAGCTGTTATAGGAAAAGTCTTCACCGGGGTCGAGTGCCGGCGTCTGCCCCACCACCCCATCACCCTCCACGACGGTAACCTCGCCATCCTCTTCACGGATCACCCATTTTCTCCCAATGATCCTCACCCGCTCCGTGGAATCGTTGGTGATCGTGATGAAGTAGACAAACGGATGCGGCTTATCCGGCGGCGCATCAAGCGTCGGCATATAGATCACGTCGTCAACACTGACGCTAAGCCCATCTAGCTCATGGTAATTACCCTGGTGTTTGTCTGGCACGGTTTGCGGTGGAAAATTGATCAATGGATGATAAAAAATCAGCGCGCCGCAAGTCTGCGGAGCTTGCGCTTGATACTCACTTTAGCAGCGGGGCTGATGCGGTCGACAAAAAGTATCCCATTCAGGTGGTCCACCTCATGCTGGATCGCCCGGGAAAGCAGCCCGTCGGTCTCAAGCTCGATGACTGACCCATCCAGTTGTGGCAGCCTGGCCTTTACGATTCCGGGCCGGCGGACATTGGCGCGGATACCATCGATACTCAAGCACCCCTCCATGTCCGTTTCACGTGGCCCCTCAAGCTCCAACTCCGGATTGATAAACACAAGCGGCATCACATCCTCCATACTGGCATCCTCACCGTTGACCTTGAGATAGGTGATACACTCGGGGTCATGTGATACATCAATCACGGCCATGCGGATGTCTTTGCCAATCTGGGGAGCCGCCAACCCAACACCATGGGCCGCAATCATCGTCTCTAACATATCTTCGGCAAGTTGTAAGATGGATTCATCAACCACTTCGATTTTCTGACATTTCTTACGGAGAACAGGATCACCGTATTGGGTAATTTCTAAGACCATGGGATAAAAACAGGTTAGTTGTCTGACTTGGATGATGGCTCGGGAATCCGGACACGCGTGGGCACATCCTTGGGGTCAAATCCGGCATCAATCAAGGCTTTTTGGATTTTTATAAATACCCCGAGTGGCAGATTTTTATCCGGCTCAAGCTCCAGTTTCCGGTCAGGGAATTTCTCGCGAAACACTTTCAGGTAGTCGACCAGCATCTCATCGTGAATGCGTGTGGCATCCAGCTGCACACTGCCATCGGCCGCCACCGCCAATACCGACGACGAGCCGACCACTTTGATAACGATCGAATCCTGGGCCAGTGCCAGTTCAATTGGCAACACCGGGCGCTCAATCTTAGGGTCATAGGCAACGGCGAAATAGATCAGCAGGATCGCCAGGATATCGATCAACGGAATGATCGGCACTGGCGGCAGGTTGCGTTTGACTCGTTGGAATTCCAAAATCCTAATCGGTTATAACCCTGATCGGTTAGCTGTTCTTGAAAAAGACGTGCTGATGGCAGGCGGAGGTGACTTTTCCCAGCAGAACCTCCAGTCGTGCAGCCATCATCTCGATTTTCCGATTGAAATGGCTATGCGCGATCACGGTCGGAACCGCCACGGCGAGCCCAGCCACGGTCGTGTTCAACGCCATGGCAATCCCCTGCCCGACTTCTGCCGTATGGCCGGTGTCCTGGCCGACATTGGCAAATACGAGAACCAGGCCGCTCGCCGTTCCCAGAAGACCGAGTAGCGGGGCAATCGTGATCACGACTTCGAGTGCGGGCATCCCGGTGTTCATTTTGACGATCTCCTCACGCGCCGCCGACTGCACGGCCTCCTGCACTTCACCCTGTGTTCTGCCGGCATTACGAAACGCCACACTGCACAGACGCGCCAAAGCCGTCTCTCCGGCGACAAATTCATCCTGCAAGCCATCAAGACCTCCATCCTCGAGATGCTGTTCGATTTTTTCCACCTCCGCCACCAGTTTGTCGGGTATCACCAGTGCCTTGCTCAAGGTCATCAGTTTAAAAACAACGATCCCCACGGCAATCAACGAGCAGGCGAGGATCGGGATCATAAACCATCCGCCTTGACGGAAGAAATTCCACACAACCTCCCAGGCTGCGGGTTCATTACTGGACATAAGTAAATTCATGGATGAAATGGAAAGGTCATACGTTTGCTGCCAAGGAGATGCACTCTACACCGCCATTGATCCAGCTGGAAATGGTGATCCTTAAAAATAAAAGTTATAGATCAGCTCCAGGGGTTCGCCATCGAGTTCGCGCAGTACGGCTTGGGACATTTTAGGCAGCTCGGCCTGCCGGATCGCGCGCTGGGTAAACCCGCGTTCGATGTAATTGGCCTCGATGACCTCCTGGAACTTGATGCCGGAAACCTTGCCGTTTTTATCGACGTAGAACCTGAGCGAGATGACACCAGGCACAATGTGGTCGCGGTGCTGTTCACAGTTCCTTCGCCACTGCAATTCCACCGCCTTGCTGACCAGTGCCTGGTAGCGGCCCAAGGGTGAGTTCTTGACATTGAGGGCACTTTTACCACGGCGCGATATCGAACCGGTCACCTTGGTCTTTTCCGAGTGCCCCTGAAAACCATCCTTTTTCGGATCTTGCTCGGTTTCGTCGCCCCTGCCCTCTTTCTGCGCACCTTCGTTAGGCTTTTCCTTTGGTGCCTGCTCTGCCTTGGGGGCATCATCGATGGATTTCTTCCCCTCGCCACCATCAACCGTAGGCAGCATGCGCCCGGTAGGAAGATGTTTGTTTTTAGGGCGCGATGAGGCACTCTCGTCCGGCTTGGGCGACTCTAATTTCGGTGCCTCGTCAATGAGGGGATTATCCTTGCTGGCACTGGCTTCCTGGGGAGTTTCAGTTTGCTCGCCTGTTTTATCCATGCCGACCGAGCCATCCTGATAGGTTTTGTCCACCGTCTCCACATGCCCGGGATAGAGGGGTGCCGCGCCGTCCTGTGATGGTGTGTTAGGTTTGGCACCGGGTGTGGGCGGTAACTCCGATGCCGCGCGGGTATCCCGCTCACCGAGGATGTCGGTCGGCTCGTCGGGTTGGCCTTCCTGGTCGGCCGAGGTGCGGGCGAACTTACGTTTGGGTTCAGGCGGCTCTGGCAGGCTTTTTTTTTCTTCCGCAGGCTTCACGTCAGCTGGAGGCGGCGGCGGAGTATCTGCGACCGGGGGAGTTTCCGGCAACTCCTCAGCAGCGGGTGGCGGCACCGGAACCCCTAACGGCGGAGGCGGCGACGCCTGGTCGATCGCACGTATCACAACCACCACCTCTGGTTCTGGCGCGGGTTCTTTTTCAGGCACCGCCATCGCAAACAAAGGAAGATCCCAGATGATAAGCAGTATCCAGAAGCCAAAGACAAACACATGCACACCCACCGCCGCGAGGGCAGCAAGCATGGCTCGTTTTTGCACTAAACTGAACTGACTCACGGGGAGATTCTACACTCAAGTTTGAAAAACCAAACGCCAAATTGTAACTTTAAACACCAAAAACCAAACTCCAAACACCAAGCAAGAATCTCCCGTGCTTGTTTGAATTTCGTGGTATTTGGAGTTTGGTTTTTGAAACTTAGCCATTTTGGCATTTGAAACTTGCCACATATCCCCTCACCATCAGCCCGTGAAGATCGAGGTGGATTGCATAGAAGCACAGCGGATCGACCAGTTCCTGGTGAGCCGACTGCCAGAGCTGTCGCGCTCCCGCATTCAGGCACTGCTCAAATCAGGCGACATCCTGCTGAACAGGGCCAAGGCCAAGGCGAAACAGAACGTCTCCAGTGGTGATCTCATCACCGTGCTTATTCCGGAGCCCGAAACCGCCGGGGCCTCCCCCCAGGACATCCCACTGGAGATTCTCTACGAAGACGAGGATATCGTGGTTATCAACAAAGCCCATGGCATGGTGGTCCACCCGGCCGCCGGAAATGCCGATGGCACCTTGGTCAACGCCCTGCTCTTCCACTGTCAGGGGCAACTGGCTGGCATCGGGGGCGTGGAAAGGCCGGGCATCGTACATCGACTCGATAAGGACACCTCGGGCTGTATCATCGTGGCGAAAAACGACGCCGCCCACCAGTCGCTGACCAGCCAGTTTCATGACCGGAGCAATGAAAAACGTTATCTTGCCGTCGTCCAGAGCAAACCCAACCAAGCTGAGGGTAACATTTTCACCAACATCGGCAGGCATCCCGTCAACCGGTTGAAAATGGCGGTGGTAAACCCGGGCAGTGGCAAGTCAGCGATAACCGATTACAAAGTCCTGCACACCGCCGATGATGGCACAACCCTCGTCCTCTGTGACTTGCATACCGGCCGCACCCACCAGATCCGGGTGCACATGCTGCACATTGGCACCCCGATTCTAGCAGACCCCATTTATTCCAAACCAGCACGTCAACCGGTGCAGCCTGGCCGACTCATGCTACACGCCTGGCAACTCGTCATCAACCACCCACGCACGGGTGAACGCATGGCTTTCCAGGCACCTATCCCTGAGGAATATAAACCGTGGACAGAACATATGGAGGGTGGACACTCCTGTCCACTTGCTTAATGATATGCGGGCAGGATGCCCACGCTCCCCTCCCACGCTCCCCTCTTTCCCATGAACGACGAAAACCTCATCGAATCATTACTCCCTGCTGTGGAACAGCAGTTAGAGTCGCCACAAACCCCCTACGTCAAAACCACGTTCGTCCGGCTTGTGGAAAAAGAAAACATCAGTCCGGACGAGGCCAGGGAACTGATCGCCCTGTGTCTGGCCGATGAATCCAACCGCATGTATATCGACAAGCGGGATTTCGCCGTAGCACGATACCAAGAACTACTGGAAGGCCTGCCGGGCGAGCCTGAAGAAGGTGGGTAAGTGATTATGTGATTTCGTAATGACTGAATCACCTACTTACTAATCCACGTCTTCACTTTCCTCCACGGGTGCCTTGGGGAGTTTATCCACCTCTTCGAGGACGTTGACCATATCGACGCCACGGGCTGCGGAGGTATCGAGTCGGAAATCCAGTCTCGGCGTACAGCGGAGGACAACGCGCTTCGCCACCTTCCCCTGGATGAGCTTACGCTTCTGGCCGAGCTGCTCCAACACCTTGGCTCCATAGCCACCGAGCACCCCGACAAATACTTTGGCTTCACGCAAATCCTGGGTAATTTCAACCGCACTGATGGTAACCAGTGCCCCATCAAACTCAAAATCACGTATCACCGTGCTGATTTCACGGCGTAGCAGTTCGTTGATCCTGTCAAGGCGCTGGCTCACGGGTTTATCACAAATTACAAATTACAAATCACAAATTTACAAAGTCTGTTCAATGTTCTCGAGGATGTAGCATTCGATGACATCGTTCTCTTCGTATTCGTCAAAATCACCAAGTCGGATACCGCAATCGATCCCCTGCTTCACCTCCTCCACCTCGTCGGCAACGCGGCGAAGTGTCGACATCTTGCCATCGTAAACGGGAACGCCACCACGAAGCACACGGGCGTGGGCTGTGCGGGTGACTTTTCCGTCCTTGACGATACAACCCGCGGCACGACCGCGGCGCACTTTGAACACCTGCTTGACTTCTGCGTGACCAATGATGGTCTCGCGTGTCAGCGGATCGAGGAGTCCGAGCATGGATTCGGTAACGGTATCGATCAGTTCGTAAACGATGGAGAATAATTTGATCTGCACCCCCTCGCGTTTCGCTGCACGCACCGCATTGCTTTCAACCTTGGTGTTAAAGCCGAGTACGACGGCATCGGACGAGCTTGCCATCAGGATATCGTTTTCCGTGATGGAGCCGGCGGCCGACTTGATGAAGCGTGGCTCCACCTTGTCGCTCTTGATATCATTGATCGCGTTTTCAATCGCCTGGACCGATCCCTGGACATCCCCCTTGAGAATGAGATTGAGCTGGATCTTGTTATCCCCCTGAACCATGGAGAGCAGGTCCTCCATACGGCTCTTCTTGGGACGGACGAGACGCTTGTTGCGTCTCTCTTCAAGCCGCTCTTCAGATAGTTTTTTGGCAGCACGCTCGTTTTTCATCTGCACAAGCTCGTCCCCGACATGGGGCAGCTCTGCAAAACCGATGATTTCAACCGGAGTAGCGGGACCGGCTTGCTTTACCTGTTCGCCAAGATCGTTGAGCATGGTCTTTACCTTGCCTGCATATGGGCCACAGATAAAGGGCACACCTACTTTGAGCGTGCCCGCCTGGACCATGACGGTGGCGGTGGGTCCTTTGCCAGGCTGGATGCTGGCCTCGATGACAGATCCACGTGCATTCGCACGCGGGTTGGCCTTGAGTTCCAGGACTTCAGCTTGAAGCGCCATCAGCTCGATGAGCTCCTCCATTCCCTGTCCTGTGATGGCAGATACCTCCACACACTCAACATCACCCCCAAAATCAACCGGCTGAAGACCGTGTTCCATAAGCTGGGTCTTGACACGTGTAGGATCAGCCCCTTTCGTATCACATTTATTGATGGCTACGATGATGGTCTTCTTGGCCTTCTGGGCGTGCTGGATGGCTTCCTTGGTTTGTGGCATGATACCATCGTCAGCGGCAACAACCAGAACAACGATATCAGTGACATCAGCGCCTCGGGCACGCATTTCCGTGAAAATCGAGTGACCGGGAGTGTCGATGAAACTGATCGGGTGCCCGTTGTGTTCCACACGGTATGCTCCAATGTGCTGGGTGATTCCACCGGCTTCACCCGAGGTGACGCGGCTTTTGCGCACATAGTCGAGCAAGGATGTTTTGCCGTGGTCAACGTGCCCCATGAAGGTGATGATCGGCGCGCGGTACTCGAGGGTTTCCTGGTCCTCTTCCTCCAGCTTCTTCGCCTTGGGCTCCTTGATCTTTTTCTTCTCCTTGTGAACGCCGCCCCCTTTCTCGCGCTTCTCACGCTCAAAGGTAAAGCCGTGCATTTTACAGAGCTTTTCCGCGATGTCCGGTTCAATCGCCTGGTGAGGTGCTACAAACACCTCGAGTTTAATCAGGTCGGCCATCAGTTGAAATGGCTTCAGCGCCATCAATTCCGCCAGGTCACTCACGATGATCGGCGGCTTGATCGTAATCACGTTACCGTCCTTCAATAACTTACCCGCATCAGCGGAGTCCCCAGCCTTGTCTTCCGGAGTGGGCATCGACAAGGAACCGGCGGATACCTTGTTCAGTGAAAACTCATCGTCCTTTTTATCAAGAAGCTTGGAAATGGTTGGCATCTCCTTTTTCAACCCGGCTTTCTTATGGACAACGGAAGTCTTTTTCTTGCCATCCCCGTCTTCAAAAATATCCAGCGCTGCTTTCTTCTGATCGTCTACAGTCTGCACCTTGGTGGCTTCGATGCGTTGTCGCTCACGACGCGACAACTTCTGTGCGGAGTCATCGAGAAGATCGAGGACTTCCTTGTCTTTTTGGGGTTTATCGCTGGAGTCTGCCATGCTGGATGTTAAGTGGTATTAGGAAATTTAAGGAGTTGAAAATGGAATATGTGGAAATAAATGTGTGCTGACAAGTCGATCAGACTTCGCTGCCTTCAGAGGTTGCCTCGGATACCGTGGCATCGTCACCCGATATTTCAGAAACAGCTTCTGCTGAACCGGCTTCCTCGGCAGGTGCCGCCACCTTGTCCAGAATGGCCAAAGCTTCCTCCTGCGATATCTCGAGTGCCTGCGCAATGTATTCGGCCGGCATCTGCGACACGAGTTCAGCGGTTGCACCACCGGCACGGAACAACTTGTCCGCCATCTCGTCGTCAAGGCCAAGCTGCCCACCCAGTGAGTGCGCGGCATCGGTGACGCGCTCTTCAAACTGCTCGTGCTGCGTCTCGTCCTTACTGACTTGTACATCCCACCCCATCAGCTTGGCCGTGAGACGGGCATTCTGGCCACGACGGCCAATCGCCTTGCTCAGCTCCTCTTCATCGACGGTGACCGAAACGATCTTGTTTTCTTTATCCAGACTGATGGTGCGGATATTAGCGGGCTTAAGGGCATCCACCACAAAAGTGGCTGGGTCGTCACTCCAACGGATGATATCGACTTTCTCGTTGTTAAGTTCGCGCACGATGTTTTTGACCCGGGCACCACGGAGACCGACGCAGGCGCCGACCGGATCCACTTTGTCATCGTTGCTGGAGACCGCCACCTTGGTGCGATACCCGGCCTCGCGGGCAATGCCGCGTAGCTCCACGGTATTATCGGCGATTTCGGCTACTTCGGATTCAAATAATCGACGGACAAAATTCGGGTGGCTACGCGACAGGATGATCTCGGGTCCACGCGACTCGTTTTCAACCGCCACGACGTAGACGCGGATACGGTCGCCAATGTTGTAGTCTTCTGTCACTACCCGCTCACGCGACGGGATACGACCTTCAAATTTGCCAAGGTCGATCATGACATCGCTTTTCTCAAAGCGGCGCACCGTTCCGCTGACAATGTCACCGGCGCGGTCCTTGAACTCGTCATAGATCATTTCTTTTTCCGCCATACGCAGACGCTGCATCATGGTTTGTTTCGCCGTCTGGGTGGCGATACGACCGAAGTTCTGTGGTGTGACATTGAAATCCAGACTATCCTCCAGCTCGGCGTCCGGCTTGCTCTTACGGGCCAGTGAAATCGGCACTTCATTGAATTTGTCCACATAATCATCGTCTGCCACAACCGTCAGCGATGCGTGTATCGTGGTATCACCCTTGCGAGTATCGACCTCGGCACGGAGGGTCTCGATAGCGTCAGCACCGGGAACCATTTTCCGGTAGGCTGAAATAAAGGCAAACTCGAGCGCAGCAAGGACCTTCTCACGGTCGATGCCTTTTTCTTTCTCGTAGTAGTCAATGAGAGCGACGATGTCGTTGGTCATGGCTTTTCTTGAGTGATTAAGTGGTTAAGAGTGATAAAGTGTGGATGTGGAGAGATTTTTGATACCCCGAGACACAAAAGAGTGGGTCCTATGACCCACCCCCGAGTTATTCGCAGAGCTGATGCGCAGTCCCCATAGGGCTGAATCGCTTGCCTGACAAGCACAAACTCTCTCTTTCTTGTTTATTCGGGGAACGGGAAAGCCTGTCGACGACAATCCCCCTGCCAGCCGCCGGATGTGGCAATTTCACCCGAAAATCCACCGGTCTGGAAAAATTGTGTCAAAAAGGTTAAATTAAATCTTGCGAAATAGCCGCGGATCAGTATTTTGCGCCCGCCCAGCAGCCCGTCAGGGAAGCAAAGCAAAAAATCCAACCTAACGCGCAGATAGCTCAGTTGGTAGAGCAGTTGGCTTTTAACCAATTGGTCCTGGGTTCGAGTCCCAGTCTGCGTACCATTTTCATAACCCGCTGAAGACTAGTGCTTTAGCGGGTTTTTTGTTAGCACACTTGGGTGCAGTTGATGCCAAGCAGAGAGCTGAGTTTTTCTATCTTTGCCGCAACATGCCCCACGCCGATCGCGCAGTGGTGTGCCGGACCAACTTCATTCCAGCGATTGATAAACTCCTTGACCGGAAGAGGAAATTTGTAGCGACTGTTCGTGTTGCCTATTTGTAGTATCGGGCCGGTGACGGATTCACCTTCGGCCACCAGAAGCGACACCTCTCCGTTACGGCTCTGCACCACCGAGAGCAAGGTCACCGGGCCATTCTGCACGGTCATCTGGATCGACAAGCCCTTGCCTGGCTTACCGTGGTAGAGGGGTAAGGGAACGAGGCCCACTTTACCGTCTGCAATTGTAAAGTGAGCTGGGCCGTCATGTCCGAAATACACCACATCATCGATAAAGTCAGCCAGGTAATACTCGGAAAACGAGCCGCCGGCACCAAGCAGATCCATGATTTTCATCGCCTGCACGTTTTTGATTTCACACTCACCCGCCACCGGGATGTTCCGTCCGGTGAGCAGCGTGTTTCCCGCTATCACGGAAGTCACGATGTTTTCATAATCACTGCCCGGCTGGCCTTCATAGTAGTAAGCCATCGAACCCAGCTGGTGATTCGCAACCAAGGCATCGAGCGCGACTGAAGTCCGCGCCGCGCGCTCAAGCTCGGTGCGCTCACACTCGGCAGACACCTCGAACGTCTGGTTAAATTCGTGCACCTTGGACACGATTTGCTCGTCCGTGACAGCTTCGCGAAGCGCATGGAGCTCACACATTTCCAGAATTTCAAAGTGATTGCCAAATACGGCTGATTGCTGTGTCATGTCGCTATAAACATCCAGCATGCCACCGTAGTAATGCCCGAGCACCCCGACCCGGTTTGCACGCATCCCTGCAACGACTTTGGCGGCCTCCACCCAATCCTGGATTTCTTGCCACGCGGCCTCATCCTGCAAGTAGCCTGTGACAACATGAAAATCAATGCCCGCCCGGTTAAACACACAGGCCAGCTCCGGCATCGAACAAGCCTGGCAATGCTCAAGCCATAGGCCGGTCATCGCCCCCCGGTCACCCACCGCGTTGAATTTTTGATAATCAAGCTGTGCCACCGGCTGCATGTTGAGCAGGACCACCGGCACTTTGGCTTTCTGCACGACAGGTAATACCGTTGACGACAGTGCATAGGTGGAAACAAACAGGAAGATCATCTCCACATCCTCTTGTTTGAACCGAAGCCCTGCTTCGGGAGCCTTCCCCGGGTTGTCAATCAAGCCGATATCGATGACTTCAGATCCACATAACTCCAATCGCTCCTTGATCGTGGCCTGATACCCGAGCAAACGCTCCTTCAAGCCATCAAACTGCTCCCAATACGTATCGAGCCCGATACCAAACAACCCTAATTTCATTGATTTGTTCATCTGTCGTTTTTCCAGTTGGTTTTCTAACAATTCACCATAAAAGCAGTGCTCATCCAGCGACCCTCCATGAGTGCCTTGGCTTGCCGACAGGTGTTTGGGAAACGGGCTGCCGCAAGCCTTCCAGGCCACGCATCATATGACTCTGCAGAATGACTGCATCTCCATGTTCTCACGAGGTGGATTGTCGCTGCCATTGTCATGATAATAAGCGACATCCATCGTTGTTTCAATGGACATACTGATCTATGATTTGCACGAATTGATTACAAAATGGACACTTTGCAACCCTACTCCCACTATCTACCGGTCGAACCGGACGCCATAGCTTGGGGGCTACATGTCTTGAATTCAGGTTTCTCTGAAATCGGGGCAAACATGCCCTACCCGCCACGCCAACACCCTGGTAAGTATGACTTGTCGTGGAGCAACGGGCGCGTTCTCGATGAATACCAGCTGGTCTATATCACCCGCGGACGGGGAATTTTCGAATCCTCGGAAACCCGAAAAATGCGGATATCAGCAGGACAGGTGTTTCTCCTGTTTCCCGGGGTTTGGCATCGATACCACCCCACAAAAAAAGACGGTTGGGACGAAAGCTGGATCGGTTTTCATGGAGACATTGCAGAACGGCTCATGGATGGGTTCTTCTCCCCTAACAAGGCCGTGGTCCCAATTGGCTACGATCAGGAATTACTCCAACTGATTCGCTCCGTGGCCGGTCTCATGCGACGGTCAATGCCGGGATACCAGCAAATCATCGCAGCCCGCACCATGGAAGCTCTCGCTCGCGTTCGCTCACACTCGATCAACCATCACGCAGGCGGACGTGAAATCTCACAAAAGGTTCACGAGGCCCGCCAGTATCTACTGAAACACAGCGCCGAAACAATTGACATGGAGGGACTGGCAAAAACCCTGGGCTTGAGTTACTCACGTTTTCGAGCCGTGTTCAAGGAGCACACTGGCAAAGCTCCCAACCAATACCAGATCGACATCCGTATGAATAAGGCACGGGAGCTGTTACGCCACACCAAGCTGCCGGTCAGTGGGATCGCAGAACATACCGGCATCTCCTGTGTCTACTACTTCTCCCGCTTGTTTAAAAATCGAGAGGGCTGTTCACCCAGTGCCTATCGTGAACGGTATAACCGGCTCACCCAAACAAAGACCTGAGGCCTTGCAGCTTACCTGGGAGTGCTTACTTGGGCGCATCGGCGCGGAGGATCCATTTTGATTTTTCCAGCCCATCCAGAGGAAGGTTGAAGGTCATCTTGAAGGTGTTTGTTTTCACATGGTAGTCGGTCTGCCAGAAGTCGTTGCCGTGGACCGACTGGTCGAGTTTGACCTCTTTCCCATCGACGACCTGATAGAGAGCATAGCCCTTGGCCTGCTTGAGTCCTTCGAAGCGGATGGGGACCATTCCCAGACCTCCCTCGATATCCACGGTCACCTCATCCTGACCGGCCTGAATGATGACCGGGTAATTATTTAGCAAGGTGCCGCCACCGACCGCAATTTTCAGGTTATTCCCGACGGCCTCGCGATAGGTTGTTTGCCATGATGAGGGGTTCTCCATGACATGTTTTCTGAAGGTTTCGTTCGGGCCATAGTAGTCGTCGGCGACGCGGGGCAAGGTGATCCACTCCACATCAAACTCGATCGTGTCACCGGGTTTGAAACCGGTCACCCCCTCGGGAGCGGTCATCAGGAAATCGATGTTAGGCCTGCCCTCACCTGCCGACTGGTAGGCTGGAAACTCTACCGTTGGGTTGGTGTATACTTTCCCACCGATGTTCGCTTTGTAGGCCCGGATGACCATGGCCCGGTAGCCTGTGCCCCAGTCCTTGCCCCGGTCAGAGTATGCGCCGGGGAAAGAAACCCACCATGGCCCCGAGCCTGTTAGGGTGGTCTTCGGGATGAATGTTGTCTCTTTTTTGAGACCGTTGGGAACCTGGTGTTCCTTGATCAGGCCTGCGCTGTTTCCGTAGGCAATCCTTGGTGTCACGTAGCCGCCGGTGCGGCCCATTTTAAACAGCCAGCCCCCAGCCTTGACCGGTTTATCAAAAACATACTTGATGGTGGTAAACGTCCGGGCGTGGTCATCGGTTCGCAACGTCCTCACCGTCGAGGTAAAACCAATCTCACGCCCGGCTCCGTAAAAACCATCGTATTTTACTTCCGTCAAACAAGGACCATGTGACAGGTAGGCCGTTTTCACGCCGTTGAACAAATACTTCTCTCCCATGGTGTCATTGAGCCCCAACCAGTCGCCTCCCCAGCCGGCATCGGTCCAGCTCCATTGTTTACCTTGGACTCCATTACGGGCCATCAGCATTCTAACATCGGTGACGGCGACATCCACGCAACTCATATCCATGTCCATGCAGTAGGTTTCCCCCCATGAACCAATGGCGAGCTGGTCCCAGCGACCATTGCCACCGTATCCCACCAGCGACAACTGGGCGTGGCTGGCAGAGGGAACCTTGCCGTAGAAACCGTAGACAATCCTCAGCTTGTATTTCTTCTGCCCCTTGATGGTGGGAAGCAAGGCATAGGCTCGCAGATAGGCCCCCGTTTTCTGGTAATGCCAGTTCTTGCTCAACTGGACAGGGACACCGGTCGGCTCGCCATGTTCATCACAGAGAACCGGGCAAAGACCCGTGATACTCGCCGGATGAAACATCTCTAGCAGAAATGGAATGGTTTTTTCGTGTTGCGAATCGATGGTGATGTCAATGTCATCGTAATTCCGGTTCTCGTTGTATCCGCCTTGCCAGTCTCGCTTGGGTCGGCTCACCCGGGCCACATAGCAGTTGAACTGCTTGTCGTAGACAACCGGTGGCAACTCGTTGAGTTTCATATCGACTGTTAGCCGGGTATCTTTTTCAAATTGGCTCACCAGATTGCAGTTCACGGTCACTTTTTTGTGATTACCAACACCCCACTTTTCCGGGACAAGCTGCGCGGCATACCAGTCATGATGTGGCCCCTTGAACCGGATACTCATCCTGGTATTTTCCCACACCGGATGATTCACGGGTTCTCCCGATTCACAATTATCTTCGAAGGCAAGGCCATTGCGATTTTTGAGTTCCGCAGGTTTTCTGCTGTGTTGAATGAGTTCATTCCGATCCAATGCGCGGCTCCATACGCGTATTTGATCGATGATCACGGGAGTCATGCCGCCATGACCATCCGCCCGTTGGCCGAGACTCAACGGCCCGTTGCCAAGGATGCGTTGTTTGCCGATTTCCATCGACTCCTTGAGATTCCCATCCATGTATAAGGACAGGGTTTTGCCATCATACGTCATCGCCAGGTGATGCCACTTATCAGCAATCAAGCTGTGATGATCTGACTTCACGGTGTAAATGTTCCGGCGCCCTCGACCGCCGATATTCATGGTCGCCCTGACCTGCCCGCCAACGACGAGCAAGCCATAATTGCCCTCCGTGATCTCGTTTTGATTTTTACACAAGATCCAGCCACGGCCTTTCTGGAAAAAGACCTCGGGAACCTTGATCCAGCTTTCCAGGGTGAACTGCCCGTGCTCAAGCCCGGGTTGGTGGGCAATGCGATGAGGGGTCTCGACCAGACAGATCCCCTGGCCGTTGACACCAAGCTCGGGGCCGGTTTTATAGGTCACAGCAGGCGCAACCTCCGCTGTCAAACTCAATGAGTTCGGCCAGGCCACCACGTTGAGCCGGGAATCCGTTACCAGCGTTTCTCCGTCGTCGGCTTGAAACTCCAACCCTTGGATCTCATAATTCTGAACATAGCGGGCCGACTCCCATAAACGGGTGCCTTGAAAACGGCTCCCCTCCAGTCGCTCCTTGGCCGCGCGACAGCTCACAGCGCGGAAGACCTTGCCATCTTTCTCCAACTCGATGTTCAGCCCGGCGTTTTCGAGTTTGCTCATGCGACTGCCATCGGCTGCCAAGGCACCGGTGTAATCCAGTTCGTCATTGATCTGGCCAAACTTCGCCTGGTCGAGCCGGGCCATGTCCATCGCCAGACCGAAGTAGCCGGTTTCCAGGCACAGAATATCTTTCGATGTATCGGACTTGTGTTTGCGGTATCCATTTAACCAATATCCGAATGAGTAATCCCGATGGTTGAGAGGCAAGGCTTTGTTGTGCTCATGGACAAGCTCACTGGGTTCACCGGAACCGGGTGCTGAGGCGGCATGCACCATAGGCAAAAATGCTCCCGGGAAAAAGCCACTGCCCAGCCCGCAAGCGATGCTGAGGAGACACATCCTGAAGTTGATTGATTTCATACGTTGGCGCTGCCGGCAAGCTAACACAGCATACCCCGTTACGACATCCTTTGTTTTGGGGGCCTTGCATCATTCTCGCCACTTTTTTCAAAAGGTAATCTCACACGATCTTAACGAAGGTTTTACAAAACTCCTGCCCGACTGACACAGACACTTAACGGAAATGTCGCACACTGTGGTATCGCTTGGAAAAAGTTAGAGTTTCCAACATCAACCCCACACCCCACAGAACCATGACACGATCCAAACAAATCATCACCCGCATAGGCGTTGTGATAGAAATGATGGCTATGGCCGGGACTTCGGTGGTCGTTGCCCAAGAACCAGACGATGGCAACCATGAAGCACGCCACGGACACGGCCCGGGAATACCCAGACTACGTCCACAACCCGAACCACGCACTGATCAAAAAACAGCCAAGCCGGCGCAACCGCCTGCCGACCGTCCATCCGTGCAAGTCGAGTTCCCCAACGAATTCCGCAACATCGATGGAACGAACAACAATCTGGAAAATACCTACTGGGGTTCCGCGGAGCAAACTTACTTGCGTAGACTCCCTGCCCGCTATGCGGATGACGCAGATTCCCCCGCCGGTTCCGAGCGCCCCAATGCCAGGGCGGTCAGTAATGCGGTGGCCATGCAGACAGGCAGTGTGGAAAACCGCCGGGGAGCAAGCGATTTCCTCTGGCAGTGGGGGCAGTTCCTGGATCACGACATCAACGAAACACCAGGCATCGATCCCGTGGAGTCATTCAACATCGAAATCCCCGCTGGCGATCCGTGGTTTGATCCCCAGGGAACTGGAGAAGCCATCATTCCGCTAAACCGGTCCCTCTACGAACACGTCAAGGACGTGCGCCAGCAGATCAATGCCATCACAGCCTATATCGATGCGTCCAACGTCTACGGCTCGGATGACACCCGGGCCTTTGCGCTGCGCAGGCTCGATGGTAGCGGCAAGCTGAAGACAAGCGACACCGACCAGGGAGAACTGCTCCCCTACAATACGACGGGCATGGATAATGCGCCGACAAGCAGTGCCGACTACTTCCTGGCAGGTGACGTCCGCGCCAACGAACAAACCGGCCTCACCGCGATGCACACATTGTTTGTCAGGGAGCACAACCACCACGCCGATGAGTATAAAAAACTCAATCCAAGCTCGAGTGACGAGGAAACCTACCAGTATGCCCGGATGATTGTAGTCGCTGAGATGCAGGCGATCACGTACCGTGAATTCCTCCCCATCCTCATAGGCCGTGACGCGATCCGCCCGTACGACGGCTACAAACCACAGGTCAACGCAGGTATTTCAAACGTCTTCGCCTGCGCTGCCTATCGCTTTGGGCATAGTTTGATTCCATCGACCTTGCTCCGCCTTGATGAAAATGGTGCAGAAGTGGCAGCCGGGAATTTGTCGCTTGCTGATGCCTTTTTCAATCCGGGGCATATAGAAAACGAAGGAATCGATTCGATAATACGCGGACTGGCCGGGCAACGTTGCCAGGAACTCGACTCCCAAATAGTCGATGACCTGCGCAATTTCCTTTTCGGTCCTCCCGGAGCGGGTGGGCTCGATCTGGCCGCGCTTAACATCCAGCGTGGTCGCGACCATGGCCTGCCCAGCTACAATGAAACCCGCAAGGCGCTCGGACTCAGACCAGCCCGCGACTTCATGGAAATCACCCGTGACCCGGTGACCGCCCGGCGGCTCGCCGAGGCCTATGGCAACGTCAATGAGATCGACCTCTGGGTCGGCGCACTCTGCGAGCCTCATCTGCCCGGTACCATGGTCGGTGAAATGCTCCACCACCTGTTGCGCGACCAGTTCATGCGCCTACGTGACGGCGACCGGTTCTGGTACCAGGGGTATTTACCGGAGGTAATGAGACGTATGGTCGAGCAGCAGACCCTGGCCACCATCATTAGGAGGAACACAGACATTGGTGACGAACTACCCGACAACGTCTTCCTCGCCGCTGATGCCCCCGCTGAACCACCTGCTCCACCCAGGCCCGGCGAACGGCCACCGAGGCGCGGAAGGTAGCACCAGACCGTAAAGATTCTTCATAACAGGAAAAACCGCCCCATCCCAGGCCTGCGTGCCGGGGGTGGGGCTTTGCCTTACAGCTTCATTTCCTGTCACATAACCGCGTCATGGTTCTTGACTCGCTGCGCTGTGGCTACTAGCTTGCCGCCCCTTCGCGGCCACAATTCCGCCAACTCACGCTTTTTAATACTACCATTGACACCATGAACATCACTGTCGACAAACTACCCGAGTGCACCGCAACCCTGCGTGCTGAAATCCCTGCCGATAAGGTCCAGAGCGAGCGCAAGAACATCGTTAAAGCCTACGGTTCACAAGCCAAGATCCCGGGTTTCCGCCCAGGAAAGACCCCTGTTTCGGTCATCGAGAAGCGTTTTGCCGCCGACATCAAGGAGGAGCTTGAGCAGCGCCTCATCAGCGCCGCCTGCGGGGAAGCGATGAAAAAAGACGAAGACCTCCGCGTACTCAACTTCAAGGCACCTGAAACAATGACCCACGCAGACGACGGCTCGTTCAGCTTTGTCATGCCGCTGATCCTCGCACCCACCTTCGAGCTCCCCGAATACAAGGAAATCACCGTCAAGATCCCCTCCGCAGAGGCCACGGACGAGGAAGTCCAAAAAGAACTCGACGGCGTGGTTGAGCGATATGCCGATTTTATCGATATCGACGACCGCCCGCTGCAAGCGGATGATATCGCCATCATCGACTTTACCTCAACCCTCGACGGCAAGCCGCTTGAGGAAGCCCTTGGCAAACCGGCCGGTATCCTCGGTGGTAAGGAAGACTACTGGGTGCAGATCAAAGAGGACGCATTCCTCCCCGGCTTCGGCAAACAACTCGAAGGCGCCGCCACCGGCGACAAGCGTGAAGTCACCTGCACGGTCGCTGACGACTTCCCCGTCATCGACCTGCGCGGCAGGGACCTCGTGTTCGATGTTACCGTCAAGGGAATCAAGGAGCAGCAACTCCCAGAGCTTGACGATGCCTTTGTCGCCGAAACCCTCCAGTTTGGCGAAGGTAAAACCGTGGCCGACCTCAAGGAACTGATCGCTGAGCAGATCACCCAACAAAAAAACCGGCAAATCGACGAGGACAAGGTGAATCAGATCGTCGAGAACCTGCTCGGCAAGGTCGACTTCGAACTCCCTGAGGAATTGGTCACCGCTGAAGCCCAAGGCAGTGCCGATGACATGGTCGCCCGGGGTGCCCAGGCCGGCCTCAGCGACGAGGAAATCGCCTCCCAGCAGGCGGAGATCATTGCTACCGCCCAAATCCAGGCACGCAACAACCTGAAAACCAACTTTATCCTCCAGGAAATCGCCCATGCTGAAAAGATCGCGGTCACCGACAACGAAGTCGCCCAGCGTATCGCCAGTATCGCCCGCCAACAGAAAAAGGCACCCAAGGCCGTGATGAAGGAAATGCAGCGCTCCGGCCGTATCTCCAGCCTGAGAAACTCCATTCTCATCGGCAAGGCGATTGACTTCCTGGTAGACAACGCGAAAGTGGAGGAAATTGAAGCGGAAGTCACCGAGGCCTAGAGAAACCCGGATCATTCAACATTCACTACTCACTATTTAACAATGGATTCCACACCCAAGAACAACTACTACATCCCCACCGTCATCGAGTCCGATGGCCGTGGTGAACGCGCCTTTGACATCTACTCCCGCCTTCTCAAGGACCGTATCATTTTTATCGGCTGCGGCATCGACGACGGTGTGGCCAACTCGGTGATTGCCCAGATGCTTTTCCTCCAGATGCAGGACCCCAAGAAGGACATCCACATCTACATCAACTCCCCCGGCGGGTCCGTCACCGCAGGTCTCGCGATTTATGACACCATGCAGTTTCTCACCTGTGACGTAAACACCTACTGCATCGGTATCGCCGCCTCCATGGGAGCCGTGCTGCTCACTGCGGGAACCGAGGGCAAACGTTTCTGCCTGCCTAACTCCCACGTGATGATCCACCAGGTTTCCGGTGGTGCCCAGGGCACCGCCGCTGACGTCGAGCGCACCATCGGGTTTATGTTTGAACTGAAAAAGCGCCTCAACTCGATCCTTGCCAAGCACACTGGAAAAACCGAGAAGCAGATTGAAAAGGATGCCGACCGCGACAACTACATGTCAGCCGAGGACTCCGCCGCCTATGGCCTGGTCGACAAAGTCCTCCAAAGCCGCAAGGAGTTACCGGAAAACGGTGCCGGCAATAACGGCGATGACGCAAAAAAATAGGACATTTCCAGCATTATAGGCTATTGTCAGGGCGTTCGGGTGACGTTATTATTACCCACGCCCTTTTATTTTTCACTCTTGTATTCACTCCTTCACTTCCACATTCCTTCATTTACCCAATGGCCCGCACTTCCAACCTCACCATGTGTTCCTTCTGTGGCAAAAGCCACTCGGAGGTCAAGAAACTCATCGCCGGCCCGGCTGTCTATATTTGCAACGAATGCATCGAGGTCTGCTCCTCCATCATGGAGAAAGAACTCGGCCACGGCAAACCAACAGTCGCCGAAACCCATATCTCCAAGGGGGATGTCCCCACCCCTGCCCAGCTTTCCGAGCGACTCGATGAGTTTGTCATCGGTCAGGAGCGCGCCAAGAAGGTTCTCTCGGTCGCGGTTTACAACCACTACATGCGTTTGCGCCAGGATCACATCAACCCCTCACCGGAGTTTACCGATGTCGATATTGAAAAATCTAACATCCTGATGCTCGGACCCACAGGCTCAGGCAAGACCTTGCTGGCCCGCACCCTGGCCAACGTGCTCGATGTCCCGTTTACCATCGTGGATGCCACCACCCTGACGGAAGCCGGTTACGTGGGTGACGATGTTGAAAACATCATCCTCCGCTTGCTGCAGGCAGCCGACTTCGATGTCGAACGCGCCGAGCGCGGCATCATCTACGTCGATGAAATCGATAAAATCGGTCGCACCACCCAGAATGTCTCCATCACCCGCGACGTTTCCGGTGAGGGTGTCCAGCAGGCGCTGCTCAAGATCCTTGAAGGCACCGTCTGCAACGTCCCGCCCCAGGGAGGCCGCAAACACCCGCAGCAGGAATACATCCAGGTCAACACCGAGCGTATCCTGTTTGTCTGCGGGGGAGCCTTCGTCGGCATCGGCGATATCATCAGTCGACGCCTCGGCAAACACGTTCTCGGTTTCCACGAAGGTGAGGAAAGCGAGAAGGATAAAAACCTGGCGGCTGAAGACCTCTTTCAGAAAGCAGAGCCGGAGGACCTGCTGCACTTCGGGTTGATCCCCGAGTTCATTGGCCGACTTCCCATCATTTCATCCCTCCGTGAGTTAACCACGGATGAGCTGATCGAAGTCCTGACCCAGCCGAAAAACGCCTTGATCAAGCAGTATTCGAAGCTGCTTGCCATGAATGGCGTCAAACTCAAGGTGACCAAGGACGGCCTCGCCGCACTCGCCGAGGAGGCGGTTCTCCGGGGCACCGGCGCCCGCGCGCTACGCTCGATTTTCGAGAAAATCATGCTTGATGTCATGTATGAAGTGCCGGGCCGGGATGATGTCGAATCCGTCTCAATCACCCGCGCGGTGGTTGAAGGCAAAAAACCACCCATTCTGCGCAAAAAACGGGCTGACGCAGCATAACGCCCAGCCTTGGGCCCATACTCTATAAAAAACCGCACCTCCATGGAGGCGCGGATTTTTTGTAGAAAGAAGTTGGCCGATCACCAGGTGACAGCCTACTTGCAGACTACTTGATCAATCCCTCCTTGTGCTTCTTCAGCACCAGCGGGCTACTGGCCACCGTCTTTATGACTTTGCCATCAAGCACGACATCCGCGACAATGCCGATGATGTGGTCAATCCTGCGATATCCTGGCTCCACACCGGGGGGCAGGCTTTCGCCGTCACACATGATCGCGTCCTTGTTCTCCTGACGACCGCCAGGATAGTCATATTGACATCATCCGCCACCGCCGCCGCTGGGTACCGGGGGAGCCACACCTTTTTTGGACTCACGGATCAGCACCACCTCAGAGGTGGCACGGGTCTCGTTGTATTTGCCAAAAAGTTTCGGGTAAATCAATGAGCCCTTGAGCACTTGGGGGGTGTGGCTGGGGCCCGTTGCGCTGCTGCTGCCGACACAATAATAGAGGCTGTAACGGATCTCGAGGTCTTCGATCACTTTGTCTGAACGGTTGTACACCTGGATTTCGTAGCTGGTGGGGGTCGACCTTGTCCTAACCAGACCAGACTTGGTCCGGGTCGTCTCCCCCTTGACTTCCTTGAATGAAACACTGACGGACCGACTGACAGCCAGCTCGTCCGCGCTATCGATCACGTATTTTTGATCCTCTTCAGAGAGTAACGACAGGTCGAAGCTCTTAACGATGCCGTTTTTCAAGGTTACAGTCGCCGTTTTCCTCGCTGCATTGTAATCCGTCAGCGTCGCGGTAAACGACTTACTCTCATCTGAACTCTTAAACTCCCTCTCCTCAAGCGCCGCAGCCGGGAGGGAAAAAGAAAGCATGGCCACGAGTGAAAGCCATTTCATGTGTTTGGTGTTTTTCATAGACAGGTATCCAATAAGCCCATTTGCCTCACAAGTCAATGAGTTAGACTACGTAATGGTTTACTCCGTTTAACAGATAACGCATCACAAGGCAAAGAGCTAATTTTCAATGGGTTGTAATTTGATCCAGACAAGGCAAGCGGGCAACAGCAAGCCGCCTGCCCGACTAGCGGTTCCACCAGGAACGAGACCGCATCAAGGTGCGATATGCAGGGCGATCATCTTTGAGCCATCATATCCCCCGCAGCCCCACTTTCCTGATATTTCAGCGGTATTTGCGAACATCCTCCTTGCATGCTGCTCTGCAAAGTTTATGTAACCACCCATCATGAGCTCTACCAGTGACAGCAACCATCTCGACCAACTCAAGCAATATACCACCGTCGTCGCCGATACAGGTGATTTTGCCTCCATGGAGGAATACAAACCCCAGGACGCCACCACCAACCCATCCCTGATCCTGCAGGCCGCTTCCAAACCCGAATACAAACCCCTGGTCGACCAGGCCATCAGCGAGCATGCCCATTCTGACCTTAGCGGCGAGGCTCTCATCGAAAGTATCATCGACCGCATCCTGATCCTGTTTGGTGTCGAAATCCTCAAAATCGTGCCCGGCCGCGTATCGACGGAAGTCGACGCGCGCCTGTCGTTCGACACTGCCGGCACGGTGGCCAAGGCACGCCATCTCATCGATCTCTATGAAAAAGAAGGCATCAGCCGCGACCGCATCCTGATCAAGATCGCCTCCACATGGGAAGGCATCCGTGCCGCCGAGGAGCTGGAAAAGGACGGCATCCACTGTAACCTGACACTCTTGTTCGCCTTTGCCCAGGCCGTCGCGTGCGCCGAGGCGGGCGTGCAGCTGATCTCCCCCTTCGTCGGCCGTATTTACGACTGGTACAAAAAAGAAACGGGTATCGACTACCAAGGTGCCGAGGACCCCGGGGTGCTCTCAGTCCAGCAAATCTACAACTACTACAAAAAATTCGGCTACAAAACCGAAGTCATGGGTGCCTCCTTCCGCAACACCGGCCAGATCACCCACCTCACCGGCTGCGATCTGCTGACCATCAGCCCGGGACTGCTCGAGGAGCTCAAGAACACAGCAGGTGAGCTCGATTGCAAGCTCTCGCCTGAACGCGCTGCGCAATCAGACCTTGAAAAAATCTCCCTGGATGAAAAAGGCTTCCGTTTCATGTTCAATGAAGACGCCATGGCCACTGAAAAAACAGCCCAGGGCATCCGTAGTTTTTCAGCTGATATCGTGAAGTTAGAGAAACTCATTGCATCCATGATCTGAAAACAGGATAAATTCAACCCCTAAAGTCGTTTTTTGACACGCCAATCACAATAAAACAGGCCGTTTTCCACAAAAACGGCCTGTTTTCGTTTTACAAATATTCATTTTCATACTATTTCACCCCCGAAACACCAATTTTCGCATGAGCACACAGCAAATCGACGGAGCACAAGCTCTCATCAAGACACTCGACGACCTCGGCGTCGAATACATCTTCGGATACTCCGGAGGCGCGGCCATCCCCATTTTTGATGCCCTGATAACGGTCAAGAACAACATCAAGTTTGTCCTCGCCCGTCACGAGCAAGGCTGCTGCCACATGGCCGACGGCTACGCGCGTGCCACAGGTAAACCCGCCGTGGTACTTGTGACCTCCGGCCCTGGCGCTGGCAATACCATTACCGGGATCATGACCGCGCAGATGGACTCGGTGCCCATGATCATCCTCTCCGGCCAGCAAGTCACCTGGATGCTGGGCAAGGACGCTTTCCAAGAGGCCGACATCTTCGGTATCACCATGCCGGTGGTGAAACACAACTACCTGGTCAAGGATACCAATGACATCCCGCGTATCACCCGTGAAGCGTATCACATTGCCACCACCGGACGTCCCGGGCCGGTCCTGATTGACCTGCCCAAAGACATCAGCTCAGCTGATTTCACCGGTGACCTGGACCCTGAACTCGACCTGCCGGGATATAAACCCAATACAGCGTTCAAGCTGGACTCCAATAAAATTGATGAAGCTCTCCAACTGATCCACAAAGCCCAGAAGCCACTGATTTTAGCAGGACACGGAGCGATGATATCCGGTGCCGCCGCCGAACTCAGGGAACTGGCGGAAACCCTGCGGTGCCCGGTGACCAGCACTTTGTTAGGCAAGGGGATTTTCCCCGAGGAACACGAGTTGTCCCTGGGCATGCTGGGGATGCACGGCACCGCCTATGCAAACAAAGCGGTGTGCGGCTGCGATCTGATTATCAACATCGGTTCCCGCTTCGACGACCGCATTATCGGCCAGGCCGACAAATTCTGTAAGGACGCCAAGATCATCCACATCGATATCGACCCTGCGGAGATGAACAAGATGATCTGCCCGGATGTCGAGATCGTAGGTGATGCCAAGACGGCTCTGATCGAGATCAACAAGCGTATCTCGGGACTCGACACCGACCCCTGGCTCGAAGAGATCAATGGGTGGAAAAAGAAATACCCCCTCTCCTACCGCAAGCAGGGAGGCCTCAGGATGCAGCAGGTCATCGATGAACTCTATCAGATTGCAGGCGGTGATGCCATCGTCTCCACCGATGTGGGCCAGCACCAGATGTGGGCCGCCCAGTTTTACAAGACCAATGCCTCCTGGAAATGGATTTCCTCGGGAGGTGCCGGCACGATGGGCTTCGGTTTCCCGGCCGCGATCGGCGCAGCCTTCGCCTGCCCCGACCAGACCATCATCTCCATCTCCGGTGATGGAGGTTTCCAGATGACCTTGTTCGAGCTCGCCACCGTAGCCCTGCACAAGCTGCCGGTGAAAATCGTCATCCTCAACAACCACTACCTCGGTATGGTCCGCCAATGGCAGGAGCTGTTTTTTGACGACCGCAAATCGGGGGTCGACCTCGAAGGCAACCCGGACTTCTGCAAGCTCGCGGCTGCCTATGGTATCCCGTCATTCAACATCAAACGGCCTGCCGATGTCAAACGACAGCTGGAGAAGGCCTTCGCCATCAAGGACGGCCCGGTGCTGATCCACGCCGAGTGTGTCAAGACCGACAACGTTTTCCCGATGATCCCGGCTGGCGCAGCCTTGGAGGACATGCTCACCGAGCCACCCAAGGGACAGTTAGCCAAACCCACGGGGTCGACCTAGGCGCCGGTCAAACTCCGGGTCTCACATTCCAATTACCTATTTTCCAGCACAACCATGAAAACAATCACTACCACCGACAGCTCTCCCAGCATAGACGCTGATACCACACCTGTGCACACCCTCTCGGTTTTCGTAAACAACAAAGCAGGCGTCCTGATGCGCATCTGCCAGGTCTTCGCGCGACGCGGCTACAACATCGATTCCCTGGTCGTCTCCCAGGGGCGCGACCGGCATTTCTCCCGCATGACCATCGGTATCAGCGGCGATCCCGCCGGCCTTGAGCAAATCATTCTACAGGTAAGCAAACTCATCGATGTCATCCACTGCGTGGAACACACCAGCTCGGACTCTGTGAACAAGGAGCTGTTGCTGGTGAAATTCCTGGCCGACAAAAAGGATCGCACCGAGGCTCTGCAAATCATCGATCACTACGGCGGCAAAACCGTCGACCTAACACCTACGTCAATGATCGCCATGCTCAACGGCGACACCTCCAAGATCGACGCCGCCCTGACCATGTTCTCCCAGTTCGAGGTCATTGAGACCGTCCGCACCGGCAAGGTCGTCATGGCCCGCGGTGAGAAAGTCACCTAGGGAGTGGGGACACTCTTGTCCCCATCTTTTTCTTGGGCTGATGGCGACAAGAGTGTCGCCCCTCCCTATTGGTTCCTACGCGGCATCGATGTCGTAGCGGAGGTTCTTGATGATGAACTCCTGCCGGTCCGGGGTGTTTTTACCCATGTAGAAGGCGAGCATCTCCTTGATGCCCTTGCCTTCCTCCATACGGACGGGGTCAAGTCGCATATCGGGGCCGATCATAAAGGTGAACTCATCAGGTGAAATCTCGCCAAGCCCCTTGAAGCGGGTGATCTCGGCGGCCTTGCCCAGTTTGCTCATGGCTTTCACACGTTCATCCTCGTCGTAGCAATAAATGGTTTCTTTTTTATTCCTAACACGAAACAGGGGTGTCTGGAGAATGTAGAGGTGACCTTCCCTGACAAGCTCGGGGAAGAATTGCAGGAAGAAGGTCAGCAGCAGCAGCCGGATATGCATTCCATCGACATCCGCATCGGTGGCGATGACCACCTTGTTGTAGCGGAGTGTCTCCAGGCTCTCTTCAATATCGAGCGCGTGCTGAAGCAAATTGAATTCCTCGTTTTCGTAGACGACATTACGTTTCAGTCCAAAGGAGTTCAGTGGTTTGCCGCGCAACGAAAACACGGCCTGGGTTTCGACATCGCGGCTCTTGGTGATGGAGCCACTCGCCGAATCGCCCTCGGTGATGAACACCGTCGACTCCTTGGCCCGCTTGTGGTTGCTGGCGAGATGGGCGCGGCAGTCGCGCAGTTTTTTGTTATGCACCTTCGCCTTGCGGGCCCGTTCGCGGGCGATTTTCTTCACCCCCGAGAGTTCCTTGCGCTCGCGCTCGGAGGACAGGATACGTTTTTGTAAGGCTTCGGCTTCCTGCGGGTGTTTGTGCAGGTAGTTATCGAGGTGCTCCTTGAGGAAATTGGTGATAAACGTTTTGATCGTCTCGCCGTGCGGGGAAACGGTCATGCTGCCCAGCTTGGTCTTGGTCTGGCTCTCGAAGACAGGCTCCTCGATCCTAACAAGAACCGCAGCCTCCAACCCGTTGCGAATATCAGAAGGGTTATACTGTTTCTTGTAAAAGCCACGGATGACATCAACAATCGCACCCCGGAAAGCAGCCAAATGGGTGCCTCCCTGGGTTGTGTGCTGGCCGTTGACAAAGGCGTAGTATTCCTCGCTGCCCTCGGCACAATGCGTAAAGGCGATCTCGATATCATTCCCACGAAGATGGATCGGCCCATACAAGGCCTCCCCCTCCATCTCCTCCTTCAACAGATCTAACAACCCGTCCTTGGATTTGAATTTCTTACCGTTAAAAACAATCGCCAAACCTGGGTTCAGGTAGGAGTAGTAGCGGCACATTTTTGCAACATACCTGTCTTTATAAGAGGTTTTTGTCGGGAAAATAGTGCGGTCGACATCGAAGGCGAGGCGTGTGCCATTGGCTCCCGGGTCCTTGCGGGGCTTTTTCATCTCCTCGACCACCTCGCCCTTGCTGAACTCAATCGCCTTGGTCTCGCCGTCGCGCCACGCCTGGATTTCAAAGAACTCGGACAGAGCATTCACGGCCTTGATCCCGACCCCATTCAGACCAACCGATTTCTTGAACGCCTCGCTATCGTACTTGGCACCGGTGTTGATCTTCGCGGCACAATCCATCAATTTTCCTAACGGAATACCACGACCAAAATCGCGTACTTCCACCCGGCTATCCTCATCGATATCCACGCGCACCTCGGTGCCATAACCCATGACGAACTCATCGACCGAGTTGTCCATCGCCTCCTTGAGTAAAATATAAATACCGTCGTCGGCGCTGGTGCCATTGCCAAGTTTGCCGATGTACATGCCTGGGCGCATGCGGATGTGTTCTTTCCAATCGAGGGATTTGATATCTGCTTCGGTATATTCTGCTGCCATGGTAGATGAGGAAAATTTGAGGAAAAAAGGGGGGAGTCAAAGAATAGGGAAACCCGATGACTTAGTTAAGATGTCTTAATCGCCCACAGATTGCAACCGTGATTTTCAAGAAGCCGGAGCAATTTCTTCTTGGTCGGCGAAGATCACCCTGATAGCATCTATCCTGATAAGATATAACGGATAGTTGGAGACTTGGCACAGCCCTACACCTCCGTGTTCAGCCAATCCCCCTTGAGGTGCAGCCAGACAAAGATCGTCGCCTGAACCAGCACATCCACCAGCATGACTTGCCAGATACCCAGTAAGCCGATGTCGAGCCAATGGATGGCACACCAAAGCCCGCCCACACGGATCAGCCACATCGAGGCAAAGGAATAAACGGTGACCAACCGGGTTGCACCCGCCCCGCGCATTGACATCTTCATCACCATCATCGTGGCCGTCAGTGCCTGGAACAGGCCGACAAACCGGATCACCGGAGCAGCCATATCGGACTGGGCCGTGCCGGACATGCCGAACATCGATAGAAACTCGGTGTTGAAAAATGAAATCAAGAGACCCGCACTGCCCATCGACAACACAGCAACGATCCAGCAGAAGCGCACCGCCTTTTTCGCCATGGCCCTATCCCCCGCTCCCAAGTACTGCCCCGTCAAAGTACTCGCCGCCATCCCAATGGCAAAGCCCGGCATAAAGCTGACCGACTCCAGCCGGACCACCATCGCGTGAGCTCCGAGCGTGCCCGCTTTCAGCGACCCGATAAAATAGACACCAATCGCGTGGACCGACCACATACCGATGATTTCGATCATCGACGGCCAGCTTACCCGCCAGATTCGGCGCAGCATGGGGATGTCGTAGCGGAGATTCTGCAGGTGGAGGACAAGTTGCGACCCTTCGCTTGTCGCCTGCGTTCTGGTTTGCCCCTTGGGGCGCAAGAACCAGAGGATGAAGCCGGCTCCCGCCGCCCAGCCAATCACCGTCCCGGCGGCAAGTCCCGCCACGCCCCAGTCCAGCTGATAGACAAACCAGATACTCAGGCAGACGTTGACGACGTTGACGACCAGCATCGCGAAAAACGGTTTCATGGTATCGCCGTAGCCACGCAGGCAACTACTCGCCACAAAGAGAATCCCGCTGAAAGGAGCTAACAAGGCGGCCACCCGCATGTAATCCATCACATAGCCCGTCGCCATGTCACTGAGGTTGAAAAAACCGGCCATGTAGGGCACGGACACCCAGATCATCACGCCGCTGACAGCCCCCGAGGCGATCCCCAGGAGCAGCGACTGCCCCAAGGCCAGGTTCGCCGACTTCATATCCCGCGCTCCCGTGGACCGCGAGACCAGTGCCATCGCACCTGTCGCCATGGCTCCCTGGAGAATCATCAGCAGCCACATCAGATACATCGAAGCCCCCATCATATCCATGATCGCCTCCGCCGACTCTCCTTTTTCCATCCTGCCCGCGATCATCATATCCGCAAAACCCACCCCTACGCCCATCAGGTTCTGTAAAAACGGCCACAATGCCAACGCCATCACCTGCCGGGACAACGACATCCCTGCCAGCATACCACCGAGCTCCATCGGTTCGGCTGCTGCAAGCGGTGAATCAGGACTCTCTCCTTTGTTTTGATAATCGCTGCTCATGTTTCTCGGGTTGGCCATGTCGCGAATACAGTCACCAGCTGCCCTGGGCGCAACCAACTCTATACAGCAGAAGACCGTGCAACGGACTATCGACATTTTACCCGGGATGGAAATGCCAAAATCCCGTCATCCCCACGTTCTCGATAATTTATCTTCAAACTTGCCGGCAGCTACTCCAGAATCTGCCAGCCATGAGCTTCGATGCCCCCGACCCATACCAATCTCCATCGGTCGACCCACATCCCGTCCTCCTCCCCAACCCGGAAACAGCTCCCGACGGTGAAAAATCCGCCGTCGCCCCGCCAGTGGTGGTGGAACACCTCCGGTGCACGCGCCCGTGGGTGAAATTTTGCAGTATCGCCGGTTACATCACCTCGCTTTTCCTTGTTCTGATTGCCTTCCTCACCCTCCGTGGCATGCTCGGCCGGTTCTCATTCCGTTACCTTGTGCTGCTGGGCAGCTTTTACCTCATACTCGCCATCCTCTTCGTGATCCCGTCGCTTTGGTTATCGAAGTATGAGAAATCCATCACCCGGCTCGAAGTCAGCCACCGGATCGAGGACCTCGAACAAGCGATTGCGCATCAGCGGGCCTTCTGGAGAAATATGGCGATTGTGATCCTGATTATGCTGTTGATTTACCTCCTCACCATTGCATTTTCCGCGATAGTTATCATTTCAAACCGATAACTTTCCGCGTGTCATACGCGTATTTCCTCTATACTTATTGCCCGTTTTAGTCCAGTTTCTCGCGGGCTAAGCAAAATAGCTTCCAATGTGCGTAACATCCGGCCAACATTTCCAGCCCAAGGGATGAAGGTTGTCAGGAAACCCGCACCAATCACCCGAAGATCACCCTAACAGCCTATATCCACGAAATCAATCGCGAAGATAAGCTCAAATCAACCCATTTTATGTCGGAGAAGAATATTACCATGAAACAGCCACTCGGATTACCCCCAGCACAGGGACTCTATGACCCCCAGAACGAACACGACTCCTGCGGAGTTGGTTTCCTTTGCCACCTCAAGGGTAAGAAATCCCATGACATCATCGAGGGCGCCCTCGACATGAACGTCTGTATGGAGCACCGCGGTGGTTGTGGTTGTGATGAAGCCACTGGCGATGGCGCCGGCCTCTTTATCCAGTTGCCCCACAAGTTCTTCAAATCGGTGACTCCGGCGCTTGGCATCGACCTCCCGGAGCAAGGCCAGTATGCGGTTGGCTTCGTCCACCTCTCCCCGGTCCCGGAGGAGGCAGAGGCAGCCATGGCATCTTACGAACGGGCCGTCATCAAAGAAGGCCAGACGGTTCTTGGCTGGCGCGATGTCCCGGTGACCAGTGATATCCTCGGCAAGGCAGCCCGCGAGTGCGAGCCCCAGATGAAACAAATCTTTGTCGGCAGGAATCCTGAGATCACCGACGACCAGGAATTCGAGCGCAAGCTCTATGTCATCCGCCGCCGGGCCTCCCAGTCGATCCGCTACACCGCCACCAGTGGCGCCGAATATTTTTACACGGTTTCCCTTTCCGCCCGCACGATCGTCTACAAGGGAATGCTCACCACCTGGCAGCTCAGGGATTATTTCCCGGACCTTCAGTGCAAGGAAATGGAATCAGCCATGGCCTTGGTCCACTCACGCTTCAGCACCAACACCTTCCCGAGCTGGCCACGTGCCCAGCCATTCCGCTACATGTCCCACAATGGTGAAATCAATACCATGCGTGGCAACTCCAACTGGATGAAGGCACGCCAGAAGCTGCTCTCCAGCGGGGTTCTCGGCCAGGACCTCGATAAACTCCTACCCATCATTCGCGACGACGGGTCGGACTCCGCCATGTTTGACAACTGCCTCGAGTTCCTCGTGCTCTCAGGACGTTCCCTGCCCCAGGCCATCATGATGATGATCCCGGAGCCATGGGAAAACCACCAGCACATGAGCGATACCAAAAAGGCATTCTACGAGTATAATGCCACGCTCATGGAGCCATGGGACGGCCCCGCCTCGATTGCATTCTGCGATGGCATCTCGATCGGTGCCGTCCTCGACCGCAATGGTCTGCGCCCATCCCGTTACTACGTCACTAACGACGATATGGTCATCATGGCCTCCGAGGTCGGTGTCCTGAAGGTCGACCCCGCTACCGTGGTCAAAAAAGGCCGCCTCGAGCCAGGCCGCATGTTCCTCGTTGATACCGAAAAAGGCCGCATCGTCGGCGACGCGGAGGTGAAGGAAGAAATCGCCCAGGAAAAACCCTACGGCAAGTGGCTTGAAAAAAACCGCGTCTTCTTTGCCGATCTCGCCAAAGGGGAAACCAAGCCAACCATCACCGGCCACGACCTTATCCAGCGCAATCGCGCATTTGGTTACACCTTCGAGGACAAGCGACTCATCCTTGCCCCCTCAGCGGAAACCGGCAACCAGCCGCTCGGTGCCATGGGCAACGATACCCCCATCGCCGTACTCTCTGACAAACCACAGCTGCTCTACAACTACTTCCGTCAACTCTTCGCCCAGGTGACCAACCCGGCCATCGACCCGATTCGCGAAGAGCTGATCACCTCCAGTGTGACCTTTGTCGGCTCCGAAAACGACATCCTCCATCCTGGACCGGAAAACTGCCGGATGATCCGACTGGAAAGCCCCATCATTGACAATGAGGAGCTGGCCCGCCTGCGGGACGTTGACCTGGACGGTTTCCAGGCAGAAACCCTGCCCATTCTCTACCGCCCGGAAACCATCGACTCCGGTCTGGCCGCCGCCCAGCTCCCCGGTCATGCTGACGAGCCCAACGTATCAGATCCGAACGGCGATATCGACCAGGTCTCGGGAGACGCGTTGAAGACAGCTCTCGATAACCTTTTCAAAGCCGCCGATACAGCGATCCGGCATGGCGACAACATCCTCATCCTTTCCGATCGGGGGATGAACGATATCAAGTCCCCCATTCCTGCTCTGCTGGCCGTGGCGGGTCTCCATCACCACCTGATCCGACAAGGCACGCGCACCAAGGTATCCATCGTGCTCGAGTCCGGCGAGCCACGGGAGGTCCACCATTTCGCTGTCCTGTTAGGATACGGCGTGGATGTGGTCAACCCGTATCTGGCCATCGATACCCTCGCCCAGATGACCGAGGACGGAGAGCTCGAAATGGATCATAAAACCGCCGTCAAGCAGTATCTCAAGGCATCCATTAAAGGCGTGATCAAAACCATGTCGAAAATGGGGATCTCCACAGTCGCCAGTTACCGTGGTGCCCAGATTTTTGAATGTATCGGTCTCAACAGCGAGGTCATCGAACAGTATTTCACCCGCACCACCTCACGCGTCAAAGGCATTGGCCTGGATGTCATTTCCCGTGAAGTGAAAATGCGTCACGACGATGCCTACAAGACCCGTGAAACCGAAAACGAAGCCCTTGATCCAGGTGGCGTCTATCAATGGCGCTCCGATGGCGAACGTCACTTGTTTGGCCCGCAGGCAATCCACCTCCTTCAACAGTCGACCAAGCTGGGCGACATGGAGGTCTTCCGCCAATACTCAAAACTCATCGATGATCAATCGAAGGGCCTGTGCACGCTGCGTGGACTGATGGATTTCAAGTTCGATCCCGCCAACGAAATCCCGATCGAGGAAGTCGAACCCGTCAGCTCGATCGTCAAACGCTTCAAGACCGGCGCCATGTCCTACGGTTCTATTTCCAAAGAGGCTCACGAGGCTCTGGCAGTCGCAATGAACCGCCTCGGCGGCAAATCAAACACCGGTGAAGGTGGTGAGGATCCCTATCGCTTCCGTTGGACCAATGAAAAAGGCGACTCGAAAAAAAGTGCCATCAAGCAGGTGGCCAGCGGTCGCTTCGGAGTTACTTCCAACTACCTCGTCAACGCCCGCGAGATCCAGATCAAGATCTCCCAGGGTGCCAAGCCCGGCGAAGGAGGAGAGCTGCCAGGCCACAAGGTGCTTCCCGAGATAGCCAAGTGCCGCGGCACCACGCCAGGGGTCGGTCTCATCTCCCCTCCTCCTCACCATGATATTTATTCGATTGAGGACATGGCCGAGCTGATCCACGACCTGAAAAACGCCAACACGGATGCCCGCATCAATGTCAAGCTGGTTTCAGAGGTCGGTGTCGGAACCATCGCCGCTGGCGTGGTGAAGGCAAAAGCCGACGTCATCCTGATTGCCGGTCACGATGGTGGCACGGGGGCCAGCCCACGCTCATCGATCCAGCACGCTGGCTCCCCATGGGAACTTGGCCTTGCCGAAACAAACCAGACCCTCCTGCTCAACAACCTCCGTAGCCGCGTGATCCTGGAAACAGACGGTCAGCTCAAGACCGGCCGGGATGTCGTTATCGGCGCGTTGCTCGGTGCCGAGGAGTTTGGCTTCGCCACCGCTCCCCTGGTCACACTCGGCTGTATCATGATGCGTGTCTGCCACAAGAACACCTGCCCGGTGGGTATCGCCACCCAGAACGTCGATCTCCGCAAGAAGTTCGATGGCGCGGTGGAGAATGTGGTCAACTACATGAACTTCGTCGCCGTGGAAATCCGCGAGCTGATGGCAAAACTCGGTTTCCGCACGATCAACGAGATGGTCGGCCGCTGCGACCTGCTCGAGATGCGTGACGCTGTCGATCACTGGAAGGCCAAAGGCCTGGATTACTCAAAAATCCTCTACCGTCCAAAAGTCGGCCCTGAAGTGGGAACCTACGCCACCCAGCAACAGGACCACCTGCTCGACCAGGCACTCGACAACACAACTCTGCTCGCCCTCTGCCAGCCAGCGATCGAGAACTACGAGAAAGTCTACGCCGAGCTCCCCATCGAAAACGTCAACCGCGTGGTCGGGACCATCACGGGAGCCGAGATCAGCCGTCACCACGGTGCCGCCGGTCTCCCTGCCGACACCATCCACCTCAAGTTCAATGGCTCCGCTGGACAAAGCCTCGGTGCTTTCTGTCCCAAAGGTATGACCTTCGAACTCGAGGGCGATGCCAACGACTACATCGGCAAAGGGGTTTGCGGTGCCAAGATCATCGTTTACCCACCCAAGTGCTCACCGCCTGAGCTGGTTGCGGATCAAAACATCATCGTCGGCAACGTCGCCTTTTACGGTGCCACGGCCGGCGAAGCCTATATCGCGGGTGTCGCCGGGGAACGTTTCTGCGTCCGGAACTCGGGTGTCCACACCGTCATCGAGGGCGTCGGCGACCACGCCTGTGAATACATGACCGGCGGCTCCGTCACCTGCCTCGGTGGCACCGGCCGGAACTTCGGTGCCGGTATGAGTGGTGGTGTTGGCTATGTCTACAACGAACACGGCGACTTCGAGTCCAAACTCAACGGCGCCATGGTCAACCTCTACCCACTCATCGAATGCGAAAACAGTGAGATCGAGGAAGTCAAAGCACGTATCCAGAAACACGTCGATTACACCGGCAGTGTCAAGGGCAGCAAGATCCTGGAAAACTGGGAGGAGGAATCCGCCAAGTTCCTCAAGGTCCTGCCAGCCGACTACGAGCGCGTGCTCAATGCCGTTAAGAAAGCCGAGCAAAGCGGCTTGGAAGGAGACGCCGCCATCCTCGCCGCCTTCGAGGAAAATGCCAAGGTGGGGAACTAACGTCCCTTAAACACCAAATACCAAACTCCAAATACCAACAAGGCGGCTTCGCCTTAAACTGCAAAAACCAAGTAAGAAACTTCCGTGTATTCCGTTCCTTTCGTGGTTTAACATTCAACATTATTACCAACCAATACCATGGGAAAACCAACTGGATTCTTAGAATTTGAACGAGTCACTATTCCGGACCGCCCCCCGCTTGAGCGGATCAAGGACTGGAAGGAGATCCATCAGGATCGCGACAACACAGTGCTCAAGCAGCAGGCATCACGCTGTATGGACTGTGGTGTGCCCTACTGCCACACCGGTCTCACCATCGGCGGCATGGCAAGCGGCTGCCCGATCAATAACCTCATCCCCGAGTTCAATGACCTAGTTTACCGCAACCGCTGGGACGAAGCACTTGAACGCCTTCTCAAGACCAATAACTTCCCCGAGTTCACCGGACGCGTCTGCCCTGCCCCCTGTGAAGGCTCCTGCGTGCTCGGATCGATCGAACCACCGGTCACCATCAAAAACGTCGAGTGCTCGATCATCGACCACGGCTGGGAAAACAATCTGCGGACCCCGAAACCTCCCGCCGAGCGCACAGGTAAAACTGTCGCAATTGTCGGCTCTGGTCCTGCTGGCCTCGCGGCAGCTGACCAGCTTAACCAGGTCGGGCACACGGTCACGGTTTTCGAACGCGCCGACCGCCCCGGCGGCCTGCTCATGTATGGTATTCCCAACATGAAGCTGGATAAAAAGGAAGTCGTCGAACGCCGCATCAAACTCATGGAGGACGAAGGCGTCGAGTTCAAATGCAATGTCTTTGTTTCTGAAAACAACGACTGGACACCGGCCAGACTTCGCAATGAATACGATGCCGTCATCCTCTGCTGTGGGGCCACTGAAGCCCGCGATCTCGAGATCGACGGCCGTGACGCCAAGGGCGTGCACCAGGCCATGGAATTCCTAACCGCCAGCACCCGGCACCTTCTCGACAACGATTTCGACGGCACCAACCCCGAGCTCAACGCAGCCGGTAAGGAGGTGGTTGTCATCGGTGGCGGTGATACCGGAACCGACTGTGTTGGCACCAGTATCCGCCAGGGTTGTAAAAGAGTGATCCAACTCGAGATCATGCCCATGCCGCCCATGGAGCGGGCACCTAACAACCCATGGCCGGAGTGGCCCAAGGTATACAAAATGGACTACGGCCAGCAAGAGGCGGAGGCTACCCAGGGGGCAGACCCACGCAGTTATCTGGTGATGACCAAGGAAATCGTCGAGGACGAGGACGGCAATGTCACCGGTCTCAAGGTCGTTGATATCAACTGGCAGAAAAACCCCAAGGGTCAGTTCATCCCGGTAGAGACCGAAGGCAGCGAGCGCACCATCAACGCCCAGCTCGTCCTGCTCGCCATGGGCTTCCTCGGCCCCGAACAAAAGATCATCGACCAGTTCAAGCTTGAGATCGACATCCGCAGCAACGTCAAGGCGGAGCATGAGGTCTACACAACCAACGTCGAAGGTGTCTTCGCCGCCGGCGACATGCGCCGGGGCCAGTCGCTGGTCGTCTGGGCCATCAATGAAGGCCGTGGCGCCGCCCGTGAGTGCGACCGCTATCTGATGGGTTCAACCCAGCTGCCGTAGACAGCAAGACTGATGGATTCCAAGATGCCTCTGGCCCCGGCCAGGGGTATTTTTTTGTCCCGGCGCGTGACCGCTACCGGTCACATTCCCTACCGCTACCGGTCACTTTCCCTACCGCTACCGGGCACTTTCCCCACCGCTACTCAGAACCTCCCTTGGCACCAGCCGCAGGCTCTTTGGGGGGATTGATCAGTGCCTGGAATTCCTCGATCCATTGCGGGGCGTCCTGATGCGTTAGATAGGTTTCCAGATGTTTGAGCATCCGCAAGGCTGATGCCCGTTGGTCACCAGCCTTGAAACAATCCATTTCCATCTGCCACAGGAGCTGTGGGCGCTTTTCACTCAGGAATTTCTCCAGCTCCGGCGGCTGCATCGCGTCTTTTTTCCCGATCGTCGAGCCCTCCCTGACATTCCATTTTTCCACAACATATCCTTCGTGGAGAATGCGTTTTTGCCAAGCGGCACGCAGCGAATCAATACGATCAGGCTTGCGTAGCGGAGGCAACACCACCTTGTTGTATATTTGTGCAATATCCATCGCCGACTGCGGCCAGTCCTCCACTTTGATGTTAAGGCTATAGGCTTGGGCAAAAACAGAGCCGAGTGCATTCTGACTGAGGATGGCACGATGCTCCTTAAGGACCTCGGCGTGTTTCATAATCTGGTCGAGGTGATCGATGGCACGCTTACCCATCTCGCTGATATCACCATCGCGACGGGCAGCTTCAATACTGAGTAACAACCAGGCCAGCTGGTGCCGAAGCGCCATCCGCATCGACGATGAATTCAGTCGATCCTTGTTCTTCCGCTTCCAGTCGCGGAACTCGCTCGCCTTCCTTTTTTCATCGGTGAAACGGACTTTCTCGTAGCACTTCAGATAGAGGTCCATGGTTGCATCGTCCGATTGAATCGCAGACCGGTAATCCTGGATCGCCCTGCTAAAGAGCCCCCCCACCCGGTCTTCCGACTGTTGCTGGATTTTTTTCAGTTGCTCCTCCAACGCAATACGATCCGCTTCGCTCAGGGGCTGGGGTTCGGCGGCTACCCTTCCTCCACTGAAGGCTATCAACAACGCACATGTAAGCGTCACTACGGAGAGTCGAACAAACCTGATTGGGTGCAAAAACATCATAACATTGATCGTGAGCAAAATTAACTACTTGCGTAGGAACGTCCTTATATCAACGAATCTAGAATACGAGCCGAATTCCGGGATTGGGAGGTAATAATCATCCCCCGCAATACAACAAAAATGGCACACACGACACTTGGCTAATCGCGCAACCACTGTGCATAATCCCTTTATGCAAGGCCTCATTCTCAAGGTAGACTGCCCCGACCAACACGGTATCGTTGCCAAAATCGCGTCCTATGTCGCGGATTACTCCGGCAACCTCGTTGAGTTTTCCCAGTTCACCGATGATGACCATGCCAAGTTTTTTGCCCGCGTTGAAATCGACACCATCAACCTCAAGGTAAGTGTTGAGGATTTTATCGCCGGTTTCAACACCCTTGGAAAATCACTCTCCGCCACCTGGCACTTCCGCAGACTTCCTTACAAAATGCGCACGGCGGTGTTAGTGACCCGGACGGATCACTGCCTCAACGAGGTCCTGTGGCGGACGAAGTTAGGGGAAATGCCCATCGAAATCACTTCGGTGATAGGTAACCGTGACACCTGTAAAACAATCGCCGAGCAAGCGGGGCTCCCCTTCCACCAGATCGAGATGGATGGAGATCAAAAGGAAGTGGGTTTCCAACAGATCAAAAACATCCTGCTTGAGGAAAATGTGGAGCTCACCGTGCTGGCACGTTTTATGCAGATTCTCCCCGATTGGTTTTGTCGGGAGTTCAGTGGCAAAATCATCAACATCCACCATTCATTTTTACCCGCATTCATTGGTGCCAACCCTTACCAACAGGCCTACGAACGTGGGGTCAAACTGATCGGCGCCACCTGCCACTACGTCACCAGCGAACTAGACGCCGGCCCGATCATCGAGCAGGAAGTCAAACGCGTGCAGCACTTTCATAAACCGGCCGATTTAATGAGGTTGGGGCGCGACTGCGAACGCACGGCACTCGCCAGGGGGATCAGGCACCACGTCAACGATCGCACCATCATCCACCAGAACCGCGCGATTGTTTTCCCCGATTAGAAGCCTCACATTGTAGCGAAGGGCCTTCGCCCTTCGACGGGGAAAAGGTCCAGTCACACGCACACCCACGAAGAGCGAAGGCTCTTCGCTACCGGGATCATGTGGTAGCACACTTTCTGCGGGTCTGGCCGTTGCCGCGGATACGGTATTGGTAGGAGGTTAGTTCGCGCAGGGCCATCGGGCCGCGGGCATGCAACTTGTCGGTTGAAATACCAATCTCGGCACCAAAACCAAACTCCCCGCCGTCGCTGAAGCGGGTGGACACGTTGTGGAAAACACAGGCGCTGTCGCACTGCGTCATAAACTGCTGGGCGCGTTCCGGGTCGGCGGTCACAATACACTCGCTGTGTCGGGAGCTGTGTGTGTTGATGTGCCCAACAGCCTCCTCCAATGAATCCACCACCTTGATGGCGATGATGAGATCGAGGTATTCGGTGTCCCAGTCTTCGGGGCAAGCGGGCACGGCCTTGTCGCCGAGAACATCCAGCGTTGCGGCATCACCACGCATTTCAACACCCTTTTCGGAAAAAACGGCCGCCATTTTCGGGAGAAACCCAGCCGCGACATCACGGTGCACTAACAGGGTCTCTAGGGCGTTACAGACACCGGGTTTGTGGGTCTTGGCATCATCGCTTATGGCCACCGCCATATCGAGATCAGCCGCGCTGTCGATGTAAGTGTGACAAATACCGTCGTAGTGCTTGATCACCGGCATCCGCGCCTGGGATACCACCGCTTCAATGAGCCCCTTGCCACCGCGCGGAATGATCACATCGAGCCACTGGTCCATACCCGCCATCACGCTGACACTTTCACGGTCGGTAAAGGGAATGAGCTGGATGGCATGGGCAGGAAGCCCGGCGGATTCGCCGCCCGACTGAAGAGCCGCCGCGATAGCCTTGTTAGAATGAATCGCCTCCGAGCCGCCGCGCAGGATGGTGGCATTGCCTGATTTCAGGCACAGCACCGCAGCGTCACTGGTGACGTTGGGCCGGCTTTCGTAAATGATGCCGATCACACCGATCGGGACCCGGACTTGCTCAAAGTGGATATCGTTTGGACGTGTCCAGGCATCAAGGACTTCCCCGACAGGGTCAGGGAGCTCAGCGACTTGATCAACACCGGCCGCGATCGCTTCGAGCCGACCGGGGTCGAGACGAAGCCGGTCAAGCATCGCGGCACTGAGTCCATTCGCCTCCCCCGCCTCGATGTCCCTGGCGTTGGCCGTGAGGATGAGCTGTTCGTTCTGGCGCAGCCCTGCGGCCATCGCACGCAGGATGGCATTTTTTTGGTCCGCATCGAGCACGGCCAGTGCGTGGGCGGCCGCACGTGCCTTCGCCCCCATCCCAAGGATGATTTCCTTGATCTCTTTGTTGTCCATCGGAGCGAATATCACTAGATGTCGCAAACAGCGAGATGGCTCACCTCTTCTTTGACCTGTTCGGCGAGTGGTGTGCTGAGGTAACGCTCGGTGGAACTTGCCGCCACGGTCACAATGCGTTTGCCGGCATACTCGGGCCGCTTGGCCAGCTCGATGGCCGCCCAGATGTTGGCACCACTGGAGATCCCCACAGGCAGCCCCTCGTTTTGAGCCACTGCCTGGGCTGTTTCAAAGGCGTCTTCGTTGGAAACGCAGATGGTTTCATCGATGATATCCACATTCAGGTTTCCGGGGATAAATCCGGCTCCGATCCCCTGGATTTTGTGCGGGCCTGGCTGGCCTCCGGAAATGACCGCGCTGGCAGCGGGTTCGACGGCGATGGCCTTCATATCACAACGAGACTTCAGGACCTCGCCAACCCCGGTCAGGGTTCCTCCAGTGCCAACACCTGCTACAAAGGCATCGATCTTGCCATCCGTGGCCGCCCAGATTTCTTCCGCCGTTGTCTGGCGGTGGGCCTCGGGGTTGGCGGGATTATCAAACTGGCTTGGACCGAAGGCTCCGTCTCCAGCCTCCTCGATCAGCTGCCTGGCCTTGGCGATCGCTCCACCCATACCTTTTGGCCCCGGGGTCAAAACGATTTCAGCACCCAGCATACGAAGCAATACGCGGCGCTCCAGAGACATGGTTTCAGGCATCGTCAGAATACAGCGATACCCCTTGGCACGGGCAACAAAGGCCAGGGCAATACCGGTGTTTCCCGATGTCGGCTCAATAATCGTACCACCCGGTTTGAGTGAGCCGTCTTTCTCTGCGGCCTCAACCATCGAACGACCAATCCGGTCCTTGACGCTGAAGAGTGGGTTGAAAAACTCACACTTGACCAGAACCTCCGCATGCAGGCCCTTGGTGAGATAATTCAGTTTGACAAGTGGAGTATTTCCGACGGTTTCTACTAGATTGTTGGCTATGTTGCTCATGGTAGTTAGGATAAATAGGTTTGCTGCCGTTAAGCATTACCCATTTTCACTGGCAATCAAGCATGATTCGTCAGAGAATTTGTCATGTCTGCACACTCGTCCGTGAGCAGGTAAAAAACCGTGCCTTTCGCAAAATTCGTGATAAAAGCCCCGCGTGTCCATGAAAGCAACCAGCACAGCACCAGTAACCCGTTCCCTATTGGGCCTCGGTAAAGAGGATATCGAGGAATATGTCATTGCGACCGGGGGCAAATCCTATCGCGCCAAACAGATCCTGGAATGGCTCTACAAGCAGCGGGTTGGCAGTATTGCGGAAATGACCAACCTCCCGGCAGCCGTCCGCGAGAAGCTGGCTGAGGAATTCCACCTCAATGACCTGCAACACGTCGAGACAAAGGGGTCAGAGGACACGACCCGCAAGTTTCTCTTTCGCCTCCATGACGGCCGTTACGTGGAAACCGTTTTCATCCCCGCATCCAAGGGGCTCAACGGCAGGCAGTCCGACCGGAAGACCATCTGTGTCTCATCCCAGGTGGGCTGTGCCTATGGCTGTAAATTCTGCGCGTCGGGCCTGGCCGGGTTTACCCGGAACCTTACAGCGTCAGAAATCGTCGGGCAAATGCTGGCCGTGGAAAAGGAAACCGGTGAAACGATCAACAACATCGTCTTCATGGGCATGGGTGAACCCCTGGCCAATGTCAACCACCTGATCAAGGCACTGGAGATCATCACCAGCCACTGGGGACTCAATATCGGTGCCCGTAGCGTGACCGTCTCCACATCAGGACTCGCCCCCCAAATCCGGACGCTCGCTGAGTTTCCCGTCCCGATCCGGTTGGCCATCTCCCTGCACGGCGCCACCGACGAGGTGCGCGACCTGATCATGCCCGTCAACAGCAAGTATCCGATCAAGGAAGTCTTTGAATCCCTGCATTACTGGCGGTTACATAAAAAACAGAAAATTTCCCTCGAATACATTCTAATCAAGGGAGTCAACGATGATCTTGACCAGGCATCCATCCTCGCCAAGCGAGCCAAGGGGGTCAACGCCAAGGTGAACCTGATCCCCTACAATACCGTTGAGGGACTCGACTGGGAAAGGCCCTCGGCAGAGGTCTGTTACGCCTTCCGGGACGTCGTCGCGGACGCGGGTATCAACACCACCCTCCGACTTGAAAAGGGGGGTGACATCAACGCCGCCTGTGGTCAGCTGAGGCTGAAAAAAGAGACCGCCGAGGGGATCATCGAGGCTCCTGTGAAGTCGCGCTAGCGGCAAAACTGCGCCATTTGTTTGTCGGGATCGCGGCAATCGCCATCAACACAAACTGGCTGGCGACAAATGCCAGCAGCCAGGGAAAGGCCTTGTTCATAAAACCATAGGAGTGCAGCCCCACGCCGAGCATGTTGACCCCGAACCAGGAGAAGGACGTGATCACGTTGCCAAACAAGGACATCACCATCAGGCCCCGGCGTCGGATATAGCCACCCCAGCGTGCGTGCAGGATCACGGCGCACCAAAGCACAATCAGCAGGGCACCGTTTTCCTTGGGGTCCCAGCCCCAGAACCGCCCCCAGGACTGGTCGGCCCAGATACCTCCGAGCACCGTGCCAACAAAGCTGAACAGCAGGGAGAAGCAGGTAATGCCGTAAACCATCCGGCCAAGGGAATTGTCCAAGCCCTTGGTAAGCGATTGGGTGAAAACACCCCTGACGACATATATCGTGGCGATCATTCCCGCGAGGAACATGGACGAGTAACCAGCTGTAATGACCACCACATGAGTCGCCAACCAGATATTGGTATCCAGAACCGCCTGTAGCATTTCCAGGGTATCACCGCTGCTGGCAAGGTGGTGGGCAATCACCAGGGTGATAAAACCGATCGCCCCGGAACAAGCCACACCTATACCGTCTTTGAAGACACGCTCAAGGAACAAACCGAGTATGCAGGTTCCCCAACCGATGAAGATCGCGGAGGAATAGAGGTTTGTCACAGGTGGGCGGCCCTGCAGATACATACGCGTAATCAGGCCGAGACTATGAATCACCAGAGCGATGACCAGAACCCAGACAGAAGATCGGCGCAAGGAGTCCCCCTTTGCCAGCCACGATCCACAGGCGAGCAAAAACGCCAGCACATAAAGCCCCATACTCCGGTAAAAGGGGTCCACCTGGTTAAACAAATACTCGAGGGACACTTTTGAACTCGCCTTTGGCTCCGCTTTTTTGATGTCCCCCGCGATGATCCCTGCCTGCTCCGCGAATGTGTCTTTATTTCCGGCTAGATAAGCATCGCCCATTTCAGCAAAAGCAACCGCTCGTTGGTCCAGAGTACCATCGGTAGCCACGGCTAACAGAGCTTCACCTGTTGTCATCCAATCGGCACCGCCATCACTCGGAGGGATCGGCCTCAAATAGCCAGCCCCACTTAGGGTCTCGTAGCGCGTTACCATCGTGCTGAATCGGCGGAGGGCTTCCTTATCGTATTCCTTTTGAGCATTCCGGTTCATCATCGCCGCGTATCCCTTGGGTGCCAGTTCGCTGTAGGATTCAAGTTCCGCGGAAAAATCGGCCATGGCTTCGGGCCGCAGGGAAAATTGCAATTTTTGATAAAGGGCCAATGAGTTGAACAAGTTGAGAATCGCTGTTTGATAAGGCGACCTCTGGGCCGACTCCACGTCAGCCGCTTGTTTCCCCTGCTCATCAATCTGGGACATGTAGGGAAACAGTTCATCGTAACTAAACCGTTTGCGGTCATGTTGCTGCCAGCCAAACAAGCCTAACACCTCTGGGTTATGAATGAGAAAGCACTTGTGACTATTCGCCTTTTTCCAGTCGAACATGACATCCAGCAACCACTGGGTGGCGCCGATTTTTTCACCATCCTGCCGCACCACTTGCTTGCCATTGATGATCAACAGCGAGTTGCGCGCCAAAGTATCGAACGGCTTGATGCGTCCACCTACCTGGACGGGCAGTTTACCAAAGGCACTGACATCCATCCCGTTATTTCCCGGGTCGGAAGGTCGGGTGACAGGGTAGAGCCACGCCAGCGTGACGAGAGCTACGATCCAGAAAGTCCAGCTTTTCATGAGTTGTTAGTCTTTTTGTTACGACGTGAAAATTTAACCAGGTGCATGCAGAATTGGAGCAGCAAGCCTACACTGACGACCACGCAGGCCACATAGGGAGCTGCCACACTGGGGTTGCGAACGACTTGTAGCACCGTGATATCCTCACTGCGCTCAAATCCCGCCTGATAGAATGTTTCGCCGCCGTAACGCAGTGGATGGTTCATGTAAATGAGCACCTCGCGACCCGCAGAGCCGTCAACATCTTTGAGGGTAACCCGGCTCGAGAAATTCTTGGGGATATTCGTGCCGGGATAACGCTCATGCACAAAATCATGCAGGGTCAGGGAAAAGGACTTGTAGTGGCGCTTCATACGCAAGGCTATGCTCCACGTCTTGCCACCTGCTTCAAATTTCTGCTCAGAGGCCAAGCCATCGGAGACAAGCCATGTCCCCTGGGACGCCTTGTCTTTATCACTGTTATCGCCTACCGGAATTACCTCTATGACGGCGCTCACCAGGTTGCGCTCATTGGGTTTACTTGAGGTCGGCATACTCTTGACCACAACACGCGCCCCCACCCCTTTGTCAGCAGCCGCTGTGGTGTCGTCGCCGTGCCCACCGATCATTTGCAAACGCGAATTAGGATAGAGCTTCTTCACCAGAATCCGGAATGGCAGACTCTCATGAGAGATCAGCTTACCGGGCTTCAAGACATCGGCGGGAATGGCGGTCACCGTGTCAAAATCCGGGTTACTGACATCTGTCACAGCCAACTCGATGGTATCGATTTCCTCCGAATAATTCTTGGTCTCACCCTCCTTGATACGCATCTGGCTTTCCACGGAAAAAAGATCCGTCAGCAGGCCTCCGGCCAGCATGATGATCAGTCCCGCATGAGTAAGTTGGATGCCGGCCTTGTCCCAGCCCCATTTGAATCTCTGGATGTGCGCCGCTATCAGGTTAAGGAGTAATACCGCGCCTATCAAATGACCACCGGGGAAAATGGGGATTCTGAAGCCGCCCTCACCGCCAGCTGACCACCATACGAAAATACTTTGGAAATACTGCGCCTGAACCGCCTGGATACCCATTTGTACCTGGGCCAGTGTTCCTGCGAAAATAAGCACCATCGCTGCCACCAGGCAAACAATCGTCAGCTTGAGGGAGCTTATCCCCTTAAACAAGCGGGTCATCAAGGATTTCATTGAGATGTCAAATTAACGGATGAAAGAAAACGGATGAAGTTGGCGCGCTCGGACGCCACCAAGTGGGCGGGACCGGTCAGTTTGAAGAACCATGTACCGCCACCTTGGCGACACCACGCTGCCACCGTGCTGTTTGGTTTTCCATGGCAGTCGACGTAAGCGATGGGGCCAGACGGGGAATCAACTTGACCCGTCGTCTTTGCCAGCATGGCTTCCGTAATGGGCTCCAAGCCGACCTGGCCCCGCCACCGGTTGACGTTAGCCAGTTCTCCACCGCTGGCTCCCCCGAGACGGATGACGGTCACTTCCCCCTTCGCGCCACTTGGGTCTGATACCAGGAATGTGGCGAGTCGCATCGACCCTGATGGGGCTCCTGCCTGCCAGCCATCCGGGACCTTCCAGGTCACGCCTTCCGGTGGTTCCACCTGCCCAGTGGCCACGGGCGGAGTCGTTGGAGCGGCGGGTTGAGCTCCGGGGTTTTCAGCAGCCGGATTGGCGACCTTCTTTGCCGTTTGGACCCATTTCACAAAGGCGTCCTTTTCACTCCCAAGCAACCCGGCATTACCGCGCATCTTGTAAAACCACATCTCATTATCGAGCACTAACAAGGCTGCAATGATACGACCGTCCTGTGCTGGATTTTCAACCCCGGTGGTGGCAATGAGATCGACCATCACGGCTTCTCCCTGGGGTGTCGTTACCTTGACCGAGCTGTCCGCCAAGCCTTTTTCATCCACTGGAGGTAATCCGATCTGGCCACGCCAGCGGTTGACGTTATCCAATACTCCGCCGGCAGTACCAGCGAGAGAGATCAATGAGATATCAGCAATGCTATCGCCTCCCCCCTTCAGCGAATAACTCGCCAGGCGCATCGATGATGCACGGCCTGGCAACCAGGTCTCCGGCACTTCGCCTAGCACGGTGGGTTTGCTAGCGGCTGCGGCACCCACCCCTGCCATCCCGGCATGAGGATCGGGTGTCCCGGGTGTGGGCATGGGCACCCCCGCATGGGGATCGGCACCTCCAGCAGGAGCTACAGCAACGGGCTTTTCCTTGGGGACCTGGTAAACCTCGATGTCATCATCGGAGTCGCACCCTGCCAAGGGTAAAAACACCAGGACTCCAAGAGCAAAATACGAGCGGTAATTCAACATGTTGTGAGCAGTATTCATGGCTTGGTTGGCACTGTCAACTGACTACATTTCATCACCTTCTTATTTGCTAATCACTTATTGCTTTCTCCATCCCCCCTCCGAGGAGGTCCCTTCAAGGACTGCACAACCACGGTCTAAAAGAGGGACTCCCATGGTGTCCGCAGTGGACGACCAAAGGAGCCCCTTAACCCCCGAATGAAAAAAAATGACTCTCTGGATTGATTATTCTTCCTGGTTACCACCGGTGTGACATTCGGCGCAATCGTAGTCCTCGTATTCTGAATCGATGTGCAGGAAATCGAGTCCCTTCGGGGTGTATTTTGCCAGCTCCTCAACCGTACTGCCCTGTGAGGTAATGATATGGCATGAAGTACAATCGCTCGCTTTGATTTTCAAATCGCCCGTTGTTGCCTTGTGATTTCCATCGTGACAACGGAAGCAGCCAGCCCAGTTTTTATGACTCAGGTTATCAGGATAGGCACGCCAATCCGCTTTCATCCCCGGGAAGAAGTTCTTCTTATAGATCGACTGCACTTCCGTCACCAAGGTCTCGACACGCTTGTCATCCGGGTATTCAGCGCGTAGATATTCATCAATCTTGGCCAAAGCCTCCGTACTATCGGCATAGGGATCGGTCAGGGCCTTGACAGCCTTCATCTTGGCCCAGGGCATCGTCGGGTCGATCTTGCCCATGGTCATGGCCCGGTCCACCGCTTCGTTAGGACTCTTAAACTGGTGGGCCGCCCGATTATGGCAGTCCATGCAGTCCATCTTCTTGATGGTGTGATCCGCAATATTTCCGTCAAAATCCGGAGTCTTGAACTCGGTGACTTTCCCATCGATATCCGTCATGCGGACCCAGGGGATCTCTTGCCCGTCATCCGTACTGATGAATTCTATCTGATTGGCAATGTTCATGTGCCAGTGCACACCTGACACCTTACCTTCGGCTGGGTCTCCACCACCCACGTTGATCTGCATACGGATGGTCCATGGTGTGTTCTCTTCATCGGCAAGGTAGTAGCGGAATGTTTTTGCTACCGTACCCACATGGCTTTCACGCCAATGGCATTTTTCACAGGTTTCCTGGGTGGGGCGTTTCTCCCGATCATGCAGGACAATCGGACGACTAAAATCGCCCATTGTCTGATGGTAAAGCTGGCGCATCCCATTGATTTTTGTCTTCACATAGGCGGTGGCACCCGAGCCAACGTGACACTCTGCACAGGCAACATGGGCGTGAGGCGAATGCTGATAGGCCACAAATTGTGGCTCCATCGGTTCATGGCAGGCCTTACCGCAGAAACTCACTGTCTCCATGGTATGATAACTCTGGTAACTGCCAAATGCCGTGATCAACAGGAAGCCAACACTGACCAAAGCAAAACCAATGAGCCGCTTCTGGTCACTTTTCCTCGAGAGGTCGATACTTAAAACCAGCGGGGTCGCTTTGCCCTTGGTTTTTTTCCGATGACGCCGTTGTAACCAGTAGCCAATAAGCATCAGTCCACATCCGGAGAAAAAGAAGAACGGCGCGATGAGGTAACAGAGTATCCCCATGTAGGGATTCGAGGTCTCCGCCATAAGGTCAATCGCAAACAACAGGATGAATGCAAAAACGGCACTCACCGAGAGCAGGATGCCTAGCATACTGATCCAGTTTCTGAAAAGACGTGGTGTACGTAGTCGACGCCCCGAGGGTGGGGCGTCGCTGTTGGGCTTCTTGCTCATTGTGCTATGAAGGTTAGTTGATTTAGCAGGCGATTGACGAGTGCATGACTAACCGACGGGCTATTCTATTATTTCTTAAACGCGCGGACGTATTTCATCAGTGCGTCAATCTCGGCTGCGCTAAACTTGTCAGCGTAAGGTTTCATCACCTCCTTGCCTTTCTTTTTAACCCCCTCCTTGATGGCCTTGACTCCCTCGGCATCACTGAAGGATGCCTGGACTTTGGGGTCACGATAATCGCGGGCTCCTTTTTTCTTACCCATTTTGGTATTACCGCTACCGTCCTTGCCGTGGCACGATGCACACTTCTTGGAATAGTTGGTGGCAGCATCGGCAGCTTGCGCTACTGAAACAGGCAGGAGGAAGGCTGCGGACAGCATGGTTAGTTGTATGATTGTTTTCATTGTTGTTTGGTTCTTTATTTATTTGCTTCCCCTTTTCACCAAGGGGAAGCTGTCATTCTATCTCTATTTGATGAACTATCAATCTGTAATTTCAACGTTTAGAAGCTCATGCGGAAGCCGGTCGACAGCACGTGTGCTTCGTAGTCGTTGTATCCAGCGTAAGCCTCATCATCGCTCTTGAAGTATCCATAGTTCATACTCCAGGTCATGTTGTCATTGAGTTGGCGAGTGAGCCTGACTGTGAGCGCATGATCCTTGGCCATTGATCCGTAGGGAGTGCCTACAGCGGAGTTGTCCACGTAGTTATCGACTTCATAGTAGGAGTAACCCACCGTCAACATGGTCTTCTTATCCAGCTGGAAACCAGCGTTGATTGACGCCATCCAGTAGTCGTTATTCCAGTCGACCACCTGGGCCCCCACCTGGTTATCGGATTGGGTTGCCGTTTCAGACTCAATGTAGTGGAAACTACCCTGAAGATACATCCAGCTAGTGGGTGACCAGGTCACACTCTCACTGAAGATATGCCGGGTGATGTCAGCTACATCAACAAGCTCGGTTCCGATCGCCGCCTGGTTCTCGATGTCTATCTGCTGGTAGTCATAGCGGGTCACAAAGGTCAGGTTTGACGCTGCCCTCCAGGTAACACGGAAGTTAAAATCATGGGTGTCCGTGTTGTGTTGGAGCAACTGGGCATCCAAGCCGTTGCCAGTAAGGACATGGTCAAAGTCCTGGTCGTAGGTGCGATTATAATATTGAGTCGCAAAACTCAACCCCTTACATGGATACCAGTTGGCACCGACGGTGTATTTTTGGAAATCACTATCAGTCGCTGTCGATCTTCCTGATACATCAGTGCCGTGTTCGATATCCCTTACCAGTTTTGCGTCACCTTCTGATTGGGCAATCTCTGCCCTGGCATACAGCAGCATATTATCGATACCGCTGTATCTAATCTCAAGTTGCTCGGTAAGCTTGGTGAACTCATCCCGGCCTGATTGATCGTGTGGTTCACCTTCGTAGATGAACTCACCCGTGGATACCGTCTGGTCTCTGCGCTCGAACCGCAAGGAAGGCACGATGACAAGATCATCCGTGACATTCCAGAAGAAGTTCGCGTTCGCAACCTGAAGCTTTGCATCTGAAACCCCCATGAGCTGGCTGTAGTCGTGGCGGGTCGATGCCCCCCCCGACGAAACCCTGGAGCCACCGAAATCAGCATCCAGATCCGTGAACGAATACCCAAAGGACAGCAACATTTTATCATTGATTCGCGTGACGCTGCTCAGATGGGCATTGAAAATATCCGACTCGCCGGTTTCGTTCTGGGCGGTGGTATTCGTAGTCGTGTCAGCGAACATGTTCCGGGTATTATCGAATTTGATGTTCTGATAACTGAGACCGGCACCAATGTCGGTGTTCCCCAGGGTATACAGGAAGTCCAGGCTAATGATGTCCTGGGTCTCGTCCAGATCATAAAAACTAGGTGCAATACCGCGATTGAAAGGGCGTCCACGGACGGTGGAATCCTTCATGCCTTCACGCCACAGGTGTCTGTAGGTCAGTGTAAGCTCGGGCACGTCAGGCATACGCAAGCCAGCCTGGAAAAAGAGCTCACCACGCTCGAGCGAAAGCTCGTCGTCATACAAGCTGATCCAGTCATTGGGTGGCGCGACACTGGCTCCGGCATATCCACCGGACCCGTCATACCATTTCTTATACTGCGTGTAGCCGAAGCGGACAAAACCAAAGTCGTCCTTCACATAGCTCAGGTTGATTTTGTAGTCGTCCAGCCCGAACAAGGCATGGCCGTCGAGCAGGAAGATTCCGTCATCGGTCATTTTTTCGTAACGGAACGAGCTGCTACCTCCGAAGAAGTCCCCATTGGAACCATGTCTGTGTTGGAACGCTGCGCTATTGCCTTTGACGTCAGCACCACCAACGGATAACTCGACCCAACTGGCGGCTGCTTCATCATCCGCTGCTTCCGGCTCTTCGGCCAGGAGGGCGCATGGACTAAGCAGTGCGACACCTGTAATAAGCGCATTCGCGCTTGCAGCCCGGGAGCTGCATTGTTTGATAAATGATTTCATTTTCATTTTTATAAATGGATAGGTGTTATTAGTTGCGGAGGTGGTAATCAACATTGGAGCCGTGAACATTCTCATGACATCCCGAGGTCCAGCAGGTGCCCCTGGCCACGTAGCTTGCGTGGTTGCGACCACCTACATATAGTGAGTCAAAACTACCGGCCTGATCCTGGAAGTGGCACTTCAAGCACAAGGTGTGGTTACGCTCGGTGAGCATTTTCTGGTTCACTGAGCCGTGGGGCGAGTGGCAGGTTGTGCAGCCCTCACGCACGGCTTCGTGTTCGAAAACGAACGGTCCCTGCTGTTGCACGTGGCACTGGGTGCAGGTTTCGTTTTTACTGGCGATCTGGGTGCCACCACCTTTGGTGGCTGAACCCTTGTGAGGATCGTGGCAGTCGGAGCAACTCATCTTGCCGTTCATCACCGGGTGGCTGTATGGCAGGTTGAATGAGGCTTTGACGTCCGTATGGCACTTCAAACATGCATCGGGAGATTTACCTGGATTGACGATGGTGGCAATCGCCCCCCCGGATTCGACGTGCTTGCTTCCCGCACCGTGGCAACTTTCGCAACCGATGTCGGGCGCGTGTTTACCCTTGGTAACGAGCTTGGCATGATCCGCGGTTTTAAAGTCGCGGACGAGTTTCTCATGGCAATCGGAACAGGCTTCAGTTCCGACCATGGTGGCCCCTGGAATGACCGGTGGTGCAAACAGGGTGTGGCTCACACCGCTACATGATATAGCAATCAGAGCCATTCCAGCAGTTCCACCGATACACCAAGCGAAAATTCCGCTTCTTTTTTGTAGTGCACGGGCGATGTTCTGCCAGCGATTTAGTTTCGAGTTCAGTTCCATAATTGGTTAATTGTTAGATGTTGGATGATTACGATACAATGAGCAGGGATACGACGCATGGGATTGGTTCCGGACTGAATCCGGATGAACGCATTGAAGCATTACGACCTTTTAACACGCTGCGAACTTCGCATATTATGAGCAGTTTGACTACGCAGTTTGGCGTAGCTTGTATGCATATTTTATCATGCTTCCCTGCCTCCTCACGGTGGAAAAAATCGAGCCCCTACCTCTCCATCCACTGTAAGGCATTGTAGATGTGTTACTTGCAACACACTCTCGCCATAAATGCCGGCCAATACCTGTGCAGATGAGAGGCTACACATAAAATGAGCAGGCATCAACGTCACCTGTGGTCAGCTAAGACTGAAAAGGGAAACCGTCGGGGGAAAAATCGACTCAGCGGTGGAAACATGATCAGGTGAGGACGTCATAGAGCGATTACGCTCTAACAAATTCACACACCCACAGACTGACTTCTTCCCCAGCTGCCGATCTAATGATTCTGGCAGCTGCTATCGGTAGGAACTCCGGGGATGGTGTCATTCTTCTCAACAAACCCCTGCTCCACCAGATACCGCTCCACTTCATCACCCGAGACATCGGCGAGCATGTGGCCGTTGACTGACACACATGGACTGAGTGGCTGGCCGCTTTTCTGTTCCATCTCCCACTTGAAGGCAGGATTCTTGATGATGTCTTTTTCGGTGTAGGCGAGTTGGTACTTGCGCATGATGGCACGCACGCCCTCGCTCCAGCCGCAGAAGGTTTTCAAGTAGCAGACGATATCCGGTTTTTCCTGACTCATATGGTGATTGTGGGGAATTGGATCCTCCCGGAAGAAAACGATGATTTCACCAGGATGCAATCCTTTTCCGAATCCTTTTCCGCAGGCTCCCAGAACTAGGGGCTGACCGAGGCATGGACCCGAAGGAATTTACGGGTCAATGCGGGATCGGTGGTCAGTGTATCGAGCCGGACTTTAAGCAGACTCGCATCATCGGTAACGACAACCAAGCCCGCCGTGTCCCAATAGCTCAGATCCAGCGAAGACTGGATGAGCATGGTGTAGCCGCTTACCCCTGCCGCCTTGTTGACCGTCAGGGTCACGTAACCCGACTCTTCGGAAAGGACCGGCCTAACATACGAACCCTTGCTCTGGGGATTTGTACCGGTAATATACTCCATCAGGTTGTCGACACCATCACCATCGAAGTCGTCATAGGCACCGGAGAGGGCCGGATAACCGGGAAACTGGTCGGCCTGCCACACGGTCCATCCCGTGGGGGCGGGTATTGGATCCGACTGCCAGATCTCGCCGGAGTTACCCACGGTGATAAAGGTGTTCTGGAAAAAGACGGCGGCGTTTCGATCCACGGTGGCTGATGTCGTCAGGGCACTCCAGGTTCCACCATCGGATGAGAGCATATTCACGTGGGCACTACTGTTAGCCAAGTCCCATCCGGCGGCAAAATAGATACCATTCCCGTATGCCATCGCCGGAAAACGCTTGTTGCCTGCTCCTGTGTTGGTGAATGAGTTACCTCCATCTGTGGAATAGCGGAGATGCGTATGAAAACCGCTGGCAAGAAAGCGGTCGTTCAAGTAGGCCACATGGAAAAAGCCCTGGGTTGTCCCCGCGGATGACGAGGTGTCCAACCAGGCCGCGCCATCGGTCGATGTTAATATGGTCGCCCCCTGACTGGATCCGTTGGCGCCCACGACCACAAAACCACCGTCGCCGTAACCGACCCCCTGAAGGTTGGTTGACACCCCGGAGCTAACCGTAATCCAGCTTATGCCGTCGGTTGATCTGAGCAGCGTGCCGGCATCACCGGAAGCCATATAAACGCCCCCACCGTAGGCAATGTCCCGTAATTCCTCACCTCCAAAATGCCTCCGGGTCCAGGTGCTGCCATCCGGTGAGGTGTAGACCACGCCTACCCAGGCACTACTTCCGAAGTCGTAGTCATAGCCGGCGGTCAAAAACTGCGCCCCATCGTAAACGACACTGAGCAAGGTAATATTTCCGCCTAACAACCCGCCGGTCCAGGTCTGTGCATCGGTAGAGACCCGGTATGCCCCCCGGTTGCCAGTACTGCCCCCGACAGCCACCAGTTTTCCTCCACCAGTGGCAATGTCATACAGCTTGGCGGTGGTGCCCGATGTCCGTTGGGTCCATGTGTTGAGCGGATCGGTGACTGTGACCGCCAAGGTATCCGTCACCAGGCCACCCTTGCCATCAGTCACGGTTAATTTGACCGTGTAGCTACCGCCAGTCGGAAAGCGGTGATAGGCGGATGCTCCGGTGACCAGCTCGGTGCCGTCCTGGAAATCCCAAATATGGACCAGGTCATCACCATCGGTATCGTTGGATGTTGCCGTAAACTGGACCACCTCCCGCGCGTTCACCGAGGCACTGCCGGATATCGATGCTGTCGGCGACTGGTTAGCAGGGAAAAACGCACCACTGGACTGCGTGGCACCTGCGCTTCCCTGGGTTGAGAAATACACCCCATTTCCAAACGTGAGATTGTTGGTGATGGTAAAATTACTTGGCGTGCCTTCTTTCCATGACAACCCGTCGGCGGAAACAAGCAATACAGTGGCGTCATCTGATTTTCTAACTGCGACGGCCACATAAACGCCGGCCTCCACATGGATTGTTTTTATATCATAATCTGATTCAGTTGCGATGGCCGCCTCTTGCCAGCTAACCCCCTGGTCCGATGAGTAGCGCATCCCGCTATACCAACCACCCGCAAAGAATTTTCCATCGGCGTAAAACACATCCTTGAAACTGTGCCACGAAGCAAGCCCCGTGGACGAACTGCGGTCAACCCAGGAAGAGCCATCTGACGAGGCATAGACCGATGTGTCTCCGACAGCAATAAACTCACCATTGGCAAAACCAACAGCAACAAGATTCTCTGTGCCGGTGGCGGTTCCTGCGGTCCAGGTCACACCGTCCTGGGAATACATATTCTGACCATCATCACCCACAGCGACAAACATCCCGTTGCCGTATGCCAGATCATTCATCTGCGCCAACGAAGGCACCGTCGCCCGGGTCCAGATCTTACCATCGTTGGAATGAAACGCCGCCGCCTTCCACTCCGAGCCAATGTAGTCATAGCCAGTGATCACATACTTGCCAGCGCCGTAGGCGATCCCTCCCGCGCGGAAATTCAAAGCCAGTTCGGTGCGCGTCCAGTTGGTGCCGTCGAGGGAGAAATACGCATATCGGTTGCCGGTCAGGATATACCGGCCATTGAGATAAGCGGCTTCCGACATCGATGCCGTAAACCCGACATTTCCCACGGTCCAGCTATTGAGAGGATCATTGACGGTGACCATCATGCTTTGGCTAACCGTGCCGCCCTTCATGTCCGAAACCGTTACCGTCACATTGTAGGTGCCGCCCAGGGCCCACGCGTGTGTTGCCGTGTTTTGGTTGTTCACTACGGCACCATCACCAAAGTCCCAGCTGTATGCCAGGGTGTCGCCGTCGCCATCGTTCGCGGTGACGGAAAAAACGAGGGGGCTGCGGGCGTCCCCGGTGGCAGGCCCGGCCAGTGTGGCGGTGGGGTCTGTGTTTCCGGGAAACGTGCCGAGGTTCACCGTCACATCGACCCATTCGTTAGGGCTTGTGCCTCCCTGTGCGACAGGTGTGATGTGGATGCCGGCGGTGGGGTCCGAATAGGTTTGGCCGATCAGAATTCCGCTGTCCTTCTTGCCCGCCGCCGAGCCCGGTGTGGTATCGACCAGCCAGGAGGTTCCATTTTGCTCCCAGTTCAAAACGACCCCTCCTAACAGATAATCATTGGAGGTAATCGCCCGGCGATAACCTACCCAGTAATAATGATTGATCGCAGCATCCTTGGGGACGCGGAGGCCCCGAATACCCGTTGTATCCTTATGGTCGCCACGATACAGTCGCTGCGTGCCCGATCCGGTAACAGCTGTGTCGATCCAGTCTGAAGATTCGAGCCACGCGATTTTCTTTTTCCCTTGCGGGTGGAAGTGACCTTCCGGGTCCGGCCCGCTACCCATGATATCGAAGTCATTGCCATACTCCACCGTCGAGCCCGCACCCACCACCGAGGTGCCGCCTGTATCCCAGAACCGCGCATGGCCAAGACCGTAGTTATGGCCAAATTCGTGAATGATCACGCCGGAACTTATTGTCCCCTGCAGCCACTGACGCCCCCCTCCGGCCAGACCGGCATAAAGCACTGTGCCTCCCATCATACCTATTTTATTAAAATGCACCCCGACAATATCGTAGGTGCTTAAGTCAATGCCCGTGCCCAGAGCATTGAACGCAGCCTTTGCGTCATCGTGAAGCAGGCTGTTGTTGCTCGGGCTATAGGTCGTGGTAGGGCTTGGCATCCTGACAACCATGGAACTCACCTCGGCCTCGATCCATGTTTTACCATACGACATATCGCGGATGGTGTCGGATGCCGCCGTATTCAAAACCTGCTCCAGTGCCGCCTGGCTTGTCGATTCCCCGACGTTGTCGGAAAAATCCACGCGGATAAAAAAGACCTTTTTCTTGGTTTCGGTCCACGCGTCGGCCTGGAACGCCGCACTGGACTCGAGGAATTGCCAATCCAAGCCCGGCTGATCGTCGTCATCGTCGGCAGCAGCCTGCAGGAAAATGACCTGGGCACCGCTGTGCGGGCCGGGAAGCTCATCGAGTTTTTCGAGTTTTTGGTTGGTTTCTTGCAATTCCGCTTCATTGGCAAAATAGAACAGCTTGCCACCACCAAGCGCGACCACGGGCTCGGTTGTGATTTTTTTCCCACTGTAAAAACTCATCGCCTTATTCTTGTTAGCCACCGGAAAATCACCCTGCAGGGCATCGACATCCGCCGTTGATAGTTTCTGCAGTGGCTCGGACCTGGCCACCGCCAGCCGATCCAGATAGATCCCCTGCAACGGCGTGTTTTCCTTGGTTCCAATGCTCTCTCTGCGACCGAATCCCGAGGATCGGAATGACGCCCCGTTGATGGACAGTTCATAGCTGTCGGCTCCAGGTGCCTGCCCCTCACCATCCAGGCTACCGCAGATGGGCAACACTAAAAAATCGCCCCGACCACTAAACGGCGTTTCGACATGGAGCTGCACCTCTTTTGGCAAGGACTTGTAATCAGCCCAGCTCAGAGCCTGGGCCAACGCTTGCTCCGGGGCGTTTTGCATCAAAGAAAGCATGGCTGATTTACGCTGCATAGCCAGCTCCACACCCTGGCGGATGGTATCCCCTGTATAAGCATCACGCTCATTCTGCCCCCGCGTGGTATCCAACCACGCCTTGAAGCCCTTGATTGATTCCAACGCCTCACCCAAACCTAACAGATCTCCTTTGACCTCATTCGCCACGACGGCTGTTTTACTGTGTGGCTGTCCACAATCGCAAATTTCATGAGGAATACCGACGGATGCATCATGCAGCTCTTCGGGTCCGGCAGAAGGATGGTTATGGATCAGAAAACAAGTGGCTGCTACAGCAATCAGAAACACAACAACTGACAGGAATTTTTTATTCATTGGAAACAGGGTGGTAACTACTCGCGGTTACTATTCGGTTTTTCTTAGAATACAATCAGTAAATCGGTAATAATGCATTGCGCTGGGAGCGGGGCGATCAAACCCGGGATGAGGGGATTATCTAACCGCTGATTACTGGATAGCTCTATGATCTCTCCCGATCTTGATCGCCCTGGTGACGGGAGCCCTCACCCCGAACCCTTGTGAGCCAGATGACCCGGCCTGATTGGGTGGATATTGAAAAATCCACACATTCTTTCATCGACCCATGGCAGATCACTGATAAATTCAGGCCACGCCATCCTTCCAATGCCATGACCACCCCCACCCCATCATCGGACCAGCCCCAAGCGACCATCACTGCGGATGGCAAGTGTGCCAGTCCGATTGCCACCATTGATACTGTCGGGCAATTGGAGGTCATCGAGCTGCTCATCGACGGCGGGACGATGCGTGGCGGGCTAAACTCGCCGACCCTGATCGGATCAAGCGACAGCTATCTACCCGAGTCATTGCACTACACCCTGAGCCGGTTCGAGCCGATCCGCGGCGGCCGGTGCCGTGTGCAATACACCCGTCGGCGACAAGCTTGATCCAGTGCTCATCGTGCACAATCACCGGACTGGATTCGAGCCCTTCCGTAGCAGCTACTGACTTTATCAGGTGAATTGTGGAAGACAAGATACAGAGCCCGTCGGACAATAACCGTCAGACTACATGGCTGCCTCCGAGACAGGATAGCTGTAGACACTATTGAGAATTTCCCGGCACTCGGTGGGGCTGTATTTGGATACTACGGTAGCCAGTACGGCATCACCATACCCTTTGCGCAGCAAGTTCATATCGTCGACCCACTCACTGCAGCCTGCGTTCGACATGACACGATGCAACCCAAGCAGCTTGGAAAAAGCATCCAGGTCCTTGTTGCAGGCATTGTTGATCTGCCTAACATAGTCAATATTCGCCATGTCCCTGGCAAGGATCGCAGGGCGAGGAAGCTCGCCTTCCTGAAGTGCGCTATACTTGTCACGCAACTCGTTAAAGAAACAACTGCCATCCTCCGGAGCAAGCGACACCAACTGGGTGCGACCATCCAGCTCCTTCGGAATACTGGGTTGTTCAACCCCTGGCTTGGCTACCGTAACCGCGATTTTCGACACTGGCTCAGGAGCTTCAAGCGCAGCAGGCGAGGGGCTCCCTTGACCAGCCGTTGGGAGCTGCACCGAATCGGGGGCGGTCATTGGCACCGGTGCCTTGACTGGCCCTGATACAGGGGCTGCTTCCGGTGTATCATCACAGCTCACAGAGACCGCCTCGACACCACTTAAATCAAGGTCATCGACATTGATGACCGGCTCTCTTTCAACCACATCAACATTTTTGCGCAGCATCTTCTGTATCAGCGACGAAAAGGCACCGGTCTTACGCCCTCTGGTGTTTGCCAGCTCGTTCTGGGTTTGATCCCCTCCCTCCTGTTCGTCGGATGCATCCGGCTGCGCCATGAGGTCCGAAACATGTTCTGCGATAGTAGCAGTGGCCTGACCGTCGGCCAGATTATTGTCGCCCGATACTTGTTCATTTGCTGAAACTTGTCCGGTTTCAGTCTTTCGCAACACCGGCGGCACGGGAGAAACTCCGGATTGCGCCGTGGACGTATACTCCTGCCGCTCCTGTTTATGCTCGTGGGCATCATCATAGCTCCGGAAAAAGGCTCCCGCTCCATGAGTGATGGAGGCTGATAGATTCTGCCCCGGATGGGACTCGGGATTGCACTCAGGCTGCGCCTTGGGTTCATCGGTCAGCTCGGGTTGACTTCCGGCCAGAAACTCGGCCAGGGTGTCTTTGCGCTCACTTGCTTGATGCCCCTGACCGCTGGGACTCACTGCAGGTGGCCCGGATTCAACCTCCTCAATTGCCGCCTCCGCGGCTGTCCAGGATTGTTGCACCCCCTGTTCGTTTTTTGCCAATGCCTCCTCCAGCATTACCTTGGAGAAATCGGAGGTCTTTTTCTGGTCGACCCTCCAGTGCGGCAGCTCCGCACGGCGTTCTGCCATCTCACGAACCGGCGCCTTCATGGGCACGGGCTGTGTGGCACCATTGAGAAGCTCGGCATAAGGGTCGACAGGCTTCGTCCCTGCACCGTCATTGACCTCCGGCACCTGCGGCCCCTCCCATGGGAAATCATCGTTCGTCACCAGCTCGGACCAGTTCTCCCCCCCGGCGTCCGCCGCAACCAGGCTCAACTCGAAATTTTCGTCGATCAGCCGGGTATCCATCACGGTGGCGGCACCATAAAACCTGATGGCCTGGTGTGGCATGCCCGACTTGACGAGCTGTTTGGCCATCGCCAGATTTTCCTCCGGGTGCGACTTGTTTTTCTCAATCACCGTATCGAACAAACGCATTGCCCGACTGGGATGGCCCTTGGAAACAACTCTGGCAGCAAAAATCACCTCCGCGCCCACAGGCGGAATCTCAGGCGCGCTCCAAACCATTTTTGACGCATCGCGAAAGTAATGGGCATCATACAGTACCTTGACCACCTTCTTGCGCGTCTCCCAATCCGCCGGGTTTTGCTCCACAAGTTTAATCAGGAGTTCCTGGGCACTATCTGTTCCGGTAATTGAATTTGTCATGGTTCGTAAGGGTGAACTTTCAGAGTATGTTGGCATTTTACCCCTATCGTCAATACACAAGTCTCATTAATCTAAAAATTTAACAAAATCTTGTCCATATTTTTAAAAAATTAAATCATTCGCTGGTGCATTACTCGTTCACCATCAATCTTTTATGGCAAATTTACGCAATTCAGCGTATCCCTGTTAGGTCGATCTAACAGACCAAGAAAAGGATAGCCAAGGCAAGCGCATTTGTGGTTGGATGTGGATGTGGAAACAACTGCACAAACTGCCATTATCGGGGCAGGCATCACCGGTCTCTGTGTCGCGCATTCTTTGAGAAACGCAGGTCAAGACAAGCATCATAGCTTCCATCTCATCGAATCAGCGGACCATGTCGGAGGAGCCATTCAAAGCACCTTCGCCGACGGCTATCTGGCCGAGCACGGACCGAACAGTCTGTTGATCAAGGACAAGCGTGTGGCCTTGATGCTCGACCAGGTCGGACTCCGCGACCAGCAGGGTGAGCAAGAGGCGATGACCGCCCGTGACGAAGCCAAAAAACGCTACATCGTACAGGACGGCAAACCCCATGCGATGCCCGGATCCCCCATCGGCATGTTGCGCACCCCGCTGTTTTCCCTGGCGGGCAAACTCAGGTTCGGCCTGGAACCCTTCATCGGCAGATACAAAGGGCTGGAGCAGGGTCGCGGCGAGGAGAGTTTTGCGGATTTTGTCAGACGCCGACTGGGCCCCGACATGCTGGCCAGCGCCGCAGGCCCGTTTGTCAGTGGCATTTATGCCGGTGATCCGGAAAAACTCTCCGTCCGCCATGCTTTCCCCCGCTTATGGAATCTGGAGCATCGTTACCGGTCGTTTATCCTCGGTGCCCTGGCACTGCAATTCGGCGGTGGCAACAACCCGCACCGGCTCGCGCCCTCGCAAATGCTTTCATTTCGTTCCGGTATGCATGCCATGCCCAAGGCCATTGCCGACAGCCTGCCCGCGGACTCGGTCAAACTACAGAGTTCGGTGCAGTCGATCGAACAGAGCCGCGACGGCTGGTTACTCAGCTGGACCGATGGCACAGGAAGCGTGCACACCGGCTGCTATCGACAGCTTGTCGTCGCCGTGCCACATCATCGGCTTGGCTCCCTGCCGCTGCCAGGCTCGGCGCTCGCCCAACTCGCTCCGGTCATCGGCCTCGAGGCTCCGCCCGTCACCAGCCTGGTTCTCGGTTTTAAACGCGCTGACATCGCCCACCCCCTGGATGGATTCGGCATGCTGATCAAACAGGCCGAAAACAGCCCCTTGCTCGGTGTGCTGTTTTCTTCGAGCATGTTTGACGGTCGGGCACCCGAGGGGCATGTCACCCTCACCTGCATGATGGGAGGCTCACTCCACCCCGAATATGCGGAAAACGGCGAGCAGGTCGTGCTGGATGAACTCGATAAACTTCTCGGGGTGACCGGCCCGCCTACCTTCCGCTACAAGACATCATGGGCGCACGCCATCCCCCAGTATGGTCTCGATTACCAGCAGAAACTCGATGCCATGGAAGCCTGTGAAAAAGCCCACCCCGGCTTGCACCTTGCCGGAAATTACCGGGGCGGTATTTCCGTAGGCGACTGCATTGTCAACGGACTCGAGCTCGGAAAAACGTTGGCGAAGGGTTGATTTTCAAACCCCTGATACGAAAAACAGCCCCCCTAAACCAAGGTTTCCCATTGTCTTGATCGCACGATCACTCTAGTTTCCTCACCAAGTCAACACCGACAACCACATATAAACCATGACAATTACTGCTTCAATCCTGCAAGGCATCGACTGGACTATCATCTGCGTCTTCTTTGCCATCGTCCTCGGCATTGGCTGGGTAGCATCCAAAACCGCGGGTCAGAGTTCATCTGAATTTTTCCTCGGAGGCCGAGGTATGCCCTGGTGGCTGCTGGGCATCTCGATGGTTGCCTGCACCTTCTCCTGCGATACCCCGAACCTTGTCACCCAGTTTGTAAGGGATGACGGTGTGGTTAAAAACTGGGCCTGGTGGGCATTCCTCATCACGGGGATGGTGACGGTCTTCATCTACGCGCAACTCTGGCGCAGATCGAATGTCATGACTGACCTCGAGTTCTATGAACTCCGCTACAGTGGCAAAGGCGCCAGTTTTTTACGTGGTTTCCGTGCTATCTATCTGGGAGTCTTTTTCAACTGTCTGATCATGGGCTCGGTATCGCTCGCAGCCATCAAGATTGGTGGTGTTATGTTAGGAACCGGTCCGCTGGTCACCATCGTGGGAGCTTCTGTTTTTGTGGTCATCTATGCATCGCTCGGTGGCATCAAGGGGGTCATCTGGTCTGACTTTTTCCAATATGGCATTGCCATGGTGGGTGCCGTCTACGCGGCCTACGTCGCCGTCAATTACGTCGATGCCGATACCGGTCTCGCCGTCGGTGGACTCACCGGACTACTCAATCACGAATCGGTGATTCCCAAACTCGACATCATGCCGGACTTCAGCAACTGGATGTCATTTATTCCCCTGCTGGTCATTCCCGTAGCCGTCCAGTGGTGGGCTGTCTGGTACCCCGGTGCCGAGCCCGGTGGTGGTGGCTACATCGCCCAGAAAATGCTTTCCGCCAAAGACGAGAAAAATGCCATCGGTGCTACGATGTTGTTTAACTTCATGCATTACGCGGTGCGCCCATGGCCATGGATCATTGTCGCCCTTGCCTCGTTGATCATCTTCCCACAACTCTCCGATATCAAGGCACAGTTCCCTGAGATCGACCCCAAGTATCTCAAGAGTGACATCGCCTACCCCGCGATGCTGGCAAAAATCCTCAGCCCCGGCTGGCTCGGAATCGTCGTCGCCTCACTCATCGCCGCCTACATGTCAACGATCGGAACCCACCTGAACTGGGGGTCTTCCTATGTGGTCAACGATTTTTACAAGAGGTTTGTGAAGAAGGATGCATCGGAAAAGGACATGGTTCGCATGGGACGTATCTGCACCGTAGGACTGATGTTTTTTGCCGGCTTCCTTTCACTCACGGTCCTCGACTCCGCGCAAAAAGGATTTGAACTGCTCTTCCTCTCCGGTGCGGGAACCGGAGCCATTTACCTGCTGCGCTGGTTCTGGTGGCGTATCAATGCGATGACGGAAATCGTCGCCATGATCGTGGCCACCATTGCCGCGGTATGGCTCGTATTCGGACCCGGCGACGATGGTGTCCTGAAGTGGTTTGTGGATAGCAGCGCGGTTGAGAACAAGGTCAAAACGATCAAGGACCCCAACCTGGCTGTCTTCATTGGCCAGGCTCAAGCCGACGGGGCTGAAAAGCTTAGCGAGCTCAACGCCCAGGTGGTCAAGGCCGCCAAGACGTGGGAAGAAACGCCTAAAAGTGACAAGGACAAGCGTGCAGCCGCTCACGAGGCGTATGCAAGTGCCTACACCGCACAAGCGGATTTTGCCGGCTCGCTCTCCGTGGCTTCACTCACAGACAACTACGTCAAGGTAAACTCCCCCGATTGGGCCGAATCACTGGCTGAATTCAAAATGGGCTTCCGTGAGGAATTGCTTGTCGCCATCAACAAACCTCTCGAGCAGAAAGGCAAGGAGTTAAAGACCATCGAGGCGGCAACCATCGGCTACGGCGGCATCATCAAAAACGGTAATGTTTACATCTATCATCCCGAAGTGGCAGGGCAGATATTTTCTGTGAAATTACTGCTGATGATCGTCCTGGTCACCATCTCATGGCTCGTTGCCACCCTTGCCAGCAAGCCGGTGTCCAAAGAGGTCCTTTACAAGTTTTACCGTCAGTGCCACCCCGGTGGCCCCGGCTGGGCCAAGGTTCTCCGTGATGCCAAGGCCGAGGGCGTCGACCTTGACGGCAAAGAGGGAGTCGATTGGCAGATGCCCCTCAAACTCCTTTGTGTGTTTGTAGGCTGCGCGGTCATCTACGGTGCCCTGTTCAGCATCGGTAGCTTTGTCTATGGCAATCTCCCCTGGGCCTTCGGTCTCGGTGCAGTGGCAATAGGAGGACTCTTCTTCCTGATGCTTGCCTTCAAGAAAATCAAGACGGACTAACATCCATTACCGGTAACGATTCCAAGAGCCCGCAACCTTACCGTTGCGGGTTCTTTTTTGCGCTACAGCACCGCCCAGACAGACTACAGCGAGGCGTCGATAATGAGTTCAAAGCAGGCCCCCTTCTCACTGTCGACTATCCTGAGATCCCCGCCAAGAGCGCGGGCGAGTCGCCGACTGAGGGCAAGGCCAAGACCGACCCCCGGCTTGGTGTGAGCCGCTTCCATGGCCGACTTATGGAATGCCTTGAACAGCTTTCTACGCTCACCCTTGTCAATACCCGGCCCTTCGTCACAGACTTGTAAAACGATCACTTTACCCCGGTCGACCGCCCGGATTTCGATCACTTTGATACCCATATCATCGCCCTCCCCACCGGCATACTTGCTCGCGTTATCCACGAGATTGAAAATGATCTGTTCCACGGCCGTGGTATCGACCTTGATCTCACGACCCGCGACATCCGGCTCAATGGCACAATGAAGCTTCATCCCCGCCTCGTCGGCCCGCGTACGCAGGCGTTCACACATCCGGTCCACCAGCTCCCCCACCCTGACTGTTTCAATCCGGGCACGCGCACTACCGCGCTCGATCCGGGAGTATGCGAGCACGTTCTCCACCAAATGTGTTAGTCGAGCCGATTCCTTGCGCAAGGTTTGCAGGTAATCTTTCTGTTTCGCCTCATCCTGCACCATGCCCTCGGCCAGCATATCCGAGTAGAGGCTGAATGTGGTTAGAGGCGTACGCAACTCATGGGTCACCGAGGAAACAAATGAAGCCCGCCGCTCACTGAGCTTCACGACACCGCGCATGAGTACCACCGCCGCCAGGGCAGCCAACAAGGCACCCACCCATGCCACCGCGAGTGTCTTCCTCATCGGGGTCCAGCCCGCCGGTTGAACAGCGACGACCTCCCCTGGCAGCAAGCGCCATGGCAATGCCGCCATCACCATCGGATCATCAGCATCAGGAGCCGATTTCTCACCTAACAAAACCTTCAAGCTGTGGCGCACAGGCTCTAGTCGGGCATCAGGTAGCAGGTCGGTAATATTGTCTATCAGCAACTTGCGGACCGCCCCGGTATCGAGCCAGACGCCCTGGGTACGGATGCCTGATGCGTCCTTCACCTCACGCACCAGGATGATATCATCGCCAATCCATACCGGTGTGAGCGACGACAGATGGGTTTCATCAACGTCTTCAACAACGACACCGGGTTTTGCCAATGGACCAGCACCTGGATACTTCTCCTGTCCGGCTGGCGCCGGGATCTTGTGGTCATAGGCGGATTGATCGGCCGGGCCCGGCTCCGCCTGCTTGCCGCTTGGTGGCTCCTTGCTGGCCGCCGGTTTTGTAAACGACTCCGCTTGCGCAGGCTCCTTGGTATCGCCCCCCTTGTTTTTACCCTGCATCCGGTTGGTAGAGGATTTCTTGACGATCTCAGTCCGCTTTGCCTTTTCAGCCACGTTGTAGTTGCCTTGGTAATCCTTGCTGTTTCGAATGTCATTGGGCGCGCTTGCTAGACGCTGTTGCTGGGCTACAGCCACCTTGGCATCCCAGACCGATTGATCCACTTTCCAGTCGTCACTACCCCGCTGGGCCACTGCACAGATCATACCGAGGTTATTATCCGCCAGACTCGTGAAGACGTTGCGCGTATTCTGCCAACCAGAAAATGTGGTATCACCGGTCAGGAGGTGCATCAGCCTCTTCCAGTCGGTCAGCTTCTGTTTCGAGAGACTCATGCCCTGCTGAATCTGGCTTTGTCGGTTTGACCAATCCGGCGCTGGCCCGATGACAGTCCAGTCGTTGATCTGGGGAGTGCTGACCGCCCCCCCTGGCTTCACTTCGAAATGAAGTTTGACATTCTCAGGCACGTCCAGGTTGAGCGGTGACAGCTGGGTGCGCTTGTTCAAGTCCACGTCCCTGAAGTGCCAACTGGGTCGATTGTTTTCCTCGGCGAGAATTCCCGATGCCGCAGTGTCCATACGCCACAGGGCGATCCGTATCCGCCCCTCCAGCTCCGCCTTGGCCTCGGCCATCGCCCTTTCCTTTTCCAAGCCAAGGGTGTGCTGTGTAATCGCAGCCATCGCGCCGAACACCAACAAGGCAATCAGTGCGGAAAAACTCCATATGACCCAGGGTTTGTTCATGTTTTATTCGTTATTCGTTATTCGTTATTCGTTATTTGGAGTTTGGAGTTTGGAGTTTGGAGTTTGGAGTTTGGAGTTTGGAGTTTGGAGTTTAAAAACTACCCCACCATATACCCTTTTCCACGCACAGTCACCACGATGTCCTGGCCGTTCTCGCCAAGCTTCTCGCGGAGGTGGGCGACGTGCATATCGATGGTTCTGGTTTCGATATTTTTGGGATCTATCCGCCACACTTGCTGGAGCAGCTCATCACGTGCCACTGCCCGCCCTTTGTTGGCGATCAGATAGCGCAGCAAATCCGACTCACGTTCCGAGATTTCCTTCCGCCCTCCTGAGAGGGTTTTGATTTCCCGGCGGGAGAAGTCGACCTGGCCGCCATCGAAATCAAACACATTCCCTCCCACCTCACGCTCACTGCTTCTGCGGAGCACGGCATCGACCCTGGCAAGGAGTTCGCGCACGCTGAAGGGTTTGACCACATAATCATCGGCACCCATGGTAAGTCCTTTGACCCGGTCGGCCTCCTCACCTCTCGCCGACAGGATAATGACCGGTTGTCCGGGTCTCCCCTTGCGCAATGCCTCGAGGATTTCGAATCCACTGTGATGCGGCAGCACCAGATCAAGCAGCAGGAGTTGATACGAGGCTTTCAACGCCCGCTCCATACCCTCCCGACCGTCGGCAGCGGCGATGACCTCGTAGCCAGAGAAGCTCAAGGCATCGACAACGCCCTGCCTCACGGCCGCATCATCTTCAACAACAAGTATTACGGGGTTCTCCTTCATGATCAATTCGGGGCGAAACTACCATCATCCGGGTCCTTTGTCTGTAAACTTCATGTAAAGTAGGGAATGCGGATATCACATCATACCAAGAAATACTGATTTTGGGATTTGGCGTTTGGGATTTGGCGTTTAAAACAATGCCATGCCCACGATCTCCCAACTCCTCAGCGACAACATCCGCGACGTAGCTGATTTTCCCAAACCCGGTATTCTATTTAAAGACATCTCGCATGTGCTGTCCAATCCGACACTGCTTCGCCACTCGATCAATGAGCTCACCGCAACCTCCGGGGGGGTGAAAATCGACAAGGTGGTGGGTATTGACGCGCGCGGTTTTATTTTTGCCGCCCCCGTTGCCCTGAACCTGGATGCAGGATTCGTCCCGGTGCGGAAAAAAGGAAAGCTTCCGTGGGAAACCCACGAGATGGCCTACTCGCTGGAATACGGAGAAAACATCGTCGAGATCCACAAAGACGCTATCCTGCCCGGTGAAAGCGTCCTTCTGGTAGACGACCTGCTCGCCACCGGCGGAACCGCCGCCGCAGCGATCAAGCTGATCCAGCAACTGGACGCCAAACTGATCGCTGTTTCGTTCCTGATCGAACTGACCGATCTGAATGGCCGGGAGCTGCTCACCCCTCTGTTAGAAAGCACCCCGGTAAACACCATCATCCAGTATTAGGGTGTGTGGGTTTGCAACCCGCGACAACCATGAGCCGGCATGCCGCGGGTGGCAAACCCGCACTGCACATCACTCAACCGATTCAAAATGCCGTGGCAAATCGCCACCTTCCCGACCAATGCGCAGGTGGTCGAGCAAGTACCCGCGCATCGCCTCCCGGACCTTGATCTTCAGCTTTCCTCCTTTGCGCATCCCGTAATCCATCTCGATAGCGCGCTGGGCGGTGTCATCGAGAGAACGGTTGGCCTGCAACGTGATCACCGCGATTTCCCGCCAGTCCTTGTCCGGGGGAATATCCGCATCCTCCTCACCCGGGATCTCCGGCCAGTCGGCTTTTTCGATCCGACTCAAGACAAAATCCCGGTAGTCCTCACGCTCACCGCACCAGGCTCTAACATGCCAACGGTAGCCATCGTGTCCGAAGGCGTGAGGCCTTAGCCATCGCCATGTTGCCTTGCCGCTGTTGACACTCCAGTAACGCACCCTGATTTTCATACCGGTTGCCACAGCCATCAGGACCAGTCTTTCCACGACTGCGGTGCCGACACGTGAGGGTAAATCGACCCGCGCCACCGTGTTGCTCACAGAGCCCTGTCCAACCCGACTGCACATCTCACCTCCAAGAAAAGCCGCGATGCCCTCCTCCAAACGTGGTTCATGCAGCACACAGTTCATTTCCATGGTGCCCTCGTAGCGTTTCCTGCTCATCTGGTAAACTAACGCCCCCGGGTTGAGCATCTGGTATTTTTGTAAATCGCTTGATGCCTGAGCCTGGGAAATACCGAAGATTTTCACCAGATCCCCGCGGCGGATCGAGCCACGCCACCACACGGCCCGTTCAATCGCTCTCAACCGCTCCTGCGCCGCCCAGTTCTCTTCATTGGTTCTGTTTGTCATTTTTTCTACTTGTTCGTAAATTACAAATGTGTCGTGTTTTTATACTGGCAAAACCCCGTTTCCTGTGAGATAGTATCACCAGTCGTAAAAGTCACACCCCACAAATAACGCCAAGGTATTTAGTTAGCAAACATTAAATAATTTCAATCTCTATTTCAAGCCAGCCTTAACCCCAATAAGTCCATGATTATTCAAGTCCAGCCACAGGCCAACAGCCAGCCGCCCGTGCCATTACCGGAGGACGTTTACCGTCTTCAAACTTCACGCCTGGCAGGGTTCAACTACTACGGCCAGGACATCTGGCTGCACCAAATGAAGCTCGGCGAGGAGCTCACCCTCGTTGCCGAGCCCGCCAACCCGTATGATCAATACGCCGTCCGCATCCATTGGCAGGACAAACACATCGGCTACCTGCCGCGCACCAGTAACCATGTCGTTTCCCGGCTTCTCCGTCAGGGCGCGCCGATCAAGGCCGCCATCGCATGGCTCGATCCCCGGCAGGAACGAGGCACCCCCATGACCCTGCACGTGCTGGCACCTAAGTTTTAAGTTCTAAGTTTCAAATACCAAAGTCCAAATGCCAAATACCCAGTCCAAATTTTCTGTGTGAAATGCAGAACCGGCGCGGGGGTCGCTGTGTGTGTGTCCCCCCAAACGCCCCCGTGCCGGAAATATCCCCCGTTCGTCAACGTCACCTCGTTTAAGCGGCATCACCTCTTGTATAAAAGAAACAAAGCTTTAACCCCCACCCGATACAAACCACGAATGCAACTCTTCATCTGCCCGCGTGACTGGACATTTTCCAGGAACCGCTTCACCCCCACGCATCTGGTATCACTGCAAAACCCCAAGGCCGATGTCTCGGACCTGCGCCCGCCATGGATACCTGAGGAAAACCATCATGTCTCCTATTTTTACGATGTTGACCTGCATGACCACCACCTCGCACCGACGCGTGAAGACATCGAGTCCCTGGTCGGCTGGCTGCTGCCCCGTTGCCAAGCGGGGACGGAAAACAGGCTGATCGTCCACTGTGACGCCGGCCTCGGCCGCTCCACCGCCACCGGCTACATCGCCGCCGCCATCAATCTCGGCCCCGGGAGGGAGGACGAGGCATTCCAACACATGGTGGACTCCGCGCTCGAACGCCGACTGATGCCAAACTCCGTCATCATCCGCCACGCCGACGCCATCCTCGACCGCAACGGAGCCCTGATCAAGCCGCTCAAGGAATGGAACCGCCGCGTCAACTGGCGACGCACCTTTCAATAACCAACCCCACCCCACCCCATGACACCCCAGTCTATCACCCGGAAAATAGAATCCATCAATCCGCATAAAAAAAACCCGTTTTTCTGCATCGATGACCCCGCCACAGGCAACTACATCCAGTGCCTGCGCCGACCCAGCGGCTATGTGCTCGAGACACGCTACTTCTTTAACCGCGATTGGTCTAAATTCGTCCACTACCGTGGCTGGTGGCCGGACGGGCACAGCACCCGCGGCGAAGCCCGGCCACGCACCGGCGAGTGGGGCCCCTGGGAATACGAGCGCGACCGCGTGCCCATCGACGCCGCCATCGCCGCATTCTTGTTGTTCAGGGAAAAGCCCACCACCCTCCCCGAGGTCAACGGTCTGCTCTGGCGCAACGTCACCAACGAGTTCCCATAAATCTGGAGTGCGCGTGGCTTGCCCCCGTCCACTCACGCCATGCTGAATTGCAGCTCTACTCCTCCGTCGAGCTGGCCTGAAGATCGTGTATTGCCACCGCATTCTCCTGAGTCGGCTTGCCGTGCCCTGCCGTAGCCTTGCACGAAGGAGGGCCGACTTCACCCCGGCGACAGCCGCACTTCATCCTCGCTCCCAGTACGACGGGTTCCCGGCACGATGAAACCCCGCCCCGCGTGGCACCTGTCCGCCGTAGCCTCCACCTTCGCTAAAGCTATGGCGGAAACGTTGGCGTAGGTGGAAGCCCCGCCAAACCCCAGAGCGGAGGCAAGCCTCACGCACTCCACAGGGGTTGCGCACTGGCGTTGCCGACAAGTTGAAAACTCGCCCTACCTTTAAAAAATCACCCCGCAGGACTGCAATCCTGCGGGGTGACTATGAACACAATAGAAAACAAACAACAAAAAACACTTAGGCGCGCTTGCGGCGCAGGAGGAACCCGACGACACCAAGGCCGAACAAGGCAGCCGATGATGGTTCGGGCACGACGGTGACCATATCCTGGTATCGACTGTTTGTGAGGAAAATCACGTTGGCCTCGGGCAGTTCGCTGAGTTTAGAGAGATACTTCTGTCCCAGTTGCGCAGTGGCCGCGTCGAAAACACGGTTGTTTCCCGAGTAGAGCGACGGGTTGTTCGTGCCGTCGACAACCACTTCCCAGATCGCCCACTGGATGGCAGCGGCCTCCAGGGCGCTTTGTCCGGACGCGTAATAGCCTCCGACAAGCTTGGAGATGGCTTTATCCGTCTCCGGCGTTGAGAAGGTCAGCGCCACATTATAGGTGATGGGCTGGTTGGCAACGATGCCTTGATAGGGATCGATGCAGAAGGCGTCAAAGTCGCTGAATTTCATCACGCCAGAATTGACATACTGGGCGTTGATTCCATCGAACATACCTTTGACGTTAAGTCCAGGGGAGACACCTTCAAAAGACGAGGTGACGGTCTGGGCGGAGAGGTGGCCGGCACTAGTCAGTGCGATCGCCACCATAGCTAAACAATAGGTTTTGGTTTTCATGTTAATTCGGGGTGAATTCGGTGGAATCCTAACGCTGTTTGACCCCCACCAACACCCCTAACAGATTGATCAACAAAGGCTTACTATCAGCATAAAGCCGATGTTTAAAACCTGTAAACAATCATCATAACCCATAATATTTATCTTACTAAATCAGGGCTGCATTACATGATCATTTATAAATAAAGGCTTCCAAGGCATATTTTCCGATCGATTGAGCAGATAAAAATAAACACATTTCCTAATGATCAAATCCTACTGATATTTTACACCCGCATTTTCCCGCTCAAAAAAAGTGCATCCTTCGGAAAACTCAATTACTAAGAGGGATTACACTAACCGCAATATATGCACATTTCGGCACCCATGACTATCACCATGCCCTGAAACTCGGGGGCAAAAAAAGCAGGGAGTCACGGTTTCCCATGACTCCCTGATCAAGATGGTGCGCAATACAAGATTTGAACTTGTGACCTCTGCCATGTCAAGGCATTGCTCTACCACTGAGCTAATCGCGCACTGTGTGCCCGGGGCAACCCCCGAGACGGGCGCAAACTAGTCAGAGAGCCCAGTGGACGCAAGTATTTTTTTGACCGATTTTTTTGACCGGACTCCGGAGTTGTTCCAGCCCTTCTAATCCCTACCGTTGTGTCCTCGCACCTTGACTAGCGTTTGACCTCCATGCTGTTGGTAAAAGGGTCGTAGTAGGAAATGCCGCGGTCCTTCAGCTGAGGCAGGTGCTTCTTCAATCGGTTCTCGAAATCACCGAATTCCTTGGCACTGGCAGGTGTCCAGGCCGCTTCGGCCAGAGCGAGCAAGCGTGGGAAGGTCATGAAGTCGCGGCGCGCCTGGGTGTATGTGGTCTCGGTCCAGAGGCAGGCTTGGATCCCCCTGATCCTACCCGGATAAGTTTTGGGTAACTCGAGTGCGTCCGGGAAACCATAGGTATCTGCGAGAGGGTTGAAACCGCCCCAGCGACGCCCGGATTTGTGGGTCTCGTGCTGGACGAAATCGAAATACAGCGGACGGCGCGGGCAGAGTACGACGTCGTACCCCTGATTGAGGGCATAGTGAAGTTCCGCGGGCTTGTCGTGTCGCCACCAGAAAACGAGTGTCTTGTCTTTGACCAGCCCGGCATGGGCAATTTCATCCCAGCCGCCTGTTTGGTAGCCGAGGTCATTGATGGCCTTGGCGAAACGTTGGTTGAATCGACGCTCGATATCCTTGAGTTCGAGACCTTCATCCTTCATCAGCTTTTTGACAGCCGGGATGCTTGGCCATTTTTCCCAGCCGAAGTGCACCTCGTCCCCGCCGTAATGGATGACCCCTGCGTCAGGAAACAGTGCGGCGACCTCCTTCAGGATGTCCTTCAGAAAGGCATCGGTAGCGGGATCGACGGGGTTGAATGTGAAGTCGGGGTGTTTCTTGGATCCACCGCCGGCAAATTGAGGGTAAGCCCGACAGGCGGCAGCGGCGTGACCGGGCATATCAATTTCCGGTATCACCGTGATGTGGCGGGCTTTCGCATAGGCCACGATGTCCTTGATCTGCTCCTGGGTGTAGAACTGCGCCGGCGCCTTCGGATCGGTATGATTCCCTATCCCGCCGATGGTTGTTAGTTTCGGGTATTTTTTGATTTCGATTCTCCAGCCTGGGGAGTCGGTCAGATGCCAGTGGAACCGGTTCAGCTTATAATAGGCCATAACATCGAGGCGGCGTTTCACCGCATCGACCCCCGTAAAGTGGCGCGACTCATCGAGCATGTAGCCCCGCCATGCAAAACGCGGCGCGTCATCAATCTGGGCGCAGGCAATGCTCAGCGAGCCCGGTTTTTTCTCGGCTCCCTTGAGCAGCTGGACGAGGGTCTGAAGACCGTAGAAATGCCCGCTAGCGGAGTCGGCGTAAATATTGGCCGCACCCGCTGTAATCCGCAGGGAGTATGCTCCATCGACCAGCTTGGGCAGCTTGTCGGCGCTTGTCTTGCCACGCATTTCCCCCCTCAAAAACTGGATGGCGCAGGGAGCATCCGCCGGTGCCATACGCAGGCCCAGGGATGTCGCTTCATTGAGGGTCTGCAAGTAATTATCCAACACATCCATCGAAGCGTAGACAAACGCCCCTTGCTTCAGGGTGTAACGGCCCTCTTTTTCCTGGTAGCTAACAGGTTGCGGGATGATGTCGGTCTGGCTTGCGGACAAGCCCTGTGGAATGGCCATGGCAGTGAGTGCCACCAAGGGAAGGATACGGATGTTCATGATGATGTTGGGTTGCAGGTTAGACCCGGACAGGGATACCTTGACTGGCAAAGAGTTCTTTCGCTTCATGCACGGTGTGCTCGCCAAAATGGAAAATACTCGCCGCCAAGACGGCATCCGCTTTTCCATCCTTCAACACATCCACCATGTGCTGGAGATTGCCGGCACCACCGGAGGCGATTACGGGGATGCCCACAGCTTCACTCACCGCGCGGGTGAGCTCGATGTCGTAGCCGGCCTTGGTGCCATCGGAGTCCATACTGGTCAGCAGGATCTCCCCCGCCCCGCGTTGATAAACCTCCCTGGCCCACTCGACTGCATCCAGTCCGACGGGCGTGCGGCCGCCGTGGGTGTAGACACCCCATTTCCCGGGGCCTTCACGCTTGGCGTCAATGGCGACAACGATACACTGGTTGCCAAAGGCGGTGGCACCTTCGTTGATGAGTTCCGGACGATTGACGGCAGCCGTGTTGATACCGACTTTATCGGCACCCGCCATCAGCATTTCGCGCATGTCCTCGACCGTACGGATACCGCCACCGACGGTCAGGGGGATGAAACATTTTTTCGCCGTGCGGCGGACAACATCCACCATGGTTTTCCGCTCGTCGGACGAGGCTGTGATATCGAGAAAAACCAGCTCGTCCGCCTCCTGGTCGTTGTAGGCGATGGCACACTCGACCGGATCACCGGCATCGCGGAGATCGACGAAATTGGTCCCTTTGACCACGCGACCATCGGTAACATCAAGGCAGGGGATGATTCTTTTAGCTAACATCTTTTGAATGAATAAATGAAGGATTGAAAAATGAATAATTGTGTTAGCGGACACCCCATGCGCCGTAGTGGTGTTTCTGGGCGTATTTTTCCAACTCGCGGAGGTGTTGCTTCTGGCGTGAAGCTGCCGTGTTGTCGGGCAGTGTCATGGGTTTGGTATGAATCCGACCCAGCCCGTTGGCGACTAACAGCTCGTGCAGGTAACGTTGCTGACCATTCCAATCGACTATGACAAAGCCATACTTCCGGTGCGAGTTATAAACGCGCTCGCCACGGGTGACGACAGTGAATTTTTTCCCCTTCAGCAGCTTCTTGGTAAACGCCTTGGCCGCCACTCCCACCTGAGTGGTTTCGTGCTGGTTGAGGCCACCCATATCGGCCCCCTGCTCGGCGATACGCTGATGATTGGTATCGCCATTTCCGTAGGTCCTCGCCGCGCTCTCAGGGGCATCGACGTAATAGAGCCGGATCTCCTCGCTGCCGTGTGGCGCCTGGATATGGAAGCTATCGCCATCATTCCCCCTGCGATCGATCAGAGTGCAGTCTTTCCAGACCTGGTAGCGGCTCGATGACAGGCTGACCGGGCGCAATTGCGGTTGATCGACAGCATCGCCGCCGGGTTGGGTCGGCCTGCCGGGGTTGGGGGGATCGGGTGGCGACGGGACGCTGACCTGGTCGTCGCGCAGCTCCCCATCGCGTGCCTGGCCGTCACGCACTTCGTTGTATTTCATCCATACGACGGCAGCGATCACCACGATCGTAATGATGGTGCCGAGGACGGTCTTTTCTTTTTTTTTCGCCATGAAAACTAGAGCCCTTTGAGGCCCTTGTAGGGTGTATAGGTTCCGGTGGGGACAGGGTGCTTGCGCCAGTCCCTTTTAAGGCGGCGATGGGCGCGGATGAAACTGGTGGGATCCGCCCAGTTCGTCAAGTCGCGCGGCACACTTTCGCGCTGCATGCCGATCTGAAGATTATGCCGCATTTCAAAGTGGAGATGCGCCGGATACATCCCCCGGTTACTTCCCAGGGTGCCGATTTGCTGCCCGCGTTTTACGAAGTCGCCTGTTTTGACCGACATGCCAAGCAGGTGCGCATACTGGGAATCGATGTAATTGATCTTTCCCGTTTTCGGATCGCGATAGGCATGGCGGAGCAAAATGCACCGTCCCCAGCCACCCCGGCAATCGTAGGCAAACATAACCACGCCATCGGCGATCGCGTAAATGGGGTCGCCAAGGTCGCTGTCCCCCCCTCCCGTGCCATTCCAGTCCTCACCGAAATGGACCGGCGGGCGCAGCCGCATGCCGCGCGCCTTGTAATACCCTGTTGCGTTGGGTTTACCCACAGGATAATCAAACCCATCGGCGAGCAACATCCGCACCTCTGCCCGGGAATAGCTACTCATGACGATGAGTAAACCTCCCAGCACACCAGCCCAATAAAGCCGAAGATGGTTTAAACGCAGCATTGCAAATACGATGATTATGGGAGTCTGGCACAGATGGGCACTAGGCTACCAGCCAGAAATACAGCACTCCTGCCGTGGCCACCGTAAAGCAGTAATAGGAGAAATACTCCAGTTTCCCCCGTTTCACGGCACCCATGACCAGATAAATAGCCAGTAACCCAACGATGGCCGACGCAATGGCACCGGCAACATAGGGCATGCTGAAACATGATTTCAGAGCTTCGGAAAACGAGCCTGTTTGCTCGATCCGGTCTTTCATCGTCAGCACAAAACCTCCTGCAATCGCGGGTATCGACATCAAAAACGAGAACTCAGCCGCTTTTTCGGCCTTGGCACCGCTCACCAGGCCCGCAGCGATCGTCGAGCCGGAACGGGAAATTCCGGGTAAAATGGCAAAGGCCTGGCCGATCCCCATGATGATCGAAGTTTTCAAACCCACCTTCTCTGCGCCGCTTCTGACCAGGCGGGGAATAAACAGGATCAGTCCGGTGACATAGAGAAGGGCCGATACCACCACCGGCTTTCCGGGCACGGAATCGAAGAAATCCTTGAACAGCAGGGCCGCAATCACGGCGGGAACGGTGGCAACCGCCAACCACATGATCTTTTGCCGCTCATCGGGCATATCCCTGGTGTAAAGCGACTGGACCAGCCGCCACAGGCTCTTCCGGAAGAACAGGAGCACGCTCACCAAGGTTCCTACGTGCAGGATCACCTCAAAGGCTAGATCCGGCTGGTGGGCACCCCCGACTTCCCTGATTCCCAGCAAATACTGGGTGATCACAATGTGGCCGGAGGAGGAAATGGGCAAAAACTCAGCCAGTCCCTGCACTATACCAACAATAATCGCTTTCCAGATTTCCATGATAGATAAAGAGGCTCCTGTTGGGAAGCCGCGGGCAAGCTACTGGCAAGCCCGACTGTGGGCAAGTGCATTCACCAGCAATCATGATGACCCGCAAATCCAGGAAAGCTCCAACGACTCCCCCCTAGCGGTGGTGGTCACCATGATCCTTGCAAGTGATCACAAGATCCCGACCCCTGTCATCCAACATAATGCTGTATGCGCCGCCGCTTTCCGGACAAGTCAGTTGTCCGTCGAATAGGCCGGAATAGACAGCCTCCGTGTAATAATCGACACCCGGCTCAAAACTCATGTTGGAGATATTTGCATACGAGACAAGGGCTTTGCGCATCTGGGTTTGAGCGATGACACAGCTGGTCTTGTCTGCATGGGCCGCATACAAACTGGTGGCGGTAAAAAGCAGACCGACAAGGGCTAGAACTACGGCAAGAGTCAATGTTAGCTCCGGGAGGGTGAGGCCGGATTGCAAAACACCGGCTCCACGTACGTTGTGTGGATTTGTCATGTAAGGAATGTGATTAAGGGTGGAATTGAGTGTGCCGCAGCACGCCCAACCCAATCAGTGTTCGTCTAACGCGCCGCTTTTCCAATACCTGTTTCACGGCTGACAATCGGAATCTCTAAGCCTTTTACGATTCAACATATCTTCTCCGTCCGAACAACCCTGCCTGTGTAACCCATCGCTGTTGGATACAAAACGCCCTTGGGATCTTAACCCTCAGAAAGACTTAACTTTTTTTTACAAGCCCTATTTTCTAATTGCAGAACCATGCATCCCGCATCATAAGTTTAATCTATGCGTATTTTTGTGTATCTTCTCATCATGCTGCCCCTCACTCTCAGTGCAGGTGAGCATCTTCCGTTGTCGACCACTTTCAAAGGGCAGGCCAAGTTCCAGAGTATGGCCCGCAAGGCTGTGAAAGGTCAGTGGGGCCGACTCCCCATGAGTGAACGCATGGTGAAAGTCGCCAAAGAACTCGAAGGCACCCCCTACAAATCATTCACTCTGGAAATCGATGACCACGTGGAAAGCCCGTCGGTTAATTTCCAAGGCATGGACTGCTGGACGTTTTTCGAAACCTGTTTGTGTTTTTGCAGGATGCTGGAAACGCCGAAAACCACCTACCAGCCGAGGGATCTACTGCGGCAGATCGAGTGGACACGCTACCGGAATGGCCAATGCCATGGAAGCTACCTCGACCGGATCCACTACCTCGCCGAGTGGTATGCGGATAACAGAAAAAGAGGCAACATCAAGGACCTGACCCGCTCCTTCCCCAGCACGCGGATGCATAATCGATGCCAGGAAATGACGGTTCTCTGGAAGAGCTATCGCTATTTGAAACACAACCCACAGCTCCTGCCAAGAATGGCCGAACACGAGGCCCGACTCACGCGTATGCCCGTTTACATGGTGCCGAAGCACAAGGTGGCCGGGATCGAAAAACGATTGCAAAATGGCGATATTATCGGCATTGCAAGCTCCCATGACGGCGGCTACTGCTCCCACGTTGGTATTATCATCAAGGATACCCAGGGGCGGGCCCGGTTTATGCATGCCTCGACAACTTATAAAAAAATCGTCATCGACACCACCATCTCGGGATACCTTCAGCAGTTCAAAAAACACGCAGGCATCCTCGTGGCACGCCCCAAATGATCGCATAGCGGCTCAAGCCACGCGTCAGTCAGACATCGTTCCAATGTCCCGTTACCACTCCCCCCGCGTCTGTCTGTTAGTCCTGGCTTTTCCATGGCTTGCCATATCCCACGCGCTCGCCCAGGCCAACCATGACAAAACGATACGGATGACGGCGGTCATTCAGGATTCCCCCGCCCAGATCCAGCTCAACTGGCTCGCTCCCTCGAGTGGCTCCTACACGATCACCCACCAGAAAATCTGGCGGCGCCAACCAGGAGCCGCGTGGGGAGGCGAATATGCAACCCTGCTTCCCGGTGACCTCACCTACACGGATACGGCGGTGGAGAAAGGAGTCCGTTACGAATACCGGATCGTCCGCCTCTTTGCAAACGGCCCGCTGAGTTCCACCGGCTTTCTTGAAACCGGCATCCGCATTCCCGAGGTTGACCGGCGCGGCTCGCTGATCCTGCTTGTCAGGGACACCGCTGCTGCCGGCCTCGCCACCGAACTCACCCAGCTTCAGCAGGATCTTGCCGGGGACGGCTGGCACATCATCCGGGAGGACATCGGCTCGGCCCAGACGGTCACCGATGTCAAGGCGGTCATCACCGGACACTATAACAACCCCGCTACTCCCGACGTTGCCGCGGTATTTGTCTTTGGTCGCGTCCCAGTGCCCTACTCGGGAAACATCGTCCCGGACGGCCACACCAACAACCACCAGGGAGCCTGGCCAGCCGATGTGTTTTATGCGGAAATGGACGGTGTCTGGACGGACAGCACCGTCAACCATACCACCGCCCCTGCACGCACCCAAAACATCCCCGGAGACGGGAAATACGACCAGTCGATCCTACCCAGTCCAGCGGAACTCCAGATAGGCAGGGTTGACTTCAATGGCATGACGGTCTTCCCCGATGCGGGAACCACTGAAATCGACCTGCTCCGTCGCTATCTGCAGAGGAACCACGATTACCGGCACCTTCTGGGCAACTACACCAACATACCAAGGCGGGGTCTGGTTGATTCCAATTTTGGCTACTTTGGAGGCGAGGCCTTTGCATCCAACGCATGGTGGAACTTCACCTCGTTTTTCGGTGCGGGCAATATCACCAGCGCCGACTGGTTTGGCACCCTGGCAAGCAATTCCTACCTCTGGGCGTTCGGAGATGGCGGCGGAACCTACACCAGTGCCAGTGGCGTGGGAACATCCGCCCAATTTGGCAGCACCGACTCCAAGGCCGTGTTCTGTATGCTGTTTGGCAGTTATTTTGGCGACTGGGACAATACCAACAACTTCCTCCGCGCCCCGCTTGCAAACACCACCGATGGCCTGGCTCTCGCCAGCATGTGGGCAGGCCGACCGCACTGGCATATCCACTCAATGGCGACAGGAAGAACCCTCGGCTACGGAGCCCGCCTTACCCAGAACAACCTCGGCGACTACCCGACCGGAGCGGGCGGCGGCATGGTGCATGCCGCGCTCATGGGCGACCCCACCCTCAGACTTTTCCCCGTGTTGCCAGTCAGTGCACTGGGCAGCAGCACCTCACCCGGTGAGGTTTCGCTCAGCTGGACAGCCTCGCCGGACACCAACATCCAGGGATACGCCATTTACCGCGGACTGGCTGGAGCAGACACCACGGGAAGCTTTACGAGGCTGAACCCAAGCCTGGTCACGGGCACCAGCTACAACGACCTTTCCGGCGTTCCTAACACGGCGTATACCTATATGGTCAGGGCTGTGAAACTGGAAACAAGCTCTTCGGCAAGCTACTTAAACTCCAGCCAGGGAGTATTCCACGACGCCACTCCCGGAGCGGTCACGGGGCCAGAGATTTCCATTTCAGGAAATGGGCAGCCTGTGCAGTCGGGCACAAGCGCATCGCTGGAGGCAAACCACACCTACTTTGGCAGCGGGGAAATCAATCTCTTCACCCAGTCGCGCACCTTCACCATCAGCAACGATGGCACCACTGACCTCACTCTGTCAGGTGCCCCCATTGTAACGCTCACCGGCACCCATGCGGCTGATTTCTCAGTCACTCTACAACCTGCCACCAACCCGATTTCAGCAGGCAATCAAACCACCTTCAGCATCAACTTCGCGCCAACAGGTTTGGGCGCGCGCGATGCCACCGTCCACATCAGCTCGGATGATCCGGATGAAGCCAGTTATGCTTTTGCCATCAGCGGCACAGGCATCCCTAACACTCCTGACATCAGTGTGCCGGTCACCAGCTTTACCAAAACCCTCGCTGCCGGCACCTCCGACACTGCAACCATGGCGATTACCAACAACGGCCTCGGTAATCTCGACTACACCCTGACCTCGAAGTACACGCACCGGGATTCCAATCACGCCTCGGGTCCCGTTTACCAATGGAACGACATATCTTCGGTAGGCACAGAAATCACCACATGGAGTGGCACCTCATACCCCACTGACAACGGCGGCAGCGCGAGTATCCCGATCGGGTTCAGCTTTCCGTTTTTCGCCACAAGCCACAGCTCGGTGATCGTTTCCACCGAAGGCTTTATCACCTTCGGAAGCTGGGCCGACGCACCATCTAACGTCCCTGACCTCCCCAGCCTGGGAGCACCAGCCAGTATGATCGCTGTGTATTGGGACGATCTCGATCTACGTTCATCGTTTGCCGAAGCCGACCAGGGACGGGTCTATTACCTGCAAACCGATCCGGATACATTCATCATTCAATACGAGGGAGTCTACCAATACAGCGCCTCCCCGTCCACGGGCGATGAGCGTCTCAGCTGTCAGATCATCCTCAAATCAAGTGGCGAAATCCAGCTGCATTACAAGACGGTTCCTACTACCGAACACTACACCGTGGGTATGCAAAACAGCGCCCTGAGTGAAGGGCTCACGGTCTCCGCCAACACGACCTACCTTGCCAATGCCATGGCGGTCCGCATCCTGCCCCCTGCTGCCACGACAGGCAATTGGCTCACAGCCAGCCCGGCCATGGGCACCACCACTCCTTCGAATACCACCAATACCACCCTCACCTTCGATCCGGCCACGCTTCCCTTTGGCTCCTATTTCGGCTGTCTTACTGTCTCCTCAAACGACCCCGACACTCCGGACATTAACGTGGATCTGGATATGGAAGGCGGCATCCTGACCCCTGAAATAACACTGACCGGCAATAACCTAACAATCGCCTACAACAGCGCGGCCAGCCACAGTTCCAATCACACCGACTTCGGGGAACGCAGCATCAGCGACCCTGATCTGGTGCGCAGCTACACCATCCATAACGCCGGCTCAGCGACGCTCACCCTGGGCACCGTCAGCGTTAGCGGAACGGACTTCACCATCACGCAGCCCGCAACCAGCAGCCTGGCGCCCGGGGCGAGCACCACGTTTCAAGTCACCTTCCCCGCAGCTGCGCCTCCCGGCACACACCATGCCACGGTCACCGTCCCCTCCAATGACAGCAATGAGTCTTCCTATACCTTCGCGGTTTCGGCCATCAAGCTCGGCCCGTTAGCCAGTTGGAGGAAAACGCATTTCGGATCGTCCGCCGACTCAGGCAACGGAGCCAACAACGCCGATCCGGATGCAGACGGCATGAAAAACCTGGTAGAGTATGCCCTCGGTGGCAACCCTAACATCAATGACAGTACGGCCATACGCCCTGTCCACTCGGAGGATGCCAACGGGCGGCTCAGCATCCAGTTTAACCGCTACCCGCTGAAAACAGACATCAACTACATTGTGCAAGCCACAAACGACCTGTCGGCCTGGCCAGAGATCGCCATCAGCACTGCGGGGGCAGCCACCACGAACACCGCCGCTTTTTCAGTTGTCGAATCAGGCAGTTCACCCGTCCAAGTCATCGTGACTGATTCGGAAATCCCTACCACGCGCCGGTTCCTACGGTTGAAAATTGTTGAGAACTAGACTCGTCGTTATGTGTAGCCAAAAAAATTTGCATCTTCAGTCAATCCATCCGTCCAACTCCAATATGAAAAGCATCCTGATAATCGGTGTATTCTGCTCGCTCGCAACCCAGGCATCAGCCGCCCTGTCTTTACAGGCATACGAGGCTGATAAACACCACCGGTATGCGAACCCTGTTGATCCCGAGGATTTCATCGGCTCAGCGAACAACTGGACCGGTGTCGGGCTTGAAAGTGGTGGTGCCACACGATGGGCTACCATGATCTCTGCCACTTACTTTATTTCAGCCGCACATGCCGCGCCTACGGTGGGAAATGATATTATTTTCCACACGGATAATAATCCAGCGGGCACCACCGTCGCACGCGAAGTGCTGAGTATTACCCAGGTGGGTAGCTCTGATCTGGTCATCGGTAAATTGAGCTCTGCCCCTGGGCCTACCATTGCCATCTATGCCGTGGCGGCGGATGCCATCTCACCAGGAGGCTTCGCGTCATCCGTTTACTCAGACCGCGAGGCCTTTGTGGTAGGGCGCGATGTAGGAACGAGCACCACATCCTTTCGTGTAGGACGCAATGAGCTGGACGGTTTTGGCGAATTCGAAGACCTACCCACGATAGGCGACGCCATCACCTTCGATGATGATCGATTCACACCGGAAAGCCTGGGAGCCGATGAAGCATACCTCATCTCCGGGGACTCCGGAGCGCCGCTATTTGTTACGTCGGGCGACGATCTTGTCCTCACTGGCATTCACTGGTTCAACAACCCTGCTGAAGGTGGCAACCCGCGTTATTCAGGCTCAACTTTTGTGCCCAATTATGTTTCCGAAATAAATCTGATCCTTGCCGTTGGTGGAGAATCGCTCACCCTCGTCAATATACCCGAGCCATCCTCCATGCTTTGCCTCACACTTGGTGCGCTCACTCTGCTGCTGCGCCGCAGATAGCCTGTGCATCCTGACGTGCCGCCTCATCAGCCTTGACCAGGACCTCAAGGGAATCAGCGGGTGAGACAACATGCTGGTCCATGACGCGCTGTACGGTCTTCCAGATGTCGGTGTAACCAATCCGGCCATCGCAAAAAGCGTCCACAGCCACTTCATTAGCCGCATTGTAAACAGCGGGCAGAGTCCCGCCCGTTTCCCCGGCCCAACGGGCAAGGTCGAGCGCCGGAAAATCATCATAGCGAGGTGCTTCAAAATCAAGGCGTGCCAGTTCGGCAAAATCAAGTGGTTTCAGCCCACCCGCAACGCGATCCGGCCACGTTACCGCATATTGAATGGGGAAACACATATCCGTGCTGCTCATTTGAGCCAGCACACTGCCATCCACATACTCCACCATCGAGTGCACAATACTCTGCGGGTGGACAATCACATCGATGCGCCCCATTTCAATCCCAAACAACCAGCGCGCCTCGATCATTTCCAGACCCTTGTTAAACAAGGTGGAGGAATCGATGGTGATCTTTCTCCCCATGTCCCAGGTCGGGTGGTTCAACGCCTGCTCGACGGTCACGTTTACCAATTCCTCCGCAGGGGTCTGGCGGAACGGACCACCCGAAGCTGTTAGAATGAGCCGGGATACTTCTTTTTCACCCCCCAGGTGCCCATGGAGGCACTGGTAGATGGCGTTGTGTTCGCTGTCGACCGGGAGCACATGCACCCCCTTATCCGCTGCCGCCGTCATCACAAGCTCACCGGCCATGACCAGGATTTCCTTGCTGGCCACCGCCAAGTCCTTACCTGCCTCAATCGCAGCCAAGGCGGGTTGCAGACCGGCTGTACCGACGATGGCCACCAGGACCATATCCGCTTCCGCCAAGGTGGATACCTCCAGCAAGCCCTCTGCACCCAGGTGGATTTTCACATCGTCAGGCAAGGCGGCACGTAGTTCGGACTCCTTTGAAACATCATGGATGGCTACGTGTTTGACCCCCGTGGCACGTGCCTGGCGGGCCAGGGATTCAACACTCGAGTTCGCCGCGAGTGCGACAATTTCCATGCGCTCGGGGATATCGGCGGCTACTTTGAGCGCACTCGTTCCAATGGAACCCGTCGAACCTAACAAGACAACCTTACGTTTTTTCATCAGATCAGCAGGCACAATGTGGTATCCATCGAAGGACAAAGTAGAGGACGGGAGCGGTAAAACAAAGACTGTCAATCAGGTCGAGGGCACCACCGATGCCGGGCAGGGTGTTACCGGAGTCCTTGACCCCGATACTGCGTTTGAGCACAGACTCGGCAAGATCCCCGACAATGGCTAACAATGAAAGCAAAAGACTCAGCCCGATGACCCAGCCCCAGCCACCGAGTATGGATAGCTGTTCGGGCAACAAGGCAAACAAACCGCAGCCAGCAAGCTGGGAGAATGCCAGTCCACCAAAAAACCCCTGCCAGGTTTTACCGGGGCTGATGTGCGGGATCATCTTGTGTTTGCCGATCAGAGAGCCGGTGATGTATGCCCCCATATCGGCGAACTTGGTCACCGCAGTCAGCCAAATCACCAACCATGCACCAGGAACGGCACCGGCACCATCCGGCACAAACAGAAGCCGCGGCAGAAAACTGAACATGACCGCGACATAAATGAAACCCAGGGTCGTAACCGCCACTTCCGTCACGGTATTCTTACCATCGACGGCTCGCCTAAGCTGGCAAACAAAACCACCCATGACCACCAGCAGGACAAATGCGACATCAAGCTCCAGCAGCGCATCGAGGGCGGCATTACCGCCTGTGCCCAATTTCCAGCCGATCACCAGCAGGTATACCAGGCTAACCACCATTCCCCACTTCGGCTGCGATGGCATGCCGCCTCTTTGCGTCATCTGGAAATACTCCCAGGTGCCAAACAGCGCCATCAACATCATCAGGGTGATAAATGCCCAGGCGCTGCCACTGAGGAACACCCCGGTCACAATCGCCCAGAGAAGCAAGGTGCTGAACAATCTGGCCCCGAATACCTGGGCTTTGGTTTTTTTCTGCGGTTCCTGATGACTCATGAGCGGGGACATCCAAGCGGGTTGTGTATTGGCTGGCAATGAGATTTGCAGGTGAATTGCGAGATCCCGAAAAAAGACAACTATTTTGCAACCATCGTAATCCGGTCTGGTTTTACATGTCGCAACCTCCTTAACAGTTCGGAGGAGCAACAGGAAACAACACAACCCAAAAAGCAACCCATATGAAAATGACCAAAACACTCATGACAGGCATCGCTGCCGCTATCGCTCTGTCGATGACAGCCAATGCCGAAGGCGACGGCAAAAAAGGCCCACGTGACGGCAAGCGTCCCGGTGGCCCTCATCCGGAGCTACTCAAGAAGTTCGACAAGGATGGTGACGGCAAACTCAACGAAGAAGAGCGAGCCGCTGCCAAGGAAGCCATGGAAGCCCGCCGTGCTGCATTCATCAAGAAGCACGACACCGATGGCGATGGCAAACTCAGCGACGAGGAGAAAAAGGCCGCTCGTGAGGCCATTGCCGCCAAACGCAAGGAAATCCACGCTGCCGTTCTCAAGGAATTTGACAAGGACGGCGACGGCAAACTCAGCGAAGAGGAGCGCAAAGGCGTCCGCGAGTGGGTCAAGGAAAACTATCCCGACGCCGGCCCAATGGTGGGACCACCCGCCAAACGTGGTCCTGGCAAAGGCAAGGGCGGCCCTGGCCCCAGAGGCAAGGGAAAACCTAAACGCGGCCCCGGTGCACAGGATTAATCCGCAAAACAATCTGCGGTAGTTTATCCAACCTACAAGTTACCACCCTCATTCAACGGAAGAGTCTCACGGCTCTTCCGTTTTTTTATTGATCCGACCCCTCGTCAGCTTCCGGTGATTTTACATAGGTCCATCGCGGTGCCACCATGCGATCAATCACGACACATTTCTTTGAACGCGTGTCATCGGGAAACCGGATCTCCAGCATAATCGGCTCACGATCGTTGCCCCCGTGCTCCTTGACCCGCCCGATAAAACGATTGATATCCATCGCGGTCTCACTGCCCTTTTTCACAAAACCAAATAAATGATCGTCCGAATCCCGGGCTGTCAGCTGATAACAATCATACATCGCCTCATCACGGAACTCGTAGGCGAAAAAAGTGTCCCGCTTGATAAAAACCCGCATCACCATGGGTTTTTTCACCTCTCCACTGAGATATTCATCCCAGGGAACCGGCAGATAACAAACGTCGCTCTCCCAGTCGACCTTGAATGTCCCATCCTCTAACTGCTCAAGCAGGAGTTTGTATTTCTTCCCGTTTTTGAGTTCCACCTGTCCATAGACAAATGACAATGTCTCAAGCCCCATAGAGCGGATTCGTTCAAACTGCCGGAAGCTTTCAGCCTTCATCGGATGTGTCTGATAGTAGTGTTCCATCAGTGGCCTGACCCGTTCGGGGTGCCTTACGAAGGCAAGCTTCTCATCGATACTGGTTGCCGTTAGATAGCCGCTGACACAGGACCTCATGGCGTTCAGGGTTTGTCGGACCTCTTTGGTCTCCTTGATCTTATCAATAACCAGCTCCTTCTTTTCCGCTTCCGTGACCTTCCGTTCCGGCTCTGCTTTAAACACGGTGACGGCCGCCCACATCGCAAGGCCACAGATCAGCATCCCCGCCAGGACAAACCAGCCCAGGGGCGGCGCCTTCTTCACAGCCACACCCCACCCGTCTTCGGAGCTGACAGCAGCTCCATCGTGATCCATAATCTCAGCGACATCAGGCTCCAGACTCTTGGCATTCACCCGTGCCTTGTGATCGGGCCGGAGCACCTCCACCGCATCGGATGCCTGCTCTTGAGGCAGGGCACCTTCGCCCGTTGCGGCATATCTCCCCTGGGGGCGACCTGGCTCCGGGCGCGGCAGCCGCTCGAGTCCGTCATCACTCGACACTTCAGGGAGGACTCTTAGCTCCGGTTTGTTCGGGTCGGCATCTTTCATACGTTTTATTGAGAAATAGCCTAATTGCTGTATCGACGCAACCATCTAGCACGTTTATTGTTCGCCTCCGTGAGCACCACTGTGAGTAACAAGGCGGATATACTCATACTTACCGCTGGTTTCGGTGAGGGGCATAACAGTGCCGCCCTCAATCTGCAACGTGCCCTGAAACCCCATGCCTCGGTCATTTATGCCGACCCCTGCGCCATGGGTGCGCCGTTCGTCAACAAGCAGTTACAGAATTTTTACCGCGAGGTGACCACGCATGCCCCTTGGCTGTGGCGAAAAATCTATCTCTCGACGGAACGACAGGACTTTTCCAAAGACCGCATTCCGTTCATGCGCAAACCTGAAAACACATTACGGGAACTTATCGTTGCGCATCAGCCCAAAGTCATTGTCAGCACCTATCCTCTCTATCCTTATTTCCTCGAACGCATCTTCCAGGATGGTATTCCCAGGGTGCCCGTCATCACGGTGGTGACTGATTCCATCGAAATCAATGCCGCCTGGCGAAAAGCACCGACCGACTACTGGCTGGTGACGGATCAACGCACCCGGGAGTCGCTGATCAGGCAAGGCCTACCCGAAACTCGGATTATTGAAACCGGCTTCCCTGTTGACCCCCACTTTGCTGACCTCAATCCGGTCACCGCCGATGACGACCTGGACCCGTTCCGCATTCTCTACTTCCCCACCCCCAAAAAACCCCACGTCCGCCGCGTCTCACGGGAGTTGTTGGAAACGACGGCCACTACCACCACAGTCACCATCGTGCTTGGCAAAAATTTCCGCAAGCTCTACAGCCGGGCACGTGAAATCAAAGACACCTTCCCCGGTCGCGTCCGGATCAAGGCGTGGACCAGCAAGGTCCCCGAGCTACTCAACAACCACCATCTCGTTGTCGGCAAAGCGGGTGGAGCCACCGTGCACGAGGCACTGGCTGCCTCCTGCCCGATGCTGATCCACCACCTCGTCCCTGGACAGGAAGAGGGCAACCTCAACCTACTGCGCCATCTCAAGGGGGGCGACCTGGCCGACACCCCGGGAGCACTCGCCTCCAACCTGCGCGGAATGCTCGGCGATCAGGCCGCCGGCTGGAGGGCGATGAAGCGGAACCTCACCCGCCAGGCCCGACCGTCCGCCGCCCATACGGCTGCGAATTTCATACTCAGCCGGTTCACGTAAGCAGTCGATTTCGCCATTACCCTTTTTTCTTTTTTAATCACCATTTTACCCACTCACTCACAAACCATGGATTTCCTATTCGATATCGGTAACGTCATCGTCGGCGTTGATTTTCTCCCCGCCCTGAAACGCCTTATCCCATCGGGAACTGAAAACGTAGACGCCCGACTGCATGCTTTACTTGAACGCAAGGACGAGTTTGAAGCGGGGCGTGTAGCTGCTGACGAATATTTTCCCTGGGCGGCTGAGGTGCTTGGCTTTGCCGGTAGTCACCAGCAATTCATTGATGCCTGGCTGGATATTTTTTCGCCCAACCCACCGATGTGGGAATGCATTGAATCCCTGCATCAGGAAGGACACCGGCTGATTCTGTTTTCCAACATCAACAACCCGCATAAAGAATACCTGATGGAGAACTACCCGGTATTCCAGTGTTTTACCGGCGGTGTTTTTTCCTACCAGACCGGGCATATCAAACCGGAAGCCGACATCTATCAGCTGGCAATCAAGCAATACGGTCTAACGCCTGGAAAAACCGGATATATTGACGATCTGCCGGCCAACATTGCGGGCGGGAAAAATGCCGGCTTCCTCTGCCATGAATACCGGGCAGACCGACATGACCGCTTCCTCCAGTGGCTGTCCACCCAGATATAGTCAGGCTATTTCGTCACAATATATTTCACATTGGTAGTTGGTTTTTGCTTAATCGCGTTTACATACAGTCATGCCTGAGGAGAGTAGAATATTGGACATCGAGGCACTGGAGACAGCGATTGAAGCCCGTGATGCCGAGGCGTTTCACGCTGCTGCGGAAGACCTGCACTACGCAGACCTCGCCACGGTGTTTGAGGACATCGATCAGGATGGCAGGGACTTTTTCACCACCCAAATCAGCCTGGAACGCTTTCCCGAAATCCTCGCCGAACTCCCGGATACCCTGATTGAGGAAACCCTTGAGCGGTTCGATATCTCCGGTCAGCGTGAAATCCTTGGCAGGTTGATTGATGACGACCGGGCCGACATCTTGCAAGATGTCAGCCCCGAAGCGCGTCAACGCTACCTCGCCATGCTTCATCCCGAGGAGCAGGAGACAACGCGCAGCCTGATGCGCTATCATGAGGACACCGCCGGTGGTCGGATGACAACACAGGCCGCCAGGGTGTCGCTGGGCATGACCGTCAAGGAAGCGCTCGATGTATTACGCGAGCACAAGGATTCCGCCGAATCACTGGCCCGTATCTATGTCGTCGATGATGCGGGTATCCTGAAGGGAAAGATCCGCTTCCGGGAGCTGGCCTTCAACGCCTGGGACACCCCTGTCCAGGATGTGATGGAAGAGGTGGACCTCTCCATTCTTGCCAGCACCGACCAGGAGGAGGCGGCACAAATGTTTTCCAAATACGATATGACACTGCTTCCGGTGGTGGATGAATATGACCGCTTGCTCGGAGTCATCACCCACGACGATGTCATCGAAATCCTCGAGGAAGAATCGACCGAGGACATCGAGAAAATGTCCGGTATCGCGGGTGAGCAATCCGAGGAAACCTACCTCAACACGGCGATCATCACCCATTTCAAACGCCGCTTTCCCTGGCTGCTCATCCTTGCCCTGTTAGCTATTTTATCGGGCTACGTGATGCTGCGCTTTGAGCATGTTCTCAGCAGTATTTACCTGCTGGCACTCTACCTCCCCATGGTCGTTGCGGCCGGGGGAAACACAGGTGGGCAGGCGGCCACCATGGTCATTCGCGCCATGTCCCTTGGCGAGTTGGAAGCAGGCTCAACGGCCAAGGTCGTCGTCAAAGAACTGTCCCTGGGCGCGATGCTAGGCTCGTTGTTAGGAAGCTGCATCGCCATCATCACCATCACCATCCTCCCTGCCTTCAATCCGCAATTGCCGGATGGTATCGAGATGACCACCTTCGCCATGGCGGTATCGGTCGCCCTCGCGGCCCAGATTACGACGTCCACCCTCTCCGGCGCCATGCTGCCGCTCGGAGCCCGTGCAATCAAACTCGACCCCGCCGTAGTAGCGGCTCCCGCGATCACCACGCTGGTCGATATTTCCGGTATGGTGATCTACTTCACGGCGGCGCAGGCGATACTCTAGATGCAAAAAGCACCCTCAATATCTAGGAAACGCTGGTAAAAATTGACTATCCAACTGCTTTTTACAGCATCTCAACAAGCCTTTTACCCATGTTCGACGGGGTTTCGGCGACGTTGATTCCACACTCGCGGAGGATGGCTTTTTTCGCCTCGGCGGTATCCTCGGCACCGCCAACGATGGCTCCAGCATGCCCCATGCGGCGTCCTGGAGGTGCCGTGGCACCGGCGATAAATCCGGCAATCGGCTTGGAGCAGTGGTCCTTCGCCCACCTAGCCGCCTCGGCTTCGGCATTACCACCGATCTCACCGATCATGATGATCGCTTCGGTCTCGGGGTCATCGTTAAACATTTTCAGCACATCAATATGCGAGGTGCCATTGATCGGGTCACCACCGATCCCCACACACGTGCTCTGGCCGTAGCCTAGCTCTGTCAATTGATAGACGGCTTCATAGGTGAGGGTGCCGGACCTGGAAACAACCCCGACGTTGCCGCGCCTGTGGATGTATCCGGGGGCGATGCCGATACGGCATCCTCCATGGGAATCCTTGCCATGACCGGGAGTTACGATGCCAGGGCAGTTCGGACCGATCAAACGGGTTTTGCTGCCTGCCATCATTTCCTTGACCCGCATCATATCGGCGACAGGAATCCCCTCGGTGATACAGACCACAAGATCAAGTTGTGCGTCTACGGCTTCCAGGATGGCATCGGCGGCGAATGGAGGGGGGACAAAAATTGCGGAAACCGTGGCTCCGGTTTGTTTCGCCGCTTCCTCCACGGTGTCATAGACCGGTGTCTTCTCGCCAAATACCTGCCCTCCCTTTCCGGGAGTCACGCCGGCGACGATCCGGGTTCCGTAATCGAGACTGAGCTGGGCATGTTTGCCGCCAAAGCCTCCGGTGATACCCTGGACGAGCACCCTGGTGTTTTCATCTACTAAGATTGACATCCTGATTTGTGATTTGTGATTTGTAATTGGTGATCAGCCGGCCACAGCGGCGACTGCTTTTTCTGCGGCATCGTTGAGGCTTTCGGCGGTGATAACGTCGAGATCGGAGTTAGCGATCAGCTCGCGTCCCTTGGCGACGTTGGTGCCCTCGAGCCGGACGATCAACGGAATGTTGAGAGCGGTTTCCTCGGCAGCGGCAAGAATCCCCTCGGCGATGATGTCGCACTGCATGATCCCTCCAAAGATGTTCACCAGGATACCCTTGACGTTGGGGTCCCCGAGAATGATTTTAAAGGCGGCGGATACTTGCTCCTTGGTTGCGCCCCCGCCCACATCAAGGAAGTTGGCAGGCTCACCGCCGCAGTGTTTAATGATGTCCATGGTGGCCATGGCGAGTCCCGCCCCATTGACCAGGCAGGCGATGTTGCCGTCCAGACCGATGTAGTTCAGGCCGAACTTGGAGGCCTCCACTTCACGCGGGTCCTCTTCATTGGGGTCGCGGTAAGCAACGATATCTGGGTGACGGTAGAGCGCGTTATCATCGAAGCCAAACTTGGCGTCGAGAGCGAGGACCTGGCCGTCGGGTGTCACCACCAGCGGATTGATTTCCACCATCGAACAGTCACACTTCAGGAAAAGGTCGTAGAGATTCTTGATGAGTTTGCCAAACTGCTTGGCCTGGTCCCCATCGAGTTGAAGTGCCTTGGCCAGCTTGCGGACTTCATACCCTTGCAGGCCTGCCAACGGGTGGATGAACTCGCGGACGATTTTTTCAGGTGTGCTCTCGGCGACCTCCTCAATATCCATCCCACCTTCCGTACTGGCAACGATGACCGGACGACAGGTTTCACGGTCCATCAGTATGGCCAGATAAAGTTCACGCGCAATATCAACAGCCTCTCCGATCATCACCTGACTGACGAGTTTGCCCTCCTCACCGGTTTGGTTGGTGACCAGGGTCTGTCCGATCATTTTGTCGGCATACTCGGCGGCTTGCTCGGGGGAGTCAATGAGGTGAACGCCTCCTTGAAAACCATTTTTAAAGGTGCCTTTCCCCCGGCCACCTGCATGCACCTGGGCTTTAATGACCAATTTCCCGCTGCCGCTTTTCATGAGCGCACGCGCCGCAGCTGCCGCTTCTTCAGCTGTCCCCGCAACCCGTCCGTTGGGACTGGCTACGCCAAATTTTTCAAACAGCTCCTTCGCCTGATACTCGTGGATATTCATGACATAATGCGCCATCTGACGCGGACGACGGGACGCTAGGTAAATCAACGCCCCGGGTCAAGGTACGAATCACCAAATGCTCGGGTCTATTCTCGTATCTTGTCGTGTTTACTTATCAAGCACCTAACTCATTACCACGCATGGTGGTCAAAAGCACCCGGTTGTTACCACAGGCGACCTGCATTTTTTCCATGAAATCAGCCAGCTTGGTACTATCCTTGAGAGTCACGCCATAGCGAAGCTCGGTCATCATTCCAGCCTGGGCAGACTCCACACTGCGAAGCTCCACCTCATCGGTGAACTGGGCGAAAATAGGGGCGAAGGCCTCGTCGTAGTTGATGTCATTGGTCACCCTGACACGCAAATTATGGCTCACCCGCCGCGGAGCAAACAAATCCCGCTTCGCCATGATATACACAGCAACCCCCACAATCATCAGCACGATGACCGCCAGCCATAGATCATTCAGGGGCAGGGCCCCCACAGTGAGTCCAGTGGCCATGGAGATAAAAATAAACGCCAGGTCACGTGCCTGGTCCAGCGTTCTTCTGAAACGAATAATTGAAAAGGCGGCAAACATCCCAAAAGCGATCTGCCCTCCCCCCTCACCTTTCACGATCAGGATAATAACAGTGACCACCGTTCCGATAATCACCAGCGTGTGCACGTAGTCCTGGGAATAACGCTTTCCGCGGTAGGTGTTTTTATAGAGCAGGGCGATGCAGAGGTTGAGAAACAAACTCACCGCCACTGCGGTGATGATTTCAACGGGTCCCGGGGAAGCTGATGCTCCATCGAACAAGGTGTCTAGGAATGCGAACATGGTTTGTAGTTGTCGTGGGTGGATATTCAGAATGATGCTTGCGAGCGGTATTGCACGCCTTTAGCGTCTGGCTTTGCTTTTATCTTTCGTCACCTGGGATCGTTGCGCAACGGCCACATCCCCTGGACGGGGGAATGGAACTGAATTGGGGCCGTATAAAGCTTCCCGCACAACCGGGTCATGCTTCTCAAGCGCGGTGCAGAATTTGCTATAACTGCGGCGCACCAGTTTTTTGGACCCGATCAGGTTGCGTAACCAGTATGGAATCACGGTATTCGTTTTTACCTCCATGATACACTGGTCGTCTGGAATCAGGTAGTGTTCAAACCGTTGATCGTTGGCCTGTAGATCAAGCTGCTCAAATCGACACGCTATGCCGGTATCAAAAGTAACCCGAAGGTCAGGAGCATCATCGCCCCCTACAAAAGCCTGTCGGTCATACCTCATGGTGCAGAGGAACTGAAAGTCCCGGCTCTTCACCAAACCAACGATTTCATCCACCACCATCCGCTCGTATCGTGACAACCTGCCTCCATCGACAAGCATTTTTGATGTCTCCCCTTCCGCAAGCTCGAGGGCATCCTCCATGGGTAAACGTAACCGACGCTTGACACCGCGACCGTAGTGCTTGTGCTTTACTTCGATAAAGGTTGTCGGCGGCATTTTACCGCAGTTAGAACCATAGACGCGGATCCTGAGCTTGCGCCGACTTTTCTGCCCCCGTTGTTTTTCCCAGTAGCAATCACGCAGGGCGTTGTCGTAATACTGGCTGATAATCGGGTATTGCGAACTCCCTCCAGCTTCTTTGTCGAAGCCAGTGTGCTTTTCCACCTCCTCGACGACTTCATCCCTCATTCCTAGAGGTATGAGGAATTTAAACTCAGTCCTGTCAACTCTGTGAAACATGTGGTCAGTTGGCCTTGAACATGGATGTTGAAAATAGCTGCCCGGTTACCGCAAAAGCGTCACGTGTTATTTGTTTTGTTCAACGGTGTTACCCAATAAGGCGATCTACTACTCGACTCTATTATGCGAGATCGGTGGCAAACTAAGTCGCGCTAGCGCCCATGACAACATTATAGTCAAAGTTTTACACGATCCTTACAAAGGTCAATTGCGCATCACCCTGGCTTTTCGCACACTGTCAACTCGACCGTATCATGACATCCACATCCTGCCCGCAGCCGATAAAACCCATGGCTACACCGATCATTCACCTCGATCTATGAGCGCATAAAAAAAGGCTGCCCATACCCGGTCAGTTGCGCCAGACAGCTCCTTGTCGATCGCGCGCGTGAACGTGCCGATTTTTTGCCGTGGCGCTGATAAATTCAGACAATGAGCTTGGCACTTGCCGCTATGTGGTCAAATTACTCCATCATGAAGTTGCCACACCACCTTATCTTATCGCTTGGTGCCGCCGTCCTTGGCGCATCCACCCTGCTCACCGTATCCTGTCGGGAAAAGCCGACCGCCGCTAAGACCGACACCGCACCCGAGGCCTCGCCGGCACTATCCGAGCCCGCCACCGGCAAGCTCCCCGCCAAAGACCGTCCGTGGGCACAAGAAAACAGTGATATCAAATCCGATCCCAAGGTTACCTACGGTCGGCTCCCCAACGGCATGCGCTACATCCTCATGCCGAACCAGGACCCTCCGGGCCGTGTCAGCATGCGGCTCCACATTGCCGCCGGTTCACTGATGGAGCGCGACGATCAACGGGGTGTCGCCCACTTCCTTGAGCACATGGTTTTTAATGGATCCAAGAATTTCCCCGACGCCAGCAAACTCGTCCCCGAGATGCAACGCCTGGGTATCGCCTTTGGTGCGCACGCCAATGCCTACACCTCGTTTGACGAAACCGTCTACATGCTCGACCTCCCTAACAATAAAGCCGACACCCTGAAGCTGGGTTTCGATGTGATGCGTGATTTCGGTGATGGTGCCTTCCTCCGGGAGTCGGAAATCGATAAAGAGCGTGGCGTGATCATCGCCGAGAAAACCTCCCGTGACTCCGTACAGATGCGACTCATGGAAAAGCAGTTTGATGCCCTGCTGCCGGATGCCCTGCTCGCCAAACGTTTCCCTATCGGAACCGAGGAAATCATCACCTCTGCTCCCCGCACAGCCTTCACCGACTTCTACTCGCAGTACTATGCCCCGAGTCGCATGACTTTCATTTACACCGGTGACTTTGATGTCAAGGATGCGGAAAAGCGGATCATATCGACCTTCGAGAGTATGGAAAACCCCTCCGTTCTCGGCGCCGATCCGGTGCTTGGCACGATCCCCAGTAACCACGGCTTCAAAACCCTGACGCTTGCCGACAAGGAAGTCGCCACCACCGACCTTGGACTCAATGTTTTCAAACCCTTCGAAAAGAAGGCCGACACCAAGGCAAACCGTGGTGAACAACTTCCCCTGGCGCTGGCCAACGCCATTCTTTCCCGCCGCTTCTCCATTCTCTCCAAAAAAGAGGATTCCCCTATCTCCGGTGGTGATGCCTATGCCCAGAACCTCTTTAAATTCATCAAATTGGGAGGTATCTCAGTCAACGCCAAGGACCACAACTGGAAGGCCGCCCTGCCCGTCCTGGAGCAAGAGCTCCGCCGCGCCATCCAGCACGGGTTCACCAGCGCCGAGCTCGAGGAGGTCAAGGCCAACCTCATCAACGCCTACGAGCAGGCCGTCAAGGCCGCCCCAAGTCGCAAAACCAACGACCTCGCATCATCGCTGGCGAAACACGTCCACAACGACGCGGTGTTCTCCACTCCAGAGGACGACCTCGCCATCCTGCGCGATAACATTTCCACGGTGACCGCCGAGACCTGCCACGCGGCCCTCAAGGATTTCTGGGACACCGAGGACATCACCCTCGTCCTTACCACCAATGCGGCAGAGCCTGATACCGACACCCTGCTGGCCAACCTTTACAAAGAAAGCCAGAACGTCGCGGTCAAGGCACCCGAGAAAAAGGAATCTGTCAGCTTTGCCTACACCGACTTTGGGGCTGCCGGACAGATCACCAAAAACGTCCACATCAAGGATCTCGACTTCACCCAGGTGACCTTCCACAACGGTTGTCGCTGCAACATCAAGAAAACCGATTTCGATAAAAACTCCATCTCCCTCTCGACCCGGGTTGGTGCTGGCAAGCTGACCATGCCCAAGGATAAACCCGGGCTCGAGATGTTCGCTTCTTCCATTTTCTCGGCAGGCGGCCTCGGCAAACACAGTGCTGACGATCTCGAACGCATCCTCGCTGGCCGTAACGCCGGTATTCAGTTCCAAGTGGGCGAGGATTCCTTTGATCTGTCCGGCACAACAACACCAGAGGACCTCGAACTCCAGCTCCAACTCCTCTGTGCCTACCTCACCGACCCCGGCCTCCGTCCCGAAGGAGAACGGATGTTCAAGGCCCAGCTGCCCGCCATTTACTCGCAGATGAAGCACACCCCCGCCGGCTCACAGGCAAAAATGAGTGCCCTGCTCCGGGGCAATGATCCACGCTTCATCTTCCCCACCCTTGAGCAAGCCACCGCACTCACCACCGACGATGTGAGGTCATGGGTGGCCCCCGCATTAAAGAATGATTATCTGGAACTCTCCATCGTGGGCGATCTCGATATCGATACCGTCATGCCCATCCTCGCTCGTACGATCGGGGCTCTTCCCAAACGCGCGGACAGCAAACCCGATTATGCCGACCTCCGCACGCTGGCCAATCTTCCTACCCCACCGCTTGAGAAACAATACACCTTTGAGAGTAGAATCCCAACAGGGCTGGCTCTGGTTGTCTGGAAGTCGACAGGTCTCGACGAGGCCTCCATCGGCACCACCCGCCGCATGGGGGTTCTCAGCTCCATCCTCTCTAACCGCATGCGCGAGAAGATCCGCGAGGAACTCGGTGAAGCCTATAGCCCCGGCGCAGGATTCCAGCCCAGCGATACCTACAAGGACCTTGGCTACATGCTCGCCTACAGCCCCGGCAAACCGGATCAAGCCGAACGCGTTGGCAAGATCATCATCGAAATCGGCGACAAGCTGGCCACCGAAGGATGCACCCAGGACGAGCTCAACCGCGCCCTCGCTCCCAAGATCAGCGAACTCTCGAAGACACTGCGTCAGAACTCCTACTGGCTCGGCACCGTGATGCTACAGTCGCAGGAACAACCCTACCGTCTCGACTGGGCACGCCAACGCGACGCCGACTACAAGGCAGTCACCCTCGAGGAAATCAACGCCCTCGCCAAACAATACCTCGGCAAGGACAACACCTTCCGCTTCGAGATCATCCCCGTGGAAAACAAGGGCGAGTAAAAACCCACATCATCTCACCAACCCACAGCTTGAGCGATCGGCTGTGGGTTGTTTTTTGTAGTCCAATGGGCCAAACTACTGCAATCCACCAACACCTCTCCATGGCCGTCGAGTCATCAATGCTTCGCTGGCGGTAGATATGTCATGAACAGATCCAAAGCAGGGCGGTTCAAAGTGGCATCAAAACTTCAGCCTCGCGCCGAGGACGGCATTCATGCCTGCCTCGTTTTGCCCCGATCCATGGATGCGGTAGTCTTCATCGGTGAGGTTTTCCAGACCGAGTGTTAGCAGCAGGTCATCGGTGGCTTGCCAGCCTGCGTAGAGGGAGGCGGTGACATAGCCGGGAGTTCCTCCGGTCGGGATGCGTTGGGTGTCTCCCTGGTCGCTTTGGGATAGCTTATCCGCTTTCGCCGCTGCGCTGACCCGGCCTTCAATCCAGAACCGCTCGCCAGGATGGGTCCAGCGTAACGACAGGGAGCCCATCAAAGGCGCGAGACGGGAAATGTATTCTTCCGATTCAGGGCCACCGACGAATGTACTGGAGCGCGTGTCGCCCTCTTGCCACGAGGCTTGAAGCGCCAACTGCCAGTTGTCGGTTAGATCAAACTCCCCCTGGGCTTCCACTCCGTAAACTTGCCCGTCCTGGCCGTTGGTGGTAACGCTGGTGCTGCTGCCCGCAGTGGCAGGAACTCCGGTGATCACACTTTCGATTTCAGTGAAATAAACGGATGCCATGAGACGGGTGCGGTCTGTTTCATACCGACCACCCAGTTCGTAGGTCAGGAATTTCTCAGGCTCCAAATCCAACGAACCTAACGATGTCAGGCCGGATCGACTGGTCAGGTTTCCACTGAGGTCGTTGAGGTTAGGTGCCCTGAAGCCCTGGGATACACCGGCAAACAGATTCCAGCAGTCGTTGAGGTGATAGAGTGCCCGACCACTTACAACCCAGTTGTTCCAATCCTTGTCGGCTGAGAGGTCTTGAGCCGACGATGCATCATAGTTTTTTCCGAGATGGGCATCGGCATGGGTGTAGCGGGTGCCGAGAGTGGTTTCCAGCTTGGGCAAGCGAACGAGCGGGGTCCATCGGTACTGGGCAAAAACTCCTAACAAGTCGTAAGTTGAATCGTCTGCCACCGGGCGCTGTGTCCGGGGATCCTTGCCTGTGCGAGAGCCCCATGAATCGACTTCGTCGTGATAGTAGTCCAGCCCATAGAGCAGGCTTCCGGCACCGAGATCCGATTCCATTTGCAAGCCAAGCCCCCATGTTTGCACATCGGTGGTTTGCTGCCTGATATCGGTCGGGCTGCGATCCTGGAATTCCGATTCCTGGGATTTCTGATAGGACAAGGTTGCCGACCACTGTTTCAACCATCCCTCGCCTGTCCCGCCAGCGAGTTTCAGATAGGTCAGTGACCGTTCCTGGTCGAAAATGCGGGCGTTATAGCTGCCAGCTGTTACAGCGTGGCCATCGTGATTCCAGCCGGGGTTGTAGATGGTGGAGTGCCACCGCCAGACATCATCCTGGTCAACGAGGTGATGTGCGAGCGTGAGTGTGGTTTCCTTGGAAATAGCGAGGTCAAAGCGGAAATCCAGATCGAGTTCATCGTAGCCGGTGTTTTTCATCCTCCCTACGGCGGAGTCTTTGATGTCGCCAAAATCCTTGGTGGTCACCCCCAGCAGAATCCCCCACTTGCCACCTTGGCCAAAGGCGCTTTCAAGCCGCCCGACCTGGCTCCGGCTATTGGTATCAAATCGATAGCTCGCTGTGTTTTCATTAAACCATCCATCCCCAAATGCGCGGAACCGCGATGACCGGGTGAGTGTGTTCAGCGTGCCACCCACCGCATCTGATCCGTAGAGCACCGCCCCCTGTCCTTTGACCAGTTCGAGTCGGTCGATCGCAGAGCTATCCACCGTGTTCCAGTACTGCACCGGGCCACTGCGGAAGGTGGAGTTATTGATCCTGACACCATCGACCAGCAGCAAGTTGTGTCGCCCCGTAAAACCACGTATATACGGTGAGCCATGGCCGTGGGTTGTTTTTTGGATCATCACCCCCGGTGTGTTTTTCAAAGCCTCGGGCAAGGTCCGGATCGCTCCGGCCAATAGCTCGTCCGCCCCGATCACAGCGACGCTGTAGGGAGAGTCCTTCAGCAGTTCTTCCGTCCTGCTCGCCGAGATCACCGTCTCGGGAAGCTGGTCTGCATATGTTATGCCGACACTGCACAGCACAGGCACAGAGGCTCCGATTGACCGCCAAATGCGTGATTTTTTTGTGGTATCCATGACCGTTCATTACTTACAACGAGTGCCTGACACAAAGCTGTTTGATGTTTTTTGTTCAAAGTTTCATTTTTGGATAGTTTTTATCCATTTCCGGTGTATGAAAACTATCCATGACAACCGGAAACGCGGCTCGCTACCGCTTCAGTCAAGGTGGGCTTTTTCGCCGCCTTATTTTACCTTTGGTCGCGCTCATCGTCATCGCCGGTTTTCTTTTCCTCTACAATGCACACCAGATTGAAAAGGAACGGCACCGGAGCCGACTGAAATCCATTGCTTCGTCAAACGCGCAACTCTTCGAAAAACTCTCCCTGCCGCTGACCGCCCGACTTTGTAACGATCTGTCGACGACGACAGGTAGCACCATACTCTTGTCCGGGCCACAGGGCAGGCTCATTTCTCCGGTTGCCCTGGGTGACGCCCAACTGCAACTCGCCAGACAGGCACTGGCAAACCCTGGAAACGTCCTGGAACTGGATGGCCAGCAAGCTGTGGCATTCTCCATTGCCAATGCATCCGACAAGGCGCTCGTCGCACTCGAGCCGATCCCCGCCTGGAGCCAGTTCGAAGCGTCCAGCCTGGCCCCGCCCATGGTCACGGGGCTGCTACTCGCCCTGTGTGCGGCATTCATCCTGTCACGCAGTACGGTGAGACCCTTGGGGAAAATTGTCACGGCACTCCAGGACAGCCCGAGTGATACAGAACTCGACCTGCCAACATCCCTCCTGGAGCAGCGGGATGAAATCGGTATCCTCACACGCGAACTGGTTTCAAGCAGGCATCAGCTGATTGAGGAACAACAAAAACGCCAACGCGCTGAACGCCTTGCCATGCTCGGCCAGCTCACGACCTCCCTGGCCCACGAAATCAAAAACCCGGCCGCCAGCATCATCATGCACGGTCAGGCACTTGAGAAACACGAGGACAATCCCATCGGCTCCCTCATCCAGGAAGAGGGTGAGCAGATCGTCTCCCTGGTCGACCAGTGGCTCTTTGTTGCCAAACCCCAGGGCACACTGCAGTCGCCCAACGATCTCGCCGCCATCGTCAGGCATTTGCTCAAAAAACTCCAACCCATCCTCGACTTTCACGCGGTCACGGTCGCTATCGATTTCCCTGGGAAGCTGATACTCAACTGCGATGCGCAACGGATGGAACTCGTTTTCCGCAATCTCATCTCGAACAGCATCCACGCCATGCCCGAAGGTGGTCAACTCACCCTGACCCTGGTGGAGGATGGCGAGGATCTTGTTTTTTCCGTGCGCGACCAGGGCACGGGTTTCAGCCCCCAGGCGCTTGCCCATTTTGGAGAGGCGTTTTACTCCGAACGAGAGGGTGGAATGGGGCTGGGGCTGACTCTGGTCCAGGAGGTCATCCGGGCGCACGGAGGCAGCCTGGAGGCACGGAACACAAGCAGTGGCGGCGCCTTGGTCACCGGCAGGCTCCCCCAATCAGGAACATCGGCACCCACCTCACCATGAAGCAAAAAACCTTGTTGATCATCGAAGACAACCGCTCGCTGAGTATCGCCATCTCAGCTCTGGCAGAGCGCTGCAAGCTGCGGCCCACCACCGCCCCCACCCTGGCCAGGGCACGCCAGGCAATCAACGAACAACACGCGTCAACCAACCAACCCTTCGATTTCATCCTCCTCGACATCGGGCTCCCCGACGGCCATGGACTCGATTTGCTGAAACAAAAGATCATCCCGCCACAAACACACACAGCCATCATTAGTGCGCATGGGGATCTCGAAAATGCCATCGCTGCGCGTAAACTTGGAGCCACCCATTTTTTCAACAAACCCATCGACTTTGACTCCCTGGAAGCGTTCCTCACCGAATACAGTCAGGAGCCTCCCACCGCGGAGACATCCGGGCAATATCCATCCAACAGAGGGAATGCGCCCCTGAGTCCACCGCTGATTGGCGCCTCGGACAATATGCTCAAAGTCTTCCAACGCATTGCCCAGGCCTGCACGAACTCGGACCCGGTTGTCATCCGTGGCGAGGCCGGCACCGGCAAAAGCCACGTCGCCCAACTGATCCAAGCCCATACCACCCCTCGTAAAAGCGCCCTATTCATCGCCACACCACAGACGAAACCCGAGGAAATCACAACCCACCTGATCCAAAACCCCAGGTCCACCCTGCTGATCAAGAACCTGGCACGTTTGCCTGTCGCCAGCCAACAGCAGCTCCTGATCACGCTCGACAATTTGCAAGGGCAGGCACCACGGCTTCTTGTCACGGTCGACGACGATGGCCTCTATCAACACTCCCTCAGCAACCGCATCCTCCCGGACCTCTACTACCGCCTGCAAGTCCTCGAAATCCACCTGCCTCCGTTGCGAAACCGGCCGGGGGATATCCCCGCCCTGACATCCTACTTCCTCGGGGAGCTCGATACCAGCCGGACACGCGAGCTATCGGCGGAACTCATCGCAACGCTGCAAAAGTACCCCTGGCCGGGGAACCTGCGCGAACTGCGCAACCTGGTAAGCTACCTCGTTCACACCCACACGGAGTCCAGAATACTCCAACCCCACCACCTACCGCCCCATTTCTTCGACCAGCAACAGCGGCAGCCCACAGACCCGTTAACAACCCACCTGATGAGCTGGGTATCCCAGAAACTGGATTCCCCCGAACATCCGCCCAGCTACAAGGAACTGCACGGGGAACTCGAAGGACGTCTCTTACATATTCTCATGGAACGCTTTGACCATAAACAGTCCCGACTCGCTAACAGCCTCAACATGAATCGATCAACACTCAGGAAAAAGCTGGGTGAGCTGTAAAAACAACCAGCCCCCTCCCATGCCATGGCCCACAGTGAGCCAGAGGTCACCGGCTGCGCCAACCCTGATGGCATCGGTATGGTCCACGCTGTCCGGAGTTGGATCGCCGACTTTAGCTACGACTTTGAAAGCCAGGGTGTCACAGTGGGGTGGCCGGATCGATCAATAGCCAACGTCGACGGACCTGCGGCCATACACCCCCTTTCAAAAACCAAGCTTTCCTAACCTTGCAGGTTTCGTAACAAATCGTAAGGGTAGATACCGGAACTATGCCCATCTGCCCACGCAATTTGCAGGGCATAACCACCGACCTTGTGCATACGCAGGGCCTTGAAGCTTTTCTCGGTGTGGATGACCTTGGGTTTCAGCACCCGCCCCATGGCATCGGGCTCACCCTGGCAGACGGCGCAGGGGCACGACTGGCGTAGCTTCTTGAGGCTGATGAAGTTTTCCTGGCCATCACTCCAAGCAAGGGCAAGTTCATCGCCGATGACGACATTTTGAAGAAGGGTGAGAGCTGACATGTTAGTGTTAGGAAATAGGGATTAGGGCGCTCACATTCAAGCAGGGTGAATAAAGCGCTTCAGGCATAGGTTCTGGAGCCAAAAACCGCCGAGCCGACGCGGACGATGGTGGAACCTTCTTCGACAGCCACTTGGTAGTCACCACTCATCCCCATGCTGAGGCCGGGAAATGATCGACCCGCTCGCGTCTCGAGTTCGTCGCGGAGTTGCCTGAGTTTGACGAACCATGGCCGGGCGTCCTCTGGAGTCGCGGCAAGGGGTGGAATACACATCAGCCCGACAATGGACAGGTTTTCGAGTCCTAACAGCCCATCAAGGTCGGAGCGCAATGTATCAACGGCGTAGCCGTTTTTGCTTTCCTCCCCTGCCAAATCCACCTGCAGATAAACGTCGGGTTTCTTGCCCAGCTCTCCTGATATGTTAGAGGTGTAACGAGCCAGTTTGAGCGAGTCGATACTATGGATCGTCCGGAACAGAGGAAGCGCCTTACGCACCTTATTGCGCTGTAGATGGCCGATGAGATGCCAGTGAAGTCGGTCCGGCAACAGGGGGATTTTCGCCTCGGCTTCCTGTACCTTGTTTTCACCAAAACTCGAATGTCCAGCGGCCACCACCTCGGCGACGGTCTCTGCGGGCCAGGTTTTTGAAACAACCAGCAATTCCACGGCATCCCCGGATCTCCCGGAACGCACGGCCGCTTCGTCGATGCGTTGCTTTACGCCAGCAAGGTTCGCCGCAATTCCGTCGCCCATGGTAGTTTACTGAGGTTCAGGCCGTGACACCACGGACAACTCAACTAGCCGTTGTTGTTCTGGAGGGCACCGGCCATGCGGGCGCGTTCGGTGGCCTCCACGAGGTCGGCAAGAATATGAATGCTCTCACGCTTTGCAGGATCAAGGGAGCTTGGCCAATCGGGAGTATCATCCAGATCGGCAACACCGTCTTTGGCTTGGCGCATGAATTTTTCCTTGTCCTTCTCCGGGTCGATTTCCTCAAGCTTGGGCAGCTCGACATCCTCGAGGTTCAAGCGAAAGAAGCGGAAGGTTTTGCTGTCCTGCTCGGCGAGGCCACCAAAGCGTTTGCGTCGTTCCGTGTTCCGGGCATCCTTACGCTCTTCGGCCTCGGCCAACTCCTTTTTACGGGTATCCATGTTGAGGGAAATGACGTTTTCCTTGCGGCGTTCGATCATTCTCTCAGCATCTTCCGCAATGTATTTGAAGTCCTTGGACTGATTGACCCGTGCGAGGCTGTTCTCCTTGATGAAGGGGAGAAACAGATTACCACGGTTCAGTTCACGGAAACCGGGAGCACGTTTGATGTTGTCATGTGCGAGGGCGTGATCGAGGTATTTTTCACCCACCTCGTAGGCATCATACAACGAGGGCAGGACGATGTCAGACTCAACGCCTTTTAACTGGGTCGTGCTGCCTGCAACACGATAGAACTTCTGGATCGTGGGCTTCAAGACACCTGCCCGGCGTGCATCCGCCATAAAGGGCATCATCTTGCGGATTTCCATCGGCTGCTGGACGGTGCCTTTACCAAAGGTGGATGTGTCCCCTACAATCACGGCACGATTGTAGTCCTGCAGCGCACCGGCGAGAATCTCGCTGGCCGACGCACTGGTCTTATCAATCATCACCACGATCGGCCCGTTATAAATCGGGTTGCGATGCGAGGAATCCTTGACCTCGATGCGGCCCAGATGATTCTTCACCTGCACCACAGGGCCACGGCCGGTGAAAAAGCCCGTCATCCTGCGGACTTCCTCCAGGGAGCCTCCTCCATTACCACGGAGATCGAGGATAATACCCTCCACTTTTTCTGCCTTCAACCGGTTTAACAGCTTCTCAATATCAATCGAGCAGCGGGTTTTCCAGTCCTGGAAATCGGCATAAAACGACGGCAGCGTGATAAATCCGAGCCGCCGCTTACTGCCATCGGGGCGCGCCATCTCAATGATTTCAGCGCTCGCCAGTGCCTCTTTCATCTCGACGGTCCCGCGCTTGATCACAATGAACTTCACCTCCCCCGGGGCACCGTCGGCAGGTTCGACTTTCAGCCGGACCTCGACACCTTCCTTGCCACGGATCATGTCGACCACCCGGTCCAGCTTTTCAAACATAATATCCACCATCGCCTCTTCAGTGCCGGCATTGGTATGGTCGACACCAACGATGCGGTCGTTGAGTTTCAAGGAGCCCTCTTTATCCGCAGGCCCCCCGACCACAATCCCTGTGATCTTGGTAGCACCATCGTCCTCGGCTTGAAGCATGGCACCGATTCCCACCAGTGAGTTTTGCATGCCCGACATAAACCTCTCCATTTCCGACATGCTGAAATAATCGGTATGCGGGTCATAGCTTTTGGCAATGGCACTGAAAAATTCATCCGCGATATCCTCTTCGGTCGCGGTGTTTATCCCCTGCAGGATACGCTTGAAGCGGAGGGAAATCATTTCGCCCGGTGCCTTTTTATTGATCATCGGATCGGCCTTGCCTTGTTTTTCAGCAAGTTCATGGATGCTTTCGCGGCGCAGCAGCTCGCTCAGCAAAGCCTGTTCCACCTGGTCGTGCCAGATTTGTTTGGCTTCCTGTTCAGTAGCGGGCCAGTTGGCGTCCTTGCGGCTGATCATCATTTTGCGATGACTATCAAACGTGAATGCGCCCTCATGGTTGAGCAGGTCCTGGGCGTATTTGATACGGGCATTGGCGCGGGCACGGTAGACACCGTAAATCTCGATGGCGGGTGTCATGCATTTGCCATCCAGCAGAAGCTGGTGCAGGTTGGTGCCATATTTCTTACGGAACCCAGCCACGTCCGAGGCGAGAAAATACTGTTTGTTCCCATCAAGGGAATTGATGTAGGTATCAAAGAACCTGGCTCCCAATTTTTCATCGAAGGCATAACGCTCGTAATGGCTGTTGCGCAGCATGATCACCATCTGCTTGCCGACCTCGTTGAAATCAGTCTTCGCTCCGACACAGGAAACAGAAGTCATGGCAACGATAAAGCCACTGGCGAGGATTTTGAGAAGGGAATGTTTCTTCATGGATAATTGTGGTGACAGATAGATAGGATGACAGCTTGGCTGCGCGCCATTTTTTGTGTGAGCAACTTTGCAAAGAATCACCCCAATCGAGTCGTTTGTCTATCCATTTCCCGCGATTTTTCGAGCTGATCGACACTTTATTCGCGAACTTCGAGCTACCGGGACTCGACAGGGCTGTACAACATGCTAAACCCCCCCGCATGGAAAATGACATCTCCCCTGCCGAATCAACCATTACCTTTGCTTCCCGCGACGATAAAAAAGCCATTGAGGAACAACCCGTCTTCGCACCCAAATTCGACTCCGACGGCCTCATTCCGGCGCTGGCGATGGATGCCGCCACCAAGGAGCCGCTCATGCTCGCCTATATGAATGAGCAATCCTTGTTGATGACACTCGAACTCGGTGAAGCTGTTTATTATTCCCGCAGCCGACAGGAACTCTGGCACAAGGGGGCCACTTCTGGACATGTGCAGAAAATTGTCGATATCCGCACCGATTGCGACCAGGACGCACTGATCCTCTATGTCGAGCAAATCGGCGCCGGGGCCTGCCACACGGGCCGCAGCACCTGCTTTTACCGCTCAGTGGACCTCGCCAGCGGCAAAAATCCGGCAGCCTTGAAATTCACCGAGACCGACCTGACCTTCGACCCGGATGCGGTCTACGGACAGAAGTCTTGAGGTTTATCTACTCCAATTTTCAAACTGCCCATGAAACTGATCGTTTTCGACTGCGACTCGACGCTTTCCGCTATTGAGGGGATCGATGAACTGGCCCGCGTGCGGGGACCGGAGACATTTGCCGAGATCGAAGCATTAACCAATGCCGCGATGAACGGCGAGGTGGCGATCGACGAGATCTTTGCACGCCGGCTCGACATCATCCAGCCTGACTTCGCCACCTGCAAGCAGGTCGGACAGCTCTACATCGAGCATGTCGAGCCAACGGCGATGGCGACTTTGGAAAGACTTCGCGCGGCAGGATGGGACATCGTGATCGTATCGGGCGGCTTCACCCAGGTGATCGAACCCCTGGCAAAACACCTGGGTATTGACCGGATCGAAGCCGTCCCCCTCAAATTCAACGACGATGGCAGCTATCAGGGCTTCGATGCTTCGGCCCCCCCGACCCGAAACGGTGGCAAACCGGAAATCATCGCCCGGCTCAAAACCGAACTATCCCCCGAACGTGTGGTGATGGTAGGCGATGGTATCTCGGACCTCGAGACCCAGGGCGAGGTCGATACCTTCATCGGTTTTGGGCGTTATGCCGCCCGCCAGCGGGTTGTCGCCGAGGCGGATCATTTTGTCAAATCACTGGAGGCCATCCCGCCGCTGATCGAGGCTGGGTAGCCGCCCTGGCATCTGAGGCCGACCGCTGCCCACGCAGGGGTTTCGGACCCAAACACCCGTTGCACCCAGCCACGTTGCAGGCTGATCCTGTGATGGTTATTCACAGGTTATTCAGATGACTTCTGAACAAAGTCGCCCGACTTGCCCATTATGTATCAACAGGTTACATCCACCGATCGGAAGTTATTCCGAGTTGACCAAAAAGTTATCTACAATCGATAAAAAGCGTGCCGCCCGGGGCAAGTCCCCCGATTTTGGGTTATTCACATAATTTCCATCATACTCAGATTGACCTTTGTCGACATTCTCCTACAACTCTCACTACCCATGGCAAACGACTCTCCCCCAACCAAGAATCCAGGTTCACCCAACAAGAAAAAGGGACCTGATTTACAGAAAGCCCCGACCTCCGACCTCCAGTCGGCGGAACGCGCCCTGCCCCATGCCATCGGGCCTGAGAAGAGTATCCTGTCGTCCATGTTCCAGGACCCCCAACAGTTTATCGGGCTGGCGATTGAAAACAAACTGACCGTGGACCATTTCTACCAGCCAGCGCACGGCGCGCTATTCAAGGTCCTGCAGGAGCTCTTCGAGGGCAACGAGCCCATCGAACTGGTATCGCTCTCCCAGACGCTGATGGACCGCAACCTGATGGCATCCGTCGGTGGCCCGGCCGCCGTCACCGAGATCTACACCTACTCCCCCACCCACGCGCACTTCGAACACCATCTGGATATCGTCAAGGACAAGTATGTCCTCCGGTCGGTCATCAAACACTGCACCGAGGCCATCACACGCGCCTACGACGACCAGGAGGAGGTCGAGCAGCTGCTCGATAACGTCGAGTCCCAGGTGCTCGCCATCCGCGAGGGGGCGGAAAAAAACAAGGAGGAAACCATCGCCGACCACATGAAAACGGTGATCGCCAACTTCGAGGCCTTTATCCGTCGGGAAGCTGACAGCCGCGGCATCATGACCGGTTACCCGGAAATCGACAAGATGTCAAATGGGCTGAAACCTGGTGAGATGTTCATTATCGCTGCCCGCCCGTCGATGGGCAAAACCTCGTTCGCCATGAACCTGGTCGAGCATTTCTGTCTCGACCTCAAGCTTCCGGCTATGGTGTTTTCCTTGGAAATGGGGGCATTCCAGCTGGTGGAGCGCCTGCTCTACGCGCGTGCCCGCTTTGACAAATCCAAGGTGATGAAAGGCTTCGAGCCGCTCAAATCAGATTTCATCAATATCAAACGTGCCTCAGAGGAGATCAAGAACTGCCGGCTATTTATCGATGATACTCCAGGCATCAGTATCAACGAACTCCGCGCCAAGGCACGACGGAAGAAAAAGGAGGAGGACATCAAGGTCATCGCCATCGACTACCTTCAGTTGATGCGATCCAACTCCAAACAAGCCCAGAACTCGCGCGAGCGGGAAGTGGCGGAAATTTCCGCAGGCCTCAAGGGGCTTGCGAAGGAGCTGGACATCCCTATCATCGTACTCGCCCAGCTCAACCGGGGGCCGGAATCACGTGTCGGTGCCAGCGGCGGCGGCGGCAAGCCACGTATGTCAGACCTCCGCGAATCTGGCTCGATCGAGCAGGACGCCGATATAGTGGGACTGCTCTACCGCTCTGCCTATTACGCCGACAAACAAGAGGATCGCGATGAGGAAGACGGAAAGGCCGAAATCCTCATTGCCAAAAACCGCAACGGTCCCACAGGCGGTGTCCCCCTTACTTTCCTCAAGGAGATCATGCGCTTCGAGACCAGGGCACGGGAGCGGGACGAATGATCTTGAAATACCTTGTTTCGATCGCCCGTAGTCAGGGGTGATACCATGGCTGCATTACGGTCCAAACCATCCTTGCTGACCCTGCTCGCCGGAGCAGGATTACTGGTCGGCTGGTGGCTCGAACCTGGGTTGTTCGCTGGCTCCCCCGGCAAATCCGGAACCAATAGCCGCGTGCAAACGACACAGCCACACCAGGCTCAGGTCGATGATAAACACCTGATGGCCGGCTGGAACAATGACATCAAGCCGATGCTCGAGCATTATTGCTATGATTGCCATGGCGATGGACACCGCAAGGGGAAGCTCGATATGGATGTTTTCACCGATCTGGCCAGCATGCGGGCAAACCCAGCTATCTGGGAACATATCCAGGCGCGGATCGACTACCACTTGATGCCTCCCCCCGACAAGGAACAACCACCCCGTGAAAAACGGAACCTTCTGATCGCGTGGATCAATGATGCCATATTCCCAGTTGACCCTAACAATCCGGACCCCGGGCATGTGGTGTTGCGACGCATGAACCGGGTTGAATATCAGAACACCATCCGCGACCTGCTGGGCGTCGGCATCGATGCCGTTTCAACCCTACCTCCCGACGACTCGGGTTTTGGTTTTGATAACATGGGCAGTGTGCTCACCATCTCACCTGCCCATATTGAGAAATACCTACACACCGCTGAACTTGCCCTCAATAAAGCCCTGGTGATCGGGCCGATGAAGGCCGCTGTTAAAAAATGCGACCCGCGTGGATTCCGGGGTGACGGACGCCGTGACGAGAGCGGCGTTTACCTCTTTACCAGAGGAACTGTTAGTATCAACCCCTCCATTGACCGGGCGGGCACCTACCGCCTGCACGTCATCGCCTCCGCCCAACAAGCGGGCGACGAGCCCGCATTCCTTGACGTGGGCCTAAAAGGAAAAATCATCAAACGGTTCAAGGTCGGCAATGATTTTGGCGACGAAAAAACCTACTCGGTAGACCTCAAACTCAACCCAGGGAAAAACGACCTTAAACTAACCTTCCCAAATGATTTTTACGACCCCAAAGCCCGTGACCCGAACCGCAGGGACCGCAACCTCATGATTCACGGCGTCCACCTCGAGGGGCCAACCAACGTTGTTTACGAAAAACCCAAATCCCACCAGTCGGTTTTCATTACCCGTCAAAAGGATGCCTCCGACCAGCTCTACGCCCGCCATGTGCTGACCCATTTTGCCCGCAAAGCATTCCGCAGGCCAGCACAGCCCGGGGAAATCTCACGCTACCTAAGGTTGGTGGAAAGCATCACCAGGAAAGAACAATCGCTCGAACTGGGAATCAAGGGAGCTCTGCAGGCCATGCTCGTCTCGCCCTCGTTTCTATTCATTGGTATCGACGAATCCGCCGCGCAGCAAAACAAAAAATCCTCCTCCCTGGTCAGTGAACACACTCTCGCAAGCCGGCTTTCCTACTTCCTCTGGAGCAGTATGCCGGATAGCGAACTCCTCGAGCTTGCCGACCATGGCCAACTCCGTGCCAACCTGGATCATCAGCTCACCCGCATGCTCAAAGACGACAAGGCGCAACAAATGGTCAAGAACTTCTCCGGGCAGTGGCTCCAACTCCGCGACCTCGCCGTGATCACTCCCGATCCGAAACGTTTCCGCTCATTCACTGACGCCCTGCGCAATGACATGCTCCTTGAAACAGAAATGCTGGTCGATCACATTCTGCGCGGGAATAAGAGCCTGCTCGACTTCCTTGATGCCGACTATTCCTTCATCAATGACCGGCTCGCCTACCATTATCAGATCGATGGCGTCAAAGGCAGTCAATTCCGTCGGGTGAAACTGGACCACTCACACCGACGCGGCATCCTCACCCATGCATCGCTGCTGACGATCACCTCCCAACCGACCCGGACCTCGCCGGTCTTGCGCGGAAAGTTTGTGCTCGAAAACATCCTCGACATCACACCTCCCCCACCCCCTCCGGACACCCAACCGCTTCAAGATCCGCGGGAACACGCCGAGGGACTCACCCTGCGTGAGCAGCTTGCCATTCACCGGGAGAAAAATGCCTGCGCAGGCTGTCACAATCTGATGGACCCCGTTGGTCTCGCATTCGAACACTACGATGCCATTGGTAGATACCGTGAGTTTGCAAATGGTCGGGCGATCGATGCCTCAGGCAGACTCGTTACCGGCGAGCCTCTCGAAAATGCCGAATCACTGAGGAAGGTCATCTCCGGAACCAAGCGCGATGCATTCATCCGCTGCCTGACGGTAAAAATGATGACCTATGCGCTCGGCCGCGGTGTGAATCGCTACGATCGACTCACCATCGAAAAAATCCTTCGCGACATCAAAAAGAAGGACTATAGTTCACAAGCCCTCATCCGAGGTATCGTCCTCAGCACACCGTTTCAACACCAACGGCGCTAACAAAACAACGGCGCTACAACACCCACTATCCAACCGCCATGGAAAGAAGAACATTCCTCAAAGGCCTCGGTGCCACGGTCCTCTTGCCTCAGCTCGAGTCAATCGGGGCGGCTCCAGCTGCCACCACGTCGTCGGGTTGCCCGCTACGCATGGCTTTTGTCTACTCCCCCAACGGCGTCAACCTCAGCCAATGGATGCCCAAGGGGCTGGGCTCCAGCTACACCCTTGGCCAGAGCCTGAAACCACTGGCAGCACTGCGCCGTGATTTTCAAATCATCGGCGGTCTCGACCTGGATAAAGCGAAACCTAACGGCGACGGTGCCGGTGACCACGCACGCGCCAACGCAACTTTCCTAACGGGTTGCCAGGCACGCAAGACTTCAGGCGAAAATATCCACGTAGGTGTCTCGGTCGACCAGATTGCCGCCCAGCAGCTCGGTCAGCTAACCCGGCTACCATCCCTTGAGTTAAGCACTGATCCGCCACGCCGGTCTGGTCGATGTGATTCCGGCTACTCCTGCGCCTATCAGTTTAATCTCTCTTGGCGTAGTGCCAACACTCCCATGCCCGCCGAACGTAACCCCCGCACCGTTTTCGAACGACTCTTCGGCTCCGGCAACTCAAAGGAAGACGCTAAACGCCGGGAGCTGAACCAGAGTATTCTCGATTTCGTGTTAGAGGATGCCAAGCGACTGCATCAAAAGGCGAGTGTGAGCGACCGGGCTAAACTCGACGAGTACATGACCTCGGTGCGGGAGGTCGAGCAGCGTATCAGCCGCCACGAAAGCTTCCGCGATCAGTTCCCCGATCAGAAAAAGCCCACGGGTATCCCCCGGAGTTACCGCGAACACATCCGTATCATGTATGACCTCATGGCTCTCGCCTTCCGCACGGACGCCACCCGCATCAGTACCTTCATGCTCGCACACGATGGGTCAAACCGCAGTTTCCCCGACATCGGTATTTCCGAAGGCCACCATTCCCTATCCCACCATCGCGGCAACCCCAATACCCTGGAAAAAATCGCCCAAATCGACCAGTTCTACATCGGTGAATATGCGCGTTTTCTACAACAACTGAAAAACCTCAAGGAGGGGGAAGGCTCGTTACTCGACAACACCATGATCGTCTACGGCTCGGGAATTGGTGACGGCAATCGACACAACCATACCGACCTCCCCCTCATCCTTGCTGGCGGCGGCGGCGGCAGTTTAAAGCCCGGCCGTCATACCAGGGCCAAGGAGGGAACCCCCATGACCAACCTCTACCTGGCCATGTTAGAACGCATGGGCGTAGATGCCAAGCGGGTTGGGGATTCGAGTGGTGTCCTGAATGATGTCTAACTCCATGGTTTCTGAAAAACACCACTGACGGATGACGTTTATTGAGCATGTCCGGCTATCAGCCCGGACGGCCCAACAATATCATGAACCATTCCACCTTCATCCTTGGCCTTGGCTTAACGCTGGCCCTGATCCATTCCGCATCAGCCGAAACCGCCCGTCCCAAAACCATTTTCACCGAGAATTTCGAGTCCGCCGGTTGGTGGAAATCATGGAAACTCAAAAAATCGCCTCGCAACTGCAGCCTCGTCAGCCAAGCGCATCACGGCAAACAGGCACTGCGCATCCGTATCGAAAAAGGTGGACATCTTGGCTCCAGCCTTGATTACACCTTCAAAAAAACCCTGGGTAAGGAGCCGGAGAAAATCTATTTCCGTTACTATCTCTACCTCGGTGAAAACTGGAACTACACCGGCAAAATGCCCGGCTTCGGCGGCACCTACAACAAAGCAGGATGGGGCGGAAGACCCTCAGATGGAACCAAAGGCTGGTCGGCCCGTGGATCCGGACATTCGGTCGGCAACCGCTTCCAAATGAGCAGCTACTGCTACCATGCCGATATGAAAGGCCAGTACGGCGACAGCTGGAAATGGTCGGGCCCGCTGCTCGAAAAAGGCCGCTGGTACTGCATCGAGCAATACTGCCAGATGAACACCCCGGGGAAAAAAGACGGCATCCTCCGCGCCTGGGTAGACGGCAAACAGGTCTTTGCAAAGTCCGACATCCGCATGCGCCACAACCCCAGCCTCAAGATCGAGAAAATCTGGTTTAACATCTATTACGGCGGCAAGGCCACCGCCCCAACCGAGTGTTTTATCTACCTCGACGACATCGCCATTTCCAATCAATACATCGGCCCTAAAAAAGAACATTGATACACACAGGCGGATAATTCCCCTCTATGCCTTCCTGCCATAGCCCGTCACAAAATAAAGGGCACAGCCAACCACGATGACGGCCAGCCCACCCCAGAAGAAGGTCCACTCGTTCGGCAGGCCATCGGTCCTGGCATAGCAGAAACCACAAAAGAGACTTCCCAGTAATCCACCAATCCCCCCGGAAATGGTTCCCAACAAGGCTTGCGCCTGGCTGCGCATCCCCGGCTGGACCTGACGGTCGACCAGCATCTGCCCCGTGACAAAAAAGAAAGTATAACACGGCCCGTGCATGGCAATACCCACCCACATCCATATCAACCCACCACTCCATCCGGAGTAAGCAAACAGGCTGTAACGGGTAATACCCAGCATCAGTGAGGCTAACAGCACCCAGCGCAAGCGCCCTCTCGCCAGTAACCAGCCTAACGACAACATGGCGACAATCTCCGTGATCTGGCCCAGGGTCATCGAAGCGGCAGGATGTCCATCCCCGAGTTCCTTCAACTGAATCGGCGCGTACATGTAAAAGGCTCCGAGCGGAATCGAAAACAAAAGGGCCGTGATGAGAAACACCCGCATTGAGGGGTCCTTGAATAACACCAGGGCTTCGAGACCAAAATTCTTTCTCCAGTTGGGCTTCCCTAGCTCCACTTGCCCCTGCGGTTTGGTGTCGGGCATCATGAAACATGACAACCCAAAAAACAACCTCACCCCGGCCGCCGCCATACCCGCCACCGGTGAGCTATCCCAGTTCATCATACTCACCCACCAACCGGCAGCCACCCAGCCGATGGATCCCCAGACCCGGAACAAGGGAAATTTTTTCTGCGCATCATCGATATTTGCCAGCGTGACCGTCGAGAGCAACGCCCACATTGGCGCGGCGATAAATGCATTCATCGTCTGGAAAACAAGATACGGCCACGCTCCCCAACCTTGGTACAATGACAGGAAGGCCATACCCAGAAAAGCGGCGCCCAGCATCGAGAGCGTGCCCGCGAGCTTCTGCGCTGAAAACCGGTAGTCGGCCATGGATCCAAAAATCAGCGGCGAAAACAACGAGGCCAATGGCCCCACCGCAAACGCGTAGGGTAAAACCCACTCGATCCCCTGCGCCTTCAGCATGTTAGGCAATGCGGGAAGCCACAGTCCGGGAGCCACGGAAATCAGGAAGAAGCCGACGGCTATCCACCATGTCCCCCCCTTGTTTAACTTCGATCGGATTCCCTGCACGCGCTTGTTCTAATCTCGAAAATCCAAACTCCAAATACCAAATTACGAAATACAGGCCGCTGATTTCAGGCAACTGACACCCTGAAAATATATTTTTCAAATTAATGGCACAGAAATTGCTGAATAAACTATGAAAACACCCCGTTTTCATCCTACACTCCGGCGCGCCCCTACTCAAAAACGCATCTCGTTATGCCCTCAGCCGGCCTCCATCAAAACCTCTCCCAGCAACAAACTCTCTCGCCACAAATGCGACAGAGCCTGGAGATCCTGCAGGCCAATACCATGGAGCTCAGCCAGCTGCTCAGCCAGGCAGCGGAGATGAACCCCACCCTGGAGATCACCGAGGATACCGAGGAGCTTGATGATCGCCCACCCCCGGATGCGGAGACCGATTACGAGAACCTGTCCGAGTTCGACGACTACTGGCGTGAGGACGCCATCATGACCCAGGGGAGCCGACAGCACACCGCTGACGACGAGCAACGCCGCGAGTTCCTCTACAACTCCATCGTCGCGCCCCAGACCCTGCAACAACACCTGCTCGACCAACTCAACCGCGCGGCGGTCGATGATGAAAAGTACATGGCGGCCGAGTACCTGATCGGTTGTATCAATGACACCGGTTTTCTCGATGACCCGATCGAAGACATCGCCACAATCTCTCCTTTCACCCTCAAGCAGCTACGCTCCGCCCAGTCGCTGGTCCAGGGCTTTGACCCTCCGGGAGTGGCTGTGGAGAACCTGACCGAATCCTTGCTGCTGCAACTGCAGCTGCTGGGCCGTGGCGGTTCACTGGAAAGCCGCATTGTCGACCAGCACCTGAGCGACCTGGCACGCCGCCGTTTTTCCGATATCACACGCGCCCTCGGCGTTTCCCACGAAGCGGTGATTGAAGCCGCCGAACGTATTGCCCGGCTCAACCCTGATCCCGGTGCGGCGTTTGACGCCACATCGAACCCGCATGTCAGCGCCGACCTTGAGCTCCTGCGGGACGACGACGGGAATTTCTATGCGCGACTGACTGGCGATCATTTACCCAACATCCGCATCAGCAACCACTACAAGGATCTGTTAGCCAAACTCAACTCCGACCCCAAAGCCAGGAAATATCTGCGTGACAACATGCACGAAGGCAGACAGATCATCAATGCCGTGAGCCAACGTCAGGAAACACTGTTAAAAATCGGCACCGAGATCATCAAACGCCAGCCGGACTTCCTCGTCCACGGCAAGGGGAGACTCCGGCCCATGACCATGCACGATGTTGCAGAGGCGGTCGGTGTGCATGCCGCCACGATTTCCCGGGCCGTTTCCGCCAAGTACATCCTCACCCCTCACGGGATGATGGAGCTGCGCGCCTTTTTCTCCTCCGGTTACACCACCCGACAAGGCACCGAGATTTCCAACACCGGTGTCAGGGACGCCATCCAGCAGCTTGTCGCCAACGAGAACACCGCCAAACCCCTCTCCGATACGGTCATTGAAAAACAACTCAAGGCCAAGGGCATCAAAGTCGCACGCAGGACGATTGCAAAGTACCGTGACCAACTCGGTATTCTCCCGTCGCACTTAAGGAAAAGGCATGGGTAGCAACATGGCACGCCCCCTCTATTGCCGCTGATCAATTGGCGCGTTGTTTATTCCCATACAATGCGCAGATATTTTTGGTGTCCAGTGTGAGAATGAAGGACTCATGCCCACCGAAACCACCAATCCTCGAGGACACCCCCTAGCAGCGCTCCGCCTAACAACAGCGGCCTCCAGAGGGTTACCAGACCATCGAAACTCCGGATTAGTTCTGGAATTCTTAAGAAAATCAATTAGAGTGGAGACGGCATGAAAGCCAATGGCAGAATCGTCCCTGTCGGGGACCTGCGTACCCTGGGTAAAGCCCTTAGCTCTTGGGAGGCTTTCCGCGGACATTTTATCACGGCCACGGGTGTGGAGATTGATTTGATTCATGCATTGTTCGACCGATGGGAAAGTGTTGCGGGAAGAGTCCATAACCCACTTTGCCAACAACTCGTCAAGGGTGCCCCGGGATGCGAACTCTGCGCTGAAACGTTCGCCTTGCAGATTCAGCGAGCAGACGAAGCGGAAGTCGGTGAATTCACGACCTGCTGTTGTTATGCAGGCCAGAGGTTTTCCGTCACCAGGCTAACCGAATCCCCTAACGCCAACATCTATCTTCTTGTCGGCAGGGTGCCCATGCCCCAGGTCAACTCGGCTATTTCCGAGGAAAAATACCAAGGTGCCCTGCAACTGGCGTCGATCATCCTGTCCCAGCTCCAGCTGGACTGGGAAGATGATCAACTGCAAAACTCCTTGGAAATGCCCTTGTCGATCCGCAAAGCCTGTCACTACATTCACGATCATTTTCACGAAAATTGCCATGTCGAAGATGTGGCGGACCACTGCGGGCTAAGCCGCGACTGGCTTTCACGGCATTTCAAGAAGGCCACCGGCCACAGTCTGCCCGAATACATCCGCCAACACCGGCTTGACTCTGCCGCTGAACTGCTGACCGAAACGGATCGATCCATCACGGAGATCTGTTTTGAGTCAGGTTTCCAGTCGATCTCCCAATTCAACCGGCTTTTTCACAAGAAATTCTCGATGTCTCCGAGCGCATTCAGAAAACAGGCACCTGAAAAGTCCGGGCGCGATTGATCCCACCCCCAAAAAAGCCCCCGCTGCGGCTTGCAACGAGGACTTGAAATATGGGGTGCGGTTTTTCAAACCGCGGCAACCTGAGTGCCTATCCTGATGCGGGTTACAAACCCGCGTTCCTTCGCACCTTAATAGCGGTAGTGATCCGGCTTGTAGGGCCCCTCTTGCGGCACGCCAATGTAGTCGGCCTGCTCGGGAGTGAGGGTGGTGAGCTTACAGCCGATTTTCTCGAGGTGGAGTCGGGCGACTTCTTCATCGAGGTGTTTGGGCAGAACCTTCACTTCACCGGCCTTGTAGCTGTCCTTGTTTTTCCAGAGATCGATCTGGGCCAGGGTCTGGTTGGCGAAGCTGTTGGACATCACAAAACTCGGGTGACCGGTGGCGCAGCCGAGGTTGACCAGACGGCCTTCGGCGAGCATATAGAGACTGTTTCCTGAAGGGAAAGTGTACTTGTCGACCTGTGGTTTGATATTGAGCCTGGTGACCCCTTCGGCCTTGTTCAGTTTGTCGATCTGAATCTCGTTGTCGAAGTGACCGATGTTACAGACGATTGCCTGGTCCTTCATTTTCTCCATGTGCTCGAGGCGGATGATGTTGTAGTTGCCGGTGGTGGTGACGTAGATGTCGCCCCAGCCGAGGGTGTCTTCAACGGTGAGCACGCGGTAACCTTCCATGGCGGCTTGCAGCGCGCAGATGGGATCGACTTCGGTGACCACGACCTGGGCACCCTGGCCACGGAGGGCCTGGGCACAGCCTTTACCGACGTCGCCGTAGCCGCAGACAACGGCGACCTTTCCTGAGATCATCACATCGGTGGCACGTTTAATACCATCGACCAGTGACTCGCGGCAGCCGTAGAGGTTGTCGAACTTGGACTTGGTCACGGAGTCGTTGACGTTGATGGCGGGCACTAACAGGGTTCCCTTTTTAGCCATTTCGTAAAGACGGTGGACACCGGTGGTGGTTTCCTCGGAAACCCCTTTCCAGTCCTTGACGATGCGGGCGAAAATGCCGGGCTGCTCGCTGCCGATTTTTTTCAACAGGTTCTTAATGACCTGCTCTTCGTCGGAACCCGCGGGTTGATTGACCCAGTCGGATCCGTTTTCCATTTCGTACCCCTTGTGGATCAGGAGGGTAGCGTCGCCGCCGTCATCCACGATAAGTTCGGGGCCGAGTGGCTCGCCGCCATCGTTCGGGAACTGGAGTGCCTGCCAGGTGCACCACCAGTATTCCTCAAGGGTCTCGCCTTTCCAAGCGAACACAGGAACACCGGACTTGGCGATGGCAGCGGCGGCGTGATCCTGGGTGGAGAAGATGTTGCAGGAAACCCAGCGGACGTCGGCACCGAGTTCGACGAGGGTCTCGATGAGAACCGCCGTCTGGATGGTCATGTGCAGCGAGCCCATGACACGGACGCCTTGCAGCGGTTTTTCGGGGCCATACTTGGCACGGGTTTGCATCAGCCCGGGCATCTCGTGCTCGGCGATGTCGATTTCCTTTCTACCGAAATCGGCGAGTGTGATGTCGGCTACTTTGTAGTCGTTTTTGGGTTTTTCCAAGGTGGTGGTGCTCATAGTGTTTTTTAGTTGGTTATTGAGATCGGTCGGATCCGTCTGGCCGGACGGATCTATTAGAGTGCGGCTTTCAGGGCATCCACCTTGTTGGTCTGTTCCCACGGAAGCCCGGCGTCCTCGCGACCAAAGTGGCCGTAGTTGGTGGTCCTGCCGTAGATCGGGCGGAGCAGGTCGAGCTGTTTGATGATGTCGGCCGGTTTAAAGGAAAAGACCTCGTTGACGGCTTTTTCGATCTGCGCTTCATCGACCTCGGCGGAGCCGAAGGTGTTGACGTTGACACTGACCGGATGAGGGTGGCCGATCGCGTAGGCAAGCTGAAGTTCACACTCGCGGGCGAGGCCGGCGGCAACGATGTTCTTCGCAACCCAGCGGCACATGTAAGCGGCTGAGCGGTCGACTTTGGAGGGGTCTTTTCCTGAGAAGGCACCGCCACCGTGACGGCCCATGCCCCCGTAGGTGTCGACGATGATTTTACGCCCCGTTAGGCCGGCATCCCCTTCCGGACCACCAACGACAAAGAGTCCGGTGGGGTTGATGAGGATAGCGGTTTCCGGGGTCAGCAGGTTGCCGGGGAGATGTTTTTCAATCAGGTCGCGCGTGAGAATATCGCGGATTTCCTGGGTGGATATCTCCTTGGCGTGCATGGTGGAGATGACCACGGAAGTGAACCGGTTCGGCTTGTTGTCGATGTATTCGATGCTGACCTGGGTTTTGGAGTCGGGTCGCAACCAGGTGTGGACGCGGTCTTTACGCAGCTTGGTCAGCGCCTCCCCAAGGCGGTGCGCATAGTGAATGGCAGCGGGCATGAGCTCCTTGGTATCATTGGTGGCGTAACCAAACATGATACCCTGATCGCCCGCACCTTGTTCGTTATGGCCCTTGTCGGCCGCATCCTCGGCATCAACGCCTTGTTTGATGTCAGGTGACTGCTGCCCGAGCATATTCATCAGGAAAGCCCCTTTTTCGAATTTGCAGGTGTAGGAGTAGTCGGTGTCCTTCGCGTAATCGGCATCGTAGCCGATCTCCTTGAGCGTGTTTTTGACCACCGTGCCGTAATCGAACTGGGCATTGGTCGTGATCTCACCGGCGAGACCCACGACGTTGTCCTTGACGAAGGTTTCACAGGCTACACGGCTTGATCTGTCCTGCTCAAGACAGGCGTCGAGGACGGCATCGGAGATGGTGTCACAGACCTTGTCCGGGTGACCTTCGGTGACGGATTCAGAAGAAAAAATGAATGGCTTGCTCATGGGTTCAATTTGTTGTATCAATAAATCGCGATACGTTGATGCGTAATTAACCCAATATCCCATGCCGTCAATTCTTAAATCTCTAAAACTGCTGTCGGATCCTACCCGAATCCGTATTTTACTCCTTCTTGCCGATGAACCGCTGAATGTGGCGGAGCTCCAGGAGATCCTCGGAATGGGGCAAAGCCGGATCTCGACCCAGCTTTCCCAACTGAGGCAGGAAGGCCTGGTCACCAGTGCCCGGTCCGGCAAAAACAACGTTTACGCCATCTCGGCGCCCGATGCCCTGATGGAGGTTGCCCGGCAGGCCACCGGTGAGATCCCCGAGGTGGCAGCCGATTCCAAGACGTTATCACATATTCTGCGGAAACGGCGTGATAAAACGCGGGCCTATTTCGATGAGTTGGCGGGTAAGTTCGGGAAAAGCTATGTTCCGGGGAGATCCTGGAAATCGCTTGCCGAGGCGATGTTGAAAATCCTCAACTACGATGTGGTGGCCGACCTTGGCGCCGGTGAGGGAACACTGGCGCAGCTGCTCGCACCGAGGGCAAAAAAGGTCATCGCCATCGATAACTCACCGAAGATGGTTGAGTTCGGCAAAAACCTTGCCAGGGAACATGGATTATCGCATCTGGAATACCGTCTCGGTGATATCGAAACCCCTCCCATAGAGGACAACTCGGTGGATCTCGCCATTTTTTCCCAGGCGCTGCATCATGCGGAACACCCCGGCAAGGCCTTAGCCGCAGCGCACAAGTTGTTAGTCCCAGGGGGCAAACTGGTCATCCTCGACCTTCTTCAACACAGCTTTGACCAGGCGAAGGAGCTCTACGCCGATACCTGGTTAGGGTTTTCCGAAGTTGAACTCTATCACATGATGGAAAAGGCAGGGTTTAAAGATATAGAAACCACCATCGTGGATAAAGAGAGCGAGGCGCCGCATTTTCAGACCTTGCTTGCCATTGGTGAGAAGTAGGTGGACCGCGAATCGGGCGAATCGGGCGAATTTTTATTTCAACCACGGAAGAATTTGAAAATACGGAAGTGGGGACTTGTTATCGAGGTGTGCTGTGCGATAGGTGGGGATATGGTGAAATCCGGCTTGCTGTTAGTTTTATTATTGGGTGCTTGTGCTCCGGGCACTGACACCCGCGTAAAAACACCCATCATCCCCCCCGAGACGCAATCTCCACGTCCGCAGCTTACTGTGAAACCTCCCATCAAGGAGGAATCCCCTGCCTTGGTTAGGCCATCACAAGCGCTCATCCCCCTCACCTACCATCACACATCGCGTCATGGCGTGACGCTATCGATGGTTAGCTTTGACGATCGGGTGCATCAGCTACGGGTCGCGGATCAGCAGGAGGGACCGGGGACCCGGTGGACCACCTCTCAACAGGCAGCAGCCACCTACCGGGGGCTCGCCGCAATCAATGGGGGATTTTTTACTCCCGAAGGAAAACCTCTCGGACTTCTGATAGAAACGGGCACGAAACGTGGCTACGTCAATAAGTCATCGCTTGGCGCGGGGATGTTTGTTTCATCAAAAACCGGCACTGCCATCATTCGGAGGGAGCGGTATGCTACGTCGAGCCAGGCTGCAAATGCTTTTAACTTACTGCAAACCGGGCCGATGCTCGCGGAAAAAGGTAGAGCGATTACCGGACTCTCGAAAACAAGTAGTCGACCACGCAGTTTCCTCGCATGGGACGGGCACAACCACTGGGCGATGGGTTATGCTGGGCCGTGTACACTGGACGCCCTTTCCCGGGCTCTCGCCGGAGCGTCGCCCGCGGGGTTCAAAATCAAAATCGCCGTGAATCTCGATGGCGGGCGCTCATCTGACCTCTGGGTTGGGCCGCATGTGAAAAACGGCGGCAAAACGCACCGATCCTTGATAAATAAGGCCGTGAGGAACTATCTGGTCCTCATTCCACGCTGATTTTGACCTTCAATTTAAGCTAATAATAGGCATTGACAGCCGGTCGACTACCGAGGTAGACGCCGCCCGCCATGAAAAAACTCCCAAGTATCTTTCTAGCCGCCGCACTCGTGTCAGGTGCAACCTTTGCCAATGATTCCAAGCCCACCGAGGCTGATACACCAGAGGCAAACCAACCGGTCGAAACCCAAACCCCAGACGGTCTTACTGTTGCCAGGACTCTCCACGGAGAAGCCTCCTGGTATGAGATCAAGTGCAATGGTGGCACGCACACGGCAAGCGGCATCCCCCTTCGCGACCACGCGATGACGGCTGCCCATAAAACATTACCGATGGGCACCTTGGTTCGGGTCACCAACCTCCGCAACGCCAAATCAGTGATTCTCAAGATCACCGATCGCGGTCCCTATATCAAGGGGCGCATCATCGATGTCACCAAAGGTGCTGCCAAGAAACTCGAATTCGTCCACAAAGGCATCGTCAAGTGCAAGGTGGAGGTACTTGAGAAGCCTGATACATCGACGGCTTCCAACGATGAATAACAACCGGTCTCCTCACAGGCTCGAGACCGGGGCCATCATTTCGAGATAGCCGCCACGACCTGGTGGATGGATGTTAGAAAAGTGGATGATGGATGCCTTGCGCACATGGAAACCTCCCGCCTGACTACCTAACAGCCACTCGGCGAGATAGGCGAAGTCCGGGTTATGACCACAGATGGCGACCCTCCCGAAACCGGAGTATGCAGCCAGCTCGGACATGGCCTTTTCGGGTCGCATGCCGCAGCCGAGCCACGGCTCGATCACCGGCTCATCAGCCCCGGATGCTTGGCAAAAAATTTCCGCCGTTTCTTTGGCACGCGCATAAGGGCTGGCAAGCGTGACATCGGGCACGAGTCCGTTGCTTTTCAGAAACTCCCCCACCCTGCGTGATTGGGCCTGCCCCTTCGCGGTAAGGATTCGCGATGCGTCATTGATCGCATAATCCTCGGCCTGGGCATGGCGAATGATCAATAGGTCCATTGGTGTCGGGTGTCGGGATCACATGGTCATTCCGCCATCACTGGCGATGACCTGACCGGTGATATAGCGGGCTTCGGCACTGGCGAGGAAGAGGGTGAGTGCTGCGATATCCGCGGTGTTCCCCATTTCCTTGAGCGGGATATTGCCAACGATGGCTTCTTTTTGGTCGGCGCTAAGCTCATCGGTCATGTCGGTGGCGATGAAGCCTGGGGCGATGGCATTGCAGGTGACTTTGCGTCCGGCCAGCTCCTTGGCGACTGATTTGGTGAAACCAATGAGACCGGCCTTGCTGGCAGCGTAGTTGGCTTGCCCGGCATTTCCCATCAGCCCGATCACCGAGCTGATATTGATGATACGTGGGTCAGCGGCTTTCATCAAACTGCGTTGGAATGCCTTGACGGTATTGAACGCACCTTTGAGGTTGGTATCCAACACCGTGTCCCAATCCTCGTCTTTCATACGCATGAGCAAACCGTCGCGGGTGACTCCTGCATTGTTGACCAGTATATTGACGGCTCCAAAGTCGGCGACAATTTCCTTGCCTACGGCTTGCACCACTTCGTGGTCGGCGACATCCACCGCATATGCCCTGGCCGCACCTGGATAGTCGGCATTGATCGCCTCGGCCGCACCGCCACAACTTCCCCGGCTGAAACTGACCACGGCCACCCTCCCGCCTTCGGCGGCAAATGCCTTGGCGATTTCAAATCCGATCCCCCGGCCTGCGCCGGTGACTACTGCTACTTTGTCTGTAAAACGTGCCATGCCAATTCGTCCCACGATTTGACACGCTTGCCAATCATGAAATGATTCAGCGCCACAGGTAGGAGCGTTTTTCCGCGAGGACCCTGTCACCCTGCATCATTCTGATTCTCCACGACAGCACCCGTCCACCTACCCGGTAGGCTTCGCTGGTGACGTTGAATTCGCATCGACCAGATGACTGGTTGCCTGGCAGGTCACGCATCATGCGCAGTGGCTTGGATCCGGTCGCGGTCTGTTGGTAGTCCATGATAATCCTCAGTGGCTCCGTGGAAGCCGTTGGGTTTTTCCAGATCACGGTGTAATACTGCCCGAGACGTGCCTGGCGTTCCTCCAGGGTCACCGCGCCACGTAAGCGGTACATCTGCTCGCCCCTGATCATCCTGGCATCCTTGTGCACCGGATTGACCGAGCTGAGATGGTACTGCCGGACCTCCATGACATCGGTGGACGAACACGAGTTCAGCAGGCCGGACAACACCAGGGAGGACAGCACTAGATACTTGCTTATAAAATGGATTGGCACGCTCTTCATTACGGCCATTCAAGACTATTGGGAAAAAAATGCCAATGTCGAAATTTCCAATTCGCCAGTTGCGGTTCAATTCGATAGTCTCCGGCTATGGATTCCACCATTGAAACGCGTCTTCAACAGTTCATCCAAAGCAAGGGGCTTCGCAACACCCCCCAGCGGAACGCGATCGTGGACGCCATTTTTGCCTCGGATGAGCATTTTACGGCTGACGATCTTTGGGATCGCATCAGAAGGACCCAGGCGAGGTCCTCCCGGGCAACCGTTTACAGAACCATCTCGCTTCTGGTGGAGGCCGGCCTGCTGCACGAGATCGACCTCGGGGACGACCAGAAAACCTACGACCCGAATTTTGTCGACAGTCCGGCGCACAATCACCTCGTATGTATTGACTGCGGCAAGGTGATTGAATTTGAAGATGCCCATATCCAGCTGATGAACGACTGTGCGGCGCGGCGGCTTGGTTTCCGCCCTGAGCGGCAGACATTGAAAATCGAAGCCTGTTGTGAAAAACTCCGGCTCCACGGCCGTTGCGGCAACCTCATCGAGGCACGCATCCAAGGAAAGCGGCTTCCCAAACAACGCTAGATGGTGTATCATCCGCCTGTAACCACACCCATGTCATTGCATCCACTCAAAGAACGCTCGGAACTCTGTGAATCCCACCCTGAGGAGCTGGCCAGCATGATCACCCATGCAGTGGGTGCCGCGCTGAGCGTCATTGGCCTCGTTTATATGGTGCTGGTATCGGGAAACGACCCCTGGCGTATCACTGGGGCGGCTATCTTCGGATCCACCCTGATTCTACTTTATCTTTCCTCCACCCTCTATCACTCGTTCAGCGGACCGAGGGTGAAGTCGTTTTTTCAAATCCTTGATCACTCCGCCATCTATCTGCTGATCGCGGGTTCCTATACCCCCCTGACCCTGGTCACACTCCGAGGCCCATGGGGATGGAGCCTGTTTGGCATCGTCTGGTTTATGGCTATCGCCGGGGTCCTGACCAAGGCTCTGATGAAAAACAACCGGGAGCACTGGATCTCGACCGCCATCTACCTGGTAATGGGCTGGCTTGCCGTGATCGCCTTTGGCCCCTTGGTCCGGGCATTACCTGCGGGTGGTCTCGCCCTGATCATCGCCGGCGGCGTCTGCTACACGGGCGGGGTGGTGTTTTTTGTCTGGCAAAAACTCAAGTTCAACCACGCAGTCTGGCACTTGTTTGTGTTGGCAGGAAGCATCTGCCATGTGCTGGCCGTGGCCTTGTATGTGCTCGCTCCGTAACGCTTTGTGCGAGAGCCCACTACCCGAATCTCCAGTCATTTCGAGGCTTGACCTTTAGTTAAGGTATGTTAAGGAAATAGCAGCAATCCCCTTACTTGCCTATGAAAACACAGATAATTTCTGCAGCCGGCGCCCTTTTTTTGTCGGGTGCCGTCTCAGCCCAGTCGTATTTCGACTTCACTACGCCTGTCTCCCATGGTGACACCATCACAGCCTCTGATGGCATTACCACCGCGGATGTCTCGATGACAGGTGGTCGCTTGACATCGTTTGCTGGTGACACAAGCCACTGGTTCATTGGTTACAATTGGGACAACAACCTGTGGAGCAGCACCGCCAGCCTGACCTTTAGCACACCGGTGAGTTTCGCATCCATTCTCCTCTACGATTTTGGTGAGGCCGACGTGGAAATCATCACGGACACCGCCATGAGTCTGGGAGCCGGCACCTTGAATGGCTATACGGCCACTTTCTCAAATGGTAACCAGACCCTGTATTTGGCAGACAATGACGGTAATAACAACACCATCAACCAGTATATCACCTTGGCCGGGGCAATCACATCGATCACCGTGAATTATTCGACGGCTACGACCGAGCCACCGTTCGCAACCGGTGGGAGCGACTGGTCCAGGATCTATTTCCCCGGTGGGTTTACCACCGTGCCGGAACCATCGTCGGCGTTATTGTTCGGTCTGGGGCTTGCAGGCATAGCGCTGCGCAGAAAAAGGTGACCCGGCATTTTATCAACACTTGATTCAACATGGGGTATTGGCAACAATGCCCCATGCTTCTTTCCTACCAGACGATCGGAAACCCTGCGGATACCCCCCTCCTGTTTCTCCACGGTCTAGGCGCGGGTGCCAGCCAGACGACCTCGGCATTCCCCAGCCTGCCCGGCACCCACCTCATCGCCCCTGACATGCCCGGACACGGTGACAGTCAGGATTTCCCGACCGATGAGCTTCATTTCGACAGCTTCGCCGACAAAGTGATCGCGCTGATGGATCACCTCCGCATCGAGTCCTGTCATATCGGCGGGCTTTCGATGGGCTCGGGGATCACCCTGAACCTCGCACTGCGTTATCCCGGCCGGGTCAAAAAAATCATCCTCCTGCGCCCGTCGTGGACACATGTCAAACAACCGGAGCACTTGAAACTCGTCGCCTGCGTGGGTCACTGGATTGAGGAACTGGGGATTGAAGCGGCGCAGGAAAAACTGCACGCCGACGACGCTTTCCAATCCCTGCTGTCGGCAAACAAACCCGTCGCCGAGTCCATCGAGGGGCTGTTCCAACGCCCCGTCACAGCCGCATCCACCGCAGTGCTTTACCGAATGTGGCAGGACGCTCCTTTTTCCTCGCCGGAAGCATTGCAGGCGATCTCAAACCCGGCCCTGGTCCTCACCACGGGAAGGGACGAGCTGCATCCGCAAAGCACCGCCGATCTCATCGCAGTCCAACTGCCCAACGTAATCGACAACGAGGTTCTCCCGCCCCGTTATCATGAACCCGAGGCCTACGGACTGGCACTCCATTCGATTGTGCGGAAATTCCTGGCAGGATAAGGAATGAGGCACTCACTATCCTTCACTCCACCACCCATCCCATCGCCAGCAGTTCATCCACCACGAACAGCGCGTCCTTGCCGCTCTTGTTCACGCTGCTGAGCCTGAGGGTCATGTGCTGGCGAAACCCCCGGCTTTTCATCACGGCGGTCTGCATGCGTTTGCCCAGGCTGCCGCCCGCCGGGGCGTAGGCGTAGATGCTGCGCTCGCTGTCCGGGGTTTCGAGTTTGAAACAGGTCCACTTCGCACGATCGCGAAACTGGCCGACGTGGTAGTCGCCCGGCCGCACAAAGACGCGCACCTCGGCCGCCTCCGCCTTGCCGGCGAAGAGATCCTCCCAGCTTGCCGAGGCGTAGCGGGCGTAACAATCCCAATCGACCTTCGCACCGGCGTCCGTCTGCACCACCGCAAGCATACGGAAGCTGCCGTCTTCGAAGGCCGCGGCATACGCGGTCACCGCCCTGCCGTTCAGTTCACTGTGTCCCATCAGTTTGATCGCCTTGGCCGGGTGGCTGCGCGCTTGCACCGGGTAGCGTGACAGGTGCCGCCCGGCGAGTTCCGGGTTTCTCGCGTAGGCCAGGCGTTTTTCCTCGTCCGTCTCCGCGGCGAAGGCGTGCGCCACTTCCCCGGCACTCAGCATGCGTCCGCCCATACCGTCATGCTCCTCCGGCCGTACCACGATCTCCGTGCGATACGGAGCACCGGCGGCGGGCATCGCGCGATCAGGAGCACCGGTGTCATGCCTTGTGATGCGCCAGCCCGTCAGTGCTACAAATATCCCAAGCCCAGCCACAACCAACAGAAGACAAAGTATCTGCTTCGCCGTGATTTTACTTTTGTTCTTGGCCGCAGCCGAGGAACCTCGCTGTCTTTTTACTCTGCTCCTCCCCCCCCGATCAGGTCGAGTCCTTGCACTCTGCCTGGATTTAACGTCCCCGCGCGGCTGGCCATGGCGACCGTTGACTGTTTTTTGGTTCGTTTTTCTGTCGGGCATATCTCGGATTGACTATCTCATGCACATTGAGGCAACACGCCCTTAGGAGGGGTGGGCACTCCTGTCCACCGTTTCACTATACCTGCGGACTGGCGCTTTTGCGCGCGAAGCTACGTCGGACAAGCTGTCCGCACTTCCTATCGCTCCGCCCGACTCATTCTCCATCATGATTGGGAAAAAGGACTAAAGTGCCAAAGGGAATCTAGCCACGCTTACGGTGCAGTAACATTGAAAGACTTCCTATACCCAATAAAAATATCGACGTCGGTTCAGGGACGCTGGCGACTCCAGCAATACGAAAACCTATGAGGGAGCTCCCGTTGCTCGGCCCGAGGTTGTAGCGGAACGACGAGCGCAGGGCGCCCTCGGCGCTGCGCCAAGAACCCCCGCGCAGCCCACGCGACGAGCCGATCACCGCATCATTCCACTCCCAGACGTTGCCATTCTGGTCAAAAGTGCCGTAATAGCTCTCAGAACCCGTGAACGAACCCACATCCGTTAGATAGTTCTGATTACTATCGTAAGTCGTGCTCTGCGTCACCGAATATTCATATCCAGATCCGTTGTAAAATTTGTAGTTCGCCTGATTCGCTGTGCCTCCCACATCATTGCCGGGCACCGTGCTGCTCTGAGTCGCATACAGATGGTAATTATCCCCGTCATCGCCAGCACCAATGGTCGGATCATAATACGCCGCCTTATACCACTCGTCCTCCGTTGGGATCCAGTGGCTCGCACTGCCACTCGCAGTGAACCCTGTGCCACTGGTAGCTCCAGCAAGCGCATACACCCCCGTCTCCGTGCTGCCCGATCCCTGGCCGTTCTCCACCCAGTTGACAAAGCGCGCCGCATCAAACCAGCTCACATACGTGATCGGCCGGTTCGCCGAACCAATCACCGAGTAGCTGTAGGAACCGGAAGACCCACTGCGGCTGATGCCCGCGATGTTCAGATTCGTCCCCATGTTGGTATGGTAGAGACCATAGCTATCCGTCGCCGCCACGGCATTCAGAAACTCCGCATACTGGCCAATGGTCACCTCATACTTCGAGATCCGGTAATTGTGATCCACCGAGCCGTAGAGACCGCCCGTCGAGTTGTCCGCCGCATTATTCGCGTCGCCGACGTCTGCCCAATCAAAGGTCACTTCCGCTTGCGTAACCGGCGCGACCATAAGCCCCGCCCCAACCAGTCCAATCCATGTTTTCATGTTCATCACCATCTCTATTCGGAAAATTCACCTCCGGGTTACAGCGATACTCACATTTTTTACAAGATTTTTTCAAACAGGGTTCGAACTTCAAGCTCAAGCACCTCAGCCCCGCCAAATGCAGGACACCCATAATCTTGAAATTAAGCCAATGGTCACCTCATACTTCGAGATCCGGTAGTTGTGATCCACCGCGCCATAGCCGGTCGAGTTATCCGCCGCGTTATTCGCGTCACCGACGTCTGCCCAGTCAAAGGTGACTTCTGCATTCACCAACGGCGCGGCAAGAGTTGCGATCTAACGACAGCTCAAGCAAATTGCGTGCCTAATTTCTGATAGAAAATAAAGATATCCAAAACATCTCCTTTTGACGGCAGCACCTGGCCGTTGTCAGGCATTACCCATCTTACACACCACCAGGAAGTATCGGCTTCTCATTGCCCTCCGGTTCTGCTCAAATCGGACTTCGTGCAAAACGACCAATTCTTTCAAGACAACCGAATCGTCGACCACCTCTCAACCATCTTTGATGAGTTGGTGGGCTTCACCTATTTCGTCAAGGACACGCAGCTGAGATACGTTGCGTTTAACAAGCGGCTGCTGCAGCTGTTCGGGGTAGCGGACGGCACGGAAATCCTCGGTAAAAGGGACGATGACTTCATGCCGGAGCATATCGTGAAATCGATCCGCGAGGATGACCTGAGGGTCCTCAACACAGGCCAACCGATCCTCAACCGTGTGGAACTTGTGCCGACCGGCAAAGGCTTTGTCGATTGGTCCACTACTAACAAAAAGCCTCTCTACGACCATCAGGGAAAGATTTGCGGCATCATCGGGGTGACGCGCCCGTTCAGCCAGAGTACCGCCTCACTCCAGCAATCGGATGAGTTAGGCTCCGCCCTCAAGTTGATGCACCGGTCGTATCGTGAAAACATCCCGGTCACCGAGCTGGCAGCCACTGCCAACCTGTCGCTCAGTTCGTTCCAGAGGAAATTCAAAGCCTGCTTCGGTATGTCCCCGAAGGAATACATGCGCCACCTCAAGGTGCAGGAGTCCTGCCACAAGATCGTCCAAACCACCCAGAGTTTCGCCGAGATCAGCTACGGTTGTGGATTTTCCGACCAAAGCCACTTCTCACGCGAGTTCACCCGGATTATGAAGGAGCCGCCGTCGTCTTACCGGTCGCGTTTCAAGGCGAAATAGAGCATTGACCATTTTATTCATCAATTTGCACTGATTTTTCAAGACAGTCTGCCATCATTCAGTTACAACCGTGATCACCAGCAAGAACCATTCATGATTACCAAACGCATTTCCACCGAAACCATCCTCGCGAACCTGAAGAAAAAAGTCGATGCCCGCCTGCCCATCATGATCTCATCCGCAGGCAGCGGCCTGGTCGCCAAGCTTCAGGAGCAATGCGGAACCGACTGCATCAACACCTTTTCCGGAGCCCGCCTGCGCGCCAACGGCATGGGCACCATGTCGATGATGTGGCCGATCCTCGACTCCAACAAACAAACCCTGGATTACACCCGCGAGGACATCATGCCTGCGCTCGATGGCAAAGCCTTCGTCTGCGCCTGCCTCAATGCCAACGACCCGCTCAAGGACATGCGCATGGTGCTTCAGGAGTGCAAGGACATGGGGGTGAACTCGGTTTCCAACATCGGCCCGTCCATTTCCTACGTCGACCACGACTCCGAGATCTACAAGGTGATGACCTCCGCCGGCATCACCATCGACAACGAGATCGAGATGCTCAAGCTCGCCAAGGATGAAATGGACATGGTCAGTATCGGCCTCGCCTTCACCCTTGAAGACTCCATCCGCATCTGCGCCGAGGCGAAACCCCATATTTTCTGCTATCATGCCGGAACCACCAAAGGAGGAATCAAAGGCTACGATAACGGCATGACCATCGAGGAAACCGCCGAGCAAACCGAGCACGCCTACCAAAAATGCCGTGAAGTGCATCCGGATGTCATCCTGGTCGGCCACGGTGCCGCCATGGAAAACCCGGCGGACGCCCAGTATATGTTAGACAATACATCCGGCCACGGTTTCTGGACCGGCTCATCGACCGAGCGCCTTCCGATCGAGCGCGCGGTGACGCAAGCCGCAAGCGAGTTCACCGCACTTCGATTTTCTAAATAATCGACGGCGCTCGAATGGTGAGTTGTGACTGGTGAATAGTGAATGATGCAAGAAAAGCCGGATATACAGAAAAGGTCGTTTGACTTTGCTTGCCGAGTTGTTCGATTATGCCAAACTCTCGAAAAAGACCAAGTATCAAGAACCGTTGCCAACCAACTACTTCGACCAGCTACATCTATTGGAGCTAATGTCGAAGAAGCTCAAGCAGCCCAATCAAAACCAGACTTCACCGCCAGAATGTATATCTCTTGCAAAGAGGCGAGAGAAACGCACTATTGGTTACGCATTCTATCTTCTGCAAACATCGTTCCGGAAAACAAAATTTCCAAACTAAAAGACGAATCAAATCAGATCGTCGCAATCCTGACCACAATCACTAAAAACTCACGAGCTGACAAGTAATTCACTAGTCACAACTCACCAGTCACCATTCTTATGAAAACAATCGCCATACTTGCCACCCTCGACACCAAAGCTGCTGAAGCTGATTTCATGCGGCAGGAAATCGAACGCCTTGGCGGGAAAGCCCTTCTGGTCGACCTCAGCGTCGTTGGCGATCCCGCCATCCAGGCGGATATTTCCAAAGAGGAAGTCATCCAAACAGGCGGCAGCACTCTGGCCGAGCTGCTTGACCACCCAAGCCGCGAGAAAGCCAGCCCGGTCATCGTCAAGGGAGCCACCAGGATCCTGCTCGATCTCCAAGGGGCTGGAAAAATCCATGCGGTGGTCACCCTCGGCGGCACCCAGGGGACCTCGACCTGTGCACCGATCCTGCAAGCACTCCCCTACGGATTCCCCAAGGTGATGCTCTCGACAGCCGCATCGGGTGATACTTCACCATTTGTGGGGATCAAGGACATCACCATGATGTTTGCCGTTTCAGACATCCTGGGACTCAATGTTTTTTCCCGCAAAATCCTCGCCAATGCCGCAGCAAGTGCCTGGGGCATGGCACAGGTTGAACAGTGTATCACCAAATCCACCGCCAAGGGGGTGATCGGCATGTCCAACCTCGGAGTGCTTACCAAGGGGGCCATGCACGCGATCAAATTGTTCGAGAAAGCAGGTTACGAAGTCATCACCTTCCACGCCATCGGTGCCGGCGGAGACGCCATGGAACAGATGATGAAGGAAGGGATCATCACCGCTGTATTCGACTACGCCATGGGAGAGATCGCCGACGGATGCTTCGATGCCCTGCGGGCGGGTGGCCCGGAACGACTCACCACAGCAGGTAAACTCGGCCTGCCCCAAGTCGTTTGCCCGGGCGGCTCCGAGCACCTCGGCCTGCTCGTCAGCCAGCCCAACAAAGTCCCTGCCGGGTGGGAGGACCATCAGATCACCTGGCATACCCCCTATGTTTTTGTCCCCCGTCTCAACGCCGAGGAACAAGCCAGAGTGGCCGCGACCATCGGCGAACGACTTCAATCCAGTAAAGGCAACACCGTCTTCCTGATGCCCCTGAAAGGTGTCAGCAGCTACTCCGCACAGGGTGGCGAGCTCTACAATCCGGAACTTGACACAGCTTATTGGAATTCCTTGCAAAATGAGCTACCCGAAACCGTAGAAGTAGAAGCACTTGACCTCACAGCCGAGGATCCAGCCTTCGTGGAACATGCGGTAAAGACCCTCATCAGCATGATCGAGAGCTAATGATGATAACCAATCTCAAACCCTAACCAACAAATACTAACAACACTACCATTATGGCAGACTTAGACGACATCAGAGACGGAGACAATTTTGGTCTCTCCACACCCGCAGACACCAGCGCATTTTACCTCAAGGGCATGAACAATGCCTCCTGGGGTATCAAAAACCGCATGTCCCGCATTTTCAACCGCCAATCAGGTCGCACCGTGATGCTGGCTTTCGACCACGGCTTCCTGATGGGGCCTACCTCCGGTCTTGAGCGCATCGACCTCAACATCGCTCCTCTTGCCGAGGAGGCCGACTGCTTGATGGGTTGCCGCGGCATGATCCGCACATGCATTCCCGCGGAAAACACCAAGCCGATCTGTCTTCGCACAGATACAGGCACCACTATTCTCACAGACATGAACAACAACGTTCTAATCTCTGAGCAGGACGCCATCAGCATGAACGTTTCCGCCATGGCAGCCATGCTCGCCATTGGTGACGCCGACACCGAGGCCATCACCATCGCCAACTTCAGCCGTCTGGTTGATATTGGCAACAAGTATGGCATCCCGGTGATGGGTGTCACGGCAGTGGGTAAGGATATGGCTCGCGACGCCCGCTACTTCGGGCTCGCATCCCGCGTCTGTGCTGAGAACGGTGCCAGCATCGTTAAAACCTACTACACCGAAGGATTCGAAAATGTCGTAGCCGCATGTCCGGTTCCCGTTGTGATTGCCGGCGGCAAGAAACTTCCCGAGCTTGAGGCTCTTGAACTCTGCTACAACGCCATCCAATGCGGTGCCTCCGGGGTCGACATGGGACGCAACGTGTTCCAGTCCGAGGCCCCCCTCGCGATGATGAAAGCCGTCAAATCCGTTGTGCACAACAACGCCACACCGGCTGAAGGATTCGATCTCTTCAACACCTTGAAAAACGAAGCTTAACCTCTCTACCACAGATCCGTCTGATCCAACCGGTCAGACGGATCTTTTACTTACAATGAACCACACCGAAAGACTCGCCCGCCTAAAAAAAGCCACCAGCGGAGCTCCCCAGCTCAGCATTGGCACGCTCACGGGTGACATGATGCACCAGGCAAACGATCTCCGGATTCTTGAGCAAGCCGGCATCCAGCTCCTGCACCTTGATGTCATGGACGGCACCGTGTGGCCAAAGATTTCCGTAGGCTCCGGTTTTCTTGCCGGTCTCAAAACCGACCTCATCAAAGACGTGCATCTGTTGACCTCCCACCCCGGGAAACACGTCGCCGATTTTGCTGCCGCCGGGGCCGACATCATCACCGTGCAGATCGAGCATTGCGATGACGTTGCCGCTACCCTCACCGGCATTCGGGAGGCGGGTTGCCTTGCCAGCGCCGGCATTTACCCCACCACTCCCATCGAGCAGCTGCTCCCCCACCTCGACCTATGCGATGTGGTGTTTTTACTTTCCATTGGACCAGACACCGGCAAACAAACCTACTTCGATGTTGTTGCCGGGCGCATCACGCAACTGCGTCAGGCCAAGCCGGACATCATCCTCGCCATCGATGGTGCAGTTAAAAAAGACAACATCGGCGAACTTGCCACCATGAACCCCGATCTCATCGTCACTGGCAGTGCTGTTTTCGACGGCAATGATCCGGCGCTGAACATCAGCGGGATGCAGCATGCCATCAATACATAACACCTATCTATCATGAACCAGGAACTCCTCCAAAAAGCCGAGCAACGTAAAGCCGCTTTCAACAACGATCCATCCGATCCGCTTCAACCCCATCGCGGCAAAGTCGCCATCGTCACCGGTGCGGCCGGCGGTATCGGTAGGGCCACCGCGCAAAAACTACATGCCGATGGTGCCACGGTCGTAGGCCTCGATATCAACCCTGCTGTAGTGGAAAACCTGAACAGTCCCGGCCTGAGCGGAGCTGTTTGTGATATCACCGACGATGCGGCGCTGGAACAAGCGGTCGACAACGTCGTTGCCGCACATGGGGGGCTCGACATCATCGTTGCCAATGCCGGGATTTTCAAATCAGGGGAATACATCGAGGAGCTTGGCGACACCTGGGATCTTCACATCAAGATCAACCTCACAGCGACGCAGAGATTCCTCAGGTTTTCCATCCCCTACCTCAAGGTCGGCATCGATGCGTCCATCATCATCATGGGCTCGCGTAATTTCTCCGCTCCTGGACCTGGAGCCGCCGCCTATTCAGTCACCAAAGCCGGGGTTACCCAGCTGGCACGTGTTGCCGCCCTCGAACTCGCCCCCTTCGGTGTCCGGGTCAACACACTGCACCCCGACGCGGTTTTTGATACCGAGCTCTGGACCCAGGAAGCATTGGAAAAATCCGCCGCCCGCTACGGCATGACCATTCAAGAATACAAAACCAAGAACCTGCTCCACACCGAAATCAAGTCCACCGACATTGCCCGGCTTGTCAGCACCGTTGCCGGGCCCGCCTTCAAAGCTACCACCGGAGCCCAAATCCCAATCGACGGTGGCAATGACCGGGTCATTTGACCGGGCGCAGATTATCTCTCGCCACAACGCGAAAATCCTTTAGCATGACACTGCATGTCGATCAGGCTAAAGATTCTCATCGCACTACTCTGCACCGGTGTCATCCCCGCCCTGTCCTTCTGGTGGTTCGCCGAGACCGTTGTGCATAAGAGCCGCGTGGCGGAAGTGCATAACAAACTTCAAGTCTTTGCGGATTTGCAGGCACTCCGCATGGCGGAAACATTTCGGCACGATTCGGAAAAGGTGGCACTCATTTCCAGTCGCACTCAAATGCGGCTTTCCCTGGCATCTTACCTCGACGACCGCGACCCGGCCAAACTCCATCGCATTGAGACCATCCTCACTGATGCGCTTGATTCGGCACCCTATTTCGAAATGGTGGCTCTCGCCTCCATGGACCGACAGGTCATCGCCAGTACGGCCCCTGCAATGCGTGGCCAAAACCTTCAGGCCAACAGTGCCTATCTCTCCGCCTTGACCGGCTCCTACGGCTATACCTATGTCATCACACCGAAACAGGATGGCCCCCCTGGGGAGAAAGTCCAAAAAATCCTGAGTGGCCCGATCTTCCATCACCAGCAGCAGATAGGCATCATCATCGTGGCAGCCAGCGTCGATGACACCGACAACAATATCGATGATGCCGCTGGCTTCGGAGGTAAAGGACGCACCCGGCTGGTGCGTATTCACAAGGGACAGATCGACCAGTGCCTACTGCCCCTGTCAGCCCGGGAGGAGGGCATCAGCTTGTTACTCAACAATGGCAGGCCACTCACCTCATTGCCGGACCAGGATGACAACCATACTTTTGTAGACGCCATCACACAAGATGAGCACATGGTGGCAATCGCACCTGTTCACAACACCAACCTGGCTGTTGTGACTGACATCAAGAGAAAAACAGCACTGCAACCAATCGACCAACTGGTCACCTTCGGAAGAACCGTCGGTATCCTGAGTATCATCAGCATCCTGGCAATCTCGATCTTTTTCGCCCGTGCGCTTAGCAGACCACTGCGCCGAGTGGCTCATACGGCCAAACGCATCTCCATGGGAGATCTGGACGCAAGGGCCAAGGTGACGACACACGACGAGGTGGGGCTCTTGGCCAGTAGCTTCAACCGGATGGCTGAGAAACTCGTCAACGCTAACAGAACCCTTGAAAAAAAGGTCCGTCAACGCACCAAACAATTGAAAACCACCCAGAAACTGCTTATTCAGGCTGAAAAACTCGAATCCCTGGGACGCCTGGCCGCTGGCGTGGCCCATGAGGTGAAAAACCCGCTTTTTGTCATCCAGAGTGGGCTGGATTACTTTGGCATGACCATGAAAAATGAAAACGAGGCGACCCTGAAGACACTCGAACTCATGGACGAAGCCGTGCAACGGGCTAACAAGATCGTACTCGGCATGCTCGAACTCTCCCGCTCCGAAGAGTTTAATCTCAAACCGGTGGACATCAACGAACTGGTCGAGAAATCACTCGTTCTCATCGACCACGGGCTGACGGAAAAATCGATCTACCTGAGTCGGGTATGCCATCCAGGCATCCCCAAGGTGCTCATGGATTTTCACAAAATGGAACAGGTGTTGATCAATCTATTGGACAACGCCATTAGCGCTTCCCCGAAAGGTGGCAGCATTACGATCAAGACCTTTACCACGAGGCTTGCCCCTGTGAAAAGGAATGAAGGCTTGCGCCACTTTGATCGCCTGCGTGAGGACGATGATGTGGCCGTGATAGAAATCACCAATACCGGCCCACCCATCAATGATGCAAACATGCGTAAGCTGTTCGACCCCTTTTTCACGACAAAAGCTTCCAATGAAGGCACTGGCCTTGGACTTGCCGTTTGCAAAACCATCGTAGATCTGCACAATGGCAGTATTCACATTGAGAATGTTGAAATCCCGGAAGGGGTTCGCGTTTCCGTCATGCTGAAAATCACCTCCCAACCATCCGACAACGCAAACCATCGCTCCCAACACCCATGAATCCAGAAACCTCGAAAAACGCGCCAAAAACAAAGGTCCTCATCGTTGATGACGAAGCTGCCATCACCCAGATCATGGAGCTCAATTTAACGGCAACGGGAAATTACGAAGTCCTTACAACCAATGAGTCACTCAAGGCCAGACAGCTTGCGGCCGAATTCCTGCCGGATATCCTGCTCCTTGATGTTGTCATGCCCGGCCTCGACGGTGGCGATGTCCTACGCGAAATCCGGTCGATTCCCGAACTTTCCGCCGTGCCGGCCGTGATGGTCACCGCGCTGGTCTCGAATGTTGAAATCAGCCAGGACGATGTCGTAGCCACTGGCGACTGTGTGATGCTGCCAAAACCTGTGCGCCTGGCCAAACTCATTGAAACCATGGAAATGGTCCTGGCAGGCGAATTATAATCGTTGGGGCCCCAAGTATTGCCAAAATATTTGCATGGGGGATGAAATAATCCCACCACCGTGGCGTATGGTGCAGAATACACGGCGCACTGCGTTGTCGCGCCCCCTTCTCCCCCAGCTTAAACTATGAAAATCATGACCAAACTCCACACAGCAGTCGCAACCACCATGGCAACGGTATCCATCCTATCCGCTGACCAGCCAGCCGACCACCTTGTCTTTGAAGGTGGCGATGGCCCGGGCAAAGGCAAGCACATCGTCCTCATAGCCGGTGACGAGGAATACCGTTCAGAGGAATCCATGCCGATGCTCGGTCAAATGCTCGCCAAACATCATGGTTTTAAATGCTCTGTCCTGTTTTCACTCGACGACAAGGGTATTGTTGATCCCAACAACCAAAAAAGCCTGTCGCATCCTGAAGCTCTCGATTCAGCCGATCTCATCATCATGTGTATCCGTTTCCGTGGCTGGAATGACGCCGCCATGGAAAAATTCGATGCTGCCTACAAGCGCGGTGTGCCCATGGTGACACTGCGCACGACCAACCACGGATTCAAATTCCCCAGCAACAGCAAGTGGGCGAAGTATTCATTCAATGCCAAGGAGAAAACCGGCTGGAAGGGGGGCTTCGGCATGCACCTCTTCGGCATGACCTGGGTAGCCCACCACGGCCAGCATAAGGTTCAAGGTTGTCGCGGTGTCGTGGAGGAAGGTAACAAGGATAACAAAATCCTTAACGGCGTCGGCACGATCTTTGTGGAGTCTGATGTTTACACCGCCAACCCGCCAGCCGATGTCACCGTCCTTTTACGTGGCCAGGTCACGGAAACACTGGAACCCGATTCCGCACCGGTGGCAGCGAAAAACAATCCCATGCAGCCTATTGCCTGGACCGTCCTTCACAAAAATGAATCAGGTAGGACCAACCGCATTTTTAATACCACCATGGGTGCTGCCAGCGATCTCGATGACGAAAACCTGCGGCGTCTGGTAACAAACGCTTGTTTCTGGGGGCTGCACATGGACGTGCCGGCCAAAGCCGATGTCTCTATCCCTGATTCCTACAAACCTACCTTTTACGGTTTCAAAACCCATAAAAAAGGTCTCAAGCCAGCTGACTTCATCGTCAAACCCTAGGCAGTCGGAAGAAAATCACGCTTACATTTCGAACGACATGATGAAGTCATCACTGAAAAAACTCACCCTGCTGTGTTTGTCCGCTGCTGCAATCCAGATAACACAAGCTGCGGATCAACCACTGAAAATCCGAAAAGGCGAACGGATCGTTCTCATCGGCAGCGGTCTTGGCTCACGTATGAATCACTTCGGGCACTTTGAAACCGAACTTCAACTGCGCAACCCACAGAGCAAACTCGTCATCCGCAACATGTGTGACGAGGGCAACACCCCGGGCTTCCGTCCGCACCCGGGCCGCCGATCCCCATGGGCCTTCCCCGGAGCTGAAAAATTCCAGACCGAACTCGCCAAGGGCACCGGAAGCCAGGGGGACTTTGACACACCCGACCAATGGATCACCCGGCTGAAGGCCGACACCATCATCGCCTTCTTCGGCTTCAACTCATCCTTCGCTGGGCCGCAAGGTGTCGATAACTACAAGGCGGAACTCACGGCATTCATTCGGCATACGCTTGGCCAGAAGTACAATGGCCAGTCTGCACCTCAACTCGCCATTGTCTCACCCACCGCCTTCCAGGATCTGTCTGACAAATACGGCTCGCCGGACGGTGCCTCGGCTAACAGCAACCTGGCACTTTACACCAAAGCGATGAGGGATGTCTGTGCCGACCAAGGTGTGCTTTTCATCGATGTCTACTCCCCGTCCAAAGCCATTTTCGATTCCTCCCAAAAGGAATTAACCATCGATGGTGCCCTGCTCAACAGCACAGGCTATGCGTGGTTGGCGCAACGACTTGCCGACTCCATCTACGGGAAACAAACACCCGATAACACACACCGCCTGCTAGTCCATAACGCGGTGAACGAAAAAAACTGGTGCTGGCTCAATGATTTCAAAATCCCTAACGGTGTGCACGTCTACGGTCGTCGATACAAACCATACGGCCCACAAAACTACCCCGATGAGCTCAAAAAGACCCGCGAAATGACCGAAGTCCGCGACTGGGCGATCTGGCGTGCTCTCGAAGGCAAAAAATCCGATCTCGCAGCTGCCGATGCCAAGACCCACAAACTCCCGCCGGTCAAATCCAACTATAAACCAAGTACTAAAAATGGCGACCCCGACTACGAGCCAGGCACGCAGTCGCAGACCAGGATCACCACGGCACCAGGCTATAAAATGGAGCTCTTTGCCTCTGAAAAGGAATTCACTGATCTGGCCAACCCCGTGCAGCTTGCCTTCGATAACAAAGGCCGCCTCTGGGTCGCTACCATGCCGAGCTATCCGCACTACCGTATCGGTGACCCCAGGCCTGCCGATAAACTGATCATCCTCGAGGATACCGACCATGATGGCAAAGCCGACAAACAAACGACGTTCGCCGCTGATTTGCACATCCCCATCGGTTTCGAGATCACATCCGAAGGTGTCTACGTTTCCCAAAGCGGCAGCCTCGTCCTGCTTAAGGACACCGATGGCGATGACAAGTATGACGTCAAGGAGGTCATCCTCAGCGGTTTTGACGACCACGATACCCACCATGCCATATCCGCCTTTTGCGCCGACCCCTCCGGAGCCATCCTGATGGGCGAAGGCGTGTTCCTGCACTCGAATGTGGAAACCGCATACGGTCCGGTCCGCGGCACCAACGGTGGTTTCTTCCGCTACTCCCCACAGCGTAAAGAACTCATTCGTTATGCCCAGTTCAGCATCCCCAACCCATGGGGAATCGCGTTTGACGACTACGGTCAGGATTTCTTCATCCACACCTCAGGCCCCTCCGCCTCATGGATGATGCCCGGCTCGGTCAAGCCTCGTTACGGTGTGAATTTGCGGGCACCCGATATCCTTACCAGCCACCAGGTGAGGCCGACTTCCGGTCTGGAAATTGTTTCCAGCCGTCACTTCCCCGACGACGTGCAGGGGGATCTGTTAATCAATAACAACATCGGCTACCTCGGCGCCAAACAGCACCAGCTGCTTGAAGACGGTACGGGATTCACCACCAAGTATCGCCAGGATCTTTTTAAATCAGCCGACAAGAATTTCCGCCCGGTCGACCTGGAATTTGCTCCGGACGGGTCACTCTATGTCGCCGACTGGCATAACGTTCTGATAGGACACATGCAGCACAATGCGCGTGATCCATACCGTGATCATGTGCATGGCAGAATCTACCGGGTCACTTATCCAGCTCGCCCGTTGGTGAAACCTGCCAAGGTTGCAGGTGCGAGTGTGGCCGAGCTGCTGGAAAACCTGAAACTCCACGAGGCACGCACACGCTACCGCACCCGCCGCGAACTGCGTGGTCGCAGTGCCGACGAAGTGCTGCCTGCACTGAAATCATGGGCCGCCCAGCAGTCGGACGAGCGTCACAAGCTCGAAGCACTCTGGGTTTCCTGGGGGCTTAACCAGGTCGACGCGGATTTGCTCAGGCTGCTGCTCAAATCCAGCGACCACAAGATCCGCGCTGCCGCCGTTCGCGTGCTCCGTTTCAATGGTCACATGATCGATGACCAGGCGTCACTGCTTATGGCCGCGGCGAACGACGATCACGGTCGGGTCCGCCTCGAAGCCATCACCGCCGCCTCCTGGTTGGGTAAAGAGCGCGGTCTCCCAATCGTGGAGGCTGCAGGCAGAAAACCGGTCGATAACTATATCAAACAGGCCTACCAGTTTGCACTGGCCCACCTCAAAGGGGAAACCGCCAAAGCAGAGCCAAAGCATGTTGTCAAAACCCACCTCAAGGGCGCAAACAAGAAACTCTTTTTGAAGGGTGCCGAGATCTACGAAAGGGAAAGCTACTGTGGCACCTGCCACCAACCCGACGGCAAAGGCCTCCCTGCCGCCGGCTTCCCGCCACTCGCTGGAGCCAAGTGGGTAACCCAGGATGAAGAGCGCCTGATCAAAATCGCGCTGAACGGGCTGCACGGCCCCATCGAAGTGCTTGGGCAGGCCTACCCCGGCCAAGTTCCGATGACCGCCTTTGGCGGCATGCTCAACGACAAGGACATTGCCGCAGTGCTGACCTATGTGAGGAATTCGTTTGGCAATAAAGCCTCTGCGATCTCGCCGGAAAAAGTCAAACAGGTCCGCGAAGCCACCAAGGGCAAAGAAGGCTTTTACAGCCCCGAGGAATTGCTCAAAGAGCACCCCCATCAATAATATCCACCGACTGGAAACACACCTTCACACACGCTGCCCCGCCATGGGGGTGGCGTGTTTTTTTGTGTATTTCCCCCTTGATACGCAACAACGCCGTCAACTAGTATGGAGGGACTATGAGCAACAACGTATCACAATGGATGTCATGGGATAGTGGGGTCGATCTCGCCGCCCAAATCGATGGAAATGAAGGAAGCATGATTTTAGTGCATGTCGCCGCCATGGTACATACCCCCGTGGGGTCGGCACCCAGCGGTATGGTCATGATTCAGGAGTCGGCGGATGCCGCTCCCTCGGTCATCGGTTTTGTCTCCAGTAACCCCAGCGTCGGTGCCTACTTTGGCCCTAACATCTTTGCCGGCACGCCGTTTGAACACGCCCCCGTTCTCGATGCCAGCATTGAAGTGAACAAGGGCGTAGGCTCATGCAGCGCCACCGTCACCATCGGCGGAACTGTGATCAAAGTCGTCATGGACCAGCTCGGCGATACAATACGCGCCAATCGCGCCGCAGGCGAACATTCCCCCTTTGCGCAGCAAGCGCTTGAACGCGCCGCAGGCAACGCAAGCGTGACCATCAACGGTGAAGCCAAAATGATCACCATCCCGCCAGCGGCAGAGGGTGCCCCGCCATCAGCCGCATTCACGCCAGCGGGAATTTACAGCAGGTAAGGTGCGTTAGGGCTGCCCATTATTCGTAAACATCCCGCCGGTGCCCCACCCTCACGGCCAGCACCACAAGCTCGTCATCCCTGAGCTGGCAGATGATCCGGTAGTGGCTGGTGCGGTAGCGCCAAAGTTCACCGAGTTCCCCTTTCAGCGGCTTACCAAAACTGCGGGGATTCTCACACCCCGCGATGTTGGCATCCAGATAGGCCAGTATCCGCCGCGCTCCCTCCGGACCCAGTTTTTTCAACTGCTTCAGTGCAGCCACTGAAATCTTGTATTCCCAGCCCACGGTTCAGTCATTCAATCCGAGTTCCCGCTTCGCCTCAGCTGCCGTGTAGAGCCTTCCGCCTTCCTTGAGGATTCCCATTCCCAGGTAATAGTCCTCCATGTCCTGCAAGTACTCATGCAGCGCTTCCCGCAGATAATAACTCTTCGTCCGGCCCGTCTGCTTTGCCAGCTTCGCCAGCCGATTCTCCGTTTCCTTGTCCAATCTCACCGCTATCATGGTGGTATTGTAATGCTGTTGTACATGTATGACAACGTGAAAAATCGCCGGCCGCGCAATATTTTTTCTGTAAAAGTGGCTGATGGCTTTTGTTGAAGATTCGGTTTTTGTTTCTGTTTGTTTTTTTGTTAGTTGAGCTTGAGGTAGGATTTTCCTGTTTCCCAAGTCTCGGAGATTTCGACCAATACAGCGGTCACGAGCCGCAGTAGCGAGTCTTCGTTTGGAAAGAGTCCGACGACCCGAGTGCGGCGTTTGATCTGGCTGTTGAGTGTTTCGCAGGCATTGGATGTGCGCAAGCGCTTGCGATGTGCCTCAGGCAAGGTAAACACGGCAAAACCTTCAGGAATGTTCTCTTCGGCCCAGGCTGCGAGCTTTGGCTGGTCTTTGCGATAAGTGTTGACGAAGTCCTTGAGGCGTTCTTCTGCGTGCTCCCGACTGTCTGCATTGAAAACGGCTCGCAGATCTGCCGCGACCTTGCTTTTGAGGTGCTGTTTGGTGATGTAGTTCTGGGCGTTCTGCTGAAGGTGGAACTGGCAGCGTTGCCACGGACTGGCATTGAACGTGGCTTTGAGGGCTGCCCTGAGACCTGTGTGTGCATCGGATGTGATCATGTCGGGAATGCCGATGCCGCGCTCCTTGAGGTCGGTCAGGAACTCTCGCCAATGAATCTCTGCCTCGGAGAGGGCGCAGGAGACGCCAAGGATCATGCGTTTGCCGTCGTCACGTCTCACCCCGATGGCTTTCAAGGTGGCGCAATCCCTTACAGTGCCGTCGATGCGGACCTTGTAGTAGGTGGCGTCGAGCAGCAGATAGGCGACTTCGGGTAGAGGGCGTGAACGCCATTTTTTGAACTCGGCATCAAGCTCAGAGGTGAGCTTGGAGACCTGTGCTGATGAAACGTCAAAGCCGCAAAGTCCCTTCATGACCTGGGTGACACGGCGTGTACTGACTCCCTGCACATACATGGTGGCGATGGCGGCCTTGAGTGATCGGTCACTGCGCGAACCCTTCTCAAGCAGTGAGGTGCGGAATGTCGTGTCACTGTCACGAACCTGGGGAACCTGCAGGTTGATTTTGCCTACGGCAGTCTGGAAGGACCTCGGCTTGAAACCGTTGGCATATCCATTGCGCTCAACGGCGTCCCTTTCATAGGGGGCGGCTCCGATGTGGTGGATGCGCTCAAGCAGCATGGCGGTGTTCATGAGGAGTTCAGCGATCTTTGAGAGACTGTTTTCGAGTCCGTCGGCGAGAAGAAGGTTGATGATTTCGTCGTTATGGCTAGGATGTGTCTGTTCGTTCATTGCTTTTGTTTGGTTGTGTTAGAACCTTCATTCAAAAGCATTGGGCGGACGCTGGCAACCCCTGAGGGGGGATGGCGCGCCGCCGCAACGGCAGCCGATTCCGCTACGCTCCATCGCCTGCCGTTGCGGCGGGGTCAGGGTATAGCAGCTTTTACAGACAAATATTTACACTACCAAATCGCCCCCGTGTGTATGCGCGTGGATGTGAGTTCTTGGCTGTGGCCGCTGCCTCCGGCCTCTCGCATCATCACTCCACCACAACGGCGAGTCGCACGTAAATTTGTTGCACCTCCTCCGAAGCGAGTGGAATAATCTCGTATTGTATCGCTCCGGGACGGGAATCTACAGCTTCAAAGTTGAAATAAACCGTCAGATCCCCGATGGACTCGCCGTTTCCGGCCCATTGGTTTAGATCCGTCGACCATTCAAAGCGGCTACCGTCAATTTTGGCAATGTCACTTTGCCAGAATTTCATGTGAACGGGTTTATCCTCATCGGCTGGCATTACTTGCACCACTGAATCTCCGTCAGCCACAACTGGTGATGTGCCCCGGTAAAACTCAATGACGTTACAGACTCCGTCATTGTCGTCATCTTCCAGTTCGCCTGTCAGACTAGCGCCATGGGCTGTGATCCAATTCGCAAACAGGGGTTGCGCCCTGATAATTCCAGCCGGCGTAGTGAGTGTAACCGAGCTGTCATCGATTTCGCCGTCAGCGCCTATCTGAGCACTGTAGGAAAAGCCATTACCACCGATCACGGTGATTTGGCCACCGGCACTAACGACACCACTTCCGCTGGCCTGCCAGGCGTTGCCATGAAGATCAAACCCCTTGACCACGATGGAGCACGAGGCGTCTGGAGAAACTATCGCGTAGGCCGTGGAACCATCGTCAGAGGTTGAGGACGCTATGCCCGCAAATGTGGACGATCCTGTCGCCTCCGGAACCCCGGTCACCACATCAGCCCCGTCCAGCGTCAGGCTGAGAGTCGGCTCCGCCGCAGCCAGATCAAACTGTCCCGCCAGCACAGATCCGTTTTGCAGCGTGATCGAGAATGAACCATCAGATTTGATCCGAGTAGGCCCCGCTGTGATGGATTCCCCTGTTGTCGGGATCAGAATCAGCCGCACCCACCCGACGTCGTTGACGTTGACGATGATTCGCTCCCATGTGGTTGAGGCCATAGCGGGCATGGATTTCGCCGCATAACTCTTTTCTATGCTAGTAACACTTTGTGCAGCAGCCCCTACGTATATGAAACACGCGTTCTCGACATACTGCGGCTGCTCTTGCACAAACAAACTTCTTTGCCAACCCGCTAAAGACGCTCTTGCATTCCACTTCGACCTCGCTCCATACTCAAGACTTCCAGCTGTCCATGCGTAATACTTGATAGGTCCTCCATGCCTGCCCCAGTCACCATCAGGGCCATCGATCGTTAAAAACCCACTATCTCCAACATCGAGGTTAACAAACTGATTGGTTCCTTCTGCTCCAGCATCGCTACCACCCCAATACCTTTCATTCGTTCCGGCAACCCAGGTATCCACTGAATATATATTCTCAAATCGAGTATTCTGAAGCCGGTTTATCCAGTCATCGATATGGGCAGTTCCCAGAACGCTGGGTTCTCCCCCCGCCAAAGGCCAATCAGCAAAACCCACCGATGGATTATACGGATCAAGCAGGGTGACTTGCTGCTGAAGCGTATTTGAGTTTTCCGTGGCCCTCAGATACAAGCTCGCTGATCTGGCCACCCATGTTCCCGCACTATGAGCAATGAAATGGATTTGTTGTAAATCAGGATAAATCTCCCTCAGACGCTTTCCTAAGACTAGACCATGCTGGTACCCGATTTCGGCTGCTTGAGTCCCATTCTCCTGACCTACACCCGTTCCCCCGTCTGAATGCGGGCCCGTATTAAATAGCCTTCTGCCTGTAGCGGCATCCGCAGCCCAATTGTAGGCGAATAGGTCCCAATCATTATGCCCCTTGATTTCAGCGTGAATGGCACTGAGCATATCAGTCATTTCGCTCCCAGAATATGGATCAGAATCTGCATCGGGATTCCAGCCATGCACTACCACAACCAGCTTGTTAACTCCCCAATTCAGATTGCGGTAATTCTGCTCAACCTCGTTGGATTCTCCACCATTCCATGAAAGTTTGTTCGGTCGATCCGGCATTTCAAACGCCTTGTAAAGCTGGGTAGTTCCATCCCATCCCCCAGCAGGGTCGTTTAGGTTAGTTGTGAATAGGTCTCTCTTCGCCGTCGAAAAAGGATTGGTTTCTTCAAACTTCATTGACTGATCCGCGTATCCTGCTTGATGAAAGATCCACCCAGGCGTCGATGATCCGAAGTTCTGATACATACCGCCATTCCACATAAACAACGACCCTTGATGCTCGTTTGCAAAGTCAGCAGCAGACCATGGCGCATTACCCAGACGATCAAGCAGGTCAAACCCCCATGGATTATTAGGTGCAAATATCCGCTTTAATCCACTACTAAAATACACCCCTCGCTTATTACGATCCAAAATACTTCGCCAGCTCAAGTTGGTTTCACTGTATTCCAGTTTATCATCAATCTCCTTCACCAACGCCTCGATATCGGGGTTAATGGTGTCGAGGAGGCAGGGTTTCGATACTGCCTCCTTATTTCCAGCTATCACCTTAAATACAAGTTGTCTCGAAAAATTGTTTGCGAGTTTGCTCACTTGACTAGCATCAAACTCAATCACTTTTCCGAAACCGGGATTCTGGTTTCCGATATCACCCGTAATTGCCAAAGTGGGGTCAAATGAAACATCATATGTTTCACCTCCGTTCTCAGATACTAACAAGCTGACTGTATTATAAGAATCGAGATCGTAACGAATTTCGATTCGATGAGTCCCCGGCAATTGAGCTGCTCTGACATTCCCGAAGGAGCCAGCACAAACCAGCCTGAACCCAATACTTTCGTCCTTGCGCGATGGATGACCATTGGGCGTGCGTCGAGAGCAGCGCAAAGCAGTTGCTTCGCTCCACCATGCACCTCCGCGGATACACCTCATCGACCCAGCTTCAGGTCCTGTCGGATTATTCGTTTCGCCATACGTCCCCAACCAATCATTGCACCAGTCATACAGGTTTCCTGCCATATCATGGATGCCGTAGTTGTTTGGTGCAAAACTTGCTACTGGGCTTATGTATGGCTGACCACCATTTGTAAAATTTGGGTGAAACGTAAAACTCGTGTAAGCACTAACATCATAGGTATAGGCACTACCATTAGCCTTATAATTGGCATTGCTATGATCAATCATATCGCCCCATGGAAAACGTTTTCCAGTCAAACCACCTCGCGCAGCTTTCTCCCACTCTGCTTCAGTGGGTAGGCGGTAACCGTTCGCCGCGTAATTTATCATGGGGGTCTTGCTGCCGGTCTTGTATGTGGTGTTGTTTATGGTGTAACACGGTGCCAGACCATATTTCTCGCTCCTGGCATTGCACCACTTCACTGCATCATACCAACTCACTGTATGTATGGGGTAGGAGGACCCTTTAGACCTGCCTTCAGGCAAATCTGTGTAGCCATGCGTAGAACCCCACGCCCTCACCTCGTCCCAATCTGCCTTGCTTATCTTGCTCTTACTCATGGAAAACGCACTCACAAACACGGTGCGTAGGGGCAGTTCAGAAGCGTCCCCTTCATTAAAAGCATCACCCATGACAAAGTTTCCTGCAGGTATGATCACAAAATCTTCATTAGTAATTCCACCTTCGGCTTCAAGATAAACGGTAAATAATCCCAAAAAAACAACTAAAGGAGATATAATAAATTTCATGTGATCTAATACTTTTCATACAGATATAGCTTCCTAACTTACTGAGCCAAGAAAATTCTATGAGGAAACTTTTCAGCCTCTCACTTTTTGATGCAATGACACCTAAATTTGCATCAACCATGTGCAGGAGGCTGCCAGCCAGGGGGAGCCTTTCAAAGGATTGCCGTGCCTGAGGGAGTAAAGGCGACGGTATTTTCACAGGCTTCCATATCACCTAGAACCTGCGGGATAGATGACATTTTACGATTTCCGTGCATTCCCTGCATTCCGTTGTTCCCAAACAACCCCATCGGAGGTATGACTCCGCTCATGTGGAAAGGACGTTTTGCCAAAGCTACCGCCGATCTTGTGCAACAGTATGGAGAATCCATCTCCTATGACTGGCGTTTGTACAAACACGACGTGGCGGGCTCCATCGCCCACGCGCGGGCCCAGGTAAAGGCCGGACTACTCAATGATGATGAGTTTGCCGCCATTGAAAAAGGACTGCGTGAAATCGAACAGGAAATCGACGCCGGTGAGTTTGATTTTTCCATCGAACTCGAGGACATCCACATGAATATCGAGTCGGCGCTGACCAACCGTATTGGGGCACCGGGAGCGAAGCTCCACACGGCAAGATCACGTAACGACCAGGTGGCTACGGACACCCGGCTGTATTGTCGGGAGGAAATCGACACCCTGACCACACTCCTCGCCGGTCTTCAGCGGGCATTGCTCCAGCAGGCGGAAAAACACGCCGCGTCCGTGGTCCCCGGATACACCCATCTCCAGCGCGGGCAGCCGGTGACCGTGGGGCATCATCTTCTGGCCTATGTCGAGATGCTCGACCGCGACAAGTCACGGCTCGCCGACTGCCGGAAACGTCTCAACGTTTCCCCACTCGGGTCCGGTGCCTTGGCGGGATCGACGATCAACCTCGACCGTGAACAAATCGCACGCGAGCTGGGATTCGACCGGGTCACCACCAACTCGATGGATGCGATTTCCGATCGCGACTACATGGCGGAGTTCCTATTCGGCATGGCATTGGTGGGCACCCACTTGTCGCGTCTATCAGAAGACCTGATCCTCTGGTGCAGTTCCGAGTTTGGTTTTGCCACGCTCTCCGATGCCCACACCACCGGCTCATCGTTGATGCCACAGAAGAAGAACCCGGATGTTTGTGAACTGACACGCGGGAAGACAGGTCGACTCTATGGCAACCTGGTCGCTCTGCTCACAGCCGCCAAAGGACTTCCCCTCACCTACAATCGGGATCTTCAAGAAGACAAAGAACCCCTCTTCGATTCCATCGACACCCTCAAACTCGCCCTCAAGGTGAATACCGAGATGATTACCGACATGGTGATCAACGTGGAGACTTGCGAAGCAGCCGCCTCCGACCCCTTGTTACTCGCCACCGACCTCGCTGACTACCTGGTCAAAAACGGAGTCCCGTTCCGGCAGGCACATGAACTTGTCGGGCAGGCTGTTGCCGTGAGTGTTGAAACCAGGACCCCGCTCGACCAGCTCGACCTCACCCGGATATCCGGGCATTATGGTGTTGATGCCAGGGAGGTGTTCAATTTACAAACCGCCCTCGCCGCCCGCAGCAACCCTGGTGCGCCGAGTATTGGCAATGTGAGGTCGGAGGTGCTGCGCTGGCAGAAAAGTCTCTGATTTTTCGCGTGCGAAATCAGGAAATCACGCGTAGCTTGGCGGCGTTATGAAATCCTGCCTACTACTCGCCGCCGCCGCTCTCTTCTCAGTTTCCGCAACCCCAACGGTTAGGGCCCACTGTCAGGTGCCATGCGGTATCTATTCAGACGATACCGTGCTGGTCGATCTGCACACCCATCAATCAACCATCCAGAAAGCGATGGAGCAGATTAACGAGCTCTCCAAGGATGCCGGTAAAAACGCCAACCAGATCACCCGCTGGGTGATGAACAAAGAGGAGCACGCCACCAAGATCCAGGATACCATGACCCAGTATTTCCTGGCTCAGCGGGTCAAGCTAGATGAAGCAACTTCGGATAAAGAAGCCTACCTCCATAAAATCACTCTGATCCACCAGATCATTGTGCATGCGATGACGTGCAAACAAACAACAGACGTCGAAAACGCCAAGAAACTGCACGCTGCGATCGATGCCTTCACCAAGGCATACACGAAGAAGTGATTCTGTTATTCCGTGGTTCGGTGTTGCTGCCAATAACTGGATTACACCATCACCGAATCATAGGTTAACAGCGCGGCAGATCTCGCAGCTTTTACCGTCGCAGCCGCGGGCGGTGCAATGTTCGCGGCCATAAAAAATGATCTGCAAGTGCAGCTTGTTCCACTTTTCACGGGGGAACAGGCGTTTGCAGTAGCGTTCCGTCTCGACCACATTTTTCCCGGGACACAGGCGCCAGCGCTTGGCGAGTCGGTGGATATGTGTATCCACCGGAAACGCGGGTACGCCAAAGGCCTGGGCCATCACCACGGACGCGGTTTTATGGCCAACGCCTGGCAATGCCTCCAACGACTCGAAATCGGCAGGGACTTCACCACCGTGTTGCTCAACCAGTATCTGTGAGAGCTCGGAAATCGCCTTCGATTTCCGTGGAGACAACCCGCAGGGACGAATGATGGCTTGGATCTCCTCGACAGGAACCCGCGCCATCGCCTGTGGGCTGGATGCCAGTTGAAAAAGAGCTGGAGTCACCTGATTCACCCGCACATCCGTGCACTGGGCCGACAGCAGTACGGCGATCAGCAGAGTGTAGGCATCGGTGTGGTCCAGCGGGATCGGCGTCTCGGGATAGAGTTCCTCAAGGCGTTGGACAATAAAATCGGCGCGTTCTTGTTTCGTCACAACGAAACCCTAACGCACCGATTCAAAAAGATGAGTAAAAAAACCAGGGATTAAAGCGCGCCGTTGCGCTCAAGATCCCTGCTCACCATGCCGCTGTTCAGCTTTTGCGTGCAGCCATAGTACATTTGACGACAATGGTCGTATTGGGTCCGGCCTTTGAGCATATGGGCACTACGTTCGTAAGACCCCCATTGGACCACCGTGATTTCGGTATTACGGGTTCCCCATAAACGCATACTACTCAGAGTGGGTTTAAAGATGTCAATCGTGTTGGTCCCGACCAATGCCGAACCATAGTCGTCAACAACGTAAAGATGAGGCTGGCCCTTAACACGGAACATGGTGCCGAGTGGATAGACCGACCAGTCGGCTGCCGCACTGCGGACACTGCCGTATTTCAGGATACCCCCACTGGCATTCATCCTTCCGGGGGCACCGACTTCGTGTTCCATGTGGGAGTAGGCAGTGGTCCTGACGTAGCGAGTGCGGTTCGAGTAGCGCTGGTAGGTCGGCATGCCGTGTTTGTCCTTGGGCAGGTTCCTGGCCTGGGCGATCGTGCTGGCCGAGGCTGGCTGGGGAAGGGCATCAGCCTGGGAATCCCTTAGTTTGGCATTACTTGGTAGGTTTGTTGAACAGCTGCTGAGGACACCGAGGGTAAGACATCCAAGGCTAACAAGAAGAGGTTTTACTAACATAAGTTTCTTTGGGTATTGTTTGGGGGCTGTGGTGGGACTGTATGGTTATCTTCATCTGTGCCAGACATTGAATGCCTATGACAAAACCGGAACTACTCTCGACGGGCTGAAAATCAGCTCGGGTAGAATAATCCCGGCGCGTTTTTTTACCCCGATTTCACCAGATTGGCAATGAATTTTCGTAATCATGCGTTTGGCTCGTCAGTGATTGTATTTTCAGAACCCATTGAAAATAAGCAACAAACACTGAAACCATCATGGTTTCCAGAGCATGGACAACGTGGCCACCTGACTTGCCAGGCGCTCTATCGAGGCCTGTTTTTTTCTTCGCTGATCCTCGATCCATCGTGTTTTCCGGGGTTTTTATGGCTTAAACGCGTCGGGAATGAACGAGGCATCGGACGCTTCATCGACGGCAAGCTGGATCTGCGCCTGGATGACGGCGTGTGAAACGGGTGGCAGATAACCCTCGAGGCAGTTGTCCAGTGCCTGTTCAGCACTGATCCCACGGGTCACCATGAGTCGTCGGGCCTTCACGGCAATGGCTTCGGCCGCTCCAGGCGTCAGCAGCTCCGGCATCTTGGTGATCAACATCGACTCTTTTTCAAGCGCGACCCCCCTTCTCTTGCAAAGCGCGCGCAGTAAAGTCCACGCCTCTTTTTCATCGGTACATGGGAACAGCGGAATCTTCACATCCACCCGGCCTGGACGTTTGAGGTCGACCTCGATCAAGTCGGGTCGGCTCGATGCCAGCACCCAGAGGATTTTGCCACGGTTGCGGGTATCGGACATTTCCTTGGCCATCATCGAATAGACCCGGCTCGACACGCCGGAATCACCCGAGCCAGCATCGCGTCGACCCAGTGCCTGGTCCGCTTCATCGATAAACACGATACAGCGGCCAAGGGCATGTAGCAGCGAAAAAATCTTTTCCAGGTTTTCCTCCGTGCTGCCGACCCAGCGGTCGCGGAAGTTTTTCAAAGTCACCACCGGCACCCCGGCCTCACCTGCGAGGCATTCGACCAAGTAGGTCTTGCCCGTTCCCACTGGTCCGCAGAACAGGTAACCCATCGGCATTGCCTCGAGTTCGTCTTTTTTCCAGAGGACTATATCCTGCTTCAGCCATTCCTTGACACCATCAAGTCCGACCACACCATCAAAGTTGCGGTCCGGTTCGATGAAGTCGATCAGGCCACCACAATCGCGCTCGACCAGGGCCCGTTTCAGGTCGGACAGATCGGATTCCTCCAGAGGTTTCTTGGCATGTTCGCGTCGAAGCAAAAGAATCTCAACCGAGCTCAGGGTGGAGCCGGTCAGTCGCCCGGCTGGCTTTTGATAATCATCCCGGAAATTCACCAGGGCCGTGGGGCACTTAGCCGCCAGCATTTCCAAGGCGTGGGTCATTTCATCCACCGATGGAAGAGGCACCTCGACGGCAGATACGCGGGGGCTCCGGGATACCAAGGGATGAAGGCCGTTCAGGTTTTCCGAGATCAGGAAGGCTGCCTGCCCGTGTTCCTGGAGTCGCATATCCGCCGCCCAGCTTCGCAATATCGATGCCATCGCATTCAGGTCGTGATTGTGGGAGTTAGGGATCGAGGGACAGATGAGATGGGCCTGCCGTATCACCACCGCCACCTTGGGGCTCTCGGCACCTACGGCCTGGAGGTTTTTACAGTATTTCAAATAATGCGTCAGCACACGGACGGCGGCCAGGGGGGCTTCGGGCAAGTCCAGCCCCTCCTTGACCGTCGGCCATTGTGAGAACACCTCACCACCGCGCTCAATTCTCAACCCCTGACCAGGGTCATAACTGAGCACGACATCAAAACGCGGTAACAACGAATCCATCACGAAATCCTGCACACTGCCGAGCGTAGCACCATTTTTCGAAGGCACTAACAAGCGGTCATTCACATTCCCGTGCAACACAAAACACCCCGCTGCGCCACTTTCGTAGCTACTGATAATTTCCGAGGCCCATCGGGGCATACTTGGATTCTTCATAGGCGATGAACATCCAACAAGATCCCCACCTCATTGTCAGCACTAAATTTTCCTGCATAATCTTTCGATATGACTCGTCAGGTGTCATAACATTCCCCAATGCCCATGATACCATCACTGCTCGCCGCCCTTAGCTGTTTTTGCATCTGTTATTTCCCGACCAGCTCACACGCCGAGGATCTGCACCGTGGTGTCTGGTTCTGGAATTCATCCAGCAGCCCCTACGGAGCGGCCAACGTAGTCGGCGATGTCACCAAGGAGATCCAAACGGTGGATTTCATGACAGCGCATTCGATCAAGCGGGTCTATGGAAGTTATCAAACCAGAACCATCACCGAGCCCGCCGTGATTGCAGCGTGGAATACCCGACTCAGCCAGGCCGGCATATCCTCCCAGTTTTTGTTAGCTGAACCCACCTGGGTCGAAGTCGACAACCGTCCCAATTTACTCACCAAGATCACCGACCGTGTGGTCAACTACAACACGGCTCCCGGTCGACTCGAATCAGAGAAGTTTGATGCCATCCACCTCGATATCGAACCCCAACAGCTCGCCGCATGGGATGCTGGCGACGCGTCGGTGAAAAGGGACTACCTCACGCTGCTGCTCGACACCTACACGGAGGTCCGCGCCCATCTTGATGCGGCGGGGCTAACAGGTGTAGGCCTTTATGCCGACCTTCCGGTCTGGTTCGATAAACTCCCCGCTGATGGAGGCAGCGTCGGCTGGGCGGATGCCGCGGATCGCGATGCCTGGTTCGCGGCCATCGGTGTGCCCCTCTCAGGAGTCTCCTTGATGGCCTTCGAGCGTGATTCTTTTTCCAATATCAACGGTGCCGTTAGCTACGAGCGCTCCAGTATCCCGGGAGCCACCGTTCGCACAGCGGTGCAAGCCAAGGTTAGCGTCGATGAAACCTGGGATGACATCGGCCTGTTCATCGACATGCAAAACACCCTGGAAGTCAGCTACGGCTCTAACGAGGCTGTGGATATCGAGAACTACCGCCTCTGGCGTGAAGCCCTGGATGAAAGTCCCGTCAGCAAGGTCGGTGTCGCATTGGAAAAAACCGGCGGCGATTTCCAGCTCAACTTCGCCACTACGGCGGGTGGCACCTACGTCGTCCAGGAAAGCGACGACCTGGTCCACTGGAAGGAATCCGCCCGGGTATTGCATACCGACGGCTCAGCGGAAGCTCCCGTCATCCCAGCTGGGGATCGCACCTTCTGGAGAGTTTACCGCTTTGATGATTAGTAGCCGAACGGGGTAACTAATACCAACCCTGAGTTAGTGAAGTTAGAAAAATCAGCATAACCTGAAGGGGAGAGCATCTCTATAGACCTCACACTGGTTGTGATGCCGGTTTTCCTATCGACGTCTCATTGTGCTTAGCCTAGTTTTGAAGATGCCATGAAGTTTACAATGTTCTCCGCCCTCGTCGCCGCATTGGTATTTCCTTTGTCGGCTCAAGTTGATCCGCAGTTCAAAAAGGATGCCAGCGGCTCCAAGGACCACCCCTTGCTCAAGCGCATCGAAGGTTCCGTGATCCTCAAGTATTCCACCAAGAAATTCGACGCCTTTACCATTGCGCTGGAAAAGGTCGTGTTCGATTACCGGTCCAAGAAATTCAAGGACTGGAAAAAACTCACCGTGGAAGGTGCTCGGACCACTTTGTTTTATCGTGAGCCCGACGATGCGGGCACACTTGAATGTATTCGTGCCTATCAGAACGACCTCAAGAGCCGCGGTTTCGAGGTTCTCTTCGAAGGGACAAGCAACGGCAAACCGACAGACGACTCCAATCAGCTCGACAACGGTTACGGGCGCTTTATCAAACAAGTATATACCAGCGAAACCGACTACCGCCTGCAGCAATACACCTTGGCCAGTTGCGACGACTTCCGTTACACCGCCATGAAAAAGCCGGCTACCGGCGATTCGGGCGACATCTATGTTTCCATATTCTGCGGTGCGGTGACTAAATCATGGAAAGAGCCAAAGCTGGGAATAGCCCAAGGAACCGTGATTGCGCGTGTTGATGTGTTGGAAACCAAGGCTATAGCCAACCGCATGGTCACCGTGAAGGCTGACGAGATGCAGCAACAGATCAACGCAGCCGGACGCGTCGCCCTTTACGGCATACTGTTCGATTTCAACAAAACCGATATTAAGCCGGAATCCGATGTAACACTTCAAGAAATCAGCAAGCTGTTAGCAGCTGATCCCGCCCTGAAGCTCTTGGTTGTCGGCCACACCGATAATGCAGGCTCCTTCGAGCTCAACCGCGACCTGTCGAAACGCCGCGCGGCGAGTGTTGTCGAGGCCCTGGCTGTGCGTTTCAATGTTTCGAAGCAGCGCCTGTTTCCTTTCGGTTGCAGCTTCGCCAGTCCGGTAGCACCGAACACCAGCGAGGAAGGCCGAGCCAAAAACAGACGGGTGGAACTGGTAAAGTGGAACTGATAAAAAATGCCAATTAACGAGCATGTTAATTGTTTTGTAGTTAGAAGAATAATTGCAAGCCTGGTCGGGTATTGTAGGGCTGCTTTTTAAGTTGCCGACAACCTTAGGTTTTATCAACCTATGCGCGTGGTATTCACATATCCTGCCGACAGCTTGCAAAGCTGTCCTACTTTACCCGTCCTCGCGTTTGGCGATGATGTGGAGGTTGGCAATGCCGTTTTTTGAAAACTCCTCCCAGTATTTCCTGGTGAAGGGTTCGGCTAATTCCTTCTGCTGCTCATCGCTGAGTTTGTTAAGCTGGGCCTCGGTGTATTTTTTGTTGAGCTCGCGTTCGGCCATGCGGGCAACGAGTTCTTCCCAGAAGGTTTCGGCACGCATTTCATCGTAACACTGGGCGTAGAAGGATGCGTCCTCCTTGTCCTTGCGAAGTCGGAGGCGTTGGCGGTCGGGGTCGAGCTCAACCTCCTTCCCCTGCCCGTTGTGCTGGAGACGGGTGAGGATTTTCTCCAGCATATCATCAAAGCGCGCGACACCTTCATCCGAGCCGGGTTTGTGGTTCCAGAATGTCGCCCAACAGGCCAGGGTCAGCATTTCTGATAGAGTAACCAGTTCCTCGTCTGTAAATCGTAAATGCACTTGCTGTTAAACTCTAAGTTTTAAACTCCAAATACCAAGCATGATTATTCAGACCCTTTGCGGATAAGTTTAGCGTCGACCCAGTCGCCGTGGTCGTTTTCCGATCCATCACCTGTGTCGAGGAGGACGAGGCGAAGTTCTTTGACTCCTTTGAGGTTCAGTTCCATGAGCTGCTTGACGCTTTTGCCGGTTTGGACGGGGCTTTCGAAGATAACTTTGCCATCGGCGTAAACGCGGAACATGACGGTGCCGGAGTCGCCTACTTCATCGTCCATACCGACGTGACCGGAGAGCTTGTCCCAGCTGCCGTCGAGTTCGTAAACGATTTCAGAACCGGACATGGCGCCGATGCCTTTCTTGTAGGACTGGCCGTTGACGGTGATGGTTTTGCCGCCGAAAGACTGGTCGTTTTTAAACGCCCCCTTGCTGGAGGCAGGTTTGAGGTCGCTGAGGTAGCTGATAACGTCTTTAAGTGGCGGTGCCTTAAGGTCCTGGGTGAAATCGAACTCGGCTGCGGCAGCGTGTGTGTGGTCGGGGCCGTGCTGGGAGTTGAGGAAACGGAGCCTGATGAACTCGCCCCAGGTCGTGGGGAGTTTGATTTTTTTCAGCTCGGTTCCCTCGCTGAACGAGCCCTTGGCGATGGGTTCACCAAAAGTGTCCTGGCTACGACTGACATAGACCTCGTAGTCCTTGAGCATACCATTGCCACCATTGGGGCGGGGCAGATAGTGGAAGCCGTTCACGGCATATAGCCCGCCCAGGTTGATATTGACCTCGTAGGGGTATTTGCCGGGGTTTTTCTTGCCGTAGTTCGAGTGCCAGATGGTTTCCGGAGTGCCATCGAAGGCATTGGTAATCGGGCCGCCACCGTGCTGGGAACTGGCGGTGACGATCAGTTGGGTTTTATCGATGTCCGGGGTGATTTCCGGAACGGGGTATGGCGGCGAGGGTTCGATTTTCTGGTTATCGTTGATTGTAATGGTCGCCAGAAATTTCTCTTTTACGTCCCTGCGGGGAGCCTTTATATACAGAATGCCTCGTCGGTCATTGGGATCATAGCACCATCCGGCACCCGCATGATCGAGATCGTCTTTATGTTGATACTCGGGCAACAAGGCGGCATTCATCACCACCTTTTCCGGTTTTGCCTCCACATGGACCTGGAACTGGTACACCCGGGTCTCCAGCTGCCCGTCAAACCTTCCCTTTGGTGGCTCAAGTGTGATCCGAATATCGCCGGCCTCGGTGTTCCGGGGGGCATTGACTTTGATCAACTGCCGGGCAAATTCACCCTGCTGGTGTTTTCTTGTCAGGCCATCGTCTTCGTAGAGCAGAAATTCACTTTCCCCGTGTGGGTAGATATCGAAGGTGAGCGGGTCCTTGGGTTTCTGGTTGTTGTAGAGCATTTCCGGATACATCGGGATGATGGCACCAGCTTTGACGAGGATGGGGAGTTTTTCCAACGGTGCGGGATAGTTGTCGATGGTGGTGGGGCCGGTGATGCGTCGACCGTCCCAGTAGTCGACCCAATTTCCCTCGGGCAGATAGATATCCTCCTTGCGCCAGCCTTTGTTGATTTTGCCACTGGTGAAAACGGGAGCGATGAGAAGATGCTCGCCTAACATATACTGGTGCTGGGTCGAGCGATCGTAGGTTTTTTCATCCCCGGGAAACTCCCAGACCATGCCGCGCACGATGGGGGCCCCGGTATCGTATGCCTCGCGGGTGTATTTATACATGTAGGGCGTGAGACGCATCTTGAGTTTGAGATACTTGCGGTTGATCGAAATGAACGGCTCCTCGTAGGCCCATGGGCTTTTGCTGATTTTCCCCGCCCACCCGTTCATCGCGTAGAGCACGGGAGTGAAGCATTTCCACTGGAGGTCGCGGGTGTAGGTCTCCGGGCTACCGCCGAAAATGCCATCGATGTCCGTGGTGGCGTACGCCTGGCCGGACATACCGGAGCCGATGAGTGTGGGGATATGGTAACGGATGAGATCCCAGGAGCCGTATTGATCGCCGGTCCAGCAGACGGAGTAACGCTGGGTGCCGGCCCAGCCTTGTACGGTCCAGACGAAGCCCCGACTGTTGGAGTTCGTTGTTAGAGATGTCCAGGCCTGGCGGTTGGCATCGAGAGAGAACTGGTAGGCGGGACCGGTCCATGCCACGTCGAGCTTCTGGGCGCGGATGCCAGCCGTGCCGACTTCCCACTCGGTTTTATCGAGATCGCGCTGAGTCCAGAGGCCGGTATAGAACCCTAACTTGTGCAACTCCTTGACCACATAAGGAAGCTGGGTGTATTCGCAGCCGTAACCATCGTTAGGCAGGATCCAGCCGCCGGGCATGTCGTGTTCGCGGTATTTTTTTGCCAGCCGGTCAATGCAGTCCGGGGTGGTTTCCACGTAACTGCCGTCGGGGTTTTTCAGCAGCTCTTTCGTCTTCGGATCGCGGGTCATGTAGGCGTCGGCCTCACCGAGTTCGAGCGCCCAGATGGGGACGAAGTTGGGACGGCCTGTGAACTGGGTGTAGAGATCGACGACGCGTTTGAAATCGGGGCCTACAAAGTAGTAGGCATCAAAGCGGTTTTCCTGGTGGTCGAGCTTGATGTTAGTGACCTCGGTGAAATCGTAGTGACCGGGTGAGAAGGTGTTGCGCAGGACACCGTAACCTTTGCTGGAGACGTAGAAGGGGGCGGGGTTGGGTTTGCCGCCTTCGTTCCAGTTGCCATCGGCGCGGATTTCTATTTGGGTCCCCTTGTGGGTGAAGTGGCCGTTTTGTTGGCCGCCACCGAAGAAGTGTTCATCCTCTGTGGTGCTGAGGGTCTGCACGGTGAGTTTTTCCGTCAGATCAAGGGGCTTGAGCTCTTTCCAGATGACCTCACCGTTTGGTCGGGCGAGGGTAAACCGGCTGGTTTTTTTATCCAGCGTCAGAGTGAGCTTCGGGGTCGTAAAGATGACACTCCCGTCATCCTCCTTCATGTTCAGCCCAACTTTTTCCGGGGAATCGACGATGACGATTTGCGCCTTCTCGGGATCGTTTTTGGGATCGGCAAATTGGCTGTCGGGTGCTGCCTGGATGCGAAACACATCGTCGCGGTAGAACTGGATTTTGATGTCTATGTGGTTCGCCGTTTTCCAAACAAATGTTGAGATCTGTGCGGGGCTCGCATTCTGAGTGACAGCACCAGGCTCGACGGCATAGGTGATGGATGATACCGCAGTGAGAAGACCGGCGGCGCAGATGGCGGTAAAAACGCGTGTTTTCATATTGGGTATTATCGGGCCAAAATCTTGTGTGGCGCTTGGGATTTCAGCTCAACCGACTGTGGGGCTTTGCCGGGAATACGGACTTTTACAGTTTGATCGCGAGGTGATGTTAGACTGGCCGAGACGAGCTTGCCGTCTTTCCATACGATATCCACATTGACGTTTCCACGTGCCCGCAGGCCTGTGACTGATCCCGTCGGATAAACCTGCGGGAGTGCGGGCAGCAGCGAGATCTCACCTGCGTGGCTTTGCAGGAACATCTCCGCCATTCCGGCGGTGATACCGAAATTACCATCGATCTGAAACGGAGGATGGGTGGTCCAGAGATTGGGCAGGGTGTTGTAGGCAAGAAGCCCGGCGATGCAGCCGTGGGCGCGAGCCGGCTGGCCGAGGCGCGACCAAAGGGCGGTGCGCCATGCCCAGGTCCACGACCGGCGGCTATCCCCTACCTCACCGCGTTTGGTCAGGGAAACACGGGCGGCCTCGGCGAGTTTCGGGTTATTGGCCATCGTGATCTGATTACCAGGATGGATGGCAAAAAGGTGGCTGGTGTGGCGATGGTTACTTTTTTCCAAACCAGGCTTCTCGCCCATCCATTCCATCAGCTGCCCCCAGCTACCGATCCTGGGTCCGTAAAGTTTGCTGAGCGCGGTTTCGAGCCGTTTCTGCAGTGCCGGGTCTTGGTTGAGGATTTTTGCGGCACTCAAGGTGCTGGTGAACAGATCCCACATCAGTTGTTGGGCATGGGCGGTGCCATCCTCATGGGGGCCGTGCTCGTGCGACCATGCGTTAGGCACGACGAGACTGCCGTTGGGCAGCTCCTTGAGTCGACCCAACCAGAACAAACTCACATCGCGCATCCACGGCCAGGCCTCTTTTTTGAGAAATGCCTTATCGAGAGAAAACTGATAGTGTTCCCAGTAGTGTTGCGAGAGCCATGCGGTGCCTTCGATATTCCAATTCCATCCAGTGCCCCCGAACGGGTTGATACTCATACGGGTGACAAAACCCTGTGTTTCCTTCCCGTAAAAAGCGGCGGTATCCTTACGATAAACCGGCGCACCGGCGGTCAGCATATCGAACAAGGGTTTGGACAACTCGGCGAGGTTGGTGGTTTCCGACAGCCAGTAGTTCATCTGGAGGTTGATGTTCGAGTGGTAGTCGCAGTGCCACGCCGGCGTGTTAGAATTACACCATATCCCCTGGAGGTTTGCGGGCAGAGTGCCTTCGCGTGACGATGAAATCAGCAGATAGCGACCGTAGTTGAACAGCATGGCCTCAAGCTCGGGATCGAGACAAGGGCGGGGCAGGTTCTGGGCCTCCTGACGATAGCGTTCAATACGTTCGTTAATCGGTTGGCTGGCAATAGCGGCATCGGATTTTCCGATATCAAGCTGCACACGCCCGTAGAATTCCGAGTAATCGGATTGGTGGTTTTTAAGTAGCTCCGACCATGGTTGCGCGGCTGCCTTATGGATTCGCGCTGCCACTTTGGCGGCTGGATCTCCCTGCATCCACCCCAATTTATGATCCATGACGTAGTTGGTATCGGCGGCTAACAGGATTAGGATTTCGTCGCTGTTAGTTACGCGTATGCTGTCGCCTTCCGTCGTGATCTGCCCCCCTTTGGCAACCACTTGTGCCTGGGACTTGTATTTCAACCCGTTAGGGAGGGTTCCACTCATACTGACTGAGTGAGCATTCGCTTCGGTTTTATCAGCACTCCCATGGGTTCCCTGAAACGAGAGCAAACCTCCGATGACACCGGGTTTGTCAGCCGAGATACGCCAGGCAATGACACCGGCGGGATGGGAGGCGATGGCTTCACGCGTATAGGTCACCCCCTTTTTTTTCCACGTCGTGGTATGGATGGCATTCTTGATATCAAGCTGTCGACGGTAGGCATCAGCTGAGGATGGCTTCACCTTCAAATCGATTCCCTCAAGCGCGATTTCAGCGACTTGGAAATGGGTGGTGTTTTTGCGGGGGGAAAAAGTAAACCTGTAATACCTGTAAGTGGCTGGAGACTTGAGAGTGTAGGAGACCGACTGGCCACGTTGTTCCATGGGGGCGATGTCCAGTTGTTTGTCGAGCTGCTGCCATGACTTGCCGTCATTGGAGCCTGACAGAATCCAGTTGGCAGGATCCCGGTCAGGCATATCATTGGCACTGGTAAAACGATACCGGGTGAGAGGTTTCTCAGTGCCCAGATCGGCTTGCCATACGATCTTGTTATGATTCTTCAGGATCACACACCACTTTGAATCCAGCGCACCATCCATCGATTGCGCTATCCCCTCGCGAGGGCTCGATGGCTGATAATCTTTGAAGTGAGCTGTGTCCTTGGGAACCCAAACCCGAACCTCCGACGAAGTGGCACCCGCTTGGGAAAAGACCAGATTACCAAAATTCTGATAATTCCCCATGCCTTTGTGATCATAATTCCCGCTCGGGTTTTCATCCCCCGTCCATAAGGAGTCGACGTTGAACTGGATCACCGCCTTTTCCACGCCACCAAACAAGACCCCGCCCAAGGAGCCATTACCGATGGGCAGGCCGCCGGATTCCCAGCTTTTCGCCGGCTCATTAAAAAAGAGAACCTCCGATGCCGGGGAAGCGCACAGGCTCCCTGATGAAATTCCGAGAGACAGTAAACATGGGATGATGGCTTTCATAATCGTTCGAGTGTTGATGGCTACGACTCATGAGCCGTGGCTGACACGAAATTCCCCCATTATCGGAAGGAAATCCAGCCTTGTTTTGAATTAGTCCGTGGTAACACTCCCCGGTGAGGTGTCATTATTTTGAGCTGCGCCCACCTTTTGGCTTTCGGCGGCAAATTAGTTCCGTATATATGGGGCCATGCAATGCCCCTATTGCCGCGCCACCCTCACCGAAACCTCCAAGGAATGCCCGTCGTGCCAGTTGTCCCTGCAAAGTGCCAACGCCTTGCTGGGGCCGATCCCCCGTTTTGCCAAAGGCCTGACCGATACCCTCGGGGTCCTGGACAAAGGGGCTGATAAAAAAATCCGGAACGCGCTTGCCAACCTGACCCGTCGGTTTCCCCAGGTGGAAATGCATGTGCTGTTGCAAAAATTCGACCGCCAATACCCGATAGCCACCCATCTTTTCTGGCTGTTTAACCAAGGTGAATTTTGTGCCAGCGACCGCAAAGGCGGGAAAAACCACTCGATACTCCTGGGGCTCGACCCGAAACAAGGTCGTATCGGGTTAATCGTCGGATACGGGTTGGAACCATTTTTACCTCGTAAAGCACTCGATCATACGCTTGAAAAAGCGCAGCCATCCCTCGGGGCCGCCGATCTCACCCAGGCGATCTTGACGGTTATCGAATCCCTCGACCAATTGATGGAGGGGATTTGTGACGGTCTTGGCGAGACTTTGGGGCTTGAACAAAGCAGGGATACCCACAGAATAGAATACTAAACCACACCACCCACTTCCAACCATGAACTACGAAATTTACCGCCTCATCCACTTCGCCGGACTGTTTACCCTGTTTTTCGCCTTTGGCTCCCTGTTTGCCGGCAAGGCCTCGACCAAGGGCGCCGCGATCGGTCACGGCATCGGTCTTATGCTTATTCTCCTCGGTGGGTTTGGTATGCAGGCCAAGTTGAAAGCGGCATACATCATCACCCATGGATCGTCATTCCCAACGTGGTTGATTCTCAAAATCGTCATCTGGGTAATTCTCGGTGGTGCCCTGGTTCTGGCGAAGCGCCGGATCATCCAAGGTGCGCCAGCGTGGATTCTGATCATCGCCCTCGGCTTGGCCAGTGCGTATCTCGCCTACAACAAACCCGCGCTCGGTAACAAACCCGCTGCGGCAGCGTCGAAGTAAGATCCTCACCGAATCGTTTCGTCATGAAACATGTCGAAACCATCACCCTGCCCCATGACCTCGGTGAGTTTACCGAGATCATCGATGTGCGCTCACCCTCGGAGTTTGCCGAGGACCACCTGCCAGGGGCGGTCAACCTGCCCGTGCTTAGCGACGAGGAGCGTGTGGTGGTGGGTACCTTATACAAGGACAAACCCTTTGCAGCACGCCGACTCGGAGCAGCCCTCATCTCGGCCAACGCCGCGAGGTACTTGCAAAGTCACTTTGCGGAAAAAGGCAAGTCATACACGCCGCTGGTCTACTGCTGGCGTGGTGGCATGCGCTCCAGTTCGCTAGCATTCATCCTGCGCTCGGTGGGATGGCGCGCGCGTCTGGTCAAAGGAGGCTATAAGGCATTCCGGAAATTTGTTAGTGAGGAAATAGCGCGACTGACCAGCCAGCCGGATTTCCACCTCACCGTGCTGGCAGGACAAACCGGTGTGGCAAAAACACGTCTGCTGCACACCTTGCGCGCCCAGGGTGCCCAGATCCTTGATTTGGAAGGGCTCGCCAATCACAAGGGCTCCGTGCTGGGCCTGACGCCAAACACCGTGCAACCCAGCCAGAAGCGGTTTGAAACCAAGCTCTGGCATGCGTTGTCGCAACTCGACCCGACACGCCCGGTCTTCACCGAGGCGGAGAGTAACCGGATCGGTGGGCTGCATTGCCCCCCGCCCCTTTGGAAAAAACTGGGTGAAGGCACGGTGATCAACATCGAGCTGGCACTGGAAAAACGCGCTGCCTTCCTGTTGGACGACTACCCGTATTTCACGACAGCCCCCGACCACCTGAAAAGTTTGTTAGAAAAACTGGTCAGACTACGCGGTCGCGCGCAAGTGCAGGCCTGGCACGATCAGATCGATGCCGGTAAATGGCTGGAATTTGTCGAATCCGTGCTACGTGACCATTATGATCTCGTTTACCGACAGGCGGGACATGAAAAGTCCAACTACGCCGAGCCATCCATCACCCTGGAGCTCCCGGGCTTTTCCACCGGTGATTTGACACAGGCCGCCAACAAACTCATCGCCCGTGACTGACGCCCACAACCACCTGCAGGATACCCGCTTCGACGGCATCCGCGACCAGGTCATCGCCGGGATGATGGAAAGCGGTATCACCCGCTGCGTGGTCAACGGCACCTCCCCCGCCGACTGGCCTCGAGTCGCCGCCCTCGCCAAAACATTTCCGGAGTTCATCATTCCATCGTTTGGCCTGCACCCGTGGCAAACGGCCACCGACGGGTGGCTGGAGCTGCTCGTTGATTACCTCGGCACCGTGCCGGGCGCCTGTGTGGGCGAGTGCGGGCTCGACCGCTGGATGCGGGGTTTTGACATCGATTTACAGACCGAGGTTTTCACCGCCCAGCTCAATCTAGCCGCCGACCGCAACCTCCCCCTCTCCATCCACTGCCTGAAAGCCTGGGGTCCCTTGCTCGGGGTGCTGGAGTCTAACAATCTCCCGGACCGTGGATTCCTGCTGCACTCCTACGGCGGCTCCGCCGAGCTGGTGCCCCGCTTTGCCGAACTGGGCGCGTATTTCTCGTTTTCCGGGTATTTTCTTCATGAAAAAAAGGCCGGGGCGCTCGACGCCTTCCGCGCTGTCCCCGCGGAGCGGCTGTTGCTCGAATCCGACGCGCCCGACATGCTGCCGCCCGCGGGTGTCATCACCCACCCGCTCCCGGACGGCGCCAACCACCCCGCCAACTTGCCGACCATCGCAGAAGCCGCCTCGGCCTGCCTCGACACCACGAGGGTGGACGCCAATTTTTCCAGCTTCTTCGGAATATGATCTCGCCGTCCTCGCCTCGGTCGTGGCGAGTGAGAATGTCCTGCTCTGAACGCAGCGGAACGGTTCAAGGTCCGCTACCGCGAAAAGTAGGACAGCTTTGCAAGCTGTCGGCAACCCATGGAATCATCACCCCCTGCACGTTGGATTCACAAATCCTGACGGCAACTTGGAAAGTAACCCTACTGTGCATCCTTGACATACGTCAATCATGTAATACAATGTTTTACATGATCAAGACCATTACCAAGATCGGCAACTCCAGGGGTATCATTCTCGATTCCGCCCTGCTGGAGCTTGCGAACCTGAAGGAGGGCGACAAGGTCAACGTCACCGTCCACGACGGCGGCACGATTACGCTCGCGCCCGACGTGGCTCTGGTCTCCGCTGAAAAAGCCAAAACCAAAGCCGCAGAGATCATTGCCGCCAACGACGAACTTTTTGACCGTCTGTCCAAATAAATGATGATTCATTTGTCAACGGACACAGTCCTTGCCATTCATGAGGAAGTGCTCAAGGCGCACGGCGGCAGCGCGGGATTGAGGGAAAAGTCCCTGCTTGAAAGCGCGATCGCCGCGCCACAAGCCACTTTCGCAGGTGAGCCAATCATGAGCGACCCCATCGAAGTCGCGGCTGCCTACCTCTATTATCTGTGTAACAACCATCCTTTTGTGGACGGCAACAAAAGAACGGCTCTCGCATCATGTCTCGTTTTTCTCAGTGAGAATGGACATCTGGAAAATCATACCCTGGATGTGGACGCATGGGAAACCCTCGTACTCGATGTCGCCGCTTCCGTCATCGACCGGCCCGGCACCACCGAACGCCTGCGGGCGCTGATCGTCGCGGAATAATCCATTCCTTCACTCATCCACTCCTTCATTCGTCCATTCACAAGGCTTCATCTCGGGGTGCTTGAAAACGAAGCCGTTTTCCAACAAGCGGGTGGGCACGGCCCAGCGGCTCTTGAGGATGAGTTCGGTTTCCGTACGCATGAAAAACGCGCCGACCTCCGCCATCCATTTCGTGGCGGGGAGGCCAAACGGACGCCTTGCCAGCTTGCGGAAACGGCGCATCATCCCGGCGTTGGTCACCGCATCCGGCGAGGTGATGTTGATGGCGCCATGGATCTCGTCGTGGTCGATCAACCACTCGAGCGCGCGGCAGTAGTCGTCGATGTAAATCCAGCTGACCATTTGCCGCCCACCCCCGACCGGGCCACCGAGGAAGAGCCTGGAGAGTTTGTAGAGGTAGTCGAACACAGTGCCGGGTTCGTTCGCCATCACCAGCGAGGTGCGCAGCGCCACCTTGCGCACCTTGCCCGGCACCTTCGCCCCGAAGAAGGCACCCTCCCACGCCTTGGCGACCTCGACGGAGAACCCCTCGCCCAGCTCCCCCTGCTCGCCCTGCGGCTGGTCTTCGGAATGGCGGTAGATGGTGGCGGTGCTGGCGTTCATCCAGACCCCGGGAGGGTTTTCACAGGCGGCGATCGCCTCACCTAACACCCGGGTGCTGTTGACGCGCGAGCTGATGATCTCCGCCTTGTTTTTGTCGTTATAGCGGCAGTTGACACTGCGGCCGGCCATGTTGACCAGCACCTCACAGCCGTCGAGCTCACCCGCCCAGTCGCCGAGCGTCCCGCCGTCCCAGTGGATGTAGCGGCAGTGCTCATCCAGTCCTTCCGACCGGCGTGCCAGCCCGGCGACCTGCCAGCCCTTGTTGTGAAAATAGCGGCTCAGATAGCGGGCGAGAAAGCCGTTGGCCCCGGCGATGATGATTTTTTTCATGGTTATGTTAGGTTTGGGTTATAAGCGTAGGTAGGAGAGTGTCAATTCGATGACCTGGCGGCTAAACTCGGCGGGAAAAAGAACGGGCAAGGGAGCGGCTACCATGACCAGCACGATAGCGCGTCTCAACCACAGTGGCCACCGGTCATTTTCAATAAGCACCAGCACGCCATGCAGCGTGAAGTAGAGCGTCGGCAGCCCGTAGCCGCTCTGCACCGGCACCGTGATGGCGAGTTCGTGCAGCAGGCCGGAGACGAGGAAAACCGCAAACAGCGCGGCCCGTTTGCCGATGTGGGGCGTGAGCGGACGCTGCACCGTGCGCGCCATCATCTGGGAGAACGACAGGTTCCAGCGCATCGACCAGAAATCCGCCACACCACGGCTCACCAGCGGGTTCCGGAACAGTGGCCGGACCGCAATCCCCCGCATCCGCCAGAACGCGGTGAGCAGCCGCAGCACACCAAAGTGAAACGCCAAGCTCAGCGGCACAAACATCACCAGGATGGAATCGATCCTGTAGTGCGCAACCAGCACGCTGAGCAGCAGTCCGGTCGCCAGACATGCCAGGCCGGTCACCGCGTCCTTTTTCCAACGCAGCTTGCGCCGTCCAGCCGCGAACGGAGTGGGTTCCATGCCAAACCACAGGAAGGTGAACATGAACCAGCGCGACCAGGGCAGCCGCCTCCCCCACTCGACGTAAACAATCCCCTTCATGCAGATCAGCAACACCGAACAAATCACCACCATCCGCGCAAACGGCGCATCGTGGATGTGCAGCAGGTGTACCCCGGCAAGCACGGCCAGCATACCGCCCCAGAGCAGGCGGCGATTTCGAACCACACGACTGAACACGAGGAACGCCAGTGCCAACAGAAAGCTGTGGAGGTAGTGGGTCATAGTAGGACGACTTTCCAAGTTGTCGGCAAACTGGGTGAGTGCATCGTGCCTGTATGATCGGCAAACCCGACGTTGTGCCACAATGCCGCTCCGTAGCTTAGTGCGAGGTAGAGAAACAAGCTGACTAACAAGATCTCCGCCAGCACATTGAAGCGTGTCTGCGGAATCCCCTTGCGGTCGAAGCAAAAAAACTGAAGCCCGATCCTCACCGCCCACCACGTCATCATCAGCGCACAGAGCAATGCCGCCTGCGGCGTGCCATCCAGAAGCAACCCGCTGCCGAACGTGGACAACAGGCCAAAGAACAGGTGCATGCCGAGAATATACCCCGCGTAGGTCCAGAACAACTGGCGCATCAGCCGCGGCAGCGTGCCTAACGGGCCTTTCCAGTCGAGGCACCGCGGAATGACGGCACTGGCCAGCACCAGAACCAGTTGCCCCAGCCCAGCGAGAATGATGGCGGTGTTGATGATTTCCGTTTCCATAAGGTCAGTGGGCGATTGTTAGGTATGTAAACACTCCCGCGAGATAAAAGAATGCCGTGCTGAACAAGATATTGAAAACGGGGAACTCGCGTTTGATGCTGCGCTCGTAATAAAAGCACTGCACCAGCACACGCGCCGACCAAAACACCGCCATGAAGCCAAGCAACACCCGCCCCAGCGTCTCGGTCAGGAGCAACCGGGGCAGGATGATGCAGGCCAATGCCATGGCAAACACACACCCGATTAGAAATACGCAGTGGATGACAAACACCTGGCGGAACACAGGCTCCACCCTGGTGAGGTTCTTCGACCAGCGCATCTTTTTCGGTGCGAAAAAATTCGCGGAAACGACACAGAGCAAGATCACTCCGGCGAACTGTAGGGCGTGGACACTGAGGTTCATCGTGGTTGTGGGTGTGGTTTTTCCTAGGTTGTCGGCAGGTTGCAAACCTACCCTACTTCGGGTCTTCCCCCTTGTTCCATCCCGCATAGGCCGGTGGATGTGGAGGACTTGGCACCTCGTTTCCCTTGCCCATCCGGTTGAACAGCCAGATGTTGAAGAAGTGCATACCACCGAGGACGAGCATGACGACACCCAGCTTGGCACTGAGCGCTTCAAAAACCCCGGTGGTCTCGTTCACCAGGCTGTCAAGCTTTAGATAGAGCGAGACAAAACCGAGGTTCACGAGATAGAACCCGACCACTAACAGGTGGTTGATACTGTCGGCGAGCGGCTCGTCGCCATCCATGCTCTTGATCAGAAAAATCCGACCGTTCTTGTGCAGCGTCCTGGCCACCCAGATGGTGAGCGGAATGGCAATGATGAGATAACAGGTGTAGGTAATGACGGTGTGGTTCATGTTTTTATTGGTTTGGTTTTAGTTTGTGGAGAAATTTCTGGAGTGCTGAGGCTTGCCTCCGCTTTGTGGTTGGTGAGGCTTGCCTCACGCGGCGGGGTTTCATCGGTCTGGAGGTGTGTGAGAGATGTCTGACGAGGGTTCGGGAGTTGAATGCTGTGCGGAGTGATAGATCGGGAAAGCGGAGGCAAGCCTCGGCACTCCAGATTTCAGATCAATCCGTCGGGAATGTTGCTGCACGTTCCAGCGCATTCTTCCGACGGCATCCGGTGGAGCTCGGCGGCGACTTCGCGGTCTTTTTTCCGGAAGAAGATCTTCGACAAACCATGCCGTCTGGCCGCGAGGGCATGGCATGTCTTCTCGGCCACCGGCATGAGCACGGGCGAGGTGAGCCGTCGGGCGACTCCCTGGAATTTCCTACAACTCAGCAAGCAGAGCACCCAGCCTTCGGCAGCGCGATAGAGGCTGCCATCGTCGGTGCGGACAATCATTTCACGCTCCGGCTCGAGTTGATTGACACCGGGAAACCATTCCTCGGCACGAGCCGACTGATACGGGACAAAGTACACGGGGTAGGCGCGCTCTTGTTTGTTGACCCACTCGTGGAAAGTGCAGCACATGCCACAGCGACCATCGTAGTAGACTTCGATATGTTGGATGTTGTTGGGTATTTTCATCGTTACTTGTTGTTCGGGTTATTGGATTTACTTTAGTTAGTTTAGATGGTATTTTCAGGAATTTCTGAAAGTTTGTTTGCTGTGTATTGAGTTGCTTGGAGAGGGGTTGTCAGCCCAGGAGTTTGGCGGCCAGTTTCATGGCCGGGCCGTAGCTTAGCTTGTCGACTTTGCCGCCGACGTTGCGGGCGAAACTGACAAAGGTCTCGAGTTCCTTCACCTGCTTGCGGAATGCCTCGGCACCGATTCCGGTGAGATCCTTGGTTTCCTCCTGGCAGTTACGGAGCAGTTCAAGGGCGGGATCTATTTCACGGCGTTGACGCTCGCGCAGGATAATGGTGAAAATTCTCCAGACATCACGCTCGGCTTCAAAGAACTCCTTGCGCTCCCCTTTTTTGACGATAATGCGGACCAGGCCCCAGCTCACAAGCTCCTTGAGATTGGTGTGGGCGTTGCCCCGACTGATCTCGAGCTTTTCCATCACCTCGTCCGTGCTGAGCGAATCGGGACCGGTCATCAGCAGCGCATGGATCTGGGCCATGGTGCGGTTAATCCCCCACTGGCTGCCAAAAGCTCCCCACTGGGCGATGAAATCATCCCTGACTTCCTCCAGAGTGCGTGTGCTTTTTTCGTCGCTGCCCTTCATCGCTTTCAGTATTTACTGAAAATAGAAATAGTTTCAAGCACAATCTTGATTTTTTTGAGTTATCTTTTTGTAGGGCTTGGCGTATGGATGATCCAGCCTATGAAAGTCCACCCTTTACTTGCCTCCCTCTATGTCTGTTCTGTTTCTCTATGGGCAGGTCCGGCATCATCGGGTACCGGGCCGATCAGGCACACGACCCTGCCCAATGACAACCCGGACATGACACTCAGTCAATTTGCCTTTGGTGCCTGCTGGAAACCGAGCCATTCCCAAAAGCACTGGGCGCCGATCATGGCGAACCAACCGCAGTTATGGTTATGGCTGGGTGATAACATTTATGCCGACACCGACGATATGGCGGTGATGAAAAACAAGTATGGCCAGTTAGGCGATACGCCCGGTTACAGAAAGCTGGTTGACCTGTGTCCCGTGTTAGCCACCTGGGACGATCACGATTTTGGCAAAGACGACGTCGGCAGGGATTACCGCATGCGTGAAGCATCGCAAAAGGTATTCCTTGAGTTCTTTAATGAACGGCCCGACAGCGCACGCCACAAGCGTCCGGGCGTTTACACCAGTTACTATTTCGGCCAAGCCGACCAGCGGGTGCAGCTGATCTTGTTGGACACCAGGTATTTCCGTTCGCCACTGAAACGCATCGAAGGCAAAGCCCCCTACCCCCGGATGGGTAAATACACCCCCGACCTCACCAGGGACGCCACCATGTTAGGCGACGAACAATGGACCTGGCTGGAGGGTGAACTTAAAAAGCCTGCCCGAGTGAGGATCATTGGCAGCAGTATCCAGTTTGCAGCACCTCACAACGGATACGAGACCTGGGCTAACATGCCGAATGAAAAACAGCGTATGATCGACCTCATTATCAAAACACGTGCGGAGGGGGTTGTGTTTCTCTCCGGAGACATCCACTCATCCGAGTTTTGCGTGGAGGAGCCACAGCAATGTTACCCGATTTTTGATCACACCAGCAGCTCGCTCAACGTGCCTCTGGGGGCGGCGGCAACACACCGGAGAATGGGACCGGCCTTTGGCGGGGCAAACTTCGGCGTGGTGCATATTGATTGGGCAAAAAGTGACCCGGTCATCCGTTTTTCAACCAAGGACACCTCGAATCAAACCCGTATCCACCACAGCATCCCGCTGTCGAAACTCACCTTTGCAGAAGAGAATCTGATCTGGACCACCACACCCGACAGCTTCGCCGGTGCGTGGCAGACATTTTACGGACCGCTTACCCTGGCCAAGGAAGGTGAAGGAAAATGGACCGGGACGTGCGCGGACCGAACCCTCACACTCAATGAAGGTCAGTTCGGCCTGGTGGGCACCTGGCGGGGAGAAAAACAACACGGCCGGGTAACATTCACCCTGACGCGTGATGGCAAGTTTCTGAATGGTGCCTATTCCTACGAAAACCTCCCGCTCCAACTCGACTGGGCGGGCTGGAAAGCCGACTGGGAAAAGCATTTCAAGCGGGACGATTACTACCAGCGGAAAAAGAAGAAGTGACCCATTTAACCGCGAAAAAATGCGAAATGCGCGAAAGGAAGACTTAGGAGAAAGCGGACGGCTTGCCTCCGCTTTCTCCTAAGTCGGCTTGCCGTGCCCTGTGGTAGCCTTGCGCGAGGGAGGGCCGACTTCCCTTTCAGCGACAGCTGCACTTCAATTTCATTCCTGACACGCCGCATTCCCAGCACGATGAACCCCCGCCGCACGAGGTAATGCACTATCTCTTGCCACCCGACGGAGGAGGAGGTCTGCAGGTCAGCATGGCGTGAGTAGGCGAACTAAACCCTCGCCCCACGCAAGCGGAGGCAAGCTCCAGCACTCGAAGAAAATACGAGAACCACGGTAGTTTAATGCATTTGGAGTTTGGAATTTAAAACCTGGGGTTTAAAGAACCCACATGTCCGACGCAATCATCGCTGAAAAATACCCGAATGCCGAGACCACTGAGTCCGGCTTGAAATACGTTGTCACCGAGGCCGGCACCGGCACCGACAAACCTGAAAAAGGCCAGTCCGTCACCGCCCACTACTCCGGCTACTTGCTGGATGGGTCGAAATTCGACAGCTCGGTCGACCGCAACCAGCCATTTGTATTCAACGTAGGAGCTGGCATGGTGATCAAAGGCTGGGACGAGGCTTTTGCCGATATGACCAAGGGCGAGAAACGCACCCTGATCATTCCACCGGAGCTTGGCTATGGAGCCCGTGGCTACCCGCCTGTGATCCCACAGAATGCGACACTCATCTTTGATGTTGAGATGATCGACTTCTAGGGGTTTTCACCAACATTTCATCCTGGGTTCATCAGGATTTCACATGGTGCTGTCAGGGTGGCCGCACGATGAACAACCAGACTGATCGCTCCGTTGATAAAAAATCCACCACCCTTCCTGTCGGACACCTTGTTGCGATAGGGTTTATTTTCACCGCTGTCACCGTTGCGTGGCTCGTGCTCGGCGGCACCTTGACCAAGCGCACGGGAGCCTCCAACCATCGGGCCAAACAAAGCGTCACCCATCTTTGGGGGCCGGAGCAAAGCCAGACGCACCCAAGCATCTGGTATTACGCCGATGCCCAGGAGTCCCGGCAGGTCAGAATCCAGCCGTCGTCGGGTCAGGTCGATGTCAAGCTGACCTACGAGCCAAAGAAAAAGGGCCTCTCGTGGCAGCGCACCTATCAGGCGGACTTCGCCGCAGCCTATCAGATATCCAACCCTACCGCATCGGCACAGAAGTTCTACGTCTCCTTTCCCCTGCCCTCGGAAAACTCAAGTTACTATGATTTTTCATTCCAGCTCGGCGACCAGCTGGCTGAAAACGCAATTCCTGTCTACGGAGAAATCAAACAGAGCGTCACCATCCCGGCAGGTGAAAAAGTCGAGCTCAAGGTCTCTTACCTGAGCCGGGGTATGGACCACTGGCAATATCATCTGGGGAATGCCGAGCGGATTCGCAACTTCCAGCTGAACATGGTCACCAATTTCGAGGAAATCGACTTCCTCGACGGCTCCTGTTCACCCACAGCCCGGCATCTCAACGATCAGGAAAACGCCTGGTCACTCCGCTGGGACTACCCTGATGTGATCCGGCCACAAAGTATCGGCATGGATATGCCCATGGCCAGGAACCCAGGGCCCGTGGCTGCAAAAATCACCTTCTTCGCTCCCTTCTCACTCCTGTTTTTCTTTGCCTGCCTGATTGTTTTCGGCCTCCTGAAGGGTATCACCCTGCACCCGATGAACTACGTCTTCCTTGCGGCGGGATTTTTTGCGTTCCACTTATTGTTCGCCTACCTCGTCGATCTGGTTCCGCTCCACCTCTCCTTCCTGATCGCATCGATTGTTTCCCTGGGACTCATCGCCAGCTACGTGCGGGCCGTCGGGGGCAAACAGCTGATGTGGATCGCGATACCTGCACAACTTGCTTATCTTGTGCTGTTTAGCTACAGCTTCCTGTTTAATGGAATCACTGGGCTAACGATCACGCTTGGAGCGATCACCACACTTGGCCTGCTGATGACCACGACCGCTAAAATCGACTGGGCTGAGATCTTCGCATCGAGGAAAACCGGCAAAAGCGGGCTTACTCCGCCACCTGCCCCATCGGCTCCGTTACCACAATAACAGCACCAAACAGATGACTTCTGATTTTCTTGGTGGGGTTCAGCTCCATGCGTGAAATGTCCCCATCGAGAAAAAGTGCGTCTTTGCAGCCAAGATGGAGAAACAATTTGGAAAAACCGTAAAGGTTTACTTCATGGCCTTTTGCCGTGATCGCAAAAACGACCCGCCCCGGCCCATCTACGCCCACGCGACAATGCGATAATCCGCATATTTTGCTCGTCTCGTCACTCTGTCATCCGCTTGTGAAAAGTTTCACAAAGTGCTTGCTTCCAAGGCTGTTTTGGCCCTCATTTCGCGTGGCTATTACTCATGAATCCGATGGAATACCAGGCACCCGACACCGCAGCAAAAACACAGGCTGGGCTCGACTCTGACTATCAGGCAGAAACCGATGACCTGCTCGGTGAAAAGATGGTTCTCAACATGGGTCCATCACACCCCGCGACCCATGGTGTATTGCGCCTGGTGCTCGAACTCGACGGCGAGATTGTCACCAAGTGCGACCCGGATATCGGCTACCTGCATCGCGGCGATGAGAAGATCGCGGAGAACATGCACTACAACCAGTTCGTGCCCTACACGGACCGGCTCGACTACCTCGCGCCCCTGGCCAACAACGTCGCCTACGCCTGTGCGGTCGAAAAACTGATGGGCTGGGAGCTGCCTCCACGAGGTCAGGCTGTGCGTGTCATCTGCTGTGAGCTGGCACGCATCTCCTCCCACATGCTCGGGGTCGGTGTCTGTGCCATGGATGTTGGCGCCATGACTGTTTTCCTATACTCCTATACGGAGAGGGAGAAGACCCACAACCTGTGTGAACAGCTGACAGGTGCCCGCTTTACCACATCCTACACCCGCGTCGGTGGCCAGATCCGCGACATCCCCGAGGGTTTTCTGGAAAACCTCCTCAGGTTTTGTGACGAATGTGAAAAAGCGATCGAAGAAATCTCCAAGCTGCTCGACCGCAACAAGATTTACCTGATCCGCATGGTTGACATAGGCACCATTTCCGCCGAAGACGCCATATCATGGGGCATGACCGGCCCGAACCTGCGAGGTTCAGGCATTACCCGCGACCTCCGCAAGGACAACCCCTACCTCGGCTACGAGAATTACGATTTCGATGTCCCCATCGGGGAAAACGGCGATTCCTACGACCGCTACCTCGTTCGTATGGAGGAAATGCGACAGTCGATCCGCATTATCCGCCAGGTCGTTGCCACCCTGCCCGATGGGCCGGTCAACATCGCGGATTCTAAAAACCTGCTGCCAGCCAAGGACAAGGTGCTCACCAGCATGGAGGAGCTTATCCACCACTTTATCGTCGCCACCCAGGGGATCGAAGCCCCCGCTGGCGAGGTCTACTTCGGTCATGAAAACCCGAAAGGCGAACTCGGTTTCTACATCAATTCCAGAGGCGGCGGAGTCCCCCACCGCATGAAGATCCGCTCGCCGTCGTTTGTCAACCTCTCCATCCTGCCCAAAATGATTCCCGGCCACATGGTGTCAGATGTTCCCGCCATCCTCGGCTCTCTCGACTTCGTTTTGGGCGAATGTGATCGCTAGGTTCCCAGTTCACATCATCCCAAGAAAAATTCTGAAAAATCCTGTTAATTCTGTCTAAAACATGGACACCTCCACTACTTTCCCAACCTTCGCTGTCACTCCCGAGATCGATGCGGAGGCCAATGAACGCATCAGCCACTATCCCGAGGATAGAAAACGCTCTGCCGTCCTGCCCCTGCTGCACATCATCCAGCACAACTTCGGATTTATCAGCCTGGAGGCCACCAAGTGGGTGGCCGAGAAACTCGGGCTCGAGCCGATGCAGGTTTACGAAGTCGTTTCCTTCTACCCCGGCCTGCGCGAACACGCACCTGGCAAGTACCACCTGCGCATCTGCCGCACGCTTTCCTGCGCCATGGCCGGCTCGGCCGAGCTGATGGACCGCGTCTGCGAACTGACAGGCATCGACCGGTCAAACTCCGACTCCCACCACAACCCGATCGCCGTCTCCCCCTGCGGAACATGGTCCGTGGAATTCGCCGAGTGCCTTGCCTCCTGCGGTACCGGCCCCGTTTGCATGGTCAACGACGACTTCCATGAAGCCGTGGAGCCGGAAAAAGCCGAACAACTTCTCAACCGCTATAAGGCGTAATCATAGGATCTATACCACCCATACGACCTATCATGTCCTCCATCCAATATCTCCCCGGCAAAGAGCCAGACCCGCGCGAATACCGCCTGATTTTCAAGAACATCGACCGCGAGGGCTGGGATCCGTCGATCGACTGCTATCTCAGGGACGGCGGCTACGAGCAACTGAAAAAGGCACTGACGATGGAGCCTCAGGCGATCACCAACGAAGTGAAGGCGTCAGGACTGCGGGGTCGGGGGGGGGCTGGATTCCCGACAGGTGTCAAATGGGGGTTCATCCCACCTAACAACACCAAGCCGGTATACCTGATCTGCAACTGTGACGAGTCCGAGCCGGGCACGTTCAAGGATCGCTACATCGTCCACCAGGACCCGCACCAGCTGCTTGAGGGCATGGTGATCTCCTGCTTCGCCGTCGGTGCCCACACCGCCTACATCTATATGCGCGAGGAGTTCCCCGCAGCCGCCATCCTCATGGAAAAAGCCATCGAGGAGGCACGCGCCAGGAATTTCATCGGCAAGGATGTGCTGGGCTCCGGCTTTGACCTGGAAATCTACGTCCACCGTGGTGCCGGCGCCTACATCTGCGGCGAGGAAACCGGCCTGATCGAGTCGCTCGAAGGCAAACGCCCTTACCCACGGATCAAGCCCCCGTATTTCCCGGCGGCACTCGGCCTCTACATGGCACCGACCATCGTCAACAACGTCGAGTCGCTCTGCCACGTCAAACACATCATCGGGATGGGTGGTGAGGAATACGCCAAGCTCGGCGTCCCCCGCAACACCGGCACCCGCATCCTCTGTGTTTCCGGCGATGTCAAAAAACCCGGTTACTACGAAGTGCAGGTCGGAAAAATCACCATGGGCGAGCTGCTCAACGACGTTTGTGGCGGCCCCAAGGACGGCCGTAAATTCAAAGCCGTCATCCCCGGTGGCTCATCCGCCAAGATCATGAAGTGTGATGAGACTTACAAAATCAAAACCCCGGACGGTAAAGACCGCGAACTCTCGTTCTACGACATCCCGATGGACTTCGATACCATCGCCGCCTGTGGCTCGATGGCCGGCTCCGGCGGGGTCATCGTCATGGACGACTCCCGCAAAATCTCCTGGGTGCTCAATAACCTGAACCATTTCTACGCCCACGAATCCTGCGGCCAATGCACACCATGCCGCGAGGGCTCGATGTGGATGCGCAAGATTTCCGATCGCATCGTCAGCGGCCAGGCGACCCCCGAGGACATCCAGACCCTCGAAGACGTCGCCTACCAGATCGATGGACGCACCGTCTGCGCCTTCGGCGAAGCCTCCTCCTGGCCGGTCGAGGCGATCATCGCCAAATTCCGCGACGAGCTCGAGGCAGAGACTTCCGAGGACAATGACTACCTCTCTGAGGAGGCCAAGCAGCAGCTTCAATATATCAGCCAATAATAAGTCCTATAGGACCTATATGACCTATGAGTGAATCAAACACAAAACAACTTCCCAAGGACATCGCCGCTGAAAAAGGCATGGTCAATGTCCAGATCGATGGACACTGGATTCAGGTGCCACGCGGTACGCGGATGATCGAGGCCTGTAAGATGGCCGAGAAGGAAGTCCCCCACTACTGCTATCACCCGAAGCTATCCTCACCCGGCAACTGCCGTATGTGCCTGGTTCAGATGGGTATGCCGCCGCGCCCGGCCCCGGGACAAGCTCCTGTCTACGGCAGCGATGGCTACCAGGAAATCGGCTGGATGCCACGCCCTGTCATCGCCTGCGCCAACACCGTTGGCGAGAACATGGGTATCCGCACCAAGGGTGCCCTGGTGGAAAAATGCCGCGAGGGTGTGATGGAATTTCTCCTCATCAACCACCCGCTCGACTGCCCGATCTGCGACCAGGCGGGTGAATGCCGACTCCAGGAGTTTTCCGTCGAACACGGCAAAGGCACCTCACGCTTCAAGGAAGACAAGATCAAGAAGCCGAAGAATGTCAAAATCGGACCACGTATCCGGCTCGATGACGAGCGATGCATCATGTGCTCGCGCTGTATCCGCTTTATGGACGAAGTGGCCCATGAGCCCGTGTTAGGCTTCACTGAACGAGGCACCCACACCACCGTGGGAATCTTCCCGGGCAAGGAACTCACCAACAACTACGGACTCAACACCGTGGACCTCTGCCCAGTCGGGGCCCTGACCAGCAACGATTTTCGTTTCCAGATGCGCACATGGTTCCTCAAGGAAACCCCGAGCATCGATACCAACTGCGGCACCGGCGCCAACATCACCATCTGGACGCGCGGCAACAAGATCTTCCGCATCACCCCGCGTCGGAACGATGCCGTGAATTCCTGTTGGATGCCCGACAGCCATCGTCTCAGCTACATCTGCCCGACCGCTGAAAACCGACTCACCGCACCACTCATCAAGGCCGATGGCGTGCATGAGGAGACCTGCTGGAACCAGTCGATCAGTGCAGCCGCCGATGCGTTAAAACAATTTGAACCAAGTGAGATTGCCGTGATTGCCTCCGGCCGACAGACCAACGAGGAACTCTTCATGATGCGCACCCTCGCCACCGAGCTGGGAACCGATCTGATCAGCATTGTCGCGCATACCCAGGAGTCCGATGACATGCTTATTTCATCCGACCGCAATCCTAACACCACAGGTGCCGGACTCATCCTTGAAACCAGTGATCCCACTGAAAAATTTTCCGCTATTCGTGACGGCATCACCGGTGGCTCCATCAAGGCACTGATCGTCGCCTCCGAAGACCTCACGGAATCCGGCTTCACCACTGAAGACCTCGATGCCCTCGAGCTTCTTATTTCCATCCATACGACAACTAACGCAACGGCTCAAGCCAGCGACATCGTCTTCCCCGGTGCCAGCTCCGCTGAAAAACGGGGCAGCCTGGTCAACGTCAGCGGTCGGATGCAGAAGCTCCACGCAGCCTGCCAACCACCTGCCGATGCGCGTGACGACTGGGAAATCATCACCGACATGATCCTCTCGATCACCGGGGAAAGCCCTGACCAGGCCCCTGGCAGCATTGATCAACTCTCGCAGGTCATTGCCACCAGCATCCCCGCCTTTGAAGGCAAAACCCTCGCCTCGCTCAGTGACCAGGGTGAAGTCATCACCGCAACAGGCGTCACCATCCCCTTGGTTGAACGCGAGAACCAACGCAAAGCGCATGGCGAGATAGTCGGCTAGAGCCGACAGTTGTTAGTTATCTGTTATTAGTTATTAGGAAACCATGGAAAATCTTAAAACATTCGAAGAGTTAAAGTGCTGGCAAGCATGTCGGGTGCTTCGTTTATTTGTGAAAGACGAAATCGTTCCGCTTTTTCCAAAAGATGAAAAATTCCGCCTCATTGATCAAATAACTCGCGCTGCGCGCTCAACAACGGCCAACATTGCAGAGGGCTATGGCCGATTTCATTACCTCGATAATGCCAAATTCTGCTGTAACGCACGAGGCTCTTGCTGGGAAACTCTCGATCACCTCATTACAGCGCATGACGAAAATTACATCGATAGCACACAGCTTCAGTCAGGCCGCGACAAAGTCAGCGAAGCTGTCAAAATTCTAAACGGATACATTTCCTACCTCAAAAAATCGTCCCAAAAATCATAAATCTCGGTTTCTGTTTCCTAATAACCCACAACAGATAACTGATAACTCCACCCCATGGACCCTCTCCTCTTTCTCATTATCAGCACAGCGGTGAAGATCATCGTCTTCACCTTCGTCTGCACGCTGCCCATCATTGCTTACTCGACCTATGCCGAGCGCCGTGTGTCCTCGATCATCCAGGATCGCGTCGGACCTAACAGGGTCGGCATTCCCCTCACCTTGTTTGGGTGCAAAAAGGATATCCATTTCGCTGGACTGCTTCAGCCTCTGGCGGATGGATTAAAGGCCTTCCTCAAGGAGGATCTTGTCCCGGGCCATGTGCGCAAGTTCTTTTTCTGGATCGCACCGGCACTCGCTGCGGCACCCGGATTCCTCTGTATCTGCATCCTCCCGTTTGGCAGCAGTATCCATTTGTTTGGCCACGATATCAAACTCGTTATCGCTGATATCGATGCCGGGCCACTGTTCGTTTTCGCCATTGCCTCGCTCAGCGTCTACGGCATCACCATCGCCGGCTGGGCATCGAACAATAAATACTCATTCCTCGGTGGCGTGCGCTCCTGCGCCCAGATGATTTCCTACGAAATCGCACTCGGCCTCTCGCTGATCCCGATCCTGATGGTCTTCGGCCAGCTCAACCTCTCCGACATCGTACAGGCCCAGGCTGATGGCGGCTGGACACTGCTTCCGCTCTGGAATGAACACGGCAGCCTGCTCGACAAAGCCTACTGGGAAAACTCCGGTGAGCAGTGGCTGCTGATGATTCCTTTGTTGATCTCCTTTGTTATCTTCACCACCTCCATTTTTGCCGAAACCAATCGGATGCCTTTTGACCTTCCCGAGTGTGAGACGGAACTTGTGGGCGGTTACCACACGGAATATTCATCGATGAAGTTCGCCCTCTTTTTCCTCGGCGAGTATGCGGCCATGATCGTCGGCTCCGCCGTGATCGTCACCCTTTTCTTCGGTGGCTGGTCGTTAGGCTTCGGCCTCGATGCCGCCATCTCCAACATGGCCTTTGGCGGCCTTCTCCACATCCTGATCTTCCTCGCCAAGGTGATCGCCTTTGTCATTTTCTTTATCTGGGTGCGCTGGACCGTGCCCCGTTTCCGTTACGACCAGCTGATGAAGCTCGGCTGGGTTGTCTTTTTCGAACTCGCCCTCGTCAACATCTTCATCACCGCCGGCATCATCATGATGTTGAATTAAGTTATCGGTTATTTGTTATCAGACACCCCACACACATTATTCTTTCCACACACTTCAACCGCATACTCGGAATTCCTAATAACCTATAACGGATAACCGACAACTGATCCCCTCCCATGGCCACAATCAAAGTCACTCGTCCCAAGCTCACCCTGCTGGAGAAGCTCTATCTTCCGGCTGTCATCAAGGGTTTGTGGATCACTCTCGGGCACGCCATCCGTTCTGTACGCGGAAAAACACCCGGTGCTGACCAATTCAATTCATCCGGACTTGGTGTCACCATGCAGTATCCGGAAACGAAGTGGGACGACCACCTTCCCGAATATTACCGCGGCGTGCCGGCCCTGGTCACCGATGAACAGGAACGCGAGCGCTGTGTTTCCTGCCAGCTGTGCGAATTTATCTGCCCCCCCAAAGCGATTACCATTCTCCCCGGCGAAATCGAATCGGACGACCCCTGGGCGAAGGTTGAAAAGCGGCCCAAGGAATTCGAGATTGATATGACCCGCTGCATCTACTGTGGCATGTGCGAGGAAGTTTGCCCCGAACAAGCGATATTCCTCCGCCAGGATTACGCCATGACCGGACTCACCCGCGCCGACATGGTGAACGACAAAAAACGCCTTTATGAAATCGGCGGTGTCCGCACCGGTCTGGTCAACAAGTGGAACGAGATCAAGTGACCTTAAACTCCAAGTTCCAAACTCCAAATACCAAGCAAGAAATTCTGTTAATTTTGTAAATCCTGTCTAACAAATGATCTCACCACTCTTTTACATCTTTGCCGCGATGATGCTGGTTGGCGGCACCATGGTTGTGTTCATGCGCAATCCTGTTTCCAGTGCCCTCTCGATGGTACTGAGTTTTCTTGGGCTCGCCGGTATTCTGATCGGTCTGAATGCCTACTTCGTCGGCATCCTCCAGATCCTGGTTTATGCGGGTGCCATTATGGTGTTGTTTATTTTCATCATCATGCTCCTCGACCTGAAAAAAGAGGAAAGCCACCCACGCAAGGGCGTTGCGATCGCGGCCGGTGTGATCCTGCCGTTGGTGCTTGTGATCCAGCTTGCCGGTGTTTTATCCAGCGACCAGGACTCTCCCAAGGCACCAAAACTCGAACTCAGAAAAGCGTCCGCCGACTTTGTTGAAAAGGATCACAAAACCATCCATCAACGCCTCGCCGACAACCGGCTTCCCGACATTCACCTGATTGGACAAAAGCTGTTTACCGATTATAACTTCCCGCTTCAGGTTATCGCCGTGCTGTTACTTGTCGCCACGGTCGGCTGCGTTGCGCTTTCAAAAAAGGCAACGGTTGCCGCGACCAAACTTTCGACCAACAAACGCATCCCCACGGTTAGTGCAGCCCCCCAAGCCAGGCCAGAACCCACACCCGTCGTTGAGCCAGAGCCAGTAAACGACGAGGCTCTCCCGGCAAACACCTCGACCGATGAAAAGCGTGGTTTGGTCTACACCTCCAAGCCTGATGAAGCAGACGACCTCAAAGTCATCTCAGGCGTCGGATCCGTGCTTGAATCCAAGCTCAATGATTTCGGTATCTACACCTACAAACAAATCGCCGACTGGTCGGAGGCCAATATCGAGGAGTTTGACAATTTACTTTCATTCAAAGGCCGCATCACCCGCGATGACTGGCTCACCCAAGCCGCTGAACTTCACGCCAAGAAAAACGCCTAACATTTTTCATCATGCCTACTCCTTCCCTCAATGAATACCTGATGATATCGGGATTGCTATTCGCCATTGGTTTGGCGGGTGTGATCATCCGGCGCAACATCATCGTTATCTTTATGTGTCTGGAATTAATGCTGGCCGCCGCTTCGCTGTCGCTGGTTGCCTTTTCCCGGTTCAACCTCACCAAGGGGCTACCCGACTACGATGGCCAGGTGTTTGTATTTTTCATCATCACCGTGGCCGCCGCTGAAGTGGCGGTGGGTCTTGCGATCATCGTCTCCCTCTTCAGGGCAAGGCAGACCATCCACACGGATGAGCTGACCTCGCTGAAAGGCTGAAGTTTCAAGATTCAAGTTTTCAGTTTCAAGCATCACAATTATGGCATTTCACTCATTCGAAGATTTAGAAGTCTGGAAACGGGCATGTCGCCTCTCACTAAAAATATTTAAGCATATGAAAACCTCCAATAATTTTGCACTAAAGGATCAGATGACTCGATCTGCCATTTCCGTGCCTTCCAACATTGCAGAAGGTCAGGAAAGAGACAGTCCTGGTGATTTTGTACGCTTTTTGAGAATAGCTAAAGGATCTTGTGGAGAGCTACGAACCCAACTGTATTTAGCTCAACAATCACATGAATTAACCCAAGAAATCAGCAAACCACTCATTCAAGAAACAAAGGAAATTTCAAGTATGCTCCAAGGCCTCATCCGCTCAATCCAAGCTGCTTGAAACTGAAAACTGAACACTTTAAACTTTAAAATGGAAAATCTTCCCTGGTTCTTACTTCTCCTGCCAATCGCGAGTGCTGCGATTATTCAGTTTGGGCTGAAACGTAGTGCGTTGGCGTCCTCTGCGCTGTCGACGCTCTCGGTGGTCGTGACCTTCGGCATTGCCTGCTCGTTACTTGGCTCTACGGCCGAGGCTGATCACTCGTGGATCAAAGCCGGAAGTTTTGAACTCGGAATCGGCTACAAGCTCGACCAGCTGGCAACCGGTATGATGATTGTGGTGACCGGCATTGGTATGCTGGTTCACATTTTCTCGCTTGGCTATATGAAGGATGACGAGGCGAAAGCGCGTTACTTTGGTGGCCTGTCGCTGTTTATGTTCTCCATGACCGGCATCGTAATGGCTTCGAACTTCATTATGATGTTTATCTTCTGGGAGTTGGTTGGTCTATCCTCCTACCTGCTCATCGGTCACTGGTATCAGAAGGACTCTGCGGCTGATGCGGCGAAAAAGGCGTTCCTGGCCAACCGGGTGGGTGACTTCGGCTTTATGATCGGCATCCTGATGCTCTGGGGGATCATGGGCACGGTGGTATTTGCCGATATGGACGGAAGCAAGTTCTCACCGTTCTACACCTGCCTGACAGGAACCATTATCCTTCTCGTTTTCTGTGGTGCCATCGGCAAATCCGCCCAGCTTCCGCTGCACGTCTGGCTGCCTGATGCGATGGAAGGTCCGACTCCTGTTTCCGCACTGATCCACGCCGCCACCATGGTCGCGGCGGGTGTCTACATGATGGCACGGCTGTTTTTCTCATTGGACATCACGCCGGAAAACGCCGGATTCATCGGGTTTGCTCCACAGGTCATTGCCTGGGTGGGCGGCATCACCGCCCTGCTGGCGGCACTCATGGCGACGCAGCAGAACGACATCAAGAAAATCCTCGCCTATTCCACCCTTTCCCAGCTCGGATACATGGTGATGGCTGTCGGCCTGATCGCCCCGGAAGCCGGAATGTTCCATCTGTTTACCCACGCATGGTTCAAGGCCCTGCTTTTCCTTGGCTCCGGCGCTGTGATCTATGCCTGCCACCATGAACAGGACATCTGGAAAATGGGTGGACTGCTCAAGAAAATGCCGGTCACTGCGATCTCCTTCCTGGTCGGAACCGCTGCCTTGACCGCTGTCCCGTTTACTTCCGGTTTCTATTCCAAGGAAGGTATTCTCCACGCAGCGGAACATGCACACAACCAGCCCTTGTTCTGGCTGGCTGTCGCCGTCGCCGCACTCACTACATTCTACATGCTGCGATTGTTCTTTGTCGCATTCCTCGGAAAATCACGCGACCACGGAGCTGAGAAAGCGAAGGAGGTGCCGGTTGTCATGTGGCTGCCTCTGGCTGCTTTGGGTGCCATGGCCATTGTTGCACCATGGATTTCCTCAGCCATCCTGCCGATTGCCAGTGGCTGGGATCTGAACCTGCATTTCATGCCTCCGATGGGCACAGCATTCTACGCTTCCATAGGGGCTTTTGTTCTGGGTGCCATTGCCGCCTTTGTTCTTTATTTTGGCAAGGACAAAGACCCGCTCAACATCCCCCTGTTCCGCAACAAGTTCTACCTCGACGAAATCTATGCGTGGCTGATCAAGATTTTCCAGGACGCCTTTGCAGCCATCGTGCATTTCTTTGATGAGTTTCTTATCAATGGTATGATCGTTGGCGGCCTTTCACGGTCCGCCACTGGCATTGGTAATGTGTTCCGCCGTTATGCCCAGTCCGGTAGCCTCAGTGGCTATGCCTTCCTGATGGCTGTGGGTGTGTTGCTTGTCATCTACTTCACCGTTTTCGCCTCCTAAGCCCTCTCATTTTCCCAACGTCAATTTCTAACATCCATGGATCTACTACTACTTCCCGCATTGATCTTGATCCCGCTTGTAGCAGGCGTGGCCATCTTGCTGGGTGCACCGGCGCAACGCACAGCCTTGGCTGCGGCAGTGCTCAATGTGGCCGCCAGCCTCTATCCTCTGATCACGTATTGGAAAACGCAGTGTGATTGCTGGGATTGGGGATTCCAGGTGCTCAGCAATCCGGAAATCAACCTCCGACTCGGTTTTGCATCGGGTGCCAGCGCAGTGATGCTCGCCCTGTCTGTGATTGTGACACTAGCCGCTGTGCACTCTGGCAAATGCCCTGAGGGCAGGGAAAGGCTCTGGTATTCCAGTTCCCTCTTCATCGCAGCGGGAGCCATCGGTGCCTTCCTCTCGTCCGATGTCTTTTTCTTCTACGCCTTCCACGAACTGGCGCTGATCCCGACATTCCTGATGATCGGTATCCTTGGGCGGGGCGACCGCAAGGCTACGGCATGGAAAATCACCATCTACCTTGCGTTTGGATCGATTGTCTTGCTCGCCGGCCTCATCCTGGCCGTCACCCAGATGCCGTCGTGGTCGATTGCCGACCTCACCGCCGCCCCCAGGCATCAGAATGAAATCGCCCTGCTCCTGATCATCGGTTTTGGAACCCTGGTTTCCCTGTTCCCCTTCCACAGCTGGGCGGCTTCTGCTTATGCGAGCGCCCCTGCTCCCGTCGCGATGTTACACGCGGGTGTGCTGAAAAAGTTCGGACTGTATGGCTTGTTAGTGATCGGGATGAAAGTAGCCCCCGACGGCATGCTGCACTGGCTGCCATGGATCTGTGTCCTCCTCCTCGGAAACATCATCTGGGTCGGACTGGTGACGATCAACCAGAAACGCCTTGACCTGATGTTGGGTAACTCCTCCGTGATGCACATGGGGTATATTTTCCTCGCCGTTGCAGCTCTTTCGGCCAACCCGGAAAACAGCATCGCCGAACCCGCCGCCGTGCTGCTGATGTTTGCGCACGGAATTTCCATCGCCCTGCTGTTCTCACTGGCCTCGGTGATCGAAAGAAAAACCGGCACACTCGAAATCTCCCAGCTCGGCGGACTGGCCAAAACGGCTCCTGCACTCGCGTTTGTGTTCGGACTCGCCGGCATGGCATCGATCGGCCTGCCCGGCCTCGCCAACTTCGCGGGTGAAATCATGGTGTTCTTTGCTGGCTTTGCCGATTGGAAACCTGCCGACGGCCTGGGCTGGGTGCAGGTCACCACCATCATCGCGCTTTGGGGGGTGGTGCTGGGCGCTGTTTACATGCTACGCGCCTACCGAAACACCTTCCAAGGCCCCCTGGTCAAAGCAACCGAAAGTGCCAGCGACATCGGCCTTTCTGAGAAAATCCCCACCTATTTCCTCGCCGCTACTTTGTTAGTGGTGGGCGTTTATCCTCATATCATTCTTCAATTTCTATAGCCCCTGAACAAGTCCTATAGGACCTATTTTCCCCATGCAACCGCACATCATCGAATTCATCACCGTTGGCTTTGGTCTCGTCCTACTCATGTTCGAGGCGTTTTCCAACGGAAACAAATCACGTATCGGACTGATCGCGGCCGGAGGTCTGGCAGTGATTCTAGCTATGCTGTTCTGCCCGGCACCCGAGGGATACGCCGTCCCAGGATGGATGGAGCGTTTTTACGGCGACAGTGCTGTCGCCCGGTTCTACAAAATCATCGCCGTGGTCAGCACTATCCTGGTGTTGTTGATGGCGGTGGATTTCCACAAGGTTCTATCCAAGTTCACCACGGGTGACGACACCGGCTCTGGAACTGGAGAATTTTACTGCCTCCCCGTATTTGCCTGCGCGGGTCTGATGTGGATGGCATCGGCCAGGGACCTGGTTTCAATCTTTGTCGCCCTCGAGCTGGTGACGATCACCTTCTACGTAATGGTCGCCTACATGCGCCGCAACGTGGGCTCGGTGGAAGCTGGTGTTAAGTATCTCATCCTTGGAGCACTCTCCACGGGTTTTCTCGTGTATGGAATCGCATGGATCTATGGATCGTTGGGCACGACTGATGTCTCACTTTTCACCAGCGTTCTAGCAGAAGGAAAATTCAACCACACTTATTTGCTGTTTGGAATCGCACTCATCCTCATTGCGCTTGGATTCAAGGTGGGTGCCGTCCCGATGCAGCTCTGGATACCAGATGTCTACCAAGGCGCCCCTACCCCGGTTACCGCCTACCTTTCCGTCGCTTCAAAAGCCGCGGGATTCCTCGTATTGATGACTATCATTGAACCCTTCCTGGCCGCCGATGCCACAAGTTCATCGGTGACTCTTATTCTTTTGGTGATGACCGGAGCTACGTTGGTCTATGGCAACCTGTCTGCGATTTCCCAGAGTAACTTCAAACGACTTCTCGCCTACTCATCCATCGCCCATGCAGGCTTCCTGCTCATGGGCGTGGCCTCCGTAGGTTTTACCGCAGTGAGTTTCTACCTGGGCACCTACCTGCTGATGACATTCGCCGCATTCTACGTGCTTGCGTTGATCCGTGCTGAGGAGGAAAGCGACGAAATTGATGCCTTTGACGGACTCGGAACAAGGAACCCGGTTCTTGCGATTGCCTTGACGATTGCCATGGCCGCTCTGGCAGGCGTCCCTCTTACTGCCGGGTTCTGGGGTAAGTTCCTTATTTTCAAATCAGCCATCACAGCCGAAGTCAGCTGGTGGTTGATCGGCATCGCCTTTGTCAGTGTGGCCGCGGGGTTCTACTACTACTTAAAAGTGGTCAAGGCGATGTATTGGAATGCGCCACGGAATGAGAAGGCGATAGCTGTTCCGACGATCACCATGGTGGTTCTTGCCGCGCTGACCATTGCGATTGTCTTTCTGGGTGTTTACCCGCAGCCGATTCTTGACCTGCTACGGTAGGACAGCTTTGTAAGCTGTCGGCTACCCTTGCTGCTCATCCTGCCGACAAGTTACAAACTTGTCCTACTTTTTGAATGCTGTAGACTGGGGGCATGATTAACGTCGTTCTGCTCTCTCTCGTTACCGGACTAGTCGTCGGTATTCTTTTTACAGCCCTCAAACTCCCGGTCCCGGCACCGAATGCCTTGGCAGGGGTGATGGGCATAGTGGGCATCTACCTTGGTTCTGAAATCTGGTCCTACATTCATAAACTTTTCTCTTAACGATGCTCCCCCAGGAAATCATCCGAAGAAAACGTGATGGGCTTACACTGACCGACCGGGAAGTTCAGTTTTTCTCGAATGGGATAGCCGACGGCTCGATCAGCGAAGGGCAGATTGCCGCCTTTGCCATGGCTGTCTTTTTCCAGGGCATGTCCCCCGGAGAAGCCGCAGCCCTCACCCTGGCAATGCGTGACACGGGTGACGTGCTTGTTTGGGAAAACGAAAACCTCCCCGGTCCGATTATTGATAAACATTCAACCGGTGGCGTTGGCGACGGGGTTTCGCTCATGCTCGGCCCCCTGCTCGCGGCATGCGGCGGCTATGTCCCGATGATTTCGGGTCGGGGGCTTGGACACACCGGAGGAACGCTCGACAAGCTGGATTCGATTCCGGGATACAACTCCACGCCGGATACCGCTCTGTTTAAAAAAACCGTGCGGGAATGTGGTGTCGCGATCATCGGCCAAACCGGAGATCTCGCGCCCGCCGACAAGCGGTTTTATGCCACCCGCGACATCACCGCCACCGTGGAGTCAATCCCGCTGATCACCGCGTCTATTCTCTCAAAAAAATTCGCCGCAGGTCTCGATTGCCTGGTCATGGATGTCAAAACCGGCTCCGGTGCCTTTATGCCTACCCACGACGACTCGGTGGCACTGGCACGGAGCATCGTCGATATTGGCAATGCGGCGGGGGTGAAAACCAGCGCCCTGATCACCGACATGAACCAGCCACTCGGCTCGACGGCGGGTAATGCGGTCGAGGTGCGCGAGGCGATCGATTTCCTCACCCACGAAAAACAAAACCCTCGCCTGCTGCAAGTGGTGTTCGCCCTCTGCACCGAACTCCTCATGCTCGGCGAACTCGCCGACAACCCGGCGGATGCGCACGCCATGTTAGAATGCGAACTGGCAAGCGGCAGGGCGGCGGAACGGTTGGGCAACATGGTGCATTCCCTGGGTGGACCAAGTGACCTGATAGAGCACCCGGACAAGTATCTCGCCAAGGCCAGCGTGGTGAAAGCCGTGCAGTCCGCCGAAACCGGCTACGTCTCCGCCATCGACACCCGGGCCCTGGGCATGGCGGTGGTCGAGCTAGGTGGAGGACGTAAGCGAACGGAAGACGACATCGACCCGGCTGTCGGATTGACCGACTTCATCACAGTGGGTGAAACAACGGACCGACCGCTGGCGACGATCCACGCCCGCAGTGAGGCCGACTGGGAACAGGCGGCGGAAAAAATAAAAGCCGCGGTCACCGTGTCGGACCACGCCCCGGACGCACTGCCCGTGATTTACCAAACCATTTCCCCTGAGTGAGTAACCCGCCCTGGAGTGCGGCGAGCAATCGCCGCTTTCAGCACAGGGCACATCGACATCAAACCCGTGCCCGCCCATCGACAAGATACCGCAGAACAACCGCAAGGGCTTATCCAAAGCGGTGATTGCTCACCGCACACCACGGCCCGCGTCATCTGGCTTGTCCTCGATTCCCTCGGTATCGGGTCGGCTGCCGATGCGGAAAAGTTTGGCGACGCCGGCGCGGACACCCTGGGCCACATCGCGCGGCATTTCTCTCAACAAGGCGAAGCGCTGCACTTACCCAACATGGCGTCCCTCGGCCTGCTTCACGCCTACCGCACGAGCACCGGGGTCTTTCCCGATAGCATGACCGCTCCGGACTCCTTGTTAGGAAGCCACGCCTGCGCCAGGGAAATTTCATCGGGCAAGGATACTCCGAGCGGCCACTGGGAAATGGCGGGTGTCCCCGCACTCTGGGACTGGGGGTATTTCCACGACCATGAGAACTCTTTTCCCCAGAAAATACTCGATCAGATTGTCAGCCGATCCGGCATCCCCGGATACCTCGGCAACTGCCACGCCTCCGGCACGGAAATCATCGCCCGGCTCGGCGGGGAACACATGCGCACCGGCAAACCGATCCTCTACACCTCCGCCGACAGCGTCTTCCAGATCGCCTGCCACGAGGAAAGCTTTGGACTGAAAAACCTCTATCAACTTTGCAAAATCTGCCGTGAGATCCTGGAACCGCTGAACATCGGCAGGGTGATTGCGCGGCCATTCACCGGCAGCTCCGCGGAAAACTTCCAGCGCACCGGCAACCGCCACGATTACGCCTTGGAGCCCCCCAGCCCGACCGTGCTGCAGAAACTGGTCGATGCCGGCGGCACGGTGATCGGCGTGGGGAAAATCGGCGACATCTTCGCCCACACCGGCATGAGCGAGGAGATCCGCGCATCCGGCCACGAGGCGCTATGGAAAGAAACCATGTCGGCGATGGATCGGGCTCCGGAAAAAAGCATCGTCATGACCAACTTCGTCGATTTCGACGCCGTTTACGGCCACCGCCGCGACCCCCAGGGCTACGGCGAAGCACTGGAAGAATTTGATCGCCAACTGCCTCTGTTATTTGAAAAAATGAATGTCCACGACTTACTCATCCTCACCGCTGACCACGGCAACGACCCCACCTGGAAAGGCACCGACCACACCCGCGAGCACGTCCCGATTTTACTCTATCAGAAAAACACACACCCCGCAGATCTAGGCCTCCGCAACACCTTCGCCGACATCGCCCAAACCATCGCCCGAATTTTCCAGCTCTCCCCCTTCAACCATGGAGAGCAATTGATTGACGAGTGACGAGTGACGAGTGACGAGTGATGATTGTTGATTGTTGATTGTTGATTGTTGATTGTTGAAATTAGAAGTTACAAGAATGATGAAACAAAAAAAACCACAGGATCTGGAGGATCGACTGATCGATTTTTCCATACGCGTTATCAAGGTTATAGAATCACTACCTAATTCAAAAGCTGGAAATCACATCTCGGGACAGCTACTCAGGTCAGGAACCTCGCCTGCACCCAATTACGGTGAAGCCCAAAGCGCGGAATCACGGAAAGATTTCATCCATAAAATGAAGATTTCCCTCAAGGAGCTTCGTGAATCATTGATCTGGCTCAAGATCATTGAAAGGAAACCATTGTGCAATCCGAGCAAACTAACAAAAATCATGCAAGAGTGCGACGAACTCATCTCCATCTTCGTCACCAGCGTCAAAACCGCCGAGCATGGCAAGTCCTGAACTTCAAAAATCATCACTCATCACTCGCCAATCATCAATCCAACTCCGCCCATGACTCCCCACATCCATGCCCAGCCCGGCGACTTCGCCGCCACCTGCCTGCTTCCCGGCGACCCCCTGCGGGCGCAGTACATTGCCGAAACCTTTCTCACCAATGTCAGGCAGGTGAACACGGTGCGCAACATGCTCGGCTTCACCGGCAGCTTCCAGGGCACGCCGGTCTCCGTCATGGGCAGCGGCATGGGTATCCCGTCGATTTCCATCTACGCCAAGGAGTTGATCACTGAGTACGGCGTAAAAAACCTGATTCGCGTGGGAAGCTGCGGTGCTGTTAGTCCTGATGTCAAAGTGCGCGATGTACTTATCGGCATGGGGGCAAGCACGGATTCGGCGGTGAATCGTCAGCGGTTTCAAGGCCACGACTACGCAGCCATCGCCAGCTATCCGCTGCTGAAAGCCCTTAATGACGCGGCAGCGGAACTGGGTATCCCCGTGACCAACGGCAATATGTTTTCAGCCGACCTTTTTTACTCACCGAACCCCTCGATGTTCGATACGATGGAAAAGATGAATATTCTCGGTATTGAGATGGAGGCAGCGGGCTTGTATGGCATCGCGACCGAATACGGTGCGCATGCAGCGGCCATCTGCACGGTGTCCGACCATATCCGCACGGGAGAAGCCACAACCGCCGCCGAACGACAGTCGAGTTTCGAGGAAATGATGCACATCGCCCTTGAAGCCACCAAGTTGATCCACGCCAACCCAACGATCGCCTGATGACAGCCGGGGAGTTAGCCAAAATAGCCGCCGAAGCACGCGCTTCGGCGTATGCACCGTATTCGAAATTTGATGTCGGAGCTGCCCTACTGGCTGAAAATGGTGCCATCTTCACCGGCTGCAACGTGGAAAACGCATCCTACGGCCTGACCATCTGTGCTGAGCGCGCGGCTGTCTTCAAAGCAGTTTCCGAGGGTGTCAGAACCTTTTCCGCCATCGCCATCGCGGTGCCCGGTGCCGCCAGCCCCTGTGGGGCATGCCGACAGGTTCTCAACGAGTTCAATCCTGCCATGAAGGTCTATCTGGCGGATGAAAACGGCATCCTGTCACGACAGACCACGCTCGATGTCTTGCTTCCGGATGCGTTCGGCCCGGAAAACCTTGATTAAGACGACAATTCCCTTTCCCCGGGGGCAAATTTCGCCTATTTCCCGTGCAGCGAATTTTTCTTATTCATGCGCGTATTTCTCATACTGTTCCGCAAGGAATTCAAAAACTACTTCCTCACCCCTTTTGGCTGGGTGGTTCTAGGCCTTGTCTTGCTGATGCAGGGGATGTCCATGACTTCAGCGATGGAGAAAATGAAGGATGCCCCGCTGAGTGAGAACTTCCTCATGGTTTCCTTCAGCGCCCCGAACTTCTGGTTTTATTTCCTCTTTATTTTTCCATTACTGACGATGCGCCTGTTTGCAGAGGAGGAAAAAACAGGCACATTGGAGACCTTGATGACCGCACCGGTCACCAGTGCCCAGGTCGTGCTTTCCAAGTATCTGGCCGCGTTTTCCTTTTATGCGATCCTGTGGCTTCCCATCCTGCTGCATCTCAAGATTTTCACCATGATCACCGGCAACCCGCCCCCCTACGAAGCGGGTCATGTCATCGGCACTTACGCCATCCTGTTATTGATGGGCAGCTTCTTCCTTGCGATCGGCTGTCTCGCCTCAACGCTGAGTTCCAGTCAAATCGTCGCGGGAATCATTACCATCGCGATCCTGGTGATGCTCTTTTTCATGGGCTTTGTCCCCTACTACACGGGTGAAGGATTCCAGGCTGTGGGCCTGTTTCACTACGTCTCCATCCAGGAACACCTCGCTCAGTTCGCCCGTGGGATGATCGACACCCGGCCCATCGTCTACTATTTGAGCATGGCTGCATTCTTCCTTTTCCTCACACACCTCACCCTGGATTTCCGCCGGTGGAAATCCTGACCACCTTATCTATTTCACCTGTCCCTCATGTCGGATTCCCCATCAACTACTCCAGCCACACGTCCCGTCCGGCGTGTCGGAAGAAGTATCAACGTCATTACCCAGCTGGTCCTGTTTATCATTGTGATCGTTGCTGCCAATTACCTCAGCTGCGCCAAACATGAGCGTTATGACCTGACTGACCGACAGGATTTCACCCTTTCAGACCTGAGCACCAAGTATCTTGAAAGTGATGCTGTCCAGAAAAGGGAAGTGCCCCTACACGTCATCGCGGTGATCAAACGCAGCTCCGCCCACTATACCCGGATTTACAACCTGCTGGATGAATACAAACGGCTTGGTGGCGAGGCAGTGAATCTGGAATTTGTCGACCCCCTTCGCCAGACCGACCGCACCCTGGAGCTTGAAAACACCTTCGGACAGAAATACACCGAGGACATGATCATTGTGGACGGACGTGATGAGCCGCAGGGTGACCCCAAGGCCGGGAAGAGCGAGGATTCAAAATCACCGCCAGCTGCTGCCACCCCGACGACGCCCGATGCAAAGGCTGATAATCCCGCGACCTCGGAAAAACAAGAACTCTCGGCCCACGTCCGCACCGTCCGGGTCTCAGATTTGTTTTTGCAAGACGACCGGCGTAACATCGTTGCCTGGCGGGACGAGGATATGATTACATCGACCTTTATTGGTGCGATCGAAGGAAAGCCACGGAGAATTTATTTTGCCGCCGACAAAATCAATCTCGAAGCCACCGATGGCGATCCTGCATGGCAGGTGCTCTTTGAGATGCTTTGGCAACAGAACATCCTGCTCACCCCACTGAGACTCTCAGAAACCGAGAGCATCCCGGAGGATGCAGAAGGCTTTGCCCTCGTGGCGCCGCAATACGACCTCAACGACCGCGAAATCAAAACCCTGTCGAACTACTGGGATAGAAAACAATCTTCAATCTTCATCACACTCGACCCCAAGGTGGCAACCAACAACCTACGTATATTCCTGCGCAGCAATGGTGTCACACCGCGCAACGACCGGATCATGTCGATTAAAAACGGTCAGTCGCTCTCGAATGTGCAGTCCGTTTTTTCGCGTGGTTCCGAAATCAACACCGACCTTGGTGGCAAATCCACCATTTTTGACGGCTCCACGTGTAGTCTAGAGGTGGATGAAAACAATGACCAGTTGCTCAACAAGCGTATCCAGCCGATCGCCCTGGTTGAAGCGAGTGACGGCTGGTGGGGAGAAACCCGCTTCGAGGAAAACAACCCTCAGTTCAACCAGGAGGAGGACACCGCCGCCCCTCTTTACCTTGCCGCAGCCGTCCTGAAAGGCCAAGCGACGTCGGACGACACAGCCGACCTTGTCTCCAGGATGGTGGTCATTGGGAATACCGATTTCCTAGCCAACAAGAAAACCCGCCCCGAGCAATCCGACTTCGTCAAATCCTGTGTGAACTGGCTGGTAGGGCGGGAAGACCTCATTGGAATCGGCCCCAAAAAACTTCACCGTCACAAGATCACCATTCTCGACGCGCATAATACCTTTATCAGTCGGATCGTTCTCATCTTCCTGCCAGCAGCGGCCCTGCTGATGTCTCTGATCGTCTGGAACATACGGAGGGCTTAACCAGCGGGCTGGCAACATTAAGTTTTAATCTCCAAATACCAAGCAGCTGAAATTCCAACCATCAAACTCCAAACACCAACTAGCAAGAGAAGACTCCAATTGCTAGAATGGCTGGCGATTTGAATTTCAGCTCTTAAGATTTAGAAAAAACACATGCGTTATTCCTTTACCATATTTCTTGCGGCACTCGCTCTGATCCTGAGCGGTTTGTCCATGGTGTTCATGGGGAGTGAGTATCGCAATGCTATTTTCGGCATCCCCCCCCTCGCGCCTGGTGAAAAGCTGTTTCAAGTCGAGGAGCTCGACAAGGCTACCCAGATCACCCTCACCAATAGTGACGGTGATGAATCAACATTCAAAGTGGATGGCCACTATTGGAAAGCGGTCCGTCCTTGGGAAGACCGGGCCGATCCCATTTTCATCAAGTTCCTCATTCAGTTCACAGCACGCCTTGAGGTCAAGGAAGTGATTCCGCGGGAGGATCTCGAACTCAAGGATTTCGGTTTGCGTGACGGCCATGTTCGCGTCACCATGCGCGACAACAAAGGAAAAGTGATATGCGATTACCTGATTGGCCGCCCCACAGCATGGAGTATCCCCAGCGAAGACGGAAAGACCAGCCAGCCCACTCTTTTTATTCGCTTGGCTGATAAAAAACGTAACGACAACATCTACGTATGTGGCGAGGACTCCGCCAACAGTGTGCACACCTTGTTTCTCAACAAGTTTGCACGCTTCAGGGACCATCACCCATTTCATTTCAGCCCCAAGTATCTGGATAAGATCCGCGTTCAGAATGACGATGGCGAGGTGGTCGTATCGCGTAAAGATCTCGCATCCGCCTGGAAAATCACCAAGCCACTCGAGCTCCGGATCGACCCCACTGCGCTGACCACCCTGTTTAAAGACCTGGCCAAACTAACAGCACTCAAAGTCGAAGACCGCGCGAGTGTCACCCTTCCGACTGGCGAGAACAACACCACACAGGCACGCGAAATAGCCATTCATTTTGCCGGGGAACAAGATGAAACTGTTTTGCGCATCTATCCTCCGGCCAAAGAGGGCGATACCTACGCTCTGGCGACTGTCAGCGACCGACCCGATGCCGTTTTCCAGCTCCCGCTCACCGCAGCCACAGTGATACCCGGGGCAACATCCTTAAGCCAGCTCCAGACAGGTGTAAACGATCTGCGCTCGAAAACCATGACCCACCTCAATGGACCGCAGTTGAAGACGATTATCCTGCGACCGGGCGGAAGAATGCCGATCATGCTACAGCGCACCAAGCAAACCACTTGGCGGGTGTTGCGTATGAAAGGATGGGAAGAGGCTAACCAGGACGCTGTGATCGACCTGATGACTGCGGTTACCCGTGATAAAGTACAAAAATTCGTCACCGATGCGGCCACTGACCTCAAGCCTTATGGCCTCGACACCCCATTCCTCCAGATTGGTTTCACCAGCTTTAACAATGCCCGCATGTTTATATCGTTCGGTCGGGACAAGGCAACCGACAACATCTATGCCCACATCATCGGTCGACCTAACATTTGGCAGATAAGCAATGAAACCCTGATGAAGATCGCCCTCAACTCGTGGCAATGGCGCACCGCTCACGTCTGGCATGTGCCGAGAATGGATGTCGAAAAAATCAGTATCCGCAGAAAAGGCGCACCCGTCGTGGAGCTGGGTTATGATCACTTCGCCGCCAAATGGACAGCTTTGCGTGACCAGGTGGAGTCCACGGCGGAGCTCAACCCAAACCGTGCCAACAAACTCCTTGGCCACCTCGGGTCGATCAAAACCAAAAAATGGATTGGCCCAATGCATCCGCAGGCCATGAAGGCGTTGGAACAGCCGGATACAATCATCAGCGTCACCATACGCCGGGTAAACGACCAGGGGCAAGACCTGCTCCCCATTATCAAAACGTTGAGAATCACCCACACGCCGGGTGGCTTGATTCACTTTGCTAAAATCGATACACTGCCAAGCGGTGCCGACAATGACGATGATACCAGCTATTTCCTACTCGATCCCCAAACGGTGAAAAACCTCCAGGTTGACCTCTTCGAGTAAGCCGAGCCCCTCCCCTCTATTCCATGTCCGATTTTGATCCCTATAAAATCCGTGCTGACTTTCCGATCCTCGATCAGAACATCAATGGCAAACCGTTGATCTATCTGGATAATGCCGCCACAAGCCAGACACCCCGGCAGGTTGTCGAGGCCAGCGCATACTACTATGGCAATACCAATGCCAACATCCATCGCGCTGCGCACAAACTTGCCCGAGAAGCCACCCAGGCTCACGAGAGTGCCAGAAAAACGGTTGCCGACCATCTTAACGCTACCCATGCACATGAGGTTATTTTTACCTCGGGGACAACCGACTCGATCAACCTCGTGGCAAACACGCTTTCCTTGTCGGGAAAAATCACACCGAGCGACAGTGTCATCATCTCAGGCTTGGAACACCACTCGAATATTGTCCCGTGGCAGATGCTGTGCCAGCGCACGGGTGCCCAGCTTAAAGTCATCCCGGTGCTTGACGACGGGACACTCGATATGGACGCCTATGACCAGCTATTGGACGAGCATGTGAAGCTCGTGGCGGTCAACCATGTATCCAACGCACTCGGGACGATCAATCCGATCGAACAGATCATCTCCAAAGCCAAGCACCACGGAGCACTGGTGCTCATCGACGGCGCCCAGGCCGCCCCGCATCTCACGGTGGATGTGCAAAGCCTGGGATGTGATTTTTACACCTTCTCGGGCCACAAGACCTACGGTCCTACAGGCATTGGAATTCTCTACGGGCGTGAGGAGATCATGAATGATCTGCCCCCATGGAGAGGAGGCGGTGAGATGATTAAGGAGGTTACTTTCGAACACACCACTTATAACGAACTGCCCTTTAAATTCGAAGCCGGCACGCCCGACATCGAGGGTGCTGTCGCTTTGGCCACAGCCATCGATTACATGAATACCCTTGGTATGGAAAACATCGCGGCACACGAGAATCAGCTCCAACAACGCGCGACTGATGCCTTGCAGGGAATAGAGGGCATCCGGTTTTTCGGAACAGCTGCACACAAAGCCGCTGTGGTTTCGTTTTTGCTCGATGGCGTGCATCATTATGACCTGGGGACCCTGCTCGACCAGATGGGTGTCGCCGTCCGGACGGGACACCACTGCTGCCAACCACTGATGGCTCGGTTCGGTATTACGGGCACAGTCCGCGCATCCTTCGCTGCATATAATACGGAACAAGAGGTCGATGGTTTCATAGCCGCCGTTAAAAAGGCGGCGATGATGTTAGGTTAAACCTATGCCCGCAAACTATCGTCTGGCCTTGGCCAGGCGTTTGACAAACCCCTCCATCTGTTCCTGTTTGGCTTCGAGCAGCTCAACCAGTTTAAACTGGGTCCTGGCACGGTCCAGATTATGATTTTCCCGATGCGTCTTGAAGTAGACGTCACCTTCCAAGTGGTCGGTCAGGAAACGGATACCAATCTCCAGGGAAATCAGCAATCCGGAGAATGCAAGATTATCAATTTCAGCGTCACACAAGCAGTCACAAGCGTCGAGGTACCCTTCTGCAAGGGCTTCAAACATGGGCATCCGCAGTTCTACTTTGGTCAGGTCTTGTTCATCTTCCGCCGCAGGACTGACCGCCGTGCGAACCAGGTCACCAAAATCATACAGTGACAAGCCCGGCATCACCGTATCGAGGTCGATCACACAAACCGCTTCGTCCGTATCCACATCGATCATCACGTTGTTGATCTTGGTATCGTTGTGTGTGATTCGCTCGGGGAGTATCCCGGCGTCACGTAAATCAATCAATTTGGAAACGATGCCTGCCCGCGCTTTGACAAAATCAACTTCCTTCTGCACGCCAGCAAGCCGCCCCATGGGATCAGCCTCAACGACTTGCATCAAGCGGGCAAAACGTTTGGGCGTGTTATGAAAATTCGGGATGGTTTCCTCGATATCCTCGACGGGGAAATCGCTCACCAGGTCCTGGAACGAGCCGAAAGCATGCGCCGCCTGATAGGCCTGGCGGGTGTTCTCCACGATCTCATAGGTCCGGCATCCTTCGATGAAGTTATAGCAACGCCAAATGCCCCCACCTGCACCAGTCGCGTAAAACCGACCACCTCGCGCCGGATAAAGATTGAGGGTCTGTCCGCCGATGTCACGTTTGACGCGCATCACCTTCCAGTTGATGTGGCGGGTTACCATTTCCACGTTACGCATCACTGCGTGCGGGTCTTTAAAGACATTCTCATTGATTCGCTGAAAGATATAGCGACTCAACCTGCCATCATGTTTTCTGAAGGTCGCCATATAGGTGGCGTTGATATGACCACTGTCGACCTCAGCTCCCTCGACAAATTCCCCTGCAATGGCGAATTCATCGGCAACTTCCTCAATCTGGTTTTCGTTCTCAATCATACTGAAAATTCCTATCCGTTATTTGTCTAATGCTTTGATAATGCCGGGAATAGCAAGATCGATCACTTCGGCCACTTCTTCATAAGCTTCGCGTCCCATACCGATGGGATCAGGCACATCAGCACCGGCCAGGCCTTCATCCTGATGAATGAAATCACAGAGTAATCGCACCCGGCGCGCGCATCCGGGGAAGTAGCGCTTCACCATCGCCGCATGTGAACCGGTCATCGCAACAATCAAACTCGCATCCGCAAGTAGTGCCTGATCAACCTGCCTGCTTTTAAAGCCTTTCAGCGGGGCATTTTTGGCCTTGAGGACAGCCCGTGTATCACTGCTGACCCTGTGCCCCGGCATAGCCGCTACTCCGGCCGAGCCGACATGGACATCCTTGCGATCCCTAACAGCCGCCCGCATCAACCCCTCTGCCATCGGGCTACGACAGGTATTTCCTGTGCATACAAAAAGAACGCTCTTACGCGATGCGGGTTTAGGCATGAGATTCGGAGTGAAAATAACAGCAGGGTTTTCACGTCTCCGGAAAACCCTGCCATCGGTTGATTTGCTGCTGAGTGGCTCTTGTTTAATGCGCCTTCAAGTGCATGGAAACGCGAGTGCGACCACCTTCATTCCGTGTATGGAGGGTCAGCGCATCGAGTGAGCTGAATGCCTGCATGGCTTTCTCGATCATCGGCTTGTTCGCGGTGAAGTCTTCGCGTGCCCTTTCGGATGGAATGATTTCATCTTTATTTTTATCAATGAGCTCGAGCCACTGTTGGGCATACTGGTGAAGCACCTTGAAGTCAACTTGCATCCATGCTCCCTGACGGGCTTCGCCGCCACCTTTTTTGAATTGCTCGGCAAGCCCTTCGGAGAAAGTCTTGGAGGTGGAGGCAAAAAACAGATTGTCACTCACAGAAACAGACGGCACAAAGTCATCGTTCTGGAACGGGATGGGAACAAACCATGTTTTGAGATCATTCTTCTCACTGCTCATTGGCACCTGCATCGGGATTTCCTCCCCTGACATCTCGCTGATGGTCTTCAGGATGTTCTCCACGGAAGTATTGAGACGTTTCCAGGACGCTTGAAGCTTGGCCCGGTCATCCACGGTGCTGACGTAGGCAATGCGTGGCATTTTGCCTTCCTTCAAGACCAGCTCGGGCACGTTGGGCACCTTGGGAAGCGCCCCGTTGATGTCGACGACCAAAGCGGTCTCGGCTCCCAGTCCGTCAGCCATGTCACCCCGGAGAGCTTTCCAGATTTCCAGGGCGTCATCACGGAATGACTTGTCGAACATTTCCAAACCTTCCTTGAAATCGCTGAAGTCACCGTCGTCGATATCGAGGGCTGCTACCCGCTTGGCAACCAGGTAACTGGTCTCTCCGAGTGTATCGACGTATTCCATCACCTTGTTGTTATAGGCTTCATTGCTTGTCCAATTGGCAAACAACAGCGTGCCTTCACCCGCAGCCATAGGAGCAAGCGTATGGCTTGCGTTCATGTCAATGGCGGGCATATTGGAACCGCCAAAAGCCTCGGCCTTGAGGCCGTCTTCCAGAAACGCAACATAACCGGCATCGGTTCCGGAGAACATGGATGCTAGCTTTTTACCCTGCTCGTAAAGACTCTCAAGGATCGCCTGGAGATCCTGGGTGTCACCCAGCGATGCGGCGTCCCCTAGACCATCACTCACGCCTTGGGCAATGGAGCTGATGAAGCGATAAGCGACGGCTTCAATACTACCCACCGTCTTGATGACCTTGTCGTCCCTAAAGCCTGCTGCTAGAATATCCTTGTCGAGGTAGTTATCAAGGTAAACGATGTTGTCGCTTGCGCAGATGGACTTGTTAGCGTCATCGACCAATACAAAATCCTCTTCGGACTTACCAAAGAACAGGATCACGTAGTCGCCCACGGTTCCCGCAACGGCAATGATGTTCTTGGTGGCAAGTGTCTTCTTAAACGCTTCAATATCAGCGATATCAAACACTTCCTGCATTTCCTCGACAGCGTTCTCATCGATCATCTCGGCGAGTTTGGCTCCGGACACCTTATATCCGGAAAACTCCTTATCACCGCGTTTAATGGTAATTTCCTCGGAAGCCTCCTCAAGGAAACTCAGCACGGATACCAACTGCTCCATCTGGGCCATAACAAGCTCACGGGCTTCGTCATCGGACACCTTGGCACCCTGGTAGAAGGCCGGCATATCAAAATCGGCAATCATCTTGATCAGCTCTTTGGGCGCGCCTTTAAGCGGGCCTTCCATGATGGGTTTGGGCCCCTCCGGTTTGAAGTCCTGACCGTCGCGCACGAAGCCATCCGCCATGAACACGCCAAAGCGGGAGCCGTAATAACCCAGTCGCTCGACAAATTGCATGCCCAGCTCAAACGTCTCGCCGGTTCCAGGGCCATAGGCGGAGAAATACTCCTCACTGTACATGGCAATCTGGGCGGCCACCTCGTCATTGCCCTCAAGGTCGTCGAGGGACATTCCCTCATCGGCCAGGCGCTCGAGGATAAACTCGCCGAGAGGTGTCTTGAGAAGTTGGTCAAACGCCTTCCGGCCATTGAAAATGGCATCGTAGACGGTGATGTTCTGCGGTAACTGTTTGGCAAACCCTAGCTTGGCAGCCCGATCTTCAACGGAGGCTGAAGGTTTGATCGGATCGGGAGTCGGGAGACCGGGAACAGCGGGTTGCTGCGTCTGGTCACTGCCGGCCTGACCGGAAGAGTCGGCGGGGGTTGTTTTTTCCTTACATGCGGTAAAAGCCACTGCTCCCGCCAGAATAGGGATGAATAGGTATTTGCGTTTCATACGGCGGAGATTAACGGGTAAATCCGTGATTTTTCAATTACAATCCGTGATATTTTTCATAATGACGCTAAAACTTCAGCCATGCCCGAGTTACCCGAAGTAGAAACAACCCGACGGGGTATCGAACCCCACATGCTGGGCAAGCGGATTCACCACGTTGACATCCGGGACCGGCGCATGCGCTGGCCTGTGGAAGATGATGTTCTGAACATCGAAGGGAAAGTCATCTCCAGGATCGGCAGACGAGCCAAATACCTGCTGCTCGGCTGCGATGCCGGCACCCTGATCCTCCATCTCGGCATGTCCGGGAGCTTACGTATCTGCCCACATGAGGTGGACCTCAAGAAACATGACCACTTTATTCTGGGCATCGATGGCGGTATGGAAATGCGCCTCCATGACCCGCGCCGCTTTGGTGCCGTCATCTGGCATGACGCCGCGGCTGGCGAGGTGCTGACCCACCCACTGCTCGCCCATCTCGGGCCGGAGCCACTGGAGGATGGTTTTCATGCCGATTATCTTTGGCAAACATGCCGAGGGAGGAAAACATCCATCAAACAGCATATCATGAATAACAGGGTGGTGGTCGGGGTTGGAAATATTTACGCCTGCGAGGCATTGTTTCGCAGCGGGATTCGCCCCACCCGGCCAGCGGGCAACCTATCCAAACCCCGGCTCGCCAAACTCACCTGGGAGATCCAATCGGTGCTGGGTGAAGCGATCGAACAAGGGGGCACCACCCTGCGCGACTTCCTGCGCGAGGATGGCAAACCCGGCTATTTCAAACAAAACCTCCACGTCTACGACCGGGAAGGCCAGGGCTGCCACTCCTGTGGTGCGGCGATCAAAAGAATCGTCATTTCCAACCGCTCCACCTTCCATTGCCCGAAATGCCAGAGATAATTCCATTCGACGGCTTGACATTTTTCTCAATTGCCGCAGATTCTCGCCCGTCTTCAAGCATCATGCCGGTGTGGCGGAATTGGTAGACGCGCGTGATTCAAAATCACGTTTCCTCGGAAGTGCGGGTTCGATTCCCGCCGCCGGTATTTTTTGATGCTTTTTGAAGACTTGGTGTTGATGCTATTGAAGCCTTCACGGATACCGGGCTTGGGACGTTGCTTGGGACGTCATCTCTTTCGCCGCCCCCTTCGGAGTCGCTCCACGTGTTCATTGACATCGTGCATCGAGTGATCCTCTAATTTTCCAAACTCGCTGATGAGATACTCCCTCCCCCTGATTTGATGGAGTTCAAGTACCAGCAGTGAACGCGCAGCCTGGGAATCCGGGTGTTTTCCTCCGCAGCTTTTACAGTCGGCCCAGAGTTTCTTGTTTTCAAGTTCTATGGCACCACGGGATCGTTTAAGGATCGAGCTCTCGATGGTTGCAGAAATTTTCTTCTTGTTGTTGATCCTGCCATTGGCCAGATCGACGAGGATGTAACGCCCCCAGTAGGTGCGGATGAAAAAATATTCCCTGCCATCGAGCTTGATAAATTCCCGCCAGGAAAACTGCGACCAGAAAGTGCCGGCCGTGGTATCATCACAATAGGCTGTTACCTCCGCCTTCGGCAGGTAATCGAAAACCTGGCCGAGTTTAATTTGCTCACCTGACTTACGGATGAGCCATATGGTTTCGTAAACCCCATCCTGATGACCTCGCCCTGGTCCGACACGTAGAGCGATCCCCCCCGGCTCATCATCGTCGCCGGTTTTGAATTGCCAGAGTCGCTTTTGGGTCAGCGTGTCACGGAGTTCAAACGTACAGCTGTAGTGAGCGCTCTCCGGTAAAACCGGAGGCAGAGTCTGTGGGAGCCTGCTCCGGAATAATTGCATGATTGATCGTCATAACAATCATGGTATGGTGAGATGTACCACTCGAGCCAGAGAATGAAGGACTAGACGACTCAAAGCTTATGCAATCAACACACAGATCAGCTTCGGACCCAAAGCCGGGAGATCAAGCCCCATCAAATCAATGTGAGCTTCATCATGAGCCACTGCAAGAAGGCCATGCCTACTTTGTGCATGACTCGTTTCTCAAAATGAACATGGAGTATATGAGCGCTGCACAAAAACGGTTTCCGTGTGCAAACAGCATCAGTATTTTTGGTAGCCCGTCATTCGAGGACGTTGGCCCTTTGCCGAGCACTACAAACACTCTGTATTGCCCGAAATGCCGACTGGCTGAGAAAAAGTGGCAGCAGCGCGATCGGTTTCGAAATTGGAGAAAGCGTTTGTTGGGTTTTTAATTGGACCCTATCACAATGTCCATGCATTGGCCTATACTCCAGGGATTTTTTATTCTCAGTTTTTATTTGGAGTCTTGCTTCGCGATCAGGTCACCATCTTTAGTGAGCATAACATAGCCTCCATCATCACGTTTAGCATCCGGATCGATCACATACAGACGATCTCCCCGTTTCTCAACCGTCCCTTTGAGGATACGTTTGTGAATGATACTCCTGCAAAAATACACAGCTATTGTCCAGAATTTAGCTGCTTATCCAGACAAATACTACAGTCCCCCGCCAGTAATAAACGAGGCGCACAGTGCTTCAATCGTCCCCACGCTGGCTACCCCCTCTGAAACATATCCACCAAGGGATGACACCCGGGTTTTCACCTCATCGCAGGCGTTACCCGGGCACGCTAACAGACTCGCCATCGCCGGATCCAACATATCAAGATCGTTATGGCTGTCACCGATGGCAAAGGTCTTATCCGCTGACAGTCCGAGTTGCCGGGCCACCTCCACCATCGCGCTTCCTTTGTGGTAGTGGCTGTGGCTGAAACGCAGGTAAATACCGTTACGTTGATAGGACAACAGCGGTTTGGAGCTTATTTCCTGGTCGATTTTCTGGACAATAAAATCCATCTCGCTCGCGGTGGAGGCAACGATGCCTGCCGGTTCGCCTTCTTGCATCCCCCACACAGCAGCGGTTTCAGTCTCAATCCATTGCTGGAGCTTTTTCAACACCCTGCGACACCTGCGGAAGAGTTTATGATGCTCTTTTTCACAACGCGAATTCCAGTCGGGCAGACCCACCCATCTCCCAAATTCATTGGGTGTATAGATCTCCCTTTCGCGGGCAATAATGTAGTCGGGAAGAAATGGAAAACGGGCATCCGCAAGACCTTGGACCGTTTGCATGAGTGACCTTCCCGTATTAATCCCCCAAAAGGCTTTATGGGAATCGCGCATCATCTGCATCAGTTCATAAAACTGTGGTTGCACCGGAGGATTGGCTTCGGGGATAGTGAGTGTGCCATCGAAATCAAAAGCTAACAGCCACTCGGCGGGGTTGGCTGGACTGAAGGGTGCTAGGGATTTCACAAACAAGGATGACGGTCAAATTCGTTGGATCATGCGGCGCAGCATCGATGGACTATTCCTCCACGGGCACAGCACGGCTAGGAGCCGGCACGCTGGGCTCATCCTCGGGCTCAACAATTGCCCGTGGGGGAGCAGGTGGCGGAGTTATCGCCGGGGGCTCGTCCTCTTCGACCGGAATGGCCTTCACAGGAGGTTTTACAGCAGGTTTTATAGGGGGGCTAACAGGAGGTTTTGAAACAGGCTTCGCTGCTGCTTCGTTATTCATTTTATCTCCGGACACCTCATCTTTGGGGTGGCTCTTGCGCATTTTAATCTCAACCCGCCTGTTAGGCGCCTGTTCATCAACCGTTCCCTTTTTCACCAGCGGCTGCGACTTGCCAAAACCTCGCACCGCGATGCGATCGTCTTCGAGGTCAAGCGTCTCCACCAACCACATTTTCACAGCCATGGCACGTTTCTGAGAGAGCACCAGGTTGGCCTCCTCGCCACCTATCAGGTCGGTGTGACCATCCAGCCAGCATACCAGGTTCGGATGTTTATCAATCAGCAGGGCAACCTTCATCAAGCTCACGCGGGCACTCTGCCGCAGGGTGGCGCTATTGAAATCAAACAGCAGATCACTGCCAATCAGAGCCTTACTGGTCAGCAGCGAATTGCCGTCCATCCTGGCCATGGCGTCAAGAGAAGTGAAGTCCTTGAGTAAGCCGTCGTCCGAATTCCCATCCGCGCCTTTGCGCAGGGTGTCCGTGTATGCGTCAGGATCATATTCCTCCGCATTTCTGGCACCCGGGTCCACCGTCACCTGGCTATCGTTGGCTCGTGGAAAAAAGTCCTCGGTTTTGCCCATCTCAGGGAGTTCAGGCTCAAAAACCGGGGCTTTCATGGGCTCGATACTCTCCCCCTCCGGCTCCCCTGCTGCGGCGGGATCTGACATCGGCACCTGGATCGTCTCAATGTCAGGACTGATGTCGATTTCCACATCGGGCAGGTTTTCCAACATGTCCAGCTCATCCGCCGGTGGGACAATGGGGGCCGGGTCCTCGATTTCCGGCTGCTCGGGAGGCAAAACCTCCGGCCTCGAATCATCGACATCCACACTACTAACCCGGACAACCTGGGTCCTCAGTTCCGATTCCTCGATAAATTCAGGGAGAATCACATCAATACGACTCAGGCCGACAATGATCAGGACATGAAGCAAGATGGCAACGATCATGGATATCATCACCCATTTCCCCATGCCTTCATTTTCAGGAAGCCTGAATGAGGAAGTCCCCCTCAGGCCACCGTTCCAGCTGTAGTCGTTGTCCATTGGCCCCCATTCTAGCGCAATTGGGAAAAATGGCAACCGAGGGTTTTGCCGTGGGTTTTGCGGGCGTTGACCGAATGACGAAAGACTTGGCACTGACCAGGGTGATCCCCCTGGATTGGATCGGGAAATTTTTCGGCTCGGCTGGCGTATCCCTTCGTGGGTAAGATAACGACACATGACAGATGATCCTACGCCAACAACCGAATCCCCCACTCCGGAAAATCCGAGCTCCATCCTCAAAAAGCTCCCCCCCTGGCGATGGGCATGGATCGGATTCGCCCTGGCTGCCGTCATTTGGTTTGGCTCCAGCTCTTATTTTCTCAAAGTCCATCAGTTTACGGAAATCGAATACCAGGCAGGAGGGATGGAAGAAGCTGACTACGATGCCATTACCCGTAGTCGTGCCCGCTATGCCATGGCTTGCAAGATATCGGCCGGCGTCCTGTGCCTGGCTTCACTCACCTACCTGATCAGTCAAACAGACATCCACCGCCCACGACATAACAGCTAAACCCTTTCACCCATGAACAAATCACTCCTCAGCGCACTCGGTATTTCATACACCCTTCTCATACCCATATCAGCGGGCGACCGCCAGGGAGCGCAAGCCTCTACAGCAGCCGACCGCCAGGGAGCGCAAGCCTCAGTCAAACCGAACATCTTGTTCATCCTCGCCGACGACCTTGGCTGGACCGACCTTTCCACCGGAAGTACCAACCACGGTAACGGCTCGGATTTTTATGAAACGCCAAACATCGACCGACTTGCCCGGGAGGGGATGTCATTCACCTCGGCTTATATGCAGCCCAACTGCGCCCCCACCCGGGCAGCGCTTCTGAGTGGCCAGTATGCCCCCCGCTCTGGCAATGGGGTTTATAACGTCAGCTCACTCGATCGTGGTAAAAAAAATGGCCTCGTCCCTCCACGGCAAAACGAGGACGTGCCGGCAAGCAGCACCACCGTTGCGGAAGCCTTCCAACAAGCGGGTTACGTGACCGCGCACTTTGGCAAGTACCATGCGGGTGGTCACGAGGGCGGTGCCCGCACCTTACCCGAGGCGGCCGGATTCGACTACAATTTCGCCGGCGGCAAAGCCGGACACCCCCCGGGCTATTTCGCTAAAAAGAAAAAAAACAAGTGGGCCTTTCCAAGGGGGTTCAGTCCGTCACTGGATCCCTTTTCCCAGCCCTACGATGCCGCCTACGTCAACAAACACGCGCTTCCAGCATCCGCCGTCGGCAAACCCAAACATCTCACCGACGCGCTCGCGGATGCCTTCGACCACTTCCTCGCCAAACATGTGAAATCGGATAAAAAAAACCAGCCCCTCTACATCCACTACTGGCTCTACGCCGTCCACACTCCGATCCAACCGCAACCTGACATCGCGGAGAAATTCGCCCAAAAGAAAAAGTCCTCACCATCGAAAACAGGACACGACAACACCAAATACGCGGCCCTTGTCGCCGACATGGACCGTGCCGTCGGCAGAATCATGACAGCTCTCGACGACCCCAACGGCGATGGCGACCACTCCGATTCCATCACTAAAAACACCCTCGTGGTTTTTTCCTCCGACAATGGTGGCCACCAAGGAGCCACATCCAACCGACCACTGCGGCGGGCCAAGGGAACCTTCTACGAAGGCGGTGTGCGCGTCCCCCTCATCATCCGCCAACCCGGCACCATCGAGGCGGGCAGTTGCAGCGATACCATGGTGCACGCTGTCGACTACTACCCGACCTTTCTCGCCACCGCCGGAATTCCCAGTCCACAGGGTCATTACCTCGACGGGCATTCCTTTGCCGAAGTGCTAACAGATCCAAATACCACGCGAGTGCGACCACCGATCTGCTACCACTTCCCCGGATACATGGACGATCGGGCATCTCCGTCATCGACGATCATCTCTGAAATCGGCGGCCAACGCTACAAGCTCATCCATTACTATGAAGACGGGCACAGCGAACTCTATAACATCAGCAAGGACATCAGCGAAACCACTGACATGGCGCGGAAACAACCCGAGGGGGCAATGGCCGTCAAGCGACAGCTCTACACCCAGCTCCACGCCTGGTTGACACAGACCACCCCAGGCTGGCAACCAGCCTATCCAGCGGACCGCGCCACCGGCGAACAACTCACCGCCCCCACGCCTCCCCGTTGATGACTTTCCCTGATGCCACTTACTTTCTGCCACTTACTTTCTTGACCTCGCGCCCGCGGCTCATAGGATTCCGTTGCATCGTTTCTTATCCAGGCGGAAAAAACCACCAACCACTAATCAAAGCACTCTACCTCTATGCAAATTTCATGCCCACACTGTAACATCGCACTCGATGTCACCCAGGAACACCTCGGCCAACAGGTTCAGTGTCCCGCTTGTCAAAATCGATTCGAAATCCCCAATGCCGCCGCCCCAGCCGATTCAGCCAACCAGAAGCCCGCACGCACAGGCTGGGAAGAAAAGGATCATGCCAACGTCAACTTTGGAAAAAGCCTCCTGATTGGCGCAGGTATCACCGTTCTCTATATGCTCCTTATGGTTCCTTTCCATAACACACGGCTCGGTGCCCTATTCCTCGACCGTGGCTGGGTCAACTACGCCGAGACCTTCCTGTTCTTCTGGGGTATCGTCATCCTTTTCATGAAGTGGAAAAAAATCCAGCACCAGTCACAGGCCACCCTGCTGAATCTCTTCCCCTCCCATATCGGTGAGGAAATCAATTCCTCCAATGTCGGTGCCTTCATCGACAACATCTACAGCGTCCCCCTCACCATGCGCGACAGCATCATTGTGAACCGACTGAGAAAGGCGCTCGAACTCTTCGAGTCCCGGATCGACAACGGTGAGGTCGCCTCCTTCCTCGGCACCCAGTCTGACCTCGATGCCAACCGTTCCACCGGCTCCTACTCGCTGATCAAGGTCTTTCTCTGGGCCATCCCGATCCTCGGATTCATCGGAACCGTCATGGGGCTCTCCGTGGCGGTTGGCTCGCTCGCCATGGGTGACACCGCCGACCCCGAGGCATTAAAAGCCTCCATCAACAGCCTGACCGGTGGCCTTGGTGTCGCCTTCGACACCACCTTGCTCGGTCTGATCCTCAGCATCCTGATGAGCTTCCCTCTGGCTGCCGTGCAAAAAAGAGAAGACGAGACCCTCACCATCATCGATGCGTTCTGCACGGAAAAACTCCTCCCCAAGCTCAACGACAGTCGTCACCCTGGCACCGATGCCCTGCTCGAGCAGGCCGAGAGCATTCCCCAGCTGGTGGCCTCCCTCGCGCGGGCCCACGAAACCTTCCTCGACAACCTGAACGAATCGACCCGACAGTTGAGCCAGTCGGGAGCGGCCCTCAAGACCAGCCTCGACACCCATCAAAGCACCATCGAGAAGTCCTTCACCGAGGCCGTCACCAAACTGTCTGACTCGAGTAGTGAAATCTTCCTCAAGTCCCACATGAACCTCAACCGGGCCTTTGAAAGCATTGCCAGTGGCATTGAGTCCATCAACCGCTCGCTCCGGGATCTCGGGGAAAACCAGATCCCTAACGAAGCCAAGAAAAAGCGCGGCTTTTTCTCAAGAAAATAGATCATCGTGGGCAGACGCCGGACCAGTAACGAAAGCGGGGTATCCCTGTTCCCCTTCATGAGCATCCTCGCATGCCTCATCGGCATCCTGACGTTGATGATCAGCGTCTCGATGCAGGTCCAGCAGATGGAACACGAAGGCAAGACCGAGGAGGAACTGGAGCGGGCACTGACCAACCGGGACCTCAAGAAAAAGGCGGTGAAGATCGACCAGGAAATCAAACAACTTGAGCAACAGCTCAAGGAGGATCACTCCACGGTCGCCGAACTCGAGAAAATCAAGGACCGGATCATCGCGCTGACCATGGAGCTCAAGGAACTTAAAAAAGCCAACGATCCTGAAAAGTCCGACGCCGCCTTACAGAAGTTGGTCGAGAACCTCAAAAGAGAAATCGTTGCGCTTAAAAGGGAACGCCCGCCCCTGTCCAAGCGCCTCAAGGAACTGCAAGCCGAGCTCAAAGCCAGAAAGGAAGCTCCCAAACCCAAGGAATCTGTCGTCATCCGCCCACGCGGTGTGGGTGAGCGTGGTGCGAAAAACATCTTTTTCATCGAATGCAATTCCACGGGCATCGTCATTATCACCGACGGAAAACCCGGCACCGCCATATCCACTGCGGCCATTCCCACCAGTGACGTCTACAACAGACACCTCGATACCGTCAAAAAAACACGCGACTCCATGGTTCTTTTCCTCGTCCGGAAATCGGGGTTAGCCGCCTACCAATGGGCCGCAGGCAGGGCCGAAACCCAGTACAAGGTCACCACAGGCAAACTCCCCATCCCCAACGACGGCGAAATCGACCTCTCATTCTTCAAATAACGATCTCACAGTGGCACGGAAACGAAATTCAGATTCAGAAGATGGAGTCAACCTTGACTCCCTCATGGATGCGCTCACCAACGTCGTGGCGGTGCTGATTCTCGTGCTTATCCTGGTACAGGCGGACGTCAGCCAGAAGGTGGTTCAGTTTCTTGAGGGCCTCCTGCCTGCGACACCGGAAGAGGTCGTGGCCTCGACCCAAAAAGTGGAGGAACTTGAAAAGAAAAAACTCAAGATCAAGAACCTGCTCTCCGAGGATGCGCCGACACCTGAGGACATTGAAACCGAGCAACGCCAACTGGCTTTGCTCGAGAAACAGACCAAGGAAAACAAAAAACTGTTGGTTGAAATTTCCGAACTCATCAAGCTTGAGGAAAAAACGCGCAAAGAGCGTGACGATGAAAACAAGAAGACCTCGGCGATTCAAAAGGAGATCGCACGGCTCGAGGCTCTCCTTGATGCCACCCCCCCGGTCAAAGCCCCGCCGCCGGCCGAAGTCAGTATTCCCATCAGCCGGTCCATCCCGAAGAGTGCCGAGATCTATTATGCGATCGTGGTTCACGACCGCGTCCATTTTATCGACCCCTTCACCCCGGTTGAACTTTTTGAAGCTGAATTCAAAAAACACAAACGCAAATGGCTGGTTGAACGCATCAAACGCCAAGGTGCCGACCGCTACATCTACAACCAGGCGAAAATTGCCGAACACTTCAAAAATTTCGATTTTAAAAACTCACGTAAGCAAACGGTCCGCTTGCTCGCCAATCCGTTAGGCACGCGCATGCGTATCGAAATCAAACCCGACCTCAAAGCCGGGGGCACCGCCCTTGCAGACATCAACAACCGGGAGAGCACCTATTTCAAAATCCTCAAGAAACTGGCTAACAATAACAGGGCGGTGATCCTGTACCACGTCAACCCCAACTCGTTTAACACTTACCTCCAAGCCCGTATCCTTTCGGACAAGGCCGGCATCGCCGCGGGCTGGGAGATCAATTACAGCCAGGCTCATTCCATTGTCTTGGCGGATGTTGAAGTGAAACGCTTGCAAGACCCACCACCTCCGGACCCCAACGCAAAACCCAAACCTCCCAAACCGCCCAAACCACCACGGATTGATCCAAAGCTCGATTAGGATCGATGATCATTGAGCCTGAATTGCATGGACCACCTGTGCACGTCCCCCGGGGCGAGAATACGGTGGCACCCCGACTCCACCGCTTCTAACAATTCATCATAAGGAGCTGTAGTTGGTTCTATTCCCAGATTAAAATACGGGGGCACATCGCAGCCGGACCACCCCCTCAGGTTCAGCCACAGGCCTAGGTAGGGTATGGTTTCAAGGTCCCATGAGAGTTCCAGGACACCTCCATCGGCAGCTTCGATCTTCAGCGAATCGACATCGCCTTTGGTCGTGAATATTTTATGGGCCATCGCTGCAACAGAAGCGTCACTTTGTGGGTCCGCAATATCAAATCGGCTTCCACCCGACGAGAGGTGTGTGATGGGAAGGTCTGGGATTGGGGTTGTGTCACGGGTTAGAAACCGCTGCGTTGGCACTTCAAGCACCATCCCCGGCTCCAGCGCGATCAGCGGGTGGCATGCCCACAGGTATGGCACCGCTTGGGCCTGTAACGACTCGAGCGCGTAAGCGACCCGGACCAGACTATCTTCGAGAGTGATTGTCCGTATGAATTTTGTGTTAATGGCACGGCCCAACCAGGTGGTGACAAGTGTGTGAGGACCAGTTTGCTGCACAGTTGCAGGCAGGAAAACGAGTTCTCCATGGTCCGGGATTTTGGTTCCATCAGCGAGTGTTACCGGGGAAATCGAGGGGAATATCTCGTCCCAGCCACCAAAGTCGATATTTTTGGTATAGGATTCCCCGTAGACCGGCTGACGGATTGTCAGGTGTGGGTTTTTCCACAACCATTCACGTCCGGTTCTCCGGTCTACGAGAGATGAGATTTTCCCACCCGGCTCGGGAAGGACTTCAAGGGAGATATACTTGTTTTGCAATAACACAGGATCGGTTTTGGCAGTCATCTTTCGCGCATGGAATGCTATCCCACAACAGGCATCCCTACAAGGCCGGAGCCGCCTCATGCAAAGTGGCTATTCCTTTCCACCTTGAGAAGGCTTACTACTCACCCCCTCCAAGGCATCCATCTTCTTGACCCTGGCCGCGAGTTCTGTGAGAGGTTCCCTCCTGATGCGGTCTATCAGGATACAGTCTTGCTGGGATCCGGGCACTCCGGGGTAACAGACAATGGTGATCAGCATATCCTTGGTGTAAGGCACAGAAACCGGTTGGATTCTTTGCCATTTCGATTGCCTTTGTCGATAGACAAAACCTTGCACATGGCTCAGTGTGCCGGGTGCTTTGATGACGGCAGCCCGCCCGGGTCTAGCGAAGTGAGGCGTCTTCGAGTCACCCAAGGCAAGCCCGACATTGGACTGCGTAAAATTCACCAGACGGGGTGCTGTTTTACCAGTGGTCAGCATCGGGGTTTCGAGTATAATCACCTGGGCATTGCTCCAGCTTTTCTTGTCGGGCTGTCGAGCCATGTAAACGGTGAATGCGCCGGATTCCCGGGGCAAGGTGATTTTTGCAAACGGGGCGGCGGAACCCTTGATGTTAAGCACGAGCGAAGGGGACTTTACCCGATAGGGTCTAGTCGCCACATTCAGCATCAGGTGAAGCGACTGCTGGTAGGATGTCTCCTCCTTGTTGGATGCCTTATCCTTCGTCACATTCCCTAACATAACACCGGGCGGGAGGATCGCTTCCTCATCCTGGATTTTAAAAATCGGATTGTCCCCTTCTCTTCCCACTATTTTGGGTAAGGGGGGCTTTGCCACGGCAACAAAACGCACCAGTAAAAGTGGTTTTTTATCCTGGGCGGCACATGGAACAGACAGTAATATTGTTAGAAAAACCGACAAAACAGCAAACAGGCGGACAACGGGTCTGGCTCTGGTCATAATCAAATGATGGTTGTCGTTGTTAGACCTCATCGTGGTGCAACCAACGGAATTGTGTGATGATGTAACGCCGACCATAACGTCGGGATTCTTCAGATAGTTGTGTGTTAAACGCCCTATCCGTATTGGCAGGGTTGCTGGATGTGGCGACGGTCAGGGGCTCCATGGCATCGTCCTCGGGATTCACGTAATCGGTGCTCCTTTGCACCACAGCCTCACACCAGGCTCTGGCTAGAACAGTGCCACTGTTTGCAGCCGACCGGGCTTCACCGTATGCACGGATCACGAAGGTATCCCCACGGGTGGTCATGGCAGAACCCAAGCTACTTAGGAGCGCCCCCTGGTCAAGGTATCCTGGCAGTCCGGCTGTTTTCCATCGGTTCATCAGGCGCTTGTCCATCCAGTGACTGAACGGGTCGCCCAGCCTGTCATCGGCCGTATTTCCGAGCGGTGCATTATCGGCTCCGGTCTGCAAGCTACTGTTGATACCGGAAAGCTCGATGGCTGCTTCAAGTGGGCTCATCAAAGCGGTCCCCTCGGTGGCTGTCAATTGGGGGCTGGTCCCGGAATCGATCGTCACCAGACGACGATTGACAAAGTCGCCCAAAGTCAGGAATGGGCCGCGAAGCTTCACTTGTTCCACTATCGCCTCGGCGAGGTCCTCAATTTCGGAGTCATCCAGCTCCCTGTAACCGGCGAACACCTGGCTGTCGGTATTGCTGGCTGCTTTTTGTCCTTCACTGATACCGGGGAACAACAGACCACTGAAAGCCGTCCCGCCATAACCGGCGGACGATTTGCCATCCACAGCAGCTTGCCTATGCAGTCCTCGCAAGGAGTTCAACATCACCTTCCACGCGTCCACCGAGGTCGAGTTTACATTAAACGCACCGCGGTTCATCAGATACCGACCGCTTTGGTGGTAGGCAAAAAACCCGGGTCTGCTACCCGAAAGCCCGTCCTCGAACTGCCGGGATGCGTCCTCTGCCGTTAACCCGAGATGGAGCCGGTTGTTTGCCAGGGGGTCATCTTTGTACCAGACCGGATTTCCCGATGCATCGTAGGGAATACTCGAAAGAAAAAACCGGTCCCACAGGGCATGGTTCACCTCGTAGGCGATGTCGTAGACGAGGATTTCATCGTCATGGGTCGAGGCGGTCGATGAAAAACTCCCGGGGTCATCCAAAGAAGCCTTCACTTTGCCGATGACGGACCTGTCCTGGTTCAGCCATCCCCAGCTGGCGGTGGGGTTTTTGCGGTTGTGCTGTTCCGACGACACCACGTTTTTAGTCCAGCGTTGCGAGCTCTCGGGGGTCAGGGTGCTGAAGCCCAGTGCCGAGTAGGCATTGGAGGCCCTGATGATGGTGGCATCGGGATCCGACCTGCCATCGGCCTTGCCGCGACCCACAATATACGCCGGATGCCATGGTGAGTAACTAAGCTCGGCGTGCCGCAGGTCAGCCAGAGACATCAGTGGGATCTCGGGACGGGGAAGATGGTAGATGACGATGCGCTGATCTTGCACAGGCTCCGAGCCCCTCCCTTCCCCGGCACTCAGCGGGTTGGCCAGATACTTTCCGTTCACCGGACCAAAGGGGGCGTCGGCAGCATCGCCACCCGTGATCAAGGGGAACATCGCTGGCTTGTAGTGGGTTCCTGTTGACCAAAGAGACCAAACGGCGTTCTGGCTGATCCAACTGGTGTGGCTGAAGGCGGCACGGGGGTTCCAGGAATCGAAAAGTGACATGCCGTTGATCACCTCACCAGCGGTATTGGAGCCAGAGTTGTTGCCATAAAAGTCGGGATAGAAGCCGTCCATGATCCCACCGAGTTCATCGTAGTAGTGCAGCCTCATACCATAACGCCAGAACCGTGGCGGTGGCCCGATGTCCTCCTCGGTGAAGACACTGAGCCGTTTATTGCCGACGCCATTGGCCGGATAATGAGCCAAGGCCGTCCCTCCAGTTTGACCCTCCATGGTTTTCAAACCAAGGTAACTCGCATGTTGCACGCCATTCATATCATAGAAGAGGCCGGCGGGACTGGTGTTGAGATAGGCGACGGTAGGAAAGTTTTTGGCACTTCCCGGACTGACTGCCACGGTCTTATAGTCCAACCCCCCAGTTGTGCCGGAGGGAACGGCCTTGAGCATGGCCTGCTCCCCGGCACCCGTCTCCGGTGTCCACATATGCGAGCCCTCAAATCCGTAGGTTGAGTGCCGCGTGCCGAATATGTTAGGGAAATCGAGATAGAAACTGCCCTCACCCGGATAGGCGGAAGCGGTCATCGGGTTGTCGGAAAAATCAAAGCCATACTTCGCCGTCCCCCGTGCACCCGGGCTGCTTAGGGTGGCTTTCCCCGATTTCCAATCCGGTGAGAACACCACGGTCTCGCCTGGCTCGATGGTCACGGATTTGACAAGAAACCCAAAATAGCGCCTGATTTCCCCGGCATCCAGTGGGTTGCCTTTGGCTCCGGCGTCATGGGAACCCATGTGGTTACGGAACGCCTGCAGGTGCTCGGACCTCTGGTAGGCAGCCGGCACCCCGGCTTTGAAGTCCATGGTTTGCGCCAGGTTGTTACCGCTCGGCAATCTGGAGTCACCAATACACCTGATAAGATACACGTAGTCGGGAATCTTGAGGCTTACATTGTAGGGGTTCCAGAGTTTGACGGTCGGGTAAAGGTGGGCACGCACACCATATTTTCTGGCAGGGTCCGTAGCACCGGGAATATCAAAACATGAAAAGTCAAAGGCACAGGACGCCTCCGCCATGATCGGGTGGATGTTAGGCCGGTCGACCGCTGTCAGGTCAGCCGCGGTGCCTCCCAGCTCCACCCGTTGATACTGGCCCAGATCACGCTGGCTAACACTCATTGAATAGCCAATGTCCCCGGGCAGCCGGTCCATGGGATTGATCGTGGCCTGAGCACCGCTGGCTGAGTCATTTTTCACCACGTGCCGGATCAGGTTGTATCGACGCAGCGCATCGAATTTAGGCCCTGTCTTCAGATGCCGCTCACCGGGGATCATCGAGTCCGCCCCGCTAATGCCGTCCGCCCTGCCTGCTGCGGACTCAGCAATACCGGTGACATTCATCGGTTACCCGATGAATGCGGACAAATCCTTTTTAAAACCTCCATCCAGCGGATTGGTCAGCAGACCTTCACTGTAGTTGGTCAGGGAAAAATAACTACTCCTAAGCGCGTCCCGCCCCGTCCTGGTATCCGCGCTTAAACGGGCAAGCAGGTTCTCGTTGTAGGTCAGCAATCTCGACCAGGTTTCGCTGGCAACCCTGTCATATTTGGGAAATAAGGAGCCGGTAGCATCCTTCAAGGCGTTGAGGTCCGACTTGGGTGATGTTCCCAGTAACGCAAGATACCCAGGGCTGTTTTCATTGGGAAGAGGTGCTGGGAGTTGATGGTCAATCCGGGCCTTGACGCTTTCGTCACTCACCCAGTAGGCGTAGGCACCTTTTGTGCTTTTCACCAGCGGTACCTCCACAGCCCTTGACTTTGTCGATGACCCGGCTCCTACCAATTCTGCGTATTCCGTCACGGCATCCACACCGCTGTCAGGCTGGCTCACCAACCAGTCTACAAACAGCTTATCCTTCACATAATCCGTCCCTGCCGAACGTTTGTCGGTGATATAATAGTCCGTTTCATGCCTTGCGATCACAGGCTTTATCTCACCCTCTTCACGCACCCGGTAGACACCCGTCCAGTGCTCTTTGATCCCTTGTTCGCTGCCCGCCATTGACGGGGCGGTAGCCCGGTCGTCTGCTCCTGTAGCACTCTGTAGCTGCCCGAGAGCCATCATCAACGCCATCCGTGCGTTTGCCCTTGCCTGGGCCATCGCTTTATTGCCGTCTGTAGTTCTCGTTTCAATAACAGCCAGGCTAAGCATCGCCAGTGCAATCATCGCCAGAAGAACCATCACGGAAATGGTTGCAATCAAAGCAAACCCATTTTTTGCAGGTTGCAGTCGTCTCGAGTTCTCGGATTTCATGTTATTTGTGTGTGTTAGGAGAGTCAACAACTCCCATACCATGTTAAATTGTTTTTCTGTAAGCACTATACAGTATGGACAGTATAGAGCCGTATCGAACGCGATTTACGTTTACAATATATTGACTACATCGTGCACCACTATGCCGAAAGCATCGAAGGTCAAGCTCCAAGCATCAGAATAGCTTTATGAGCAAAAAATACAGTTCAATATGACAAGTTTTACACGTTCCCCCCTTGACCCGCACACTTCGGCCCCGCATGGATAACCACCCCTAGCCTGACCCCGCTGGGTAAGAAACCTTGCAAAGCCGCCGCATTCGGGCTTCAAGTAAACACCACCCACCTTCTTTTCTTTTTTTCGGTTCCTTCTCCACTTAAACCCATGTTCCCCAGAGTAAACCTTCCATCCCCCCCACTGGCCGGGCTGACTGTCCTCGCCTTGTTCTTTCCCGCCGGCGCGGTCGGTGCAGCACCAGATGCCCTCCGGGCGGACGCAGACAAAGACAAGCGACCTAACATTATTCTTTTTTACGTCGATGACATGGGCTGGCAGGACACCTCGGTGAAGTTCCACACCTCCGGCACCATCTACAACCGCCGCTACATCACCCCGAACATGGAGACGCTCGCATCCCGCGGCGTCAAGTTCACCCAGGCCTACTCGGCGGCAAGCATCTGCCAGCCCGCCCGCTATGCGCTGATGTCCGGTCTGCTGCCGGCCGCCAGCGGATACACCTACAACGGCGCCGGTGACACCACCGCCACTATCAGGCCGCCGAAGTTCGATCCGCCCCCCATCGACCAACTCAACACCCTGCCCAGGGCGCTGCAGGCGCTGGGGTATGAGACCATCCACATCGGGAAGTGGCATATCATGGGGACGCATCCCGATTACTCACGCAACATCCTCGCGGCGGGATTCAACCGGAAAATCGCCGCCAACGACGCGGGGCAGCCGGGTAGCTTCCTCGGCACCGAGAACTTCGGGGAGCCCGGCAAGTTTCACGTACCCGGTCTTGAAGCCTACCACGGGAAGGACATTTACCTGACGGAAGCCATCACCCGGGAAAGCAACAAGGAGATCGCCCGCTGCGCTGCAGTCGGCAAACCCTTCTTCCTCTACCTCGCGCACTACGCCATTCACAAACCCATCCAGCTGGACCGCCGCTTTGCCTGCCACTACGACGGCCGGGAGGACGGCGGGCATTTCATCGACAACGACATTGAACGCTCCTACGCCACCATGATCGAGGGCATGGACAAGAGCCTGGGCGACATCATGAACCAGCTCAAGGCGCTCGGCATCGACGAGGAAACGCTGATTGTCTTCAGCTCCGACCACGGCGGCCTGACCTTCACCGACCGCGGCCCCTCCGCCTACCCTGAGGGCACCTTTCCCCCGACGGGAATCGCCGTTTCCAACCAGTCGCACAACTACCCGCTGCGCTACGGCAAGAGCTGGCTCTACGAGGGGGGCGTCCGGGTGCCCATGATCGTCTCATGGGCATCACCCAACGCCGCCAACCCCGTGCAGAAAAACTACCCGGTCCGCGTCGCCGCCACCGAGGACCGGCCGGTCAGCCAGCTCGATTTTTTCCCCACCCTCGTCAAAGCCGCCGGCGGCACGCCCCCCGGGTCCGTGCACGGTCACGATATCAGCCACTATTTCTCCGGCTCACGCGGCAGCGACCGACCGGCCATGTTCCTCTGGCACCAGCCGCACTACCGACCCGATCACAACATCCCGCACCTGACCGCCATGCGCTTTGGAAAATGGAAAATCGTCCACCGGATCGAATCCGCCACCTGGGAACTCTACGACCTGTCCACCGACATCCATGAGTGCCGCAACCTGGCACCAACACATCCCCGCGAGCTGGCCAGGTTCAGCCGCATGATGGTCCGCGAACTCGAAAAAGCCGGCGCCCGCCACCCGACACGGACCAGCGACGGCAAGGAAATCCGCCCGGTCCCCACGCCCGCCACACCTCTTCAATAGCCTGAGTTGATTTTGTTAGATTGCCCCGGATGCAACTTGTTGGTTTTTTGAAAAAAACCGCACCCCGACTAACAAACCCTATTTATCGGTTGACACGTTGCCCTGAACCACCTGCCCACGCCTTCTTGACTTGTCATATCGGGCTGTTTTTTTACCCAAAACCGCTATCCCGGCAAAGATGGGTTGACTCTCCCCGCTTTTATATCGTATGGGTCATGATCGTGGTGATCAGGTCGTTCAGGCATCATCGTCACCCAAACAAACACAATGCCATGCATGGCTAACAAAGCAGCAACCAACGCACAACATCCAACCCAGCATCCCCTCAATGAAACGATTAATGACCAAACTCCTCGCCGCCGCGCTTATGACGTCCACCGCATCCGCCGCGAGCCTCGCATACACAACAGGCCTCGACGTCTGGCTTGACGCATCAGACATCGACGGCTCCAACAACTCCACCCTGACGGATGGGGGCAACGTTAACACCTGGAAAAACAAAGGCACCACAGGTGTGAATGATGCCAGCGCAATACTCACCGGTGGGTCCGGAGGCACAAATGGGGTATTTACCGCAGGCGGAGGAAACGGCGGCCAGGACGCCGTACTGCTCGCCAACACTCGCTACCAGTTCGGGCAGGAATTTATGGATTCTCCGAATGTGACGATGTACTTTGTGGTGCAACGCACGGATACGAATGATACCCGCCAAGGTGCCCTGTTTAACGACTACGGCGATGGCAACCGGTTATGGCTGTTGAATACCAATTTATCAGGACCAACTACCCGCAACTTAATCCGCGATGTAGATGGTGATTTACTTACAAACTCTCCGGCGGCACTCACCATCAACACCTGGGCAACTATCTATTCAGCTGTCGATGCGACTGCCAAAACATCCTACTACGGACTCGTCGGAGGCACGATCGACAGCGATACCAATGCTGCTTACGATTCCACTACCTGGGATACTTCCGACTCTGGAAACACCTCCAGAAGACCCACCCTTTTCGGGTTTCACGACGGTAACAATACACACGACTTCAACGGCTATGTTTCCGAGGTCCTGATCTACGATCACCTGCTCGACGCCGGACAACGTGCCCAGGTTGAGAGCTACCTGGCAAGCAAGGTCCCCGAGCCATCCTCCGCAGCCCTGCTCGGCCTCGGTGGACTCGCGCTGCTTTTCCGCCGCAGGAAATAATTCTGTTAGTTGCGAAAAAGCATACAACCAGCCAGGCCGACTTATCACGGGCTGCGGACCTTGTTCCGCAGCCCTTTTTGCGACCATTCTTCTATAAGCCGGGAACAGTCACGGCTTCGTCTTTTTGTCATATCGAGCTAATTTTTTACCCTATCATGCTATTCTTGGATCTCATCTTGACTCAGCTTGACTCAGCTGGGCGTATTCGCTAATCATCCAAAGGCAAAGGATTGCGCTCGAGTTTTATCCTTCGCACACGCCTCGATCCCACTAGCCCCCCCCCTATGGGAACATCCATCACACCAAAACAAACCATGAAAAACACAACCATTGCCATCGCTTCATTGCTCTGCGTTACGGGTTCTCTTCACGCAGCCACAATATCCTTGGACGCCACGGCGGACACATCGCTCGTACCGGAGAGCCCCGACAACAACTACGGCAGCAGAACAGAAGTGCTGATCGGAAATGCTGGTGGCAATGTGCGCGCCGGCCTGCTACGCTTTGACACAACGGCACTGGCTGGAGCCACGATCAACTCCATGACCTTGCGTTTTGTTATTTTCCGAACCTCTACTACGGGGACTTGGAACGTCAACATGTTGCGTGAAGGCAACTCCGGATGGGTCGAGGGAACCGTAAACGGTGCAGTGCAAAATGGCTCGGCGACCTGGAACCACAAGGCGAACCCCGGCACCACATGGCTCGGTGGCAGCAGCGGAGCTAACGCAGCGGCTGACCGCTACGGCAGCATGGGATCCTTCACCCTCACCAGCGGCACAGATGTCATCGATGATGTGATCGACACCACGCTCACGGTCGGTGGCACAGGTTTCTCCGACCTTACGGCTCTCGTTGACCACTGGAACACCGGATCGAACAACGCAGGCTTCCAAATCTACGGAGGAACAGGCCAGTGGGGATTCGACAGCAAGGAGGGATCGGGTGCCGCCCAGTTGATCATCGACTACACACCCGTCCCCGAGCCCTCCTCCGCCGCCCTGCTCGGTCTCGGCGGCCTTGCGCTGATTCTTCGCCGCAGGAAATAGTCCGGCGACAACTGAAAAGCACCCATCTAACAAAATCACCAAGGGCTGTGGACATCGTTCCGCAGACCTTTTTTCGCCCGTCCTGTCGTCATAGAGCAAACAACGTTTACCCTATCACGCTGAACTCTTACCCTATCATGCTATTTCAACGTTTCTCGTTGCCCCGGGAGCATGCGCAATGTACATGCCATTCGCAAAACATTGCGCACGGATTCTCCCCCCCACTTCGTCCGACCAGGTCAAATTGACACTAACCAAATCCACACAAACCATAAAACTAAATTGCCATACCATGAAACTGAAAACCCACTTGATCACTCTGGCGTCGATGTGTGCAGCATCAGCCGTCACAAGCGCCGCCACCGTGGTGGCGTCCGAGAATTTTGACGCCCTCACTGCCTCTAGTTTTCCAGGCACCTCCCTCGCCGGACAAGGGGGATGGGTCAGCGACAACGGAAGCCTCAAGCTTCGCAACGATTACACCACAGGCAGTTTCGATGGTAACGTTGCCTACAATGGCGGCGGTGCAGCCATTATGCACAGGTACGATGGAGCCTCGTATTTAACAGCCACAGACACCTCCATCATCATCGAGATCACCGGACGCGCCGCTACCAACCGCCTATCCCGTGCCGGTGTCGCCTATGACAATGCCGGGACATCCAACCCCGGAATCTACTTTGGCTCAGGAAGCTCCGGCGGGTGGAGTGTTTACCTGGGAAGCGGCACCACGGGTGGATCAGCACTGGCAACCTCCACCAATGGTCTTGATGCTGGCGGCGATGTCTTTGACATGCGCCTCACCATTGACCTGGTCGCGGAGACCGGACATTTTGAGTTTAAACCGGACGGTGGTTCATGGACTACCCCAACAGGCATGGGGTCCATTGATTTGTCCGCGCTGGACACCGGCGCAACCGACGGCACCAATCCCCTCAATTGGAATAGCCTCTACATACGCACATCACTTGCAGGCGATACCATCGACAACATCGTGGTGTCCGCTGTGCCCGAGCCATCCTCCGCCGCCCTGCTCGGCCTCGGTGGACTCGCGCTGCTTTTCCGCCGCAGGAAATAATCCGGCGACAACTGAAAAGCATCCATCTAACAAAATCACCAGGGGCTGCGGACATCGTTCCGCAGCCCTTTTTTCGACTGATCTATCAACCGGAAACAGGTCCGGCCTCGCACAATACTTGTCATATCGCGCTATAATCTTACCACATAGGGCTATATTGACATCCTGTATTGACTCTGACATTCTCATTCATTTAGTGTTCAAAATGAAGTGAGCGTCGTGGATTTTTTCCATTGCGGATTCTTCAATCCCCCCCTTCCACACGAGGGTTCCACACTGGGGGCACTACCCATAAAAAAACAATGAAAATGAAACCTAACAAATACATCATTGCAACCGCAGTTGCATCTGCGATCACGGCGACCGCCCAGGCGGCCGTTGTTTTTCAAGTGGACATCCACATGACCGGCGGAACGAGCCAGGAACTGCAGTCCGGCTGGACTGCCTGGGATGTCGACAAGGTAACGACCAACAACTCGATCTCTACAACCCTCTCAGGCATAGGTGTGAGCATCACGTCCAATGGTGGTGGTTACGTCACCGCCCGTGGCGGTACCACGGAAGATCGTGACGGAGAGATCACGGGCACCAGCTGGGATGATGTGGTGGAGGATTTTGCTGTTGCCCGGGCTGGTAACGGGTCTGCCACCTTGAGCTTAACGGGCTTGGACAACACCAAGACCTACTCCCTTACCATTTACAACAACGACTGCTATGAGATCTCTGGAAACCCAGGCTTTGCCGGCGGCACACTGACCCCCACCATCACCACTGGGGCGATCGTTGGCGTTGCCGATGCGGGCACCATCACCAATGTCAGGGAAGGCGCACGCACGGATGGCGATTTCGACAATCAATTCATCAGCTTCACTCCTGATTCCGGCGGCAATGCTGACATCCTGATCACCAGTAGCTCCAACTTTGTGCTCTTCAGCGGCATGCAGCTCGATGTTGTGCCAGAGCCGTCCTCCGCAGCCCTGCTCGGCCTCGGTGGACTTGCTCTGATTTTCCGCCGCAGGAAATAATTCTGTTGGCTGCGAAAAACCTATACGACCAATCAAGTCGACTTATCACGGGCTGCGGACTTTGTTCCGCAGCCCTTTTTGCGACTGATCCATAAGCTGGAAACAGGCGCGGTCTGGCAGCCCCCTTTTTGCTATATCGTGCTATATTTTTACCTCATCGAGCTATTCTCACGTCTATTATTGACTTCGTCACACGTATTCACTAGCAGTACCAATATAAGGAATTGCGTCCGGATTTGTCCTTTGCAAATTCTTAAGTCCCACCCTGCCCTCGGAACAGAAGGGTAATATCCCACCAAACCAAACCATGAAAAACACAACCTTTGCCATCGCATCATTGCTCTACGTCACAGGTTCTCTCCACGCTGCCACCATCGTCTTCAAGGAAGGAGCCAACGTCGTTTCCTCCGATGGAGCCATTAACATCGCCACCTACACGGGCACGGAAGACACCTCTGTCGTGCAGGAATCTCCGAACAACAACTACGGTGGACGCACCACCATTCTCGTTGGTGTGCTTGGCGCTGGCAAGGTTCGCGCAGGCCATGTGCGCTTCGATGTGACATCGTTGGCGAGCCAGTTCGTCACGATCGATTCCATCAAATTCCGTTTCTATGTCGAAACGACCGGCGGCACCAGCCAGTCCATCAGCTATGGTGCCCATAAGGCTGTGAGCGGAGACTGGGTGGAAGGAACTGCAAACGGCGCTGGTCAAACCGGCTCCGCCACCTACAACTACCAAATCCACAGTACCTTGGGATGGGCAAGTACAGGCGGACGTGGCTCCAGTGATGCATGGCCCGACCAGTTACTGCCGGTTTCCAGCGGCGGCTATGGTGCTGCGGGCACCTGGATCGAGATGACCCTCGACCCCTCGGGCTACGACCCCTCGCTCGATACACCCACCGAATTGATCCAGTCCTGGATCACCGATGGTGCCCAGAACGACGGTATTTTGATGACCTACTCCAACAACGTGAGCAATCCGCAATGGCAACTGGCCAGCTCGGAACACGCCACCGCGGCGTGGCGCCCGGAACTGGTGATCGAATACACCGCCATCCCCGAGCCGTCCTCCGCAGCCCTGCTCGGCCTCGGTGGACTTGCTCTGATTTTCCGCCGCAGGAAATAATTCTGCCAGCTGCGAAAAACCTATACGACCAATCAAGTCGACTTATCACGGGCTGCGGACTTTGTTCCGCAGCCCTTTTTGCACCCACCAGGCAAACGGATGGCAGGCGGTGGCGAGTTCTATTGTCGCTGTGCTACCGCAATGAATGACCTGCCTTGTCTCGAGCTTTGTAAATATCCGCATGGGCTTGATTTATTCCAATAAGGCATCACACTCCCCTCGTGCCATCCAGATTCAATTCCCATGAAACCGGCGAAGCCTTCACAGAATGCTGCGATTGCGGCTGCGCACTCCTTGATGCCGGCATGTATATCATCAATCAGACCTACGTGGGCAACGAGTGTGTTTTCGAATTCGCCATGTGCCATGAATGTCGGGAGAAAATGAATGAAAAACTCTCGGAGAAGTCCCGGGTCGCCATGTTCGATTTTATGCATGACCACGCTGATATGGAAACACGCGAGAATGAGCTGGGCACGGAATCAGAAACCGATGCTTATCTCGCCTCCTGCCTGACCTGCGGCAAAGCCCGCATCGAATCTGAAGGTTACACGGTCGGAGCCATGTTCAGTGCCGGTTTCCTGATCAAAGGACCATTCCCCATGTTGATTTGCAGCGATTGTGAAAGCAAACTAGGTGAAAGCATCTCCGATGAGACCCGCGATGTCTGGGACAAATTCATCGGCGACCATTTCCCGGGACCACCGTCCGAGGTCAAACTCCCCACCCACAAACCCGTCCTGATCTAACCCGCCTACCGCCTACCGCCTACCGTCTACCGCCCCCTGAAAAAAAATGACCACCGTTCTCGACACCATCGAAAAAGGAACCTCCTACCTGGAAAGCAAGGGGATCGAGGACGCGCGTCGCAACATGCAGCTCCTGGTCACCCATCAGCTCGGCTGCTCACGGGTCGAGCTCTATATGCAGTTCGACCGGCCCATGACCGAGGAAGAGCTGGTCCCGCTGCGGGAAAAACTCAAACGCCGGGGCAGCGGCGAACCACTCCAGCACCTGCTCGGCACCGTCGAATTTTACAAACGCGAATTTAAAACCGATGCCCGGGCCCTCATCCCCAGGCCCGAGACCGAGGAGCTGGTTTCCCTGATCCTGAAACACCCGGTTCTTCAAATTGACCGCAGCGCAACAGAGCCCCCCCCCGCCACCGGCGAACCACTGGAAGAGACGTCGGCAGAACCGGTCGAGGCACCTGGGCAGGTAGAAGCCCGCTCTGACCAGCTCAGGGTTCTCGATATGGGGACCGGCTCGGGCGTGATCGGGCTCAGCCTTGCCGGGGAATTGGGTGGTCGGTGCCTTGAAGTCGTGCTGGCCGATATTTCTCCGGGTGCCTTGGCTCTGGCATCGGAAAACGCCCTCTTGCTCGGCACGCCGCGTCACACCCTGGTCAAAACCTCGCTTTTCTCCCATCTCGAGGGCGAAAAATACCATCTGATCGCGGCCAATCTCCCCTACATCGCAGAACGGGACCTCGACACACTCACACCTGAGGTCATGCACGATCCCCATATCGCCCTCTTCGGGGGAAAAGATGGGCTGGACATCCTGCGTGATTTCATTCAGCAAGTCCCCTCGCATCTCCACCCAGGCGGACTGCTCGCTCTGGAAATCGGATACGACCAAGCCCAAGCCGTCGAAGCCATGCTCAAACAAGCCGGTTTCGAAAACATCCTCACTCACAAAGACCTCAACGGTATACCCCGTTTCCCTCTCGCAACCCTCCCGGTTTCCTAATCCCCATTCTCACTCCCACCCATGGACAAACTTCTCGTACGCGGCGGAGCCACCCTTCAAGGCTCCGTCCACATTTCCGGCTCAAAAAATGCCTCCCTGCCCATTCTTGCCGCCACCCTGCTCACAGATCAACCGTGTATCATCCGTCGGGTGCCCGATGTCTCCGATACCAACTACATGATCCAGATCCTCGCCGCCCTCGGTGCCGAAGTGGAACGCTCCAGCGGCACGGTGCGTATCACGGCAGGCAGCATCAGCCACGATGCCCCCTACGAGATTGTCCGGAAAATGCGCGCCTCCATCTGTGTGATGGGGCCTCTGTTAGCCCGACTTCACAAGGCCAGCGTCTCGCTCCCCGGCGGCTGCGTCATCGGTGACCGTCCGGTCGACCTCCACCTCAAGGGACTTGAGGCACTCGGTGCCACCATCGACATGGAGGGAGGAAACATGCACATCAGCGCAACCGATGGCCTCCATGGAAAAGAGGTTGATCTCCGGGGAAAACACGGCCCCACGGTACTGGGAACGGACAACCTGATGATGGCTGCCGTGCTGGCAAAAGGCACCACCATCATCGAGTCCGCCGCCTGCGAACCGGAAGTTGTCGACCTTGCCAACTTTCTCAATAAAATGGGGGCTAAAATCGAAGGCGCCGGCACCCGTCGGATCACGATCAAAGGGGTGAAGAAGCTGCATGGTGTCGAGCACACGGTCATCCCGGACCGCATTGAAGCAGGTACCTTCATGGTGGCAGCCGCCATGGCCGGCTGCCCGGAAAACGGAGTGACCCTGCACCGCATCTGCAAAGACCACCTCGGACCATCGACCGAGAAGCTCCTCGAGGCGGGACACTCTGTCGAATTCAACGCCAAGGGAACGTCTTGCACCGTGAAACCCGGTAACGCGCCCAAGGGAGCCAACATCGTTACCGCCCCCTTTCCCGGTTTCCCCACCGACATGCAGGCCCAGTTTACAGCCTTGTTCGCGGTCACACCGGGAATATCAGTGGTCGAGGACACCATCTTTCCACAGCGTTTTATGCACTGTGCAGAAATGACGCGCATGGGTGCGGATATCAAGGTCGACAACGGTACTGCGGTAATCAAGGGCACCACCAAAATGTCGGGCGCCCCGGTAATGGCCTCTGACCTGAGAGCCTCCGCCGCCCTCGTCCTCGCCGGACTTTGCGCCCAGGGGAGCACCGAGATCAACCGTCTTTACCACATCGACCGTGGTTACGAAAACATCGATGATAAACTCATCATGCTGGGTGCTGACATCGAGCGTGTTAGAGAATAGGCCACGCTGCGGGTTACGATGTAAGTACAATACCCCGGCATCCTTTATTTTTAGAGCATCCAGGGCGTTAATGTGGCAAGTTTTCCCTTGACCTCGGCGTATCTCTCATGGAGATTCGCGCCCCGTCGGGTTTTCTCCGGCTGGCCCTACAATGGGTGGGGTGTGTCCGTCCCTCAGACACCACCCCTCATTTACCACATATTTTACCACTCCCATGGCAACAAAAAAAGCAGCGGCAAAAAAGGCAGCAGCCAAAAAAGCTCCCGCTAAAAAAGTGAGCAAAAAACCAGCCAAGAAGGCACAGGCCAAAAAAACACCTGGCAAGAAAACCACCACAAAAGCTGGTAAAAAAACCACCAAGAAAGCTGCCCAAAAAGCCACTGTAAAAAAGGCCACTGTAAAAAAAACAACGGCCAAAAAGACAACGGCCAAAAAAACAACGGCCAAAAAAACAACGGCTAAAAAGACAACGGCTAAAAAGACCACCAAAAAAGTTGTCAAAAAAGTTGTCAAAAAAGCCCCTGTAGAAAAGCCCCCCGTTGAGGATGCTCCGGCGCAAAAAGCCGTGGTCAAAAAGGACGCCCCTAAAAAACCTGCCGCCAAAAAGGCACCCAAGAGCCGGATCGACACCCCGGAGATCCAGGAAAAAATCCGTGAGCTGATCAAACTGGCCAAAGAGCAGGAATACCTCACCTATGACGATGTCAACGAGGTTCTCCCCAATGACCTTGTTGATCCGGGTGACGTCGAGGCCATCCTCGACCGGCTGCGCAAGATGGAGTTCGACGTCATCGACGCCTCCGAGGTGGACTCCTACCGCGACCGCAAAAAGGACGCCGACGATGTCAATACCACCAAGGCCGACCAGAAGCTCGATATTCTCGACGATCCGGTCAGGATGTATCTCAAGCAGATGGGCCAGGTCCCGCTTCTTACCCGGGAGCAGGAAGTTGAAATTTCCAAGCGTATCGAGGATGCCGAGATCGCAGCGAACGCCGAACTCCACAAGTTTGGCTTTATCGCCGCCTGCTACCTCGATCTCGCCGACCGCCTCGGCCGCGGCAAAGAACGCTTTGACCGTGTCATCCAGGACAAGAAAATCGAAAGCCGCGAGCGCTACATGCGTGCCCTTCCCAAGCTTTGTGAGCAGGTCCGTAACCTCCACGAGGAAAACGACCAGATTTTCCGCAAACTCCAGGCAAAGAATCCGCGTGGCAAAAAGAAACTCGTCGACAGCTTTGATAAAAACCTCATTTCCATCGCCCGCCTCTACAACCGCTTCTACTACAAACAGAAAGTCGTCGAAGACTTCAACGTTGAAGTGGAGGAAAACCAGAAGAAACTCTGGAAATACGAGAGAAAACTAAAGTCCAAGCCTGGCGACAAGGAATTCGAAACCAAGGTGCGCGAGATCCAACAACTCTCGTGGCACAAGGCCGATGACTTCACCGTTTCCCGTAAAGGACTGCGCCAGCGCACCCGTGAAGCCTATCAGGCGAAAACCGAAATGGTCGAAGCCAACCTCCGGCTTGTTATCTCGATCGCCAAGAAATACACCAACCGCGGTCTCTCGTTCCTCGACCTCATCCAGGAAGGCAACATGGGTCTGATGAAGGCGGTGGAGAAGTTCGAGTACCGTCGCGGCTACAAATTCTCAACCTACGCAACATGGTGGATTCGCCAGGCGATCACCCGCTCGATTGCCGACCAGGCACGGACCATCCGGATCCCGGTCCACATGATCGAAACGATCAACAAGCTGATGCGCGTGCAGAAGCAGCTGGTCCAGGAATACGGTCGTGAACCCAGCCCCGATGAAATCGCCGAGGAGATCCACCTCCCTGTCGAGCGTGTCCGCGCCGTGCTGAAAATGGCCCAGCAGCCCATCTCTCTCCAGGCTCCCGTCGGTGATTCAGACGATACATCCTTCGGTGACTTCATCGAGGACAAGGCCGCTGAAAACCCCATGGAGGAAGCAGGTTTTGCCATGCTCAAGGAGAAAATCGGCGATGTGTTAGACACCCTCACCGAACGTGAGCGAGAGGTGCTGGAACAACGCTTCGGACTCAAGGACGGCTACTCCCGCACACTCGAGGAAGTGGGCCGACAGTTCCAGGTGACCCGCGAGCGTATTCGTCAGATCGAGGCCAAGGCCCTGCGGAAGATGCGCCACCCAACGCGTATCCGCAAACTGGAGGGTTTCATCGAGCTTCCCAACCTACCGTAGGGCGGGTTTTCAATTTGCCGGCAACCCAGGCATCTTTGTAAACAGGCGACCTTATCATGGGCCGCCTGTTTTTTTGTTTCTATTCTCTGCCGGTATGCGTAGCAATCAGGTGACTGGGTGATCGGCTCCGTTGGAAAATCTCCACCCATCCGACGAAATTTGTCCTCCTATTCGTCATTGAATACAACGAGGTTCCCGCTAGATACACCGCATGAACAAAGTCCCGGTCGAAGTTTTTGATACACCTGAGTCTGCCGTCGCCCAGCTCGCTGCCGATACGGCCCAGCTCATCCGGACCAACGATGCCGTTGGAAAAGCCACCGTTCTGGGTCTCGCGACGGGTGCCACCCCATTGCGGTATTACCAGGAGCTCATCCGGCTCCACAATGAAGACGGGCTCTCATTTAAAAACGTGATCACGTTTAACCTCGATGAATATGCAGGTCTGCCGCGTGATCACAAGGAAAGCTACTGGCACTTCATGCATACACACCTTTTTGATCATATCGATATCAAACCAGAAAACATCAACCTCCCATCAGGAACGGTATCTGCGGAGGACATCCCGGCGCACTGCGAGCAGTATGAACAAGCGATCATCAACGCCGGTGGCATCGACCAGCAAATCCTCGGTATCGGTCGCACTGGCCACATCGGTTTCAACGAACCAGGCTCACCCAAGGACTCGCGGACCCGGGTGATCCATCTTGACCAAATCACCCGTGAAGATGCCGCTCCTGCCTTTGGCGGCATTGAAAACGTGCCGTCAACGGCCATCACCATGGGCTGTGGAACCATTCTCGCAGCCCGCCGTATTGTGCTGATGGCATGGGGCACCGGCAAGGCCGCCATTGTCAAAAAAGCCGTCCAGGGGCCGGTCAACGACATCGTATCCGCCTCATACCTTCAAGAACACGACAACGCCGTGTTTTACATCGATGCGGCCGCAGCCTCCGAGCTGTGAGTGAGCCACTCAAGTCAATGGCCATGCCCCTGTCTCAACCACAGGGGCATGATTTTGTCCACAGACCGTGTCATTACTTCACGGACTGAAAAACCTGCCATTTTTTATCGTATAATGCTACCGTCCAATCTTAATGTAGCCATCATGCGATTCCTCATCCGACTTACCACCCTGCTCTCACTTCTCCTCCTCGGCATTGTTCCTGCGCACGCCAAGAAAAAGATCCTCTTTCTCGCAGGGCCGCCAAGCCATGGCAACGGAGAGCACGAATTCCGCGCCGGCTGTATGCTGCTTGCCGATGCCCTCAACGCCAGCGGTGCCGATGTCGAAGCCAAAGTCCACTACTACGGCTGGCCGAAGGATGAATCCATCTTCGAGGGGGTCGACGCATGCATCATTTACGCCGATGCCGGGGGCCAGCTTGGAAACAAGGTCGGGTTTCTCGATCAAAAAGTCAAAGCCGGTATGGGGATCATGTTTATGCACTACGGGGTACACCCCAGCAAAGAAATCGGAGAAAAATACTTCAAACACTGGATCGGCGGATACATGGAAACCGGCTGGTCGGTGAACCCACACTGGATCGCGGACATCGAAGCCCGGAAAAACCACCCGGTTGCCCATGGCCTCGCCAAACCCATTACCGCTTTTGATGAATTTTACTGGAACATGCGCTTCCCCAGCAAAGATGAATGTGACTGTTGCCATCCGCTTGCCACCGCCACCCCTACCCCTGAAAAAGTCGTCCGCTATATCAACCTGTGGAACGAGCATGGTGAAAAATGCTTCGGCACCGAGCAGGCGCTGATGTGGTGCCGTGACCCGAAACCGGGCGCGGGTGGACGCGGCATCGGCTTTGTCGGCGGCCACTACCATCGGAACTGGGCCATCGATGATTTCCGTAAACTTGTACTCAATGCCATCGTCTGGCTTGCCCGGGCTGAGGTCCCCGAAAACGGAATCCCATCAAAACCAGTCACCCTCGATATGCTCAATGCCAATCTGGATCGTCCGGTGAAAGGCAAACCCGTCCAGCTCCCCACAGAGGCACTGCTTCAGCAAAAACCGATGCCGCTCCCAGACCTCAAAGCGAAGTCCGCAGGCAAGAAGAAAGCCCGGGGCAAGAACAGGGATGCTGGTAAAAAAAAACGCTAGGTCACTCAGGCTCGAAACCACTTTACCAAAGCCCCAGGCTCCTGGCTGCCGATAAACAACGCACCCACCAGGTCAGCGTCGATATCACGGGCCTGACTGAAATCGAACTCCACATCGGAGACCTGGGCAACTACTCCCACGACTGGGCCAACTGGATCAATCCATCCTTTGTCAACGCCAGTGGCCAATCCATCCCAGCTACCGAAAAATACGTCTCCGCCTCCAAGCAGGGCTGGAAATCACTCGCCTTCGACCGTAACATCGGGGGCAAACCCCTCACCATTGCTGGCAGGAAATATGACCGTGGCTTTGGTTGTCACGCAACTTCATGGGTGACCCTCAAGGTGCCGAAGGGCGCCGTAAAGTTCACCGCCCTTATTGGCCTCGATGACGGTGGTGCCATCCGCGGTGGCAAATTCACCCCGGCCTCCGTGCAGTTCAGCGTGCGCACGCCACGCGGACCGGACGCCCCATGGGAATCCGACCAACAACCCGAACTGGTTAGTCTGGAGCATTTCAAACTCCCCGCCGACCTCGAAATCTCGGTCTGGGCAACCTCCCCCCACCTTTACAACCCGACGAATATCGACATCGACCACAAAGGTCGGATCTGGGTGGCCGAAGGAGTCAACTATCGCCGACACAATGGCCGCCGACCAGGAGGTGACCGCATCGCTGTGTTAGAGGACACCAACGGTGATGGGAAATGCGACAAGTCACACACTTTTGTTCAGGAAAAAGGCCTCGTCGCCCCTCTCGGTGTCGCTGTTTTTGATAACAGGGTTTATGTATCACAGCCACCCGAGCTCATCGTCTACACCGACGTTAATCGTGATCTCAAATTCGACCCCGCGGTCGACAAACGCGAAGTCCTGCTCACTGGGTTCAATGCCCGCAACCACGACCATTCACTGCACTCACTCACGGCCGGGCCTGACGGGAAATTTTACTTTAACAACGGCAACTGCGGCGCGGTTTTCAAAGACCGCTCAGGCAGGAATTTCTACATGGGCGGCCCCTACAAAGGTGGCGGTGGCGATTGGCTGGTCGATCACCTCGCCGTCTCCGGAAAACGCTCCGATGACGGTCATATCTGGACCGCCGGCTTCACCGTGCGCATCAACCCGGATGGCACCAACGCCGAAATCGTCGGCCACGGCTACCGTAACTCATACGAGCAGTCGCTCGATTCCTACGGCAACGTTTTCCAAAACGACAACGACGACCCGCCCGCCTGCCGCGTTTCCTACGTCCTCGAATACGGATGCGCCGGGTATTTCACCCGCGACGCAAAACAGCTGTATCGCACGGTCAAACGCCCCGGCCAGGATCACGGACGCGCCCACTGGCGCCAGGACGACCCTGGTACCATGGATGCCGGCCACATCTACGGTGGCGGCTCGCCCACCGGCGTCACCATGTATGAAAACGGCGCCCTGCCGGAGAAATACAACGGTGCCTTCTTCTCCTGTGAACCAGGAAAAAACACCATCTTCCACTACAACCCCACCCCCAAGGGCGCTACCTTCAAACTCGAACAGGACAACCTCGTCACCACCAATCCGGACAAGAAATACGCAGGCTCGGATTTCGTTGGTGGTGGAGCCGATGCCAGCGACAGCAAAATACTCTTCCGTCCATCCGACATCTGTGTCGGCCCCGACGGTGCGCTTTATGTGTGCGACTGGTATGATGCCCGTGTCGGCGGCCACGCCGATCGCGATGACTCGTGCTCGGGCACCATTTACCGCATTGCACCGAAAGGCTTCAAACCTAACATCCCCGGCTTCGATCTCGAAACCATCGAGGGGGCGGTCACCGCCCTCAAGAGCCCCGCCGTCAATACCCGTTATCTCGGCTTTCGCGCCCTGAAAAATCACGGCGAAACCGCCCTCCCCGCCGTTGGCAACCTGCTCAACGAAACCAACGAGCACATTGCCGCCCGTGCCATCTGGTTGCTCCCGCACCTTGGGAAAAAGGGCCAGTCGGAGTGTGTCAAACTCCTCAAGGTCGGCTACCCGCATATCCGCCTGACCGCCTATCGCGCCCTAAGGCGGGCCGGCATGGACATCCTCCCCTACGCGCAACAGCTCGCCACCGACCCCGATCCCGGTGTCCGCCGCGATGTCGCCCTCTCCCTCCGCGACCTTCCTGCGGAACAAACCAAGGGCATCTTCGCCGTGCTCGCCGCACAGGTCGACCACACGGATAAAAACGCAGTTGAAGCCATCGGACTTGGTGCCGCCAACCAGGAAAACGAAATCTGGCTCGCGATCAAAGCCGCCATGAAACCCGGCGCGCCGCACGCATGGTCGGATCAATTTGCCAGACTCACCTGGAGACTCTGGCCGTCCGCCGCTGTCCCCGATCTCGTGGCCCGGGCCATCCATCCCAGCCTAACACCTGAAGCGCGTAAACTCGCCGTCGAGTCCCTCGCATTCATCAACCACCGCTCATCCGTCGATGCCATGCTTGCCTTGGCAGACAACCCGCTTACCAAAGCCAGCGCCACCTACTGGCTGCTGCGCAATGGGCTTGGCGAATGGAAACAGTACAACATCGCCGCCGAGCTCAAAAAACGGAACATCTATGATCCTTCAAAAATCAAACCTGTCGCCGTCACCGTCGCGGCACCTGCAAAACCCCAATTCAGCGTCAAAGACGTGCTCGCCCTCAAAGGCGACGCCACCCGTGGCAAGGCAACCATCACCCGCTGCGTCATGTGTCACCAGATCGGGGAAACCGGCCCTAACTACGGACCTTCCCTCAAAGGCTGGGGTGCCGGACAAAGCTCGGATGTCATCGCACGCTCGATCATCGAACCCTCTGCCGACATCGCCCACGGATACGAGGGAACGGTCATCCCGTTGAAGGCAGGTGGCGAAATCCACGGTCTGCTCAGCAGTGACTCCGATCCGCTCATCATCACCTCCACGGGTGGACAGACCCAGATGATCCCCCGCCACCTCGTCAAAGGCAAACCCCGCCACCTCAAGCGCTCGCTGATGCTCAGCGCCGATCAGTTAGGCCTCACAGCCCAAGACGTCGCCGACCTCATCGAGTATATGAAAGTCTGGAAATAACGCCATAAGGATGCCCAGCAAACCAACTCCATAGACCATTTAAACGGGCACCATTTCCTTCAAGGCCGTGGAGAGCAGGAAGCAGGTGATGTCTTCCTCCGGCACCCCGGTAATCCGGTGCATGGCCGTGCGGTAGGTGTCGAGTTGCCCGGAGTATTTCCCGGCAAGTGACTCGGTACTCTCGTCACGGTCGGTTTTAAAGTCGATGATGGTGATTCTGACGGGTTTGCCGTTCTCCAAATGAATGACAGCGCGGTCGATGACACCACTGATCCATTGGTCGTCTTGCCGCGTTTCGAAGGGTTGTTCGCGGAGCAGCTGGTAATCGCCTTGCGGGCGCATGAAGTGGGGGCGGATCGACTTTGTCTCCAGACATTCCAGCACAAGGCCGGCTGCCGCCTTGTCATCAAGTTCAGGAAGCTCATCCAACCAGGTGATTTTCTCAAAGTGGGCGTGTACCACATTGCCAAAACGCATGCCTTTCCCGTTCCTGAGTAAATCTCCAGCTTGTTGCTTCTTCGTTTGGCTGGCAATCTTCCTGGCCAGTCGTGGCGTCGCAGGCTGGAGCGGCTTTGTTGGAACCTCCCCGACACCTGTTTCCTGCCTTCTGCCTCCCGTCGGCAGCCCCCCCCCGGATTCATAGAGAACCTTGTATGGGACCTCACCTAACAAAACCTCACGAGCCGTAAACGATGCGGTTGCTTCACGTATCCAATCGTCATACTTCTTCCGTGGCTCCCACCCGTCTTTCACGGGATCGAGAATGCAGTAGGTGGCCTGTTTGGCCCGGGTCAGGGCGACGTAGAGGTTACAAAAACGTTCGTAACATTGGTCGGCCTCCCAGGCAGCCATCATCTCGCGAAGTGCGGGGTCGGCTTCGCAGATGTCCTTGGTGGGTTTTTTAATCACGTATTCGGTGGTGCCGAGATGCCCTTTTTTTTCCAAGGCATCCAGGCGACCCGCGTCAGTGAACTCCTTGCCCCCCCCGAGTTCAGGCAGGATCACCATATCGAAGCCAAGCCCCTTGCACTTGTGGATGGTCATCACCTGAATCACCCCCTCACGCGTGGTTTCGCGCAGTGAACGGCTCTCTAACATACTTACCCAGTCGTCAAGACTTCCACCCTTAACTGAAAAGTCGTTGGCGGCTGCGAGGATCTCATCAAGCCGGGACTGGCCGTAGTCGGATATTGTTAATCGATCACGCAGGGATATAACAATCTTACCGACAAGTGCCTCCACCCCATGTCTAGCCACCTCGCCGGTAAGCCAGCGCCACTGGTTTTTCGGGTCATTTGTATCACACAGCTCGTTAATAATCTCCCCGAGCGGCGACATGGAAACGTGGATCTGGCCAAAGGTGTGGGCGGGATTTCGTAACCACCGGAACAGGTCGAGAATCACCGCCCCCTCCGGCCCGTCTGCCACGACACTTTCTGATTCAGAAGCCACAGGGATATGGGGAAGTTCCGTGCGAAGAAAATCAACGATGTCGGTGACCTGATCGTTTTTGCTCACCAGTATAGCGCAGGTCAACCCGTGGGCCAGCGGCTCGGTTTTTTCGATGAGGGATTTCATACAAGCGAAACGGGCCCCGGTTTTTTCATCGCCATCCGTGTCCTTGGCATCGAGTGTTGTTTCCAAAACCAGGGTGTGACCCGGTTTGTCCCCGCTAGGTTCATGGGGGTGATAGAGCCACCGGTCGATGGCTGCGGGGGGGAATATGGACCGCCATTTGGGGGCCGACAGATCACAGACGGTATTGACCAGGTCCAGCACACTCTGGGACGAGCGGTATGAGCGATCCATATCCCACTCGGCGAGTCGCTCGCCGTAGTGCTCCTTGAGGTCATCAAAGAGCCGGGGCTCACCACCGCGCCAGCCGTAGATGCTTTGTTTGCTGTCACCTACCACAAAGACCGAACGTTGGCCGTCGGTGTCCTGCATGATTTCATCCACCAGATTGGAAACCGCCTGCCACTGCGGCTGGGAGGTGTCCTGGAATTCATCTAACAACCAATGGTCGTAGCGGGCATCGAGCCGGAAGTCGATCAAGCCCCTGACATCCTCCTCCCACAGTTTCATCGCGCCCTCACCTGCCAGCAGCAGGGTCAGGTCGGAGAAGCAGAGTCGGCCCCGACTCCGCACATGCTGGTGGTAGCGTTTTTCATAGGCCGAGATCACCGAGTAAAGCCCCTGGGTGCGTTTCATCTGGACTTCGATTTCATCCCGGATGAAACCGCCCGCCATATCGGCGATGGCCGCGGCCAGCTCGCCTTTGATCACTTGCTCGCGCTTTGAAAACACAGTGAGATAGCGACCCATTTTAAAATCATCCATGGAGACAATCGCATCGGTCAAGCGGGCCGGCAACGTGCCCACCGGGGTTCCTTTCACGCGGGTTTCCATCCAGTCGCATGCCTTTTTCCAAGAGTTCAAGTAGGAGCCATGCGCATTTTCAATATCGCCTAACAAAGACCTGACACGCCCGGCCCTGGCGGTGTAATCGCCACCCTCCGGATAGGGACATCCCTTTTCCCAGAGCCTGTCGATCCCACCCCAGCGTTCAGGATCAGGCGCGGCCAGCCAGCGGTTCTGGTGTTTTTTGACAAAGTCTTCCAGTGTCTGGCAGAGTCGATTCTCCTCCTCGCCCCAGGTCGCTTGTTTAAACGATTGGAGAAAGGCCTCGCGCTCGTCCTTGCGGGTTTGATGGTTGGAAAAAATGGTGGCCATCACACTCAGGCGTTCGGCTGAGATGGCGGTGTCCTCCATCAGGTCAAACCCACTGAGGCCTAGTTCGAGCGAAAAATTGCGCACAATCCGGACGAAGTAGCTATCGAGAGTGGATAGCGCCAGACGGTCGAGGGCATCGATAAGCGTTTCCAGTTTCCCTTGGAAAAACCCGGCATCCATCACGGGCAGCCCGGCGACCGAACCTGAGACGAGCGCCGGTATGCTGTCGGTGCCCCGGATGATTTCCTCCAGTTGCGCGGCGAGCGCGGTCGCACCATTTTCATCTGCTGCCCCGTCGGCCAAGCGGGTCATGATCCTCCCGGTGAACTCCCCCGCCGCCTTACGGGTAAAGGTGAGCGCGATGATTTTTTCCGGCGCAACGCCGAGAACCATCAGGGCGAGAAAGCGGTTGGCGAGTTGGAAGGTCTTCCCGCTACCAGCTGAGGCGCGGATCATGGTACTCTGAATGGTGCCTGGCATGTGTGGGTGATTGAACCGCTTGTGCCGGTATGTTTCAAGTTTACAGTTTGCGCAATAGCCGATTCTCGCTATCAAGAGCCATGCTTGCAGCCTTCGAACTCTACGGCATCGGCCATGTGGGAGCATTGATCTCGCTCGCCGCAGTTGCGGTGCTGGTGGTCCGCCGGTGTGGAAAAGGCGAACACACGGCCCGGGCAAAATCGGCGATCTCGCTGCTGGCCTTCTGTTGTTTTGCCGCCTACCCGGTCAATCAGGCCGCCTGGGAGTCGGTGGGCGGCACGGCGTCACTGACAGCGATCATCCCTCTTCACCTCTGTGATGTTGCGGCATTTCTCTGCGGCTTCGCCCTGATCACACGACGCGCACTGCTGTGTGAACTATCCTATTTCTGGGGGCTGGCTGGAACCGTGCAAGGATTGCTGACACCCAACCTCCCCTACGACTTCCCCCACCCCGTGTTTCTGGCCTTTTTTATGCAGCACGGCGTGGTTGTGATCACCGCTTTGCTGCTGCCGCTCGGGCTCGGTTGGCGGCCGCGCCAAAGGGCGTGGCTCAGGGCATTCGCGTGGATCATGGTCTATGCCGTGGCCGCCACGATCGTCAATCTGGCGCTGGGTACGAATTTCGGTTTCCTGATGGGCAAACCGACCGAAGCCAGCCTGCTGGACATCATGCCGCCGTGGCCGGGCTATATTCTCTTCCTGGTTGCACTGGCTGGACTCCTTTTTTACCTGCTTGAACTACCCTTTAAAAAGAGTCAGCAAAAATAGGGCGTGCCTTTTACCTCATTTTAGATTTAGTTCCCGTCTGCCCCTCAAGGCACCCACCGTCATGATTGATCCCACACCCCAGCCGTCCCCCGATCTCCCGAAAAAGAGGCAGCGCGTCAACCTCCGCCGTCCCGATGTGATGGCCATGGTCCAGGCCGAGGTGGAACAGCACTACAGGTCATCAATCGTCGAAAAACTCCGCTCCCATGGTGGCGAACTGACGATCGGCAACACCACCGTGCGACTCGCGAAGCAGTTTGGATTTTGTTACGGTGTGGAACGGGCCATCGACCTCGCCTACGCCACCCGCAAGGTGTTTGCCGACCAGCGCATTTTTTTGATTGGAGAAATCATCCACAACCCGGAAGTGAACCAACAACTCAGCGACATGGGTATTGTCTCACTGCCGTGGAAGGATATGTCCAGGGAGTATGACGATCTCAACGACGAGGATGTTGTCATCGTCCCCGCCTTCGGGGCCCCGATGAGCTTCATGGACAGACTCGCGGAGATTGGTTGCCACGTAGTCGATACCACCTGCGGCGATGTCATGAAAGTCTGGCGCCGGGTCCGCGAGTATGCCCAGAATAATGTCACCTCGATTATCCACGGCAAGGCAGGCCACGAGGAAACACGGGCGACGGCATCAAGGGCCCTGGGCAAGGAAAAAAACGGGCAGTATCTGATCATCCTCACCCTCGCCGATGCCGACTATGTCTGCGATTACATCCGGGGGCATGGTGACAAAGCCGAATTCATGGAAAAATTCGCCAATGCCTGCTCCCAAGGATTTGACCCCGACCAACATTTAACACGTCTCGGTGTCGCCAACCAGACCACCATGCTTCAAAGCGAAACCGAGCACCTTCAAGAGAAGATCCGGCAAGCCCTCGTTGACCGGGATGGCAACGAAGCGAATTACCACGTGTTCGACACCATCTGCGGTGCCACCCAGGAGCGACAGAACGCGCTCTTCACCATGCTTGACACCTCCAAGCAGAAGCCGATGGACATCCTGCTAGTCGTCGGTGGTTACAACAGCTCAAACACCACCCACCTGGCGGAAATCGGTCAGGAGAACCTGCCCACATTCTTTATCCGCAATGCCAAGTGTATCGAGTCGCTCGAAAGCATCATGCACTACGACCTCGAGCATAAGGAGGAAATCCAAAGCGAATACCCCGGACTATTCCTCCAGGACAAACCCGCCGTGATCGGTGTCACGGCAGGCGCTTCTTGTCCTAACAACCTGATCGAATCCACCATCGTCCGGGCCATGGAGCTACGGGGCATCAGCAAGGAAGATCTTGAGGCGGTGAAGTAGTCGTACCGTGAGGAGCTACTGTCGCCCGTCCAACTGGGAAGCTGGGGTGATCGACGCATAACCCCTTCCACCTCACCGTTTCCTAACCAGCTCGATGTGTTTCTGCACCCGGGCCGCGTCTTCCTTTTTCCCCAGAAGCTCGAGGCAGCGTTTTGCACCTAACAAAGATGACATATTGTTAGGGTAACGCTTCAACCCCTCTTGATAGGCTTCATAAGCAGCTGCGTTATCCCCCGTACGAAGGTAGTACTCAGCGAGCCGGTTTTCCATGGGGGAAATCACAGCGGGCGGCATCATCAATGAGGGAATCCCCTGTTTATCACGGGCCGATCTAAACCAGTTGGATGCCGCCATCCTCATGTCTTCCGGGCCATTCAACGCAATTAACCCTGCGAGCTCCATATCATAAATGGCCAGACTGCTACCGGCATTGAAATAGTGTGAGTAATCGCTCGACCGCATCGCCCCCTCGGCCACCTTGGCCATGGAAACAATCCGGCTCCGGAATGTCACATCGCGCAACGTCTTGGCGGCGGTGAGGTCTTGTGCGGCGATCGCTTTCCTGCTGCCAATATAGGCACTCAGTGCCTCCACATAGACTCCGGCCAGGGTAGGATACTTGGCATGGGCGGCGTAGGGAGCCAATGCTTCCTTGCTGGGAAATGATTCCAGCGCACGGTTCAAGTCCCCGTCAGCTCCATGGGCTGCATACAGGCGGGCGGGAAGCGTATATCCACACCAAAGAAGAATCTGGTTTCCCGGAGAACGTGGCCTCTCAGGATCGAGTTTCATCGCCCTGATCTCCTTGGCTACCCTCATGGCACTAGGAAAATCACCGCGCTGGTAGAGGGTATTCGCCAGATAACATTTTGCTCTGATATACCCCTCACAGTCATTCGGCCCGACCCCTTCCCGCTTCATCCATTCGGCATAAAGCTCGGCTGCCCGGGTAAAGGCCCGCTCGGCAAGCAGATAGTTCCCGGCACGCCATTCGAAGTGACCCAGCGTGTGTTGCCACGATGGCACGCGTGGGCACTTTTTCACCAGTTGCCTGGCGTAGGGAAGTATTTCCTTTTTAATATCCATCGCCTGGTTGGGGACCTCGGCATTCAGTGCCAACCAGAAGCCGAGCACCATCGGATTGTCAGGATGCAGTTTCAGAAGCTCACGCGTTTTCTTAATGGCAAAGTCCTGCTCCAGCGAGGGGTTGCCTAACACGTCATAGCCACCACGCGTCATAAACACCGACAACAACCGCGCCTGGATCGCTTGCGGATACTCCTCTGCCACTTTGTGAAACAAGGCACCCGCCGTGCGGGGACTGGTCGACAACGCAGCCGTCGCCAGGACAAATTTCTTTTCCACCATGGGATAACGCCCCGCCTTCCCCTCCGCAACAGCTTTGTCATCGGCATCCAGCAGATCCAGCATCCGCTCCACCGCTACCCTGCGGTATTCCGAATACTCACTGTAGGGTTTGGCCAATGCCAGCGCCACGCCACAGTATGCCATCAGACAATCCTCGTCCTCGACCAGCGCAGCGCAGAAATGCCGGTAGGCTTCAAAATCCCACTGGGCATGTACCAGGGCCAGCCCCTGCTGGACATGCTCACGTGCCTTCGGCGATGGGGATGAAATACTCATCTTGATACCCACCATGTCCGGGCGAGGCTCGGGCACCGCCATCTTGGCCACACGGGCATCCACAACCTGATTGAGTGAAAAAGGAACTTTTTTCTCCGGCTTTCCGGCAGCCGGGGTGACCGGGACTTCCTTGCCAAAGCCCACCGTCGGCACCAAAGCCATGGCAAGCAGTAAAATGAGTGAGTGCCTGCAGGACAGTCTGCGAAAGGTGGTGCGAATCATGAGCGGACTATTCATCATAAACATAGACCCTGCCAGAGGAAAAACGTTGGAAATCGATGCCCCCTGGTTCGCATAGCCCTGCGATTTTTCCATACACGTCACAATCGCGCATTGAAAGATCCTGCGAACCTGCCAGATTCCCTCCCAGATATGTCCAATAGTTTCGGCCAACTTTTCCGTATTTCCACCTGGGGTGAATCCCATGGCGGTGGTGTCGGCGTCGTCATCGACGGCTGCCCACCCCGTATCCCGCTCTCAGAAGAGGATATTCAAACCGACCTCGACCGCCGTCGTCCGGGGCAAAGCGATATCGTCACACCACGTCAGGAAAGTGACACCTGCGAGATTCTTTCCGGTGTTTTTGAAGGCCAGACGCTGGGCACCCCCATCGCCATCCTTGTCCGTAACAAGGACCAGCGCCCGTCATCGTACACCGAGATGAAGGATAAATACCGCCCGTCCCACGCCGACTACACCTATGACGCCAAGTACGGCACCCGCGCGTGGCACGGTGGTGGCCGTGCCTCGGCCCGCGAAACCATCGGCAGGGTCGCAGCCGCAGCGGTCGCCAAAAAAGTCCTCGCCAAGCTCTACCCCGACCTCGAAATCCTCGCCTGGGTGCAATCCGTCAAAGACATCGAGGCATCCGTCGACGCCCATACCGTCACCGCCGAAACCATCGAATCCAACATCGTCCGCACCGGAGACCCGCACGCGGTTGAACCGATGACCAGGCTGATCAAGGAAATGCGCAATACCGGAAATTCAGTCGGTGGCGTGGTCGAGTGTATCGTCCGTCACGCCCCGGCCGGTCTCGGCAACCCGGTTTTTGGGAAACTCGAGGCCACCCTCGCCCACGCCATGATGAGCCTGCCGGCGACCAAGGGTTTCGAGATAGGCTCAGGTTTCTCTGGCACCCAGCTCACCGGAGCCGAGCACAACGACCCGTTTTTCATGGACGGCGATACCGTGCGTACGACGACCAATAAATCCGGCGGTGTCCAGGGTGGTATTTCCAATGGTGAACACATCATTTTCCGCACCGCATTCAAACCGACGGCCACGATCATGACCGAACAACAAACGGTCACCACCAGCCACGAGGACACCGAGCTCAAAGGCCGGGGGCGTCATGACGCCTGCGTGCTTCCCCGCGCCGTCCCAATCGTGGAGGCCATGACCGCACTCGTCCTCTGTGACCACGCCCTCCTGCACCTCGCGCAGTGTAGTGCGACGTAACGATTCCATCCCGCATTTCATCTGATGAACTTCCAAGATCTGGGCGCCACGGGGATCATCGTCATCGTGATTGCGGCCTTTGCCGTCATTGGCTTTCTCAAAGGATTGATCCGCACCGTCCTGGCTATGGTTTGCCTTGGGATCGCTGGCTACACCGCACTCTGGGGGCACGAGCATGCCAGCGACCTCACCGGGCCGTGGATCAACAACCCGGGCCAGTGGCTGCCCAAGATCATCGCCCTGATCACAGGAGTCGTGGTCTTTTTCATCTGTCGCCACGCGCTGAAATTCGTCGTCGATCCCTTCAACCAGTCCTCGACCGGTAAACGTATCGGCTTCGGCCTACCTGCTGCGGCCCTGAGCCTTTGCTCGGGACTTGCCATTCTCTGGCTCGCCTTCACGGGCATCCGCTACGGTGGCTCAATCGCCGAACTCCGTCACACCCAACACAAGATCCTCAAGGGCACTGCGGCCCCCGTCGGCACACAACCCACAGACGTAACCGGTGCCTACGCCACCCCCTTGCTGCTCAAAGCCAAACACGCACTTGATGCCAGCTCGGTGGGCAAATGGCACCAACATACCGATCCCTTCTACAGACCGGGAAAAGTCGCCCTCTGCCAGATTCTCATCCTCTACCATAACTCCCAGACACGCAGCAAAATGCTTAAAACCCCTGAGCTGAACGCACTCCTCAATCGTTCCGATTTTCTCGAGCTGGCGTATGAAAGCTCCATCAAGGAACACGCCACCTCGGGTAATCCAAGAGCCCTCTATTCTGCCGGACAGATTCCAAAAACCCTCGCCAACCCTGAATTCATGGAACATTTACAGCAGGTAAGCCCTGAACAACTGTCGAAATTCATCTCCAAATAAGCGGGTCCATCGAGCACATTTCTGCGCAATAATCCGCGCAGCGATCTACAGGATACGCGAGGCAGTATTGAAAAATCTTGATACACTCACCGAGTCTTCCTAAGACCCCGTGCACATGAACGTCCTCGCGCTCACCATCCTCATCAGTGTTTGCCTTGCTGCAATCTTCATCGTCTGCTTCATCGGCGAGTTGAGGAAACCCCGCAAACGAGGCATCGAGCACCATGCGCTAATGCCCCTCGATGACGATATGCCCCTTTCCAAACATCCGATAAAAAACCAGCCTACACCGCATCAATAAAACCTCTAACCACACACCATGAATACACCCACCAATGCCGCTACCACCACGATTGTCTATGATGACAAGACCGTGCGACGCTTCATGATCGCCTCCATCATTTTCGGCCTCGTCGGAATGCTGGTCGGCGTTATCGCCGCCTTCCAGTTGAACTTCTGGCAAATGAACGGCAAATTCCTCGAATACATTACTTTCGGATACTTCAAATCCGAGGGCGTAAGCTTCCTGACCTTTGGTCGACTACGTCCGCTGCATACCAACGCAGCCATTTTTGCCTTTGTGGGTAATATGATGTTTGCCGGTATCTACTACTCGACCCAGCGTCTCTGCAAGTGCCGGACCGCATCCGATTTACTTTCCAACATCCACTTCTGGGGCTGGCAGCTGATCATTGTTGCAGCGGCTATCACCCTGCCAGCCGGCCTGACCCGTGGCAAGGAGTATGCCGAGCTGATCTGGCCGATCAACATCTGCGTTGCACTCATCTGGGTAGTGTTCGCTATCAACTTCTTCTGGACTCTGGCCAAACGCCGCGAGCCCAACCTCTACGTTGCGATCTGGTTCTACATTGCCACCATCATCACGGTGGCCATGCTCTACATCGTCAACCACCTCTCCCTGCCCACCAGCCTGACGCACTCATATCCCGTTTTCGCCGGAGTCCAGGATGCCCTGGTCCAGTGGTGGTATGGTCACAACGCCGTGGCCTTCTTCCTGACCACCCCGATCCTCGGTATCATGTATTATTTCATGCCCAAGGCCGCCGGTCGTCCAGTCTACTCTTACCGACTGTCCATCATCCACTTCTGGGCACTTGTCTTCATTTACATCTGGGCCGGTCCTCACCACCTGCTCAACACGGCCCTCCCCCATTGGTTGCAAATGCTCGGCATGCTCTTCTCCCTGATGCTCTGGGCTCCTTCCTGGGGTGGTATGCTCAACGGTCTGCTCACCTTGCGGGGTGCCTGGGATAAACTCCGCACCGATCCCGTGATCAAATTCTTCGCCGCTGGAGTCACCTTCTACGGGATGGCCACTTTCGAGGGACCTCTTATGTCCATCAAGGCGGTCAACCAGCTCTCGCACTACACCGACTGGACCATCGGCCACGTTCACTCCGGAACACTCGGTTGGAACGGTTTCATGGCTGCCGGTATGTTCTACTGGATGGCTCCAAGACTTTGGAAAAACAGCAAGGGCTCCGACGGCGGCAGTGTTCTCTGGCGTGAGAGCTGGGCGAACATGCACTTCTGGATCGGCACTGTGGGTATCCTGCTCTATGTCGCCTCCATGTGGGTTTCCGGAATCATGGAAGGCCTGATGCTCAGTGCTACCAACGAAGCCGGCACCACACTGAAATACGGCAACTTTGTCACCGTTACCCAGGCCAAGCACATCATGCTGCTATTCCGCGGTATTGGTGGACTGCTCTACCTCTCTGGATTCATCATGCTGGCGATCAACATCTTCAAGACCATCCGCATGAGCTCTGCCGTGGATGCAACGGCTGAAGTTCCTGCCGAGGCTCCCGAAGGCACGGACGACGCCCGCGGACTGAGCCTTGTTTTCCGCAACGATCCCATCACCTACACTTTCTGGGTGATCATCTTCGTGATTCTCTGGATTTTCCTACCCAAGGGAATGGACATCGGTGCCCTGGTGATCGCCTGCGGTTTGACGCTCCAAGCCATCTGGGTCTTTTCAAGAAACCCCGGACGTTGGGCCGACCTCTACGACTCCCTTGAGAAGAACTGGGTTCCCTTTACCGTCCTGGTATTCATCGCTGCCGCCTTGGGTGGCGCGGTGCAGATCATCCCCACCGTCATTGCCCAGAAGGGTGAATACATGGATGATCGCAGGCAGGTGCTCTACACACCACTGGAGCTTGCCGGTCGCGACCTCTACATCACCGAAGGCTGCTACAACTGCCACTCGCAAATGATCCGTATGCTCGAGGGTGACATCCTGCGCTACGGCAAGTCCCAGCTTAAGGACAAGGACGGCAATAGCCTCGAAGGTGGCTACTCCCGCATCGGCGAGTCCATCTACAACCACCCGTTCCAGTGGGGCTCCAAGCGCACCGGGCCAGACCTTGCCCGTGAAGGTGGCGTCCGTTCCGACGGCTGGCACTACAACCACTTGGTCAACCCAAGAAGCACCTCTGACGGATCGATCATGCCGGTTTACGATTGGATGCTGGACAAGAAAACCGACGTCAAAGCCCTGCCAGGCAAGATTGCCGCGCTTACCAAGCTTGGCGTGCCTTACGAGGCGATGACCGAAGACGTCATCGAGGATAAAGCCAAACTACAGGCCCTCGAAATCGCCCGTGGTCTGGTTGCCGCCGAAGTTGTCCTGCCCAAGGACCTGGAACAGATGGACGACGAAGCTGAAATCGCATCAGCCCTTGCTGAACGCCAGATTGTTGCCATGATCGCCTACCTGCAGAAGCTCGGTGCTTATGAAGTGATCGATAACAAGGACGCCGCTGCACCCGCCATTACCAATCCGGATCAGAAACACGCGGCCGGTGAGCCTGAGTCCAAGTAAGCCTCCAGCTAAAACCCAACCCTACAACATCATGTTCAAAGCAATAGTCACCGATGAAGGGGCCGTCGTTCAAGCGAGCGTCGCCTTCTTCCTCACCTTCTCCGTTTTTTTCCTGATTATGATCAGGGCATGGCGTGTCCGCCGTGTCGACGACGACCGCGTTGCCAACCTGCCACTTGAAGACGATTCAGAAACATCCCACACCCACTAGACCATGAGCCAAGACTCCAACACCCCATCCAAAAAGCCTGCTGCAAAAGGCGGCCCCGTTCTCCGCGATCACGTATTTGACGGCATCCAGGAGTTCGACCAAAAACTCCCTAACTGGTGGCTTTTCACCTTCTACATCGCGATTGTATTCTTCGTCGGATACTGGGTCGTTTATTACAGCACGAACTCCATGCAGACACCTACCCAGTCGATCGATGCCAGGATGGCAGCCATTGAGGATAAGAAAAAACAGGAACTCGTCGCCATGATGGACAAGCTCGACGACAAGGTGCTCATCGAGTGGAGCCAGAACAGCGATATCACAGCGGAAGGCAAAGCCGTCTACGAGCAGTATTGCATCGCCTGCCACGGTCCAGACCTCAACGGTGGCGTCATCGGACGTTCACTCATCGACGACCAATGGGAGTACGGCGGCAAGCCCATGCAGCTTTTCAACCTTGTCCTCAACGGCAGCCCCGCCGACGCCAAGGGGTTCAATGGCCAGAAAATGCAAGCTTGGAAAGATCTCCTCGGTCCAGAGAAAGCGGCCAAAGCTGTGGCCTACGTTGTGAGCAAATCACCTCACGTTGACAAAAACTAAGTTTAACCTAGTTTTAGCCTAGCATTAGCCCGACACAGCTTACCCCCCTGTGCCAATGAACCGCAGGACCCATGGCCCAACACAAAAATCCGAACCTCGACTCCGTCACCACCATCAATGAGGACGGGTCCCACTATAAGCTGCACCCAGCCAATGTATCCGGTAAGTTTACATTGGCCCGGCGCGTCGTTGGTTTCATCATCATCATCATTTATGCCGCCCTGCCGTGGATAACCATCAATGGCAACCCGGCGGTGTTCCTCGATACCGCTAACCGGGAGTTCCACCTCTTTGGCATCAGCCTCGATGTCCAGGATCTCTGGGTTCTCTTTTTCTTCATCTCCGGACTCGGCTTCTCGCTCTTTTTTGTCACGTCCTTGTTAGGCCGGGTCTGGTGTGGCTGGACCTGCCCATACACCGTATTCCTCGACCACATCTATCGTGCGATTGAGCGATTCATCGAAGGCGATGCTCCGGCCCGCAAGAAACTCGACAACGCCCCGCTGACGGGAGGAAAAATCTTCAAGCGTGCGGCGAAACACACCTTGTTCATCCTGTGCTCCACCATCATCGCGCACATTTTCATATCCTACTTCGTTTCCCTGAAGGGTCTTTACGGATTCATCCAGGAGGGCCCGGGTGCACACACCCTTTCCTTTGGTGCGATCGCTTTCCTCACCCTCGTTCTCTATTTCTGTTTTGCCTGGTTCCGCGAGCAGTTCTGCGTGGTGATGTGCCCCTACGGACGGATTCAGTCGGCTCTGTCCGACGACGATACCATGGTCATCGGCTACGACAGCAATCGGGGCGAACCCCGCGGCAAGGTCAGTGATCCCAACAATGGCGACTGCATCGATTGCCGCCGCTGTGTCAACGTCTGCCCCACCGGCATCGATATCCGTGACGGGCTGCAACTCGAGTGCATCGGCTGTGCCGCGTGTATCGATGCTTGTGATGAAATCATGGACAAAATACACCGCCCGCGTGGCCTGGTGCGTTATTCCTCACACAATGCACTGCATGGCATTGCCACTAAAATCCTTCGTCCGAGGTTCTTTGCCTATCTGGCATTAATGCTGTTAGGAACCACCGCCTTCGGGGTCACCATGTATAAAAAGGCGCGCCCCTTTAATGCGCAAATCAACAAAATGGCGGGCTCCCCGTTTCAAAAGGACAACACCGGGGTAAGAAACATCTATCAGATCCACCTGTCCAACAAACGCAACATTGAGAGTGCCTTTGACATCACCCTCAAGGATGCCCCTGAATGGATCGCCACCAGCGGCACGACCGAAGGAATCGTCCTCAAGGCCAAGGAAAAGAAAACCTACAATCTCGTAGTGATTGCGCCGGCTGACAAATACGATGGCACCTTCAAGTTTAAAATCGTCGTGCAGTCCCGCACCGACAACTCGACGGTTGAGAACGAAGTCAGCTTCCTCGGGCCAAGCCCCAAGCTCTACCGCAAAAAAGCACTTCAGGCCAAAGAATCCGCTGCCCTCCCCGCAGCCCAACCTGCTCCGTAGGCAACCACCTGCCTTGAACGTCACACCATGCTTGAACTCCCCAAAAAGCGCCCATGGCTTCTCATCATCCTGTTCTACCTCCTGGTCGTAGGTGGCTGGGTTGCTTTTTACGTCCTGGCCAAAAACCATTCGGGAAACAAACGCACCCCTGAAGAAGCCGAGGCCCTCCTCAAAGAGGCCGGCTGATACGTTTTGAGTTGATCATCACTCAACTCTTGCAACCCAGAATTCTCCTATCCGCCCGCCATGATTGAAACCATCAACACGCCGGCACTTGCCTTTGTGGCCGGTGCCATCACCAGCGTCCACTGCGCGGGTATGTGTGGTCCGATCGCCTGTTCTCTGACGGCGTTAAAAAAAGAGGAATCCAGCCGCTACGGAGCCGCCGTTTTCTATCACGGGGGACGCCTGGTTTCTTACGCCGGCATCGGTGCCATGTTAGGTGCTGTCGGCTCCAAACCCCTGGAGTTCTTCCACCACTCCTCCATGAGTTTCCTGCCGTGGGTACTGGTCGGTGTCTTTATCGCCATCGCATTGGGGTTGGAGAAAAAAATCCCCCGTCCTGCATTCCTTGATCGCTGGGCGGCAAGGCTTCGCTTCAAGGCAATGAAGGTATCCGCCTCAAAGGGAGCCCTGGCAATGGGACTGGCCACACCGCTTCTGCCCTGTGCTCCCCTCTACATCTTTTTTGCCGTATGCCTGGCGACAGGATCTGCCATTCAAGGTGCCGAGTTCGCCCTCTCCTTTGGCCTCGGAACCGTCCCCCTCCTGTGGGCAACCCAGTTGGGTATGCAGAAACTCCAGCTGAAGCTCGGCCCCAAATATGTCACTCTGCTGCAGCGTGGTCTGGCTGTGATTGCAGCGCTTTTTATCGCCAAACGGCTTCTATTTGACCCCACTCCGCTGCTTTTACCGGAGCCAGCCACACCAGGTGCCGAGCCCACAGAGCAAAGCGCCCCCCAAGCCAGCCCGGACGGCAAATACGGATGATGCAGCTAACATCGCACTTGCCCTCCGCAGTTGCGGGACGGGGCAAATCCTTATGCAAACCCCGGAGCGAAGGTTTTTCTTTGCCGGACTGACGCAGCGCGTGCCAGGCCGCGATGAGTGGGAAGTCGTCTGCTGGGTTCAGAGCGAGTTTAGATCCCTGACGCTGTTGCCTTCCATAATTTCGAGGGATAATAGCTTCATGCCCATTGGGCGCAGTCCGCCATCGATCCATTGTTTAAAACATTTTCTCACCGCCGCCTCAGAGTGCTTCTGCATGTGCGGCTTTGGCCACATCCACTCGGACTGAATATGATGCTCAGTACATAAAACAGAGAGGTCCCGAGGTATTGAAATTTTACTCGCTGTGCAAAATCCGTAAAGTGACAGTAAGTGAACCGCCTGCACCGGTATGACCGCCGTTGGCTCAAACCGCTTCAGCGAATCACGCCAAAAACGGAACCAGTCAGTCGGTTCCGAGCTAACAAAATTGGGAATATCCAGAATCACATCACGTCTATCATCATTTGATCCGATAAACCGGTGATATCCAGCGGTAACCGCTTCGTGGAAATAATTTGCGATCGGTTCCGTGTGGTAGTTCGGGATCATAATCCGACGATGCCCGTGGCGATACAGATAGGAAATGAGCTGATCGATCTGGTGGCAAAAATCAAACCCATGTGCCGTGGCGTTTTTCATATCCCCCGGCCACAATCCTCCCATGGAATAGGTTGGCAATAGTCTGGCGGCTTCCTCGAGCCATTCAGAGCGCGGAGCGATCAGCACAATGGCAACGGCCTGGTAGCGTTTGATAAGCTGCTTGAGTTGGTTTTTGGGTTTGCTGTAGCGGTCATAGTTGACCACTTGAAAAGCCACATGACCACCCCCATCGCTCCACGTGGTTTGCAAAACATTCACGTTGCTGAGGTGGCGGGCGCTAAATTCCTGCTCGGAGCAATGCAGCACCAGGAGTGTTCCTTGATGCGGATCATTTTTCCTGGGCTGGGGCGATGGACGGATGAGGATATTGCGCTTTTTCCCTACTTCGGCGGGGGCAATGACCTCCTCCTCCTCCAGGAGCAGCATGCTGGCCATGCAGGTCTTGCGACTCACCCCGTAGTGGTTTGCCAGGCTCCTGCACCCAGGTAGATGATCGCTCCACAGTCCCTTTTCAATATCATCACGCAGCCTAACGGCAACACGCACAGGTAGGGGTAAAGTGGCTTCGATGGGCTTCATTTCAGCTGAAGTCTTGGGAGAAAAGTCGCGAAATGTCGAGCCTAAACCGGACTACTGAGGGGACCGGTGAAACGTGGTAAATCCCCATTGTGCATGCTTGGGGGATATCTATTTTGCAGCAGTGCTGGTTATCAAACGAGCACCCGGGAAAAATAAACCACACAACCAATCAAACATGATGAAATCTACATTACTATCAGTCGCAGCCAGCACCGCAGTCACTGCATTTGGCATCCAGGCCAGCACGGCTGCTGTTCTCGCCAGTTATGCAACCGACAACGTATTCCCCATCTTCGCCTCCTCAGGTGAAATACCGGAGTCAAGCGCATCTTCACTGTTCACTGACAACATAGACACAGCCCAGATGACCGACCAGGGCAGCTCTATCCAGGTGCGCTCCGACCAGTTCAACGCAGGTGACGCACCCACCACCGGGGCAAGTGACCGGCGCTTCTTCTGGATAATCGATGCGGGGGCGGGCAATGAAATAGCGCTCGAAAACGTGCAATGGCGGTTTGGTGCCACGACAACCAACCAGTATGTCGAGAGGAACTACAGCATCGTTTACATCGCCACTGACCTGAACTTCACAAACATCATAGCCACTTCAACTGTTCAGACAGTCGGTGTAGCTGGAAATGGCGGAACTGTTATTAATAATCTCACCTTCACCGAGGACTTGGGAGGCTCGAAATACGAGAAGCTGTATTTCGGTATGGGGGTCAATTCCTTTGCATCCAATGCGTCCGGGACCAAGTTCCTGGACTTCGAAAGTATCACCGTCAACGGTACCATCTCGGAAGTTCCCGAGCCAAGCTCCACAGCACTGCTCGGCCTTGGAGGACTGGCCTTGGTGCTGCGCCGTCGTCGCTAGGTTCATCAACCAGATTCTAACAAAGACCATTGGGGGACTGGTTTGATGGCCGGATTCTCCAATGGTCTTTTTGATGCATCAGGCCGGGAACCGTGAATGGTTATTCTCCGTTGCGTCAGGAAATGGTGTGGATTCATTTATCAGGCGGGGTAATAACCACATCAAGGGCTTGGTGGACATGGCTGACCAATCTGGAAATTCTCGAAGAAAGCGATGCCTGGCAAAATCGATTCCTGAGAAACGTGTCTTGGCAGCATGGTCATCAGTCCTCGGGCCATAGCAGATTCCGCACATTCTATAGCAGGGAATGAATAGCCGTATCAGGTAATCCTGTCACTATTGCCGTGATTATTCGCTTGCTCATCCATCTAATATGACCGTGTGAGCCGGTCACCATAACCATCAGACAAACTCTATGAAAAAAAACCTAATCGCCACCACCGTGTGTGCAGCCGCCGTTACCTCATCCGTCCTCGCAGGCCCAGCTCCTGTTGATTCAGAAAAGACGATCATCGATCCACCTGCCGCTGGGTTTGACGCTGCGCGCCGTCCTATTTCCAACCCGACACTCTTTGATCTGGCCATCCCACGTACCAACGTGCACCCGATCTACATGTATCAGACGATGCCTTCAAGAATAGCACTGGCTGGTGGTGGCACACTGCCTCTTGGCGGTGACTTCAGCGTTTACGCGCTTCAGTTTGAATATGCTCTCAACGACCGTTTCTCCATCATTGCAACCAAGGATGGCTATATCGATTTCAATCCTGACAACACCCTCAACGAGGACGATGGTTTCGCCGACCTCGCTGCCGGTGTGAAGTATGCGTTTATCCTCGACCCTGTGCAGCAACTCGCCGTGAGCGGCTCCCTGGTTGTAGAAACCTATTCCGGTGACAGCTCCGTCTGGCAAGGCAACGGCGAGGGTGCCGTCAACCTCAGCGTCGCAGCACTCAAACTGGCCAATCAATGGCAGTTTGCCGGTGCGCTCGGTGTACACCTCCCCTTCGATGAAGACGAGGAGTCCGTCACAGGCTTCATGAGTGCCCACGTTGGTTACAACATCACCGACCGCCTGTATGCACTGGCTGAAGTGAACTGGCACCATGTCATTTCCGAAGGTAATGGCACCGCAACATTCGGTCCCCAGCTTGGCAGCACCGTCCCGACGATAGCTGGCTTCGAAGGTGGCGATCTGATCAACCTCGGAACCGCCAACCCTGTGAAAGACATCGTCACAGCAGCCATTGGCGTCCGCTACAGACTTTGCGACAGCGCTGACCTCGGCCTTGCCTACGAGATTCCTCTGACTGACGAAGAGGAAAACCTCATGGAAAGCCGTATTACGGTCGATCTGGTCGTTACCTTCTGATTCCCTTCTGATTAATTATTGGGGTTGTTTCGGGAGTGCTTGGCTAGGCCAGGCACTCCCGATTTTTTCTTCCCATCCCCCCGCATCACGACTAGCACTTCCCCGTGGCCGAACAACCTGACAATTGCATTCACTGCGGAACCCCCTTGGAGCCATCGCAGAGAGAATCCGGATTCTGCTGCACCGGTTGTGAATTTGTCCACCAACTCATCCACGACGAGGGGCTGGAACAATTCTACGACCTGAAAGGCGGTGAAAACTCGGCTCCGTTACGGGACCAGCCGTTTCAGCAATACGATTTCACCTGGCTTGAGGAAACGGTCCTCAGCTATGAACAAGAGACACCGGACTCCCTCACCACCGAGTTTGAGGGCAGCCTCCAGGGGATCTCGTGTATTGGTTGCGTCTGGCTGGTTGAAAAACTGTTTCTGCGCCACCACGGCGCGGTCCGCTGCGATATCATCCCCACCACAGGCAGCATCCACCTCACCTGGTCGCGTGGTGAACTCGACATCCTCGAATTTGCCCATGAGTTACAAAAATTCGGCTATCTGCTAGGCTCGGCCAGAGCCGGCAGTAAACACTCGGGGGAATTCCGCCAACTCGGCGCCCGGCTCGGCATCTGTGGTGCGTTTGCCATGAACGCAATGGCATTCTCGCTGCCGCGCTACCTCGACATGCCGGATGACTTCGCCTTTGCCGGTATCTTTGATCTGATCACCTTCCTGTCGGCCACCCTCGCCATGCTGGTAGGTGGCTCGTGGTTCATCAAGAGAGCCTATTACGGCATCCGCACTGGTGTGCTGCACATGGACACCCCGATCGCACTCGGCGTGTCACTGGCCTACCTCGGCTCGCTCGCAGGCTGGATGTGGCGCTATGAGGAATTGAAGTACTTTGACTTTGTCGCCATTTTTATTTTCCTGATGTTAGGTGGCCGGTGGCTGCAAACGGCCGCTGTGGAACGCAATCGCAACCGGCTGCTAGAGCAGACACCCGTGCCGCGGAACGTCAAAAATGCCGATACCGGCGAGACCGTGGACATCGATGCCATCCAGTCCGGCGACCAGTATATTCTCCCAGCCGGTCAAACCGCGCCCGTTTCCTCGGTGATGGCCGGGGGCAGTGCCGATTTCTCCCTCGAATGGATCAATGGCGAGCCCGACCCGGTCCACCGCAGCACCGGCATGCCCGTTCCCGCGGGAGCCATTAACCTGAGCAACCACCAAGACGGACATCCGACGGTGCTCACCGCTGAAGAGGACTGGAAGGACTCCCTGCTCGCCAAACTCATCAAGGCCAGCGAGCTGGTCACCCGTTCGCCGCTGATGGAAAAAGTCCTACGCTACTACCTGACGGCTGTGTTTGTGATCGGAATCGGCGGTGGCCTGACTTGGCTACTCATGGGCAGGCCGGTAGCAGCGGCGTTGCAGGTCACCATTTCAGTTTTTGTCATCTCATGCCCGTGTGCCTTGGGAGTCGCCCTACCTCTCGCCGACGAACTGGCATCGGGACGCATGCGCACCCTGGGGGTGTTTATCCGCAAAGCTGCGTTCTGGAGTCGGCTGCGATTGATCAGAACCATATTTTTCGACAAAACAGGCACCCTGACGATGGATCTGCCCGAGTTGACCAATGCCGTCGAGTTAGAGAAACTTGATGATCAGACCACCACCCGCCTTGTGCTGCTGTGTTCCGGGTCGCGTCACCCCCTGTCCCGCTCGGTGATGCGCGCTCTGGGGCTGCGTGGGCAGACTTTGTTAGCTCAAGCAGCGAAGACCAAGCCCCCACGGCCTGAGGACATCCCCGGACTCGGCACCCGGATGACCGACCAGCAAGGCTCGCTCTGGTCGTTGGGAAAATGTGGCTGGGACGGCAGCTCAACGGATATGGTGGACGCCACCCGCCCAGGCTGCGAACTCCGCCACAAGGGCGGGCTGGTCATCTATTTCCAGTTCCAGGAGGCCCTTCGTCCCGAGGCAGCCAAGACCCTGCAAAGGCTGGCTCAACTCAACCCGCATATTTTAAGTGGCGACCACAACGAACGTGTCGACCAGATCGCGGCCATACTCAAAATCAATCCTGACAACGTGCACGCAGGCCTCAGTCCTGATGACAAGGCTGATCTCGTGGCCAGGATCGACCCTGGTCATAGTCTGTTTCTCGGTGACGGTGCCAATGACTCGCTGGCCTTCGATACCGCCGCGATGACCGGTGCCGTGGCGGGGCGCGGCCTGCTCGAAGCCAAGGCCGACTTCTATTTCCTGTCAAGTGGCCTGCATTTCCTCCCCGCCATGTTCCGCTTGGCCGACAAACACGCCCAGGCCGTAAGGACGGTATTTACCTTCAGCATCAGCTACAATCTGATCGCCGTAGCCGTGTGCCTGGCCGGGCTGATGAACCCGCTGCTCGCCGCCATCCTTATGCCTTTGAGCTCCATCATCTCGCTGGCCCTCGTCGGTATGACACTGCCGGTAAACAATCGTTCCAACGAACTCATTGCCAAATAAGTTCCCGTACGTTACAATCCGCGTAACAATGAGCGGAGAAAGAATCCACCACCTATCTGAAGCGATATTCCATCGACTCATCGAGAGCAAGTCATTCAGCGAGTATGAGGTCGCTTTCAGGTCGGCGACAGGCCTACCGATGCGTCTCGTTGAGGCTAACCCCAACTCCTGGGACCTCAAGGAACGCCGGAAAAACCAAAGCGGTTTCTGCGAAGCCCTCAACACCTGCGATAGCGCCTGTGAAGCCTGTATCAAGGTCAACCGCGACCTTATGCACAAATCGGCGATCAAGGGGCCGACATCCTGTAACTGCTTTGCAGGCCTCAGCGCGACCTCCATCCCGGTGTATGCCGGAACGATGGTTGTCGGATACCTGAAAACCGGCCAGGTTTTCCAGAAAACCCCGTCTCAAGAAAACTTCGATGCCGCCATGGCCGATCTCAATGACAGACATTTTACGGCCAAACAGATTGAAATGCTCAAAAAAGCCTACTTCGAAACCACCGTTGTTAGCCCCGAGCGCTACCAGAGCATGGTCACCCTGCTCGACCACTTCGCCCGTGAACTTTCGGCGCAAGCCGAGAAACTCGCCATTGCCGCAAATGAAGAAGAGCCTGAATCCATCAGTCGTGCCCGTGAGTACATCCACTCGCAGCTCGATGAATCGATCAGTCTTCCTCAAGCCGCACGAGTCGCGGGTATGAGCGAGTCACATTTCTGCCGCCAGTTCAAGCTGGCCACGGGTATGACGCTCACCGAATACGTTAATTACGCGCGTATCCTCTGGGCCAAGAAGGAGCTGCTCAAGCCCAACGCCCGGATTTCCGAGGTCGCGTTTATGGTTGGCTTCCAGTCGCTTTCCCAGTTTAACCGCTGCTTCGCCAAATTCCACGGCGGCTCGCCCAGTCAGTATCGTGACGAGGTCGCGGCACTGCCAGCTGCCAAAGTCGCCAAGGTTGCCAGCTAAGAACAAGACCCGTATTTTCAATCCAGGCTTTACATCAAAAAGCGGAACGGTTGCCCGTTCCGCTTTTTTTATGGTGGCAATAGAATATCTCCGCTTTACTTGGCCAGCTCAGCGAGCTTGGCGCGGGTGACGGGCTCTTTTACATCTGCCCACTTGGCGCGGTATTTGGCAGCATCTTCCTTGGTTACGGCAGCGGCGGTGTTTCCGAGCGAGGTGCGCACGTAAGTCATGACATCCGCAAGTTTTTGATCGTCATAAACAGCTTCAAGGGGGGCCATGATACCAATGTAATCGGTACCTTCTTTTTTAATCCCCTTGAGGATCACCAAAGCGAGTACGGAAGGATCACCTGTGGCGATCTTGGAACCAACCAGTGGAGGTGCCATTTTTTTGTCGCCAACCGGCAGACCTGTTCCGTCGGGATTGTGGCAGGCACTGCAAGTGGTGTAAGCTGCTTTTTGCGCGGCTTCATCGGCATGGGCAACCATCGTTGCGAATCCGACAAGCATGGGGGTCAGGAGTAATTTTTTAATCATAATGTGATATGTTGGAGTGATTGGATGCGGCCGCCAGCACAAATACCGGGGTGCCCGGCAACTATTACATAAGTTTTCGGGATTTCCAGTGCTTTCCTCCGGTGGTGACATATTTTCGGATGTTTGGCCAGGCCGACCAACAAATCCATCAAATGTGCCACAATCGGGCGTTGAACTTGCCCCCGTATTCGGCTTAGTTCCTCTCGCGACTCATAATACGCGTTTCCCGTTATCATGCCCATTTCAGATTATATCGTCACCATCGGACTTGAGGTCCACTGCCAGATCAAGTCGAACAGCAAAATGTTCTGTGGCTGCGCAACCAGCTTCGGCGAGGAGCCCAACAGCAACGTCTGCCCGGTTTGCCTTGGGCTTCCCGGCGCGCTGCCGGTGCTCAACAAACACGCCATCGAGCAGACGATCCTCGCCGGCATGATGCTCAACTGCACCACGCCCCCCGTTTCCAAATGGGACCGGAAGAATTATTTCTATCCGGACATGCCGAAGAATTACCAGCTCACCCAGTTCGATTTACCGCTGTGCATGGGCGGCGGCGTGCCGCTCTACGACCTCGCCTATCCCAAGGAGGTGCAGAAAAACATCCCGAACCCGGGAAAAGTCGTCAAGCTCACCCGGATTCATCTGGAGGAGGATGTGGCGAAGTCCACCCACCACGCGAGCAACTCGACCATCGACTTCAACCGCGCGGGCACGCCGTTGATGGAGATTGTCTCCGATCCGGACATCGAGACACCCGAGGAGGCCTTCGCCTATCTCAAGTCGCTGCAGCAGATTCTGATCTACGGGGGGATTTCCGACGCCGACATGGAAAAAGGCCAGATGCGCTGCGATGTCAACGTTTCCCTGCGCCCGCACGGCCAGAAGGAACTCGGGGAAAAAGTGGAGCTCAAGAACCTGAACTCGATCTCCGCCGTCAGGGCGGCACTGCACCACGAGATCGAGCGCCAGGCGGAGGAGCTCGACGCGGGTATCGCGCAGATCCAGTCAACCCGCCGCTGGGACGCCGACATGGGGGAAACCCAGATGATGCGCACCAAGGAGGACGCCCACGACTACCGGTATTTCCCGGAGCCCGACCTGCTGCCGATCCAAACCGCGGAACTTGTCGGCAAAATGCGTTCGCGGGTGCCCGAACTCCCCCATGAGAAACGGGAGCGTCTGGAGCAGGACTTCGGACTCAGCCCCTACGACGCCGGTGTGCTGACCAGCGACCAGAATCTCGCCGACTACTTCGAGCAGGCCGCCGCAGACCCGCGCCTCGGCAAAAAAGTCGCCAACTGGATCACCAACAGCGTGCTCGCCAAACTCAACGAGGACAACGCCGGCATCCTCGAATGCCCCCTCCCCCCCGGCCACATTCTCGAACTCGTCCAACTCGTTGACGCGGGCACCATTTCCAACAACCAGGCGCGCGAGGTCTTCACCGCCGTCTGGGAGAAACCGGAAAACCAACCGGCGGCCGTCGCCAAGGCCATGGGCTTCGAACCCGCCGACACCGGAGCGATCGAGGGCATCATCGACGAGGTCATCGCCGCCAACCCCGACAAGGTCGAGGAGATCCGCGGCGGCAACGACAAACTGCTCAATTTCCTCACCGGCCAGGTGATGAAAGCCTCCAAGGGCAAGGCGAACCCGAAGATGGTGACGGATACGCTGCGCGGGAAACTTCTCTAACAAACACTGTCATGCCGCAGGAAATCATACGTTCTCTGTTCAGCCTGTTTGAACGCAACGAACTCAATCCCATCCTCGTCGGCGGATGGGCTGTTAGTTACCATGGGTACCCCCGAACTACCCTGGATATCGATTTTCTGCTCTGTTCCGATAAAAAAACCGAGCTAACAAGCCTGCTTGAGCCATTGGGTTACAGCCCGTCCAGCAGTGGCACCATGGTCACTCGCTATGCATTCAAGGACCCCTGGTATCCCATGCTCGACATCCTCTGGGTCGACCCGGATACTTATCAAGAGATGTATTCCCACAGCGAAGAACCTCCCCACTCGCCCGTCACACGCGTCATTTCGCTCCAAGACCTCATCGCTATGAAACTTCATGCCATGCATAATCATGAGGAGCGCGACGGCAAAGACCTGTTGGACATCCGCACGCTACTGCGTTACAATAAGGGAGTCATCAGTGATCCCGAACTGAAAAAGCTTTGCTCCAAATATGGCCCCGATAACGCTTACGCAATGATCACATCCCCATCTGCATAAAATGAAAGACAAACTCATCTTCCCAAGCTCCGGATTTCCCGAGCCTGTAATGGGGTCCATACCTTTCCCTCGTTATGCCGAGTGGATTTGCCAGCAATTGCTGGATTTATACAATCAGGGCAAACTTGATGAGTTGCGGGAACGGGAACGCCCCGAACTCAACGGCACGCCATTTCGTTTTCGCCCTGATTTCCGCACCCAATAACTTCAAGCTTGCCGTGATCCGCATTTTTATTGTTTTAAGCCTGACGACATTTCTCTCCCATGCCGGTGTCTATGGCGACCTCGAGTTCGGGGACAGCCGGGAAACCGTCACCCGGAAAATGTCGGCCAGCCAACTGGTCGAGCAAACCATCGACAGCACGTTTTTTGGCAGGACCGGACTCAACGGGGTCTTCAAGTGCAAGGCGAAGCTCGCGGGCCTCAGCTACCACCTTTACTTCGGGTGGAACGAAGACGGAGGTCTCAACGAGGTCACCCTGCGCTCCAGCGAACTCAGCATGGAGGAATACGGCAGGGGGCTGCGCCGCGCCTGGGGGGAGGCCGAGGCCCTCTTTTCCCAGGTCTATCAGAAGCCGTCACAGAAGGCTGACTATCCGGATCAGAAGGCGTTCACAAAACACAACATCCTCATTTCCCACGTCTGGCATCGCGGTGAAAATCAATCGATCCTGATGGGGCCGGGCATCGACAAAGGCAAATGCTTCCTCGCCATCCGTTATGTGAACCAGCGCATCGTGCTGCCCAGCCTGCCGAAGAAGCCGAGCAACCCGAAAAAAAACCGGTAAGCGGCGGCACCAGAATCAGCCGCCAACACGGCACTCATGCGCCGGACTGGATTTTTCCTCGCTCCATGTGGGTGTGAAAACCCGCGAGCTTATGGATTTGCCGACGGGAGTGGGAGACCATGACAATGGTGTACTGGCCTGCGAGTTCCAGGATCAGGTCCTCAATGAGTTGCCCCACCTTGGGGTCCAGCGACGAGGTCGGCTCGTCCAGGAGAAGGATTTCCGGTTCGAGCGCGAGCGCCCGCGCCAGGCAGAGGCGTTGTTTTTGCCCTCCCGACAACGACTCGGCCGGCTTGTTCAGGCGGTCCTTCACCTCTGACCACAAGTGGGCCTGCTGGAGCGCCTGTTGCAGACTTTGCCCGGCTTCATCGCCTTTGAGCCGCTTGACCACTTTGAGCGGCAGCAGCAGATTGGACGCAATACTGCCGGGCAGGACGTTCGGGTTTTGGAAAACCATGGCCACTTTTTGCCGTAGCCGGGGAAGCTCGGCATCGCTCAGTTGATAGATGTTCCGGCGTTGGCCTTCGAGGTCGATCACAACCTCACCCCGGGTCCTGCATGCGTCAAAGCAGTCGTTGAGTCGGTTCAATGTCCGCAGCAGCGTCGTTTTTCCCGAGCCCGACGGTCCGGAGAGACAGTGGATGCTGTGGCGGCGCACCGCGAGCTTGATCCGGTGCAGCACCTCGTGATTACCAAAGGATACATGGAGATCCGAAATTTCGGCGGCAAGGTCGTCTGTGCTTGTTGTTTGATTAAGATCCAAGGTTGAAGCGTTTGTTGTTAGTGATGATCCCGGCGATGGAAAAACTAGCGGCGGTAAAAAACATGAGTGTTAGAGCCGCCCCAAAAGCCATGGCGAGTTCATCCGGGGTTTGATACTGGGCGCTGTAGTAAAAAATGGCGAACGGCAGGGCTTCATACCGCTCGAACAGCCCACTGGGTAATCCCGCATTGGCCACCACACCGGTAAGCATGATGACAGCCGTGTCTTCGGCGGCGCGCCCGACCGACAACATCACGCCACGGCCGATCCCCTTGACCGCCTTCGGCAGCAGGATGTGCCGCAGGCTTTGCCAAGGCGACATCCCGAGCGCCTGCGCGGTAAGCCGGAGGGAAAACGGGACGGCCTGCAGGGCTGTGCGCGTTGTTCCCGCCAGATACGGAAGAATCAGCATCGCCAGGCAGCTTGCCGAGAGCAGAAGGCATGCGTTGGCGGCGGGTGAGATGTATTGCCTGAAAAAAAGAATCAGCGAGAACCCGAACAAGCCCATTAGGATGGATGGTATCCCGGCAAGGACATCGACGGCGAGACCAAGTACGCGCGCGAGACGGGAATGGTGGTATTCCGACAGCCAAATGCCGGTCGCGACACCCGGCAAAAAGGCCAGGGCGAGAGCCAGCATGACCACCATCAGCGTCCCCACACAAGCCGGCCAGATCCCGTCCCAGACAGGCTGCCGTCCCAGCAATGCCTGCCATGCCGGGGTGTCTCCAAAAAACAGGGGCGCGCCGAGCGTGGGAACCCCTTTGTAGGTGATCAACCCGATCAAGTAACCCATCGCCACCAGCAGTAGCCCGACACTGAGGTAACATCCCGTCTGAAACAGCCTCGCTTTCATAACCCGGCTCCTTCCATCGCCCGGATTTGCCTGCCCCCGACCGACCGGGTGAGCAGGGTGACAAACAAACTGATGGCTAACAGAACCAGCCCCGCCGCAAACAGCGAGTTGTAGGCCGCGCTACCTTTTTCGGTTGCGATCACCAGTCCGATGTGGGCGGTGAGGGTCCTGATGGAATCAAACGCACTATCCGGCATCTGGGTGGCATTTCCAGCCAGCATCAAAGGCAGCATGGTGTCGCCGATCGCCCGGCTGAATCCTAGTATGGCAGCCGTCGTCAGCGCCCGGACCGAATGCGGGATCACCACATACAGAACCGTCTCGCGCGGACGCATCCCCAGGGCCGTCGCCGAAAGCGCGATGTTCTCGTGGAATGGCGTCAGTTGGGAATCCAGGATCATCACCATCACCGGCAAGATCAGCAGCACCACCATCATGACAGCGGCCAGCAAACTGAAGCCCGAGCCCTGTCCAAAAACATCACGCAGCAGTGGAATCAGTAAAAACAGGGCCGCCAACCCGTAAACAACGGTGGGTATGCCCGCCATCAACTTGACCAGGTAGCGGACGACGCGGGTGGCCATCGCCCGGGGATGTATCAGGCAGAATCCGCAAATTCCGACCGCCATGGGAAAGGCGGCCAAGGAGGCGGACACCGCAAGCAGGGCGGAGCCGACAATCATCGGCACAATACCAAAGCGTCCCTGCCCGGGCTGCCAGACCGAGGAGAAAACCTGCGTGTCCCGGGCGAGAAACACAGGCAGTGAAAACCAGAGGATAAATCCAATGAGCAGGGCGAGCAGCACAAAAACCACACCGACAAGCGCCCGCAGTAGAAATGCCGACCACCAATCGCCCCGCGGATGGTTTTTTTTCCGCATCAGTTCCGCATCAGTTTTGCGCCGCCGCTGGAATCGGGATGTATCCGGACGAGATGATGTGTTTGGCACCCTGCGGCCCCTGGATGAATTCGATCAAGGCCTTGGTCAGTCCCGTGGGCTCCCCCTTGGTGTTCATGAAGAGCTTGCGGACCACCGGATAGGTTCCATCGACACAGGATTGTTTGTCAGGGGTGACGCCGTTGAGCTGCGGTGCCTTCACCGTGTCATCCATGTAGCCAACACTGCAGTAGCCAATGGCGTTGGCGTCGTTGGACACCGCGGTTTTCATCGCACCATTCGACGCCACCACATTGGCACTGCTCGCGACGGGGCTGTTGTTGAGCAGCTTTTCCACAAAAACATCCCGCGTGCCACTCGCCTCGTCACGCGTAAACAGGTTGATCGTTTGGTCCTGCCCGCCAAGCTCCTTCCAGTTGGTGATTTTCCCCGAGTAAATTGCGATGACATTTTCGCTGGTCAGATTGGCCACCTGGTTTTTCGGGTTGATGATCACGGCGACCCCATCGATGGCAAACGGAAAAGAGACCAGGCCCTGGCTGGCTTCGCTTTCCTTGAGGGGGCGTCCCGTGTTGCCGATATCGACCAATCCTTTCGCCACTTGCTGCGCACCCACGCCGGAACCGCCGCCGGCGATTGTTATTTTGACGTCGGGATTGTAGCGCATGATGTCCTTGGCCGCTTTTTTCATCACCGGGATGTGGGCGGTTCCTCCGGCGATGTTGATGGTGCCGGACTGGCCGTCAAAGACTTTCAACTCCGCGAGCTCAGCCGCTGAGGCGGTGCTGTCATTGTTTTGCCGTTGGCATGATGAGCCCATTGCGAGCCCCAGAAAAATAGCGGTCAACTGGATGGATCTTGATTTCATAGATACCGTAAAATCGCACAACTGCCCCGGTAATAACCACCGATATCCTTGATAATTCGGCGCATAAAATACCATCCCCAACAAATGGCCTCCGCAGCTGTTCATGACTTACCGGGCCAGCGGACCAGATCCCTCCACGCGCAAATTTAATCCCCTCTCTAGAAAAATTTCGCGTGCATTTTTCTGCGTTCGGATATTCATAGACGCCATGAAAGCACTCGTCAAATTCAAGCCCGAAGCAGGTCTCTGGTTGGAGGATGTTCCGGAACCCGAAGTGGGGCCGATGGACGTCCTGATCAAGATCAACAAAACCTCCATCTGCGGCACGGATGTACATATTTGGAAATGGGACAAGTGGGCCCAGAAAACCATCCCGGTCGGTATGACGGTCGGCCACGAATACAGCGGCACGATTGCCGCCGTCGGCAATGGCGTGACCGATTTTGAAATCGGCGAGCGCGTTTCCGGCGAGGGCCATATCGTCTGCGGCCACTGCCGCAACTGCCTGGCGGGCCGGCGCCACCTCTGCCCTAACACCCAAGGCGTGGGCGTCAACCGCACCGGTGCCTTTGCCGAGTACCTTTCCATACCCGCCCGCAACGCCTACAAGGTGGATGCCTCGATCCCCGAGGACATCATCTCCACCTTCGATCCACTCGGCAACGCCGTCCACACCGCCCTTTCCTGGGACATGGTCGCCGAGGACGTGCTGATCACCGGCGCCGGACCGATCGGCTGCATGGCGGCGGCCGTCGCCAAATTTGCCGGAGCACGCCACGTGGTTGTCACCGACGTCAACCCCTACCGTCTCGACCTTGCCAAAAAACTCGGCGCCACCCGCGTGGTCGATGTTTCCAAGGAGTCGCTCGATAACGTGAAGAAGGAGCTCAACATGAACGAGGGCTTCGATGTCTGTCTGGAAATGTCCGGCCACCCGAGCGGCCTCAACGACATCCTGCAACACTCGTCCAACGGCGCCAAGGTGTCGTTGTTAGGCATCTTCCCGGACGATGTCGCCATCGACTGGGACAAGGTGATTTTCAAAGGACTGATCCTCAAGGGCATCTACGGCCGGGAAATGTTTGAGACCTGGTATAAGATGACCTCGATGATCCGCGCCGGGCTGGATATCGCCCCCGTGATCACCCACCGCTACCACTACACGGAGTTTGCCAAGGGATTTGAAACCATGCTGTCGGGCCAGTCGGGCAAGGTGGTTCTTAGTTGGGATTGATCGATGAGCCTATCTGTTGAAAAAAACGCCGACGACCTCGGTATTCCCCACAATATCGAACGACATATTTTTCTCTGCTGTGACCAGGGGAAAGACAAGTGCTGCAAGCGTGACGACAGCTTGGTCTCATGGGGCTACTTGAAAAACCGGCTCAATGAGCTCGACCTCAAACCGGTCGGCAGGGTGTTCCGCACCAAGGCGAACTGCCTGCGCGTCTGCACCCAGGGCCCCATCGCGGTGGTTTACCCCGATGCCGTCTGGTACCACTCCTGCACACCCTATGTGCTGGAGCACATCATCGACAAGCATTTGATAGGCGGCGAGATCGTCAAGGAATTCCAGATCCCCTCCCCTGCATCCCCTTCAGGTCGCGACTAGAACTTCCACTCCCCTTTGTCCAATTCACAGACACAGGCGGCGAGTAGTTTGATGCAGTTCTCGATGTCCTTTTTATCCGACATCTCGATACTCTGGTGAATGTGCCGGGTCGGGATGGAAATGGCTCCAGCGATGGAGCCCCCTGGTGTCATCCGTTGCAGTCCTGCCGTATCCGTCCCTCCCGCACCCAGGATCTCGGGTTGCCAATCGATCTTCTTCGCAGTAGCGGTCTTTTTCATGTAGGCAACCATCCGGTAGTCGCAGATCGTGGAGCTATCCATGATCTTGATGGCCGCTCCCTTGCCAAGCTGGGTCACCCGCTCTTGTGGCAGCGCCCCCGGTGTATCAAAGGCGATGGTGGTATCGAGACCAAATCCAAAATCAGGCTGAATGTCCAGTGTACTTACGTTGGCTCCCCGAAGGCCGACTTCCTCCTGCACTGTGAATACCGCGTAAAAATCATAGGCTGGCTTACGCCGGCTCTTTTTGATCGCGCGCAGGGCTTCAAGGAGAACAAACACGGAGACCCGGTTGTCCAGCGACTTGACATTGACACAGTCGCCCAACTCTAACAAATCACTACGGCGCGTGACCGGATCACCGATGGTCACCAGCTTATCAACCTCTTTTTTACTCATTCCCAGATCGATAAAATAGTCGGTGAGCTTGAGGTTCTTGCCACGCTCTTCAGGCGTCATAATGTGGATCGGTTTGCACCCCATCACACCAATCACATCCTTCTTCCCATGCACAATGACCCGCTGGGCCGTGAGCGTTTTGGGGTCGAACCCACCAAGGGGGTTGAAACGGATAAAGCCGTCATCATCAATGTGGGTGACAATAAAACCAATCTCATCCATGTGCGCGGCGGCCATGGCTTTCTTCTTTGAGGATCGTCCTTTTTTCAAGGCGACGACGTTACCCATGTTGTCGACCCGCACGCTATCAGCGAGTCCTTTCAGTTCCTTGAGAACCAGTTCACGGATCCTGGTTTCAAAGCCGGGGGCACCGGGAGCTTCACAAATACGGGCAAGTAACGGGACATCGATAGGCATACGCTGGAAACTAGCTATACCACGTCGTATGGCCAGAAAAATAACAGCTTGAGGAAAATCGACGATTCAACGTCAATTTCTACGCCCCGAGATCAAGCAACTCGTTGTAGCGCTCAATGGCCAGTGCCTTGCCGGTACCCTCGTCAATATCCACCATCACGCCACACAAGCGCACCTGGCCTTTGGCGACAGGAAACCGGGTCGGCATACCGGTTTTGAACCGCCAAACCACCGACTCCACGTTTCTGCCCAACACCGAGCGTTCCGGGCCGCACATACCGGCATCAGTGAGGTGGGCTGTGCCATTTTCCAGAATCCTTTCATCCGCCGTCTGGACATGGGTGTGCGTTCCCACCACGGCCGATACCTTGCCATCGAGATGATAGCCCATCGCTATCGATTCGCTGGTGGTTTCTGCATGGAAATCAACAAATATGACCTTCACCCCCTCATCCGCGCGTAGCCGCCGGGCTTCATCCTCCAGTCGGCTGAATGGATTATCAAGGGGTGGATTCATAAACGTGCGCCCTTGCCCGTTGATGACGGCCACTTTTCCCTTGGCGGTTTCCAGCACCACGCTGCCATTCCCCGGTGTCCCGTCAGGATAATTGATCGGCCGTAAAAGCCGTGGCTCCGTCGGAAGATATTCGACTATTTCCTTCTGATCCCATATATGGTCACCAGACGTGAGCACGGCAATACCGCAACGCAGTAAATCGATCGATATTTTTGGCGTGATTCCCCTGCCAGAGGCAGAGTTTTCACCATTTGCGATGATAAAATCGATTTCCTTCTCGCGTTTTAAACTCGGTACACGATTAATCACGGCCTTACGTCCGGGCTCGCCAACAATATCTCCTAGAAACAGAATACGGATCACAAGCGCAGTGAATCACAGCCCGCATCATCAGCCAATCTTTATCCTTCATTCCCAGCCTTCCATTTTCCCGTCTTCTCCTTTGCACTCCCCCCCGCCTGAACCATGTCCGATTCCCATCAAAGCCGTAAACTCTATCCCGTCATCGCCATCCTCCTGTTGCTTCTCATTGCGGCGGGTGGCTACATCGTGACCCTCAATCTTAAAAACCAGCAACTCCAGACGACTCCAACAACCGGGAGCCCCCCCATGGATGATGCCGTCACCGTCGAGCCCTTGCCAGGCGGCCACGACACCACCCTGGCCGACCTCGGCACCAGACCGGATTGGAGCACCCTCGACCTTTGGCAGGAAACAATCACCCGCGAGGACTTCCTCTATCTTCTTACTGAGGTTTACACCGTGGATGATACCTGGAAACGTTACATCACCGTCAATGCTGACCACGCCATGATCCGCACCGATACACGTGAACAAGGCGCGACCTACCGACTCGATTTTTCCCCGGTCATCAGCGAGGTCTCACCTAACAGAAACTGGAGGGCTGCTGGAGACCTGGCTCCAGGCACCCAGGACAAACCGCTCGCCGGTGTTCATATCGCCATCGATCCTGGACATATCGGCGGAGACTACGCAAAACTCGAGGAACGCTGGTTTCAAATCGGCGACAAGCCACCGGTCAAGGAGGGCGAAATGACCCTGATCACTGGAAAAATCATCAAAAAACAACTTATCGCCCTGGGTGCCAAGGTCTATCTGGTGCGCGGCTCTAACAACCCCGTCAACCCGCGCCGACCTGAATTCTATCGCGAGGCAGCGACAGCCAAAGCCAGGTCACTGGGTAAGCCGGATGAGGCGACCATTACCTCCATTCAAAATAAATTCTTTTACCGGACAGGCGAAATCCGTGAGCGGGCACGCCGGGTCAATCTCGCCTTCAGCCCGGATCTCGTACTCGCCCTTCATTTCAATGCCGAGTCATGGGACGATCCTGCCAACCCGACATTAACCAGCAACAACCACTACCACGTCCTTCTGCACGGTGCCCTGACCAGCGATGAGATTGCCCACGATGATGAACGGTATGAAATGTTGGTAAAAATCCTCCAACGTAGCCATGATGAGGAAAAGCCACTTGGTAAGTACATCGCGCATTCACTCGGTCTGGCGACCAAACTCCCTCCGTATGAATACTCGGGCATGTCCATGCGCGCTAGAAAAATCAAGGATGTCCCCGGTCTCTGGGCTCGCAACCTCCTCGCCAACCGGCTTTACCAATGCCCGGTTATTTTTCTGGAGCCCTATGTGATGAACAACCAGGATGTTTATGACCGGATTCAGTTAGGCAACTACACGGGTACCAAAACCATTCATGGCGTCGAGAAAAAATCCATCTACTACGAATATGCCGATGCTGTGGTCCTTGCACTCAAGGAGTACTATCTCGACTACCGTGTAATCTATAAGCAAGAAGACCACTAGCCGCCTAACGGTGTCCTTGCCCGGAAATATCACCACCAAATATTTTCTGCACCTGGTCGAGGTACTTCTGCGTGGAATCATCGGCAGGTGGGCGTAACTGTTCCTTTTCCAGCCCTTGCTTCAGCTGGATGTATTTTTCAAAGTCACCACTGACTTCGTTCGACTGCGTGATGTAATACCAGTCCAGATAATCACGCACCCGCTTACCCGACTCCTGTAGTTTTAAACGGATATCCATCAGCTTGGCAAGACGCTGCTCAATATCCTTGTCCTTGCCTAGAATCACATCACGCAGGATCATCTCATATTCACTTAAAAGCGGGCGGTAGGTTGGAAAACAACGGTAACTCAGCCGCTCAAGCTCGGCCCGCGCACTGGCAACCGCCTCAAAACGCTCAGCAGGCTTGAGCTTCAGCACCTCGGCATAATCATCAATTTCCACGGTGGTGGCCGCCCCCTCCTTGTCGCGGTAACGTAACTTGAGAATACTATCGAGCCGCTTGTCGGTTTCCAGAATCGAGTGCACATCGGTCTGTCGTGCGGTCCCAAGCTCTAACAGTTCCAGGTTGACCCATTTTTGCAGACTGTTTCTGGATTGGTTCATGCCGGGAAAGTGTTTACGCAGAAGGTTTTCATTCTCGCCCTTGAACGTAGCCACATCCGCCAGGTATGCGGACATCGCGGGTCGCCCCCCCGGCTGACGCAGAAGCGAGTTCACCATCGCTCCGGAAATCGCACGGAAAGCAATAGGATTACGACCGATCATTTCCCGCCATTCTTTTTCGGTGGCATCAAACACCTTCTGCAAGGGAAGAATCTCCATATAGGAGACATCGGCCAGGTAAATACGTTTATCCGCTCGGCCGGCTTTGATATCGAGCGACTCCAGCATCCCTACAATCAGCCATGGTTTGACGATCAACCGTTCACCTTCGGCCACCTCTTGCCCGTCGCCCAGCCCGCGCTCGAAGAGGAGCATTTCCATAAGGTGGTAACGAAGCCGTTGATAATCGACTCCCTTGCCAAGGTTGACGTAAATCATGAGTTGATACTGACCCTGCACCTGTTTGATACCACTGGCCACGCTGAGAGCACCCTCGCGATCCTCTTTCCGGTTCATCAAGCGGATAATGATCGGCAGCTTCATTGCCCGCTGCTCATCGCTACAGACCTTGTTGAGCTCCACCCTCAAACCCTCAGCCATCGAGGCGATACTTCCCCGGACGTTCTGCTCGCTTCCGACAACCGATATTTTCCCAAAGTGGGTGACTCCCGGTTTATTGACCATGCCGGCGGGCAAAACCGGTTGCGCGGGTGGGTTGGCAGGCGCCCCGGGCGGCTTCGGCGGGGTTGGCGGATCAGGCAAGGCTGGCAGCGTTGGTTCCCGGCGGGCCGGTTCAGATGACGGCTCCAGCCGGGCGTCCTGGGCACTCAGACTCGACAGGGAGGAAAACGATACCGACAGGCACACGCCCATCAGCGCTGCCATCAGGCCACCCGAAGACATAGGCACGCCACTCCTTCTGGTCCATGCGATCATAACCTCTCGTCCGGCCTGCGAGGATCGAATGTGATCTTTCCATCCTCCACCCGGACATCACGTATCTTTTTGTCGTAATAAGGCTGAAGTTCATCGGCAAGTTCATCGGCAAGGTTGCCGAACGCGGGCATGATGAGCCGGGCAAATCCTCCCGGTGCCCTCACCTGCCCGATGTGGGCCGCGTGACGGGAAATGCTGAATCCCAGCTTGCTGCGGTTGAACTTCATAAACATCGAAGTCACGTGCATACGGCCCGGTGATAATTCACGCTCGATGATCAGCTCGATTTCGTCCTGTTTAAAATCCACCCAGACGCCACGCACCTTGGCAAACGGGGCAAGTGATCCGGCTTGCTTGACTTCAAGGCGCTTATTAAGCCAGGCATTGATTTCCTCCTCACGGAATGTCAACGGGTAGTTGCGCTCGATCGCCAGTTGCAGCCGCTCCTTCAGAAGCGGGGCGGCTATTCCCGTACCATTCAGGATCTCAGCCCGGCCCGCCACGTGATCCAGGGGGTATGCCTGTATAGCGGGAAACACTTTTATTCCCGCCACATTGGCATCGATGACCGACTGGTTGACGGAATCGGGTTTACCGGCTGGCTGCCAGAGAAAATAGATATGTACTCCCAGGTAGGCCATGACACCTATCAACAGCAACAGTGCCAGCTTCTTGATGCATCCACCATTTTTCTTGGTGGCTTCTGGCTTCTTTTCATCTTTCTCTTTACCCATGTCCCGGGCAGAATTAGCAAATCCTTGCTGACATGGGAAGCACGGATTCCCGCCAACCGACATCAAGTGGCTGGGTGGCTCAGAATCCCCTTGCATGCCTCGGCTTTGGCGACGAAAATCATTGCAACTCCAAGCGTCGAAGGTGGTTTAATGGGACATTACCAATTAGCCATGACAAGAGCCGCCCTACAACACTCTCCCATGAGGCTGACTCCAGACGCGCTGCCTGCCCACTTCCTCCCTATGCCGCACTCGCCTGAATCCAATGCCGCGCCCTCAGCAGGGGCTGAGGATGCTTCCGGTAAACCCCATGCACCTGACACCTCAGGAGATGAGGTCGATGTGGCTCTGATGCTCCGTGTTGGCGATGGCGATGAACAAGCCTTTGAAGAGCTGATCGAACGGCACCAGAGTGCCGTGATCGGCACGGTGGCCAAGATGCTTGGCAATGCCTCGGATGCCGAGGACATCGCACAACAAGTATTCATCCGGCTCTGGAAAAGTGCTCCGCGCTACCAGGCGACGGCAAAATTCACCACGTTCCTCTTCACCATCGCCCGCAATCTTGTGTTCAACGAAAGCCGGAGGCGCAGCCGGAAAAAGGAATACTCGATGGATGAACGCCAGGACGACTTCCATCTCCAGACACAGGACGACGTCACGGCATCGCCCGATGACGTGATGCTCCAGAACGAACTACGAGCCGCCGTCGACAAGGCGATCGCAGACCTGCCGGAAAAACAGCGCCTCGCGGTGATCCTGAGACGCTACGAAGGCATGCCGTATGATGAGATCGGCCGCGTGCTGGAGCTCTCCGTTTCAGCTGTAAAAAGCCAGCTGTTCCGTGCCCGGAATACCCTGCGCGATTCACTCCAGGAGTATCTGGAGTCTTGAGCCGTCACCCCGGCCCTGGCCCCGGCCTCAATTCCGCGACTTTCCTACTTTGCAGAAAATCCCGGCTCGTCTAGGGTGCCCTCATGCTCCGCTTCCTCAGTGCTCTCATCCTCACCATCCTCCCCCTCAGCCTCAGTGCCAGGGTGTCCACGACCATGCTCGCCTCCGGCTTTAAGGAGGCCGTCTGGGCCGAATCCCCTGCCGGTGTCAAAAACTTCCTCTGGGTGGTCGAAAAAGAAGGCACCATCCGCATACTCAACCGCGCCACCGGCGGGAAAAGTGATTTTCTCGACATCAGGGACCGTATCAAGATCAGGATGAACGAACAGGGTTTGTTAGGGATGGCGTTCAGTCATGATTACCTCGAGTCCGGGCGCTTCTATGTCTATTACACCAACCTCAAGGGCGACAGCGAGATTTGCCGGTTCACCGCCCACGGTGAGGGCATGCGGAGCTGCAACGCGGCCAGCCGTGAACTCGTTCTCACTTTCCACCAGAATGCCCGCAACCACAATGGTGGCTGGATCGGTTTCGGCCCCGACGGCTATCTCTACATCGCAACCGGTGATGGCGGTGCAGCCAATGACCCCAAAGACCACGGTCAGGACCTGTCCACCCATCTGGGCAAGCTGTTACGCATCGATGTGTCCCCGGAAAAAGGCTACCGCATCCCGAACGACAACCCGTTTAAAAACCGGGCAAACGCCAAACCCGAAATCTACGCCTACGGTCTGCGCAATCCATGGCGGTGCTCGTGGGACAGCAAAACAGGCGACTTCTACATCGGTGACGTCGGCCAAAACCACTGGGAGGAAATCAACTTCATGCCCGCGGGAAAAGGCAATGGCGCCAACTACGGCTGGCGACTCCGTGAAGGATTGATCGCCACTCCGAACCCACAAGCCGGGGGCGACCGGCCAGCCAACGCCATCGACCCGGTCTACGTTTACAAACATGGCGGCAAGTCCGACGAAGGTGTCTCCGTCACCGGTGGCTACGTCTACCGGGGACCGATCGCGAGCCTCCAGGGGAAATACTTTTTTGCCGACTACGCCAACCCTCGCATCTGGTCATTTGAAGTAAAAAACGGCAAAGCCACCCACTTCGAAGACTGGACAGACCGCTTGCAGCCGGAAAACGGCAGGATTACCACCATCGCCTCTTTCGGCCAGGACAACGATGGCAACCTGCTCATCATCTCCCACTCTGGCAGCATCTATCAGGTTGTTGAGAAGTGATCCAAGAATACTGCCTTCTACACTCTAAAAGGAACCCCCACCACCCATGGACGATTTTTCAGACTCGCCGTCGACTCTCTCCAAAGACCGCGCGGAGTCATTATGCCCCTGCAAAAGCATGCACAGCTATTACACCTGCTGTATGCCTCTCCATTACCACAAGGCCAAGGCTGAGACGGCCGAGGAATTGATGCGGTCACGCTACAGCGCTTACTTTTTCAGAATGAGCCAGTATCTGGTCGAGACAACCCACCCCGATACCAGGGAGCCCAGGCTCAAGGAGGAGCTGGATAAAACCATCCATGACATCAACTGGTATTTTCTCGAGATCGTTGCCACCTCCAAGGGGGGCACCAACGACAAAGTCGGCAAGGTTGAGTTTATCGCCCGTTGTTATGTCGACGGCGAAGCCCGGGAACTCCACGAACGAGCCCGCTTCAAACGCTATAAAGGCGTCTGGAAATACCTGGCGGGGAAGTCTGGATAGTCGGGAAAAAAGCTGCCCTTGCCCAATAGTCATGGCGTATTATCCTCGGAGCGTGTCCGAGACCTCCACCACCCCCGATCAAAAAGTCATCGTCGTAGGCGACCTGCACTTGTTTGCAGCCCGCTCGCGCGGATTGGATCATTGGGAGCAATTGCCGGGCCGTATTGCGGCAAGCAATGCAGGCCGTTGTGTCTTGATGGGAGATATATTTGATTTCCCGTGGGCACGTCAGTTAGGCAAAAAGCGGGCCATCACCAAAGCTGCTTCGATGGTGGAGGAACTGATCGCAAAGTTTCCAAGCACTCAATTCCACTACCTCTACGGCAACCACGATCAGCACCCCGAATTTGAACATCAACTGGAGCTTCACGGCAACACCTTCGGAAACCTGACTTGCCATTCCGTCTGTCTGCGTATCGCGAACACGGTCTTCATGCATGGTGATGCCGCGGACCGTCGGGACATGGATACGGAAACCATGGTGCGCCGTCGACGTGACCGCACAACCAGGCCACTCCACGGCGGCATCCACGAATTTCTATACGGCCTGGCCGTCCGCTTGAGGATCGATGAGGCTGTTACTGCCCCACCCTTTTTCCCCGACTTCATCCACCGACGGCTAATCGACTTCATTGAGCGTCAGGGCCATGAAAACATTGAACACATCGTCTACGGCCACACCCATCGGAAGATCCAACAACATCGCTACGACGGCATTACCTTCACCAACGCCGGAGCGCCAAGTGGCTACCGACGCTACGAGCATTTGACTCTCAAGATCCGACCATCAATCCCACATCAATCCACATGCGGGATATCGTAAACGTCGCGCAGCTTGTCCTTGAGTTCCTTCCCAATGACCATCAGTGCGGGCAACAAGACCAGCGTGATCACTGTGGCAAAGAGTATACCAAAGGCGAGCGACGCGGCCATCGGCTTGAGGAACTGGGCCTGCACCTCGGTTTCCAACAAAATCGGAGCAAGCCCCAAAAACGTGGTCAGCGATGTCAGTAGGATGGCGCGGAAACGGTCGGCACCAGCACGTCGGGCTGCATCAATTAAGGTCATCCCCTGCTCCCGCAGGCTATCCACATGGCACACAAGCACCAGCGAATCGTTTACCACCACACCCGAGAGTGCCAGGATACCAAAAACGGACAAAATTGAAACAGGCATCCCCATCGCAAAGTGGCCTAACAGGGCGCCAATAATTCCAAAGGGAATGACCGCCATGATGATCAGGGGTTTGGCGTAACTCTTCAGCGGGATTGCAATGAGGATGTAGATGAAGACGATTGAAAAAACAAAACCCTTCTTCAACGAGGACATTGATTTTTGACGCTGTTCAATATCACCACTCTGACTGATGGAAATGCCAGGATGTTTCGCCAGCAGTTTCGGGAAAAACTCCTCGTCCAGACGGCTCGTCACATCGCCGGGCGAAGTGGTGGCTTTATCCACCGATGCCTCCACTCCTACCACCCGCTTGCTGTCGTAACGCTCAATGGATGCCAGTGATTCCGAGTAACGGGTCTCTGCAACAACCCCAAAGGGAATGATTGTGCCGTCCTGTTTTCTGACACGCATATTGCGCAGTGTATCGAGTGAATCACGTTGTTCGATAGGGTAGCGCACCATCACCCTTACTTCATCGCGACCTCGCTGCACGCGCTGGGCTTCACGCCCGTAAAAGGCATCACGGACATTGAGAGCCAGATCACGTTTGGTCAGTCCGCCGGCCTGGGCTTCCGGTGTGATCGAGTAAAGAATTTCAGGTTTTCCTGAATCAAAGGTGTCAAGGATATCGTAAACGCCACTGTAGGTAGCCAACTCCTGCTTCATTTCTTCGGCAGCGGCTTTCAATTCCTCAAGATTCTCACTCTCAAGGTTTACCTTGAGGTCGCCACCGGGTGGGCCGGCTCGGGCAGCTACCTGCAAGGACCGCGCGCCGGCGATGGGACCAATTGCCTTGCGCCAGTCTTTGATGATCTGATCGGTCGATAAAAACTCACGCGTGGTCGAGCGAGTCAGTTCCGTAGCAATGGCAGCCTTGGTATTGGTATCACAAGACACCTGGATCTCGACAAATGGGTTATGCCCGTATTTTTCCTGATACTTTGCACCCAGCTCGTAGGCTGCGGCAGCGATGCGTTCTGCGTTGGCATGCAGGTATTCGACCGATTGCCCTTGTTCTAATTCCAACAGCACGGCCGCATTGTCGCGATAAATGTTAGGGAATGTAACAAAGCGCAGCTTACCGGCAGGAAACAGACCGATCACAACTATAAAGATAGCAACAAACACGCCCACTGTAGCATAACGCCACTCGATGACAAAGCGGACCGTTGGCCGGTAGGTTTTATCGATCAACCAGTTCAGGCCATTCGAAACAGCTTTCTGAAAACGAGCCCAGGACCTGGTAACCGGGTTGCGCGGTTTTTTGTGAACATTCAGGTGCGCCAGGTGCGACGGAAGGATCAGCTTCGATTCGATCAAGGAGAAAATAAGACACAGAACCACCGCTGTCGCAATTTGGCCAAAGACGTTGCCCATCCGGCCACTTACCTGGGTGAGAGGAAGGAAGGCGGCGATGGTGGTGATCACTCCGAAGGTCGCGGGCGTCACCACCTTGCTGACACCCCGCACCGTTGTTATCACCGGGCCGTCCCCCTCCTCGGCATGGTCGTCATTTTCTTTTTCAGAATAGATCGATTCCCCGATGACGATGGCATCATCCACCACCACACCTAACACAATCAGGAAGCCGAAGGCTGAGATCACATTCACAGAAAGATCAAGCCCGGGAATGGGAAAGAGCGCGAGTGCTCCGGAGAGAGAAATGGGAATTCCCAGGGCCACCCAGAAGGCCAGCCGGAGGTTCAGAAAGAGCATGAGGGAGCCAAGCACAAGCAGGACTCCAATCGCGCCATTTCTGCCTAACAGCGACAAGCGATCCCGGATGTCCACCGACCCGTCGAGCCAGCTAGCCAGCTGCACCCCCTCGGGTAACCCTTCATACTCCTCCACCACTTTACGCGCTTCAGAGACGGCATTGATAATATCGTCATTCCCATCCGTCGTAATTTTCAAACTGGTTGTCGGCTGGCCACGAAAACGGTTGAGGAAGGATTGGTCGACAAAGGCATCGCGGACTTCGGCCACATCCTTCACAAAGATCCGGGTTCCATCTGGATTGGTACGCACAGGGATGTTTTCAAAATCCGCTTTCCGGTAAGCCTGGTCACGTGAACGAAGTGAAATGTCCCCCCTTTTTGACCTGATCACGCCACCGCCGAGATCCAGCGAGTTATTACTCACCGCACTGGCCACCTCATCGAAGGTCAACTGATAGAGCCGTAGCTTTTCCTCGGAGGGCTCAATGGATATCTCATAATCACGGGCGCCAAAGGTTTCCACTTTGGAAATCGAGTCTTCACGCAACAAGGCGTCACGGAACTTTCTGGCTGCCTCTTTCCTAACGGCTTCGGGCACGTCTCCGTAGAGCTCGACCCATAACACGTTGTTGGTGCGTTTATTCTCGGTAATCACCGGCTTCTCCGCCTGTTCGGGGAATGAAGGGATGGCATCCACCCTGATTTTGACATCATCGAGCAACTTATTGATAGGATAGCCTTCCTTGGCATCGATGGTGATGGTGGCAATGTTATCCTGACTAACAGAGCGGACGTGGTCGATGCCATCAACGTCCTGGATCGCCTCCTCGATCTTGATGGCGACACCGCGCTCGACATCCTCAGGCGTGCCGCCGCGTATCGGCACACGCACCGTCACCGACTCTGCCGCAAAAGCCGGGAAACCTTCCTTGCGAATGTTTAATGCCGTGAATACCCCTGCTGCCAAAATGGTAAGCATCAGGATGTTCGCCACCACGGGATTGGTCGCAAACCAGGTGATGAAAGGATGTTTTTGAAGTGGGTTCATTGCTGTGGAGTGCGGTGGCTTGACACCGCTTTGCGGTTGGATGGAGCTTGCTCCATGCGGTGGCGGGGCATCGTGTTGGGAATTCCTTGTGCTGGGTGTGAAGAAGAAGTGCGGCTATCGCCGGAGCAAGAACCGTCGAGCCGGTTCTGGAGGAAGCGGAGGCAAGCCTCAGCACTCCCAATCAGTCATCCTTGCTAACAGGTTTTACTTTTTCTCCTTGTTTGAAATTGGTGAGTGGTCGGGTGACAATACGGAGCGGGAGCGAGATGGCATGTTCAGCCAGGTCGTCGACCGAAAGCTGAAGGTAGACGTTGGCATTATAGCTGTGGACCCGCGTGGCTGAAATCCGGCAGAGTTGGTCGGCCTTGTCGAGCACCCAGACGTAGCTGTCATTGACCAGGGCTGACTCTGGAGCCTTGTAGGCACCCGGTATGGTTTTCGCAGGGATGGATGCGTTGACAAAAGTCCCCACCACCAATGGCTCCGGCTCGGCCACATAGGGGCTATCCACTTCCGCAATCACATAAGCCACCTGGTTTTTCGCATCAACCGCCGGTTCCGTGCGTGTTAGCCGCCCGTTCCATTGGACCCCCTCCCTGGTTGCGCTGGTCAAGGTGACCTGAATGGCATGGCTTGAATCCTGGGCACCCAAACCTGGCAAGTTTACCCGAGCGACCTGATCCGCCGTGAGCGGCAGCCTGATCTCGACGCGTTCGGTCGCGACAAGTTTGCCGAGCGACTGCTGCGGTCCGGCATAGTTACCAAGGGAAGCCGTGCGGGTCAGGACCACTGCATCATAGGGCGCACGGATGATGGTGCGCTGCACGTCGACCTCCGCTTTTTTGACCGCGGCCTCCGTCGATTGGATACTCGCCTTGGCGGCAGCGAGTTGAGGTTTGCGCAACACAAAATCGGAGGCCGTTGCCAGGTCCCGGCCGGATGCAATCCAGTCCTCGGCAGCTTGTTTTGCCTTGATCTCCTCCTCCGCCAATGTGCGTTTGGCAGTGGATAAGTTAGATGTCTCGCGTGCCAGGGCCGCCACGTAATCGGCATCGTCGATCCGCGCTAACACCGTTCCCTTTTTCACCAGATGACCAACGTGGAATTCTTTGGCGACATCGACGATTTGCCCCCCGACTTGAGGTGTCAGCGTAGTTTCAAAATAACTCTGCACCGTACCGTAGGTGATCACCGGTGGCTGGTGGTCCTGTTTGTTCACGCTGATGACCTCCGCCTGGGGAACCACGAGGGGGGGCGTCCCGGCCGGCATCCCTTTTTTGTTTTTGATCATGATGCTGACGCCAAAACCGGCCAGGGCGATAAAGACAAACGGAATGATGATTTTGAGTGCGAGTTTCATTGAAAATAGTTGTTAGAGCCCCTTACCCAGGGCTAATGCCAGGGTGACACGGTTCTTGTAACGCAGGGCCTGGGTATTGATGAGCGATTCCTCGGTGCTGAACGAACGACGCTGGCTCTCGAGGAGGGTGAGGATTTCCACCAGCCCCGTTTCGTAGTTCCTCTGGATACGGGCTTCCGCACTACGGGCCGCAGCCAGGGCCTTGCGGGTGGACAGTTCCTGGCTGAGAAGATAACGCTCCGAGCCAAGGGCGTTCTCCACTTCCCTGAAGGCATTGAGAACCGTCGATTGATAGTTCGCCAGCGCTTGTTTGGCACGGGCATTGGCGGCCCCGAGTTCAGCCCGACGGCTACCACCATCGATCAGCGGTGCCGTGAGATTGCCAGCGATCGACCAGACATTAAAATTGGCATCAGCCAGGCTTTTCAAAGTCGACGATTGATTGCCACCACTCGCCGTGAGCGAGAACCTGGGATAGAGATCCCGATGCGCGACGGTGACCCGGGAGTCGGCGGCACGGATACGCTGGTAGGCGGCATCAATATCGGGCCGGTTCATCAGCAAGGTCGATGGGATACCGGCCCGCACACCGCGCTGAAGCGAGGGCCATGCACTGGCTGATGACCTGGCATCGGGGTAGGCTCCTGTCAGCACGGCGAGTCTGCGTGCAGCTTGATCACGAGCATCCTTGCGCTGGGCCAGCTGGGCGCGGGTGTTCTCGACATCCGTGCGCGCGAGATCAAGGTCGCCCAGGTTTCCTGTCCCTGCCTCGAAACGTCGGTTCACAAGTTGGTAGGATTTTTGAAAACTGGCCAGGCGTCTTTGCGAAAGACCTAACAACCTATCAGCGGCTACCAGGTCAAAGTATGCCTGGATCGTCTGCGCGGCAATCGACTGCCGGGCTGATGCGTAATCAGCGAGTGCCGCATTACGATCACTCGCCGAGGCACTGACACCGGCCCGGATACGGCCCCATACATCGATTTCCCATTGGGTATCGAGCGATGCAGAGTATCGGCTACTCACCGATGACGCGGTTCCCACCAGACTTTTGGACCGGGCCGCAGCACTGCCCGCACTCAAGGATGGAAGCAGTGGCGCGTAGGCTTTTCTAATGTTGAAACCGGCTTCTTCGAGGCGTGCCGCGCTCGCCTTGAGATCCGGGTTATGGGTCAGCGCCCTGGTCACGTAGGCACGCATTGCGGCATCGGGAAACAGATCTAACAACCCGGATTTCACTTCGGGAACCGGAGGCGCTGTGGCGTCATAGCGCTTGGGGATACTGAGGTCTGCATTCCTGTTTTGCGACACAGTATCCGGACTCGGCACACAACTTGCAACGAGGAGGCCAAGGGATATGATTTCAATCAAGCGGATCTTCATAAGGAGGTCAGGTGGCGGTTTGTTCAAGATGGCGTGCCATCGACTTGATGGTTGTGAGTACCACACTCACCTGGACTTCGATAAGCTCGTTGATGGCATCCTCGGTCGGTTCATGCGCAAATAGCCCCTTGAGTCCCCTGGGGCTTTTGGAAATAATGGTGGCCAGGGCAAAAAAATTCAACTTGGCCAACTCCACAAGGGGTGCAAACCCGGTATCCAGAAGCTCTGCCAACACAGCTTCAAGATAATCATGCTCCATCGACCTGACCTCATTGAGTATCAACTCGATGGGCGATCCGGGAACGTGGATCGTTTTGCTCATGATCCGGTTAAAATCCCCCGCCTCTCCCGGGTCGAAGGATCTCCTCAGAATACCACGGGCGATGGTTTTGATTTTCTCTTCTGCACTCGCCGTGTCCGGCAAGTCCCCCTTCGTGGGATGCGCAGCATTGGCCAGCCTGTGTGCCTTGCGCAGCGCATGCACAAAAAGGTTCTCCTTGGAGCCAAAATGATAATTGACCGCTGCAATATTCGCATCAGCCCCCTTGACGATATCCGCGACTTTACCATGGCGGTAACCATGCTCAGCAAACACCGAAATGGCGCTGTTGATGAGCTTGTCTTTTACCGTGTCCGTCATGCCTGCCGGAACATGGGACATTTCCGGTGGATTTCAAATAGTTTTTTCAAATGCTTATTTGAATTTGTGTCATCCAGCTGCTGGAGGATTAACATGCGTAATGACCGAGGTCACCTCATCCCATCCTATGCAAGGGCAACAATCGTGATTTTGTGCCCGTCGCACATGGCTTTCACCTCTTTGCTGCCAAGCATGAGGGTTTTTCCTGCCTCGATGGCGATGACACTGATTCCGGATTGGGCGCAGTTTTTTACGGTGTCCGGGCCGATGACCGGCACGTCAAAGCGGAAATCCTGGTTCGGTTTGGAAACCTTCGCCAGGGTGACGTCTTTGCCTTTTCCTAACTCCCCACCCCGGCGGATGCAGGCGTTGGTACCCTCGAAGGCCTCGACGGCGAGCACGGTGCCATTTCTAACAACCACTGTCTGGCCGATGTCGAGTCGGGAGGTTTCCTTGGCGATGTTAAAGCCGTATTGCGCATCTTCGATCGCAGCTTTTTTGAGTTCAGGGCCGCATACGCGACCTGCGGCTGGCATGATGTCCTCCAGGAAAGTGGTGGCAGGCAAAAGCGTGATACCGTCTTTGTCGAGTTCCTCGGCGATAGCACCAAAGATGGACTCGGCGTTTTTTTGTTTCAGACGGGCTAATAGCATCGCCGTGCGGATATCGGGCCGGAGGTCGAAAAGGTTGCGTGGTGCGATCTGACCGACCATCACCGCCTCCGTAGCGCCCTCCTTGGCGAGAAACTTGATCATTTTCCCCAGCTGGCCAACACGGAACCAGGCGCTGGCATCGGCTTGATCGGCCAGTTCTTGTCGGGTCTCCCCTTTAAAAGCAGCCATCACCAGGCGAGCATCGGGTGCCTTGGCACGGGCAGCCGACATGAACTCCTCGGGATAAATCCCGGAGCCTGCGATGATACCGATGGTGCGGGGCATGAGTAAGTATTCAGTTTGAAGTATTCAGTGTTCAGACCAGCGAACAATCATCCGCTCCTTCATTCCTCCAATGATTCATTCAAAAGGTATTTCGCGGCTTGCTCGACGTCCTTGTCGCCGCGACCGGAAAGGTTGGCGATGATCACGGTGTCCTTCGGCAGCCCCGGGGCGATTTTGGATACGTAGGCCATGGCGTGGGAGGACTCGAGTGCTGGCAGGATGCCCTCGGTCTCGGCAAGTTCCTTGAAGGCCGCAAGCGCCTCGTCGTCGGTGGCGTAGGTGTATTCGGCGCGACCGATGTCCTTGAGATACGCGTGCTCCGGTCCCACCGCCGCATAGTCCAGCCCCGCACTCACCGAGTGGGTGAGCTCGATCTGGCCGTCGTCGTTGGCGAGCAGCCAGGTCTTGGAGCCTTGCAGGACGCCGAGTTTTCCACCCTGGAAACGGGCGGCGTGGCGCTCGGGGATGATGCCCTCGCCTCCGGCCTCCACACCCATCATACGCACGTCCGCATCACTGAGGAAGGGGTGGAACAGGCCGATGGCATTGGAGCCGCCGCCGACGCAGGCCACCAACAGATCTGGTAAACGCCCCTCCTGTTCGAGAATCTGCTCGCGCGCCTCAAGGCCGATGACGCGGTGGAAATCGCGCACCATCATCGGAAACGGATGCGAGCCGAGGGCAGAGCCGAGGATGTAGTGGGTGTGCTCAACGGAGGAAACCCAGTCGCGCAGGGCTTCGTTGACGGCTTCCTTGAGGGTCGCCTGCCCCGCTGTGACCGGCACGACTTTGGCCCCCAGCAGATTCATCCGCGCCACGTTGAGCGCCTGGCGCTCCATATCGACCGCCCCCATGTAAACAACGCACTCCATACCGAAGCGCGCGCAGACGGTGGCGGTGGCGACCCCGTGCTGGCCGGCGCCGGTTTCCGCGATGATGCGTTTTTTGCCGAGTCGTTTGGCGAGCAGGATCTGGCCGATGGCGTTGTTGATCTTATGGGCGCCGGTGTGCAGCAGATCCTCGCGCTTGAGGTAGATTTTGGCACCGCCGAGTTTTTCCGTCCACCGCTCGGCGTAGTAGAGGGGGGTAGGCCGGCCACAGTACTGCCTGAGCAGGTAATCCAGCTCCTTTTGAAACTCCGGGTCGGCCTTGGCTTTCTCATACTCCGCCGCAAGCACCTGCATCGGGTCCATCAGGGTCTCCGGCACAAACATGCCGCCATAGGTGCCGAAGTGCCCGTGCGAGTCGGGAAGTTGTTGTCTAGTATCAGTCGTTGCCACGCGCATGCCTTAATCCATGGCGAGAAAAGGTGCAAGTGCTGTCTTAGGCTTAAAGATGAGATAGCGTTCGTATCGGGTGGAGCCGCTTTCGGACTGCGGCGAGGTATCGCCGCTTTTGCTACGGATTGCATGGCTCCCATACAGATAGCACTCAACGGCGCCAAAAACTTACGCAGATTCACTTATCTGATCGAATATCCGCTTTGTGCGTGCATCTTAACATCAAGGGTCATTCAAAAGCGGCGATACCTCGCCGCAGTCCAAAGTAACTTACATTACACAAAAAAAGACTTCCAAACGCAGCGGTAAACTTCGCGACGCGGGATCTTGACCCGCTGCTCCAACTGCTGCCAGTCCGCTGCATCGAGCCAGTCAAGGGTGCGCCCGCCGATGAGTCCGGGCAGCGCGGTGGCGGCACGGGTGCGGCGGTGCAGCAGCGAGCATGCGTAATCGTGGCCTTCCTCCAGATACCCCCGGGCACGGGCGCGCCAGCGGGCGGATTGCGCCATCAGGGCATCCCGGTTGGCCGGCTCGACGCCGGGTAGGTAACAGCGGCCGTTTTCCAGATCCCCCGGCAGGTCGCGCAGGATGTTGATGAGCTGCAGGCCCTTGCCGTAGTTTGCACCCCAACGGTGCAGTCGGGCCGATTCGATACGGGAGAATTTCCCCAACGAAATCTCACCGACGTCGGTCCAGAACTCACCGACGCAACCGGCGACCAAGTAGCAGTATTCCTCCAGCTCCGCATCGAGAGTGAATCGGAACCCTTGCTGAAGTTCAAAGCGATCAATGTCGAGTCGCTGGCCGTGTACAATATGGCCTATGACTTTTAAAATGGCAGAGTGTTGACCTTGACCGATCGATTGGGAATCCGGCGCCCCGTAGTGGGTTTCACTTTTCACCTCAGATGCATGCAACAAGGAATCAAGCCATGTGAATACGCCGTCCATGTTTTCCAACAACACTTTTTCTCCCGGGTGTTGTTGCAGATGGATGACTTCCCGGCGGAGGCGCTGTAACCAATCGGTTCGCCCCTCCCCTTTGAGCACCTCTTCAAAACCGGCTAACATCGCTGAGCGGAGTGAGGCGTCAAGCCCCTGGCTATCGGCCAGCGTGTCACTGGCCCTGGCTAACAAATACCCCAGACTGATGGGCTCGCGCATCGCCATGGGCAGCACCCGCATACTGAGGTAGAATGACCTCGATACGTCTTTGAGTATTTGCTTTCCGAGTGGGTTCACTTTTTTGGACAGGATCAACAGAATTGACAGGATTTTTGCCAGACAGGTGCGTTCAAGTGATGGTGACTTTTTTGCCCCAGAGTGTGGGGTCGAGCTCTTGTCGGGCACGCCCTAACAAACCTTCAGCCTTTTCAGGATCATCAAGAAAGGCCATCATGGTGGAGCCGGAGCCAGACATCATGGCAGCTTGGACTTCCGGCTGGTTCAGAAGCCAGGTTTTTATTTCCGCTAGAAACCGGTGCTTGTAAAAAACGGGTTTTTCCAGGTCATTGACGATCTCACCCCAGGGCAATTTTTGAGGGCCATAGTCCACACCATAAAGAGGTTCGGCGTTTAGGCTGTTTTTGTAGGCATCGGGAGTGGCTACCCCGAAGCTGGGTTTGAGCAGCAGGATACGGGTGCCGGCCACCCGGGGCAGGTCGACGGGTGTCACATGCTCCCCCCGGCCACCGATCATGCAGGCTTGTTGGTAGATGAAAAACGGCACATCGGAGCCAAAGGCCGCGCCCATCCCGGCGAGTTCATCCAGCGACAGCCCTGCGCCCTCGAGATCATTGAGTGCCAGCAGCGTGGTTGCAGCGTCACTACTCCCCCCCCCCAGTCCGGCACCGTGGGGGACGTTTTTTTCCAGGGTGATTTCCCAGCGGCAGGGATTTCCTGACTGTTTTTCAAAGCACCTGACCGCCATGGTGATCAGGTTTGTTTCATCCAGCGGCACCCCGGGGGTATCGCAGAACAAGCGATACCGGTCCGCCTTTTCAAAATGCAGCACATCCCCCAGATCGAGAGGAACCATCAGGCTCTCCAACTCGTGAAACCCGTCGTCGCGTTTACCCAGAACCTTCAAGGTAAGGTTGACCTTGGCGGGAGCGGTCCAGGTTTTCCGAGGCATGATGAAGAGCGGGGGTCAAACAACCCTTACAGGTGCTGGCACACAAACCACCTGCATACCAGCAGATTGTGCAGCCATCATCCCGGCAGCGGCATCTTCAAAGGCAAGGCAGCGCTCGGGCGCAACACCTAGGCGGGCTGCAGCTTCAAGGTAAATATCAGGGGCGGGTTTGCCACAAGGAACTTCGCTGGCCGTAACCACCTCATCAAACAGATCGCTGAGTCCAACAGCCTGCAAGACCTTTTCCGCCTCGACCCGAACCCCGCCAGTCGCCACGGCCATCGGGAGTTTTCCGCGCAGGCTTTTGGCAAAATTAACGACATCCTCGATAATCACCACCTCGTGGAGATGACGGAGGAATGCCTTTCGTTTGTCCATGGCCACTTCTTCAGGATCCATCTTCAAACCCAAATCACCATTGAGCTCACTGACGATATCGTGTGTGGGCCTACCACCCATGGCATAAAAAACATCCTCGGGGAATACATGACCCGCATCCTGTTTTGTTAGAGCCTCACACCATGCTATGAAGTGTGCAGGCATGGAATCGACCAAGGTTCCATCGAGATCAAAAATCACGGCATCGTAGCCGTCCTGCGGAATTTCAAGGGTTGCAAATTGCGTCATTTCGGGTGCGGATATGGCGGCTCTACGGCAATCTTGCAACTCGATAATCCGTGAATTTAGTCATTCCCGCCGAGCCAATTAAACCTCAGTGACTTAGCATGACACAGGGTGCCGGGAAATAGCTTAATCGAGGATCACCTCCTCATTATCATAGGTCCCCCCAGCCACCCATTTGGTCTCGCCGGTTTCATTGATAAAGCTGACATCGCCTACAATGGTCACCCCGTCCGCAAAGCGCACACAACCACGCACGGTGAGTTTTCCTGCCTTGAGCAACGACGGCATACCAAGCCCTTCAAGACTATCGACCAATTTGTATTCATCACAGAGGTCAATCACGGGCGGGGTCCCTTGGCGCGCCGCCACCAGGGCGATCCGGCCATCGGCGGTTTGTTCGTAGGCGTCCGAACGAAGCGCAAACAGATCGGAGGTGGTCTTGACCGGTGCAAAACGGGACCGTGGCACACAAACGGCACCCGACCCCGGGAAGGACTCGATCGCCGCGCCCATGGCAATTTCAAGCTGGTAGACAGCCGTTGAAGTCTTGTCGCGCGGATCGACCGTTTTTTTATTTTTGATCATGGGCAACGGCAGCACTCCGTGTTCCTTGTTCAACAGGTCCTTGAGCACATCGAGGCGAATCCACAGGCTGTTCGTATTGAAGTACTGGTGTCTCTGGATATTCTGAAACGCGCCGAGATCTTCGTCCGCGCACTGGGCAACCTCACGCAAAAGCAGTTGGTTGTCGGCATTGCGCACGGCAAGGTGGCCACCTTTTTTATCCGCCTCGGTGCGGCGTGTTGCCTCCATCAGAAACGGCATCCCACTCTCGGCAAAGTAACGTAACAACCCTGCGTCGAGCACAGCACCCAGATTATCCGCATTGGAAACAAAGGCAAATTTTACGCCGCCTGAGAGCAGGGCGTCAAGCCATCCACTACCTTCCAACGCCGCATAAAGATCACCGTGGCCAGGAGGACACCATTCGTTGGCTGGGGATTTTTCCCACACCACCGGCTCCAACGTTTCGGCATCGATCTTGGGAATCTGGTTTTGCATCAGCTCGATTTTTTCGGCTCCCGACAGATCATGGTCTTTATAGGCCTCCATGTGCTCCAGGGTATCTTCCGATGTGCTGAAGCTGTCCATCAGCAGGAAGCGCACCTTGGCTCCGGTTTCTTCACGCAGGTGGATGATCTGCTGGGCGATGATATCCAGAAACGTCGTATCACCCTTTACCGGAAGAAGGCTCTTTGCCTTCTGCAGCCCCATGCTGGTTCCCAGGCCACCATTGAGTTTAATGACCACGGTCTTGGCAAGCAGGGACGGGTCGAACCCCTCGTTTTCGGAAGCCACGTCTTCAAGCATCGGCACGCTGTCGCAAGGGCTGATACTATCCTCTGGAATCATACCGCTTTCATTGCGCAGCAGCGCTTGATAATTACGTTCAAAGGCACGGATGGCGGCTTCACTAACAGCTGCCGCTTCCATCTTCTCGCGGAAAGGGGAAAAGTCACTCATATGAATTGATGCGATACATTCGCGACCGCGCAATAACCCAGCCATTGACGATGTTCAACCTCAATCGGTCCGGGATCACACCACCTGCTGGCAGGTTGTACCCACCGAGCCAAATACACGGCATACGATCTGCTCCAAACACGCCTGGTCTACCTCGTCAAAAGCTCCGGGCTGACGGGAATCTATGTCCAGGACCGCCATCAACATCCCGGGCGTGTCCCAAATCGGCACCACAATTTCGCTCCGCGAGCTGCCGTCACAAGCGATGTGCCCCGGGAACGTATGCACGTCATCGACCACTAACGTCCTCCCCTGCCTGACGGCGGCGCCGCAGACCCCCCGGTCAAGCGATATCCTCAAACAGCCGGGAGTGCCCTGGTAGGGGCCGATGACCAGCTCACCGTCAAGCAGTCGATAGAACCCTACCCAGCAAAACGCATCAAACTCCCCCGCCAGAACCGAGCATACACTTGCCATACGGGCGATTTCATCCGGTTCACCGGCGAGCAGGGCGTTGATTTTTTGTGCGGCATTCGCATAGGCCGATTTCTTGTCGATCTCGTTCACGGCGCGACTATTGCCGAGTGTTTGGAAAAAGACAAGCAGATCGGGATTGATAATTTTCCCCACCCCCCTAGATTACCCCGCGTGAGCTACCAGGTCTTTGCCAGAAAATACCGTCCGAGAACATTTGCCGACGTTCTCGGTCAGGATCATGTTATTTCCACCCTGCGAAATGCGATTGCCCGCGACCGGCTTGCCCACGCATGGCTCTTCGTAGGTCCCAGGGGTACCGGAAAAACCACCACCGCGAGGATTCTCGCCAAAGCACTGAACTGCCCGAATGGGCCGAGCATTGATTTTGATCCGGACCATCCAATCTGCAAGGAAATCGGGGAAGGCAACTCGCTGGACGTCTTGGAAATGGATGGAGCCTCCAGAAACAAGGTCGAACACGTCAGGGAGTTGCTGGAATCTGTCCAGTTCGGTCCCTCACAAGGGAAATTCAAAATTTACTACATTGACGAGGTCCACATGCTCACAGACTCGGCATTCAACGCCCTTCTGAAAACCCTCGAAGAACCTCCCGAATACGTAAAGTTCATTTTTGCCACCACCGAACCCACCAAGATTCTGCCCACGATCATCTCCCGCTGCCAGCGCTTTGACCTCCGCCCCATTCCTACAGAGACCATTGCCAAACACCTGCAGTACATGGCATCCAGGGAGGGCTTTGCGATCGACCAGGCCGCAGCCTGGGCCATCGCCAAAGGTGCCGATGGCGGTATGCGCGACGCCCAGTCCATGCTCGACCAGCTTGTCGCTTTCTGCGGCGACACCATCACCGAGCAAAACGTGCTCGAAATCTTCGGTTTCACCTCACGTGAAACCGTCGCAACCCTGACCACCCACCTCATCAAGAAAGACAGCCCTGCTGCCCTCGAACTCATTCACCAGCAGGCGGAAACAGGAAAAGAACTCTCCCAGCTCCTCGGCGAGCTCATTGGTTGCCTCAGGGCGCTTCTCGTCACCCGGCTCGACCCGTCTGCTGGCAATGAAGGCTTTCCCACGGAGCTTTGGGAGCCCCTTGTGGCAGACTCCAAAGGTGTCCCGACGGACCGGATCCTCAACCTGATTGACGTTCTCGCAGACACTGAAGGGCGGATGAAATGGGCGGCCAACAAGCGACTCCATTTCGAAATAGGCCTGATCAAGGCCATCCAGTCCCTCAACGACGCCCGTATCAGTGATGTCATCAAAGCCCTGGCCGGTGCAAGCCCCATTGAAACAAACACCGGGCCAGCAAGTGCAACAACCGCAGCTCCCGCTGAATCCCCCGCCCCCGCGTCGGCAACAAAACCGGCACCCGCGTCGGCAGAGCTCCCATCCCCCCCTCCGCCAACCCAAGGACCGGTCCAGCCAGAACCGGTCCAGCCAGAGCCAACACCCGCCAACGAACCTGCCCCCATGACAGGCGGCCTGGACGCCTTTATCAACGATGCGCCGGACACAGCACCAGAACCACCCCCACAGCTCGACCCCGAACCGATCGAGGAGGAACCGACAGAAAAAGAAGATGACGCTCCAAAAACCGACGATGATTTCTACCAGGACCCACTCATCCAAAAAGCCCTCGAGGTCTTCGAAGGCACACTCAAGGCCTGAACTTCCAAATTCCAAACTCCAAATTCCAAGACTCTCCGAGCCGCACTATCTGAATACTGAATACTAGATACTTATAAAAAATGGATATCCAAAAACTGATGAAACAAGCCCAGCAAATGCAAGCTGGCATGCAGAAAACCCAGGAAGAACTCGCTGCCAAAAACGTTGAAGCCAGCGTAGGCGGTGGCAAGGTCGTGGTCGTAGCCAACGGCGCGGGCGACGTCCAGTCGATCACGATCGACCCCTCGGTTGTCGACCCCGAAGACGTTGAATTCCTCCAGGATCTCGTTCTCTCCGGCGTGCAGGAAGCTGTCTCCAAAGGCAAGGAAATGGCCGCCGCGGAAATGTCCAAACTCACCGGTGGCCTCGGTATACCCGGCATGTGAGGCACCCCAGCCCCCTGACACCCGCCCCCTGAAAAATGCGCCGCTGGATACCCAGAATCCTGATCCTTGCGTCGCTGGCTTTGCATGTGTTCACCGCCGCCTGCTACATCCGCCAGCCGGATAAAATGGCGGCCTTCACCGTCTACCCGATCTGGATGTGGGGGATGCTGGGACTCTTTCTTGCCGCCCTGGCCTTCGTCTGCTGGCGAGCCCCCCTGTCACTGATGCTGACGCTGCTGTGGTCACTGACCATCCTGATCGCATCCGATGAATCACACGCGCTGGCCCGGATCGGGCACGAGGCTCCGCAGCCCGGACCTTCAAAACCATTCCAGACCCAGGAGACACTGCGGATATGCACCCTGAACTGGGGCGGCATGAAACAAACCAAAGACGAAGTCAAACACCAGGCAGAACTCATCGCCTCCTACCACCCTGATATTCTATTTCTTCAGGAGATCCACCCCTGGCAGGCACGACTCATCGCCGATGCCATCTACGGCGGCGGCGGCGATTATCGCACAGGAGCCGATACCGCCATCCTGACACGGTGGAAAGTCCACGTGGCCATCCACAACCCGATGCAGCATAGCCAACACGCCACACTCCAGCTTCCTTCGTCCTTGGAGCACCCTAACGGACGACTGGTCGATTGTGTCAACTTCCACCTGCGTTCCGCCAACACCGATATGCGCCTCTGGCGGAGAAGCTGCTGGCAGGGGCACTCCGCCAACAGAAAACTGCAACGCCGTGAAGTCATCTACAGTCTGGCGGTCCTGCAAAACTCCACCCCCTTCCCTACGCGCCCCGTCGTGGTTGCCGGCGATTTCAACTCCCCGGCCAGCGACCCACTCCACGACCTTCTCCGGGCGCATTTCAACGACTCCTTCAGCGAGGCTGGCACTGGATGGGCCAACACCTGGCACCGCCGTATCCCGCTACACCGGATCGACTACATATACACCAGCCCGCTTTTCAAGGCCGTCCGCTCACATACCGTCATCGTACCAGCCTCCGACCACCGTATGCTGGTATCCGATTTCCTCCTGATGCCGTAACTTGGATAAACTCTAAGCTTTAAACTCCAAACACCAAGTTCTTGTCTTTTAAACTCCACCATACCTGTCCTGACACCTCGGCGCGCACTGGCACCCTGACAACGGCCCACGGCGATATTCCGACGCCGATTTTCATGCCCGTCGGCACCCAGGGCATGGTCAAAACACTTTCACCGGATGAGCTGGTGGACATTGTCGATGCCCATATCATCCTCGGCAATACCTATCACCTCTACCTGCGCCCCGGTCTTGAGGTGATCCGTAAAATGGGGGGGCTTCACAAATTCTCCACCTGGGAAAAACCGATCCTGACCGACTCGGGAGGTTTCCAAGTCTGGTCACTCGCCAAGCTCCGCAAGATCAGCGAGGAAGGGGTCCGGTTCTCCAACCATCTCGATGGAGCCAAAACCATGCTCACCCCCGAACTCAGCATGGAAATCCAGGCGACCCTCGGCAGCGACATCGCCATGCTTTTCGACGAGTGCCCCCCCTACCCCTGTGAAAAAAAATACGCCGCCGACTCCCTGTCCCTAACAACACGCTGGGCCAGACGCTGCAAGGAATGGCATCAGGAAAATGCGGCGAAACACATCCCTTGGGTGCTTGAAACTGAAAACTTGAAACTTGAAACTGACCAGCCCCAGCTGACCTTCGGCATTGTTCAGGGAAGTGTGTACGCCGAGCTCCGTGAGCAATCGGCCCGGGAATTGGTCGACATCGGATTTGATGGTTATGCCGTGGGGGGCATCTCTGTCGGCGAACCAGAACATGAGATGATGCGCGCCATCGAAAATGCCGTACCCTTTCTTCCGGAAGACAAACCCCGCTACGCCATGGGTCTCGGCACACCGCCGCAGATGCTGGAAATGATTGCCCGGGGGGTGGATATGTTCGACTGCGTCATGCCCACACGGGTCGCCCGCCACGGACTCGCCTTCACCGAAGACGGCCCGATCCATATCAAAAACAAGGAATTTGAGTTCGATGCCCGGCCACTGGATGAAAACACCCACCCAAGCCTGCTGAAATACTCGCGCTCCTTTATCCGACACCTTTTCCGGTCGCGCGAAATGCTCTCTTTAAGGTTGCTTTCCCTGCATAATCTGCATTTCTACCTGCGCCTCATGCGCCAGGCGCGTGAGACCATCGAAAACGGCACGTTTGCCAGCTTCAAAAACAACTTCAATCAACGCTATCTCAACAACCATGAATAACACTATCACCACCCTGCCCACCTTCCTCGCAGAAGGAGGACTCAATATCCTCGGCAACCCCATGATCATGATGGTTCTGATGTTCGTCATCTTCTGGGTCGTCCTCATCCGACCCCAGCAGAAACAACGCAAGGAACTCGCCGCCCGTCAAGCCGCCCTGAAAAAAGGCGACGAAGTGGTCACCATCGGAGGTATGCACGCCACCGTCAATGCCGTCAGCGAGAAAACCGTCTCCCTCAAAGTCTCCGAAGGCACCTTTGTCAAATACGACAAAACCGCCATCGCCAGCGTCATGCCCAAGGGCAGCAATAAGGAGGATGTTGCCGCCCCCCAGCCTAAAGGTTGAGGCATCGGTTAGCCCCACGGACCCGGTCCGGGTTCGCTTCCAAACTCCCTGCTGATCCATTTCTCTGCGGCATGCTGCGGCTATTGTCATCCCCATTCCTGTTTTTCTCCTGCCTTGTCCTAACGGCAATGGGAGAAAATGCGCCTTCGCAGACGGAGATCATTTTTTCCATTGTCTCGGGCGAAAAAACAGAGCCGCCAAAAGGATTCACCCAGCATGAGAAAAACATCGCGGAGCACTCCATCCATACCAGCCTCCGGGAAATGGGACTTTCGCCCCTCTCCCTCACATGGACACCCGGGGGGGAGCTCAAAGTCGTCCTCCCCGCCCTCGGAGAGGCCGTCCGTCAGGAGGCAGTCAAAGAACTCACCGAAAACAAACTGATCCGCTATGGGCACCTCACGCTGAACATCGTCCACCCACAGTCCCGGGTGCTGGTTCTGAATATGGTGGGCAACCCATCCGCCACCCAAGTCCCGGGCTACCGCCTGGCCACCATGACCGATACCGACGAGGACGGGCAGCTCACCGAGGAGCACCTGCTCATCAAGAAAACCCCGGTCCTCGACAGCTCGTTCATTGAGCACGCCCAGGAGCTCTACGGCCCCCACGAAGGGAAAATCTCCGTCAAACTCAACAAGGAGGGAGCCGGGAAAATGTTCGCCGCTACCCGGAAAATGGCACACGGCGCAGATCGCCTTGCGATCATCCTGGATGGAAAAATCCTCAGCGCCCCCGTCGTCCAGGACACCCTGGGTGCACAGTTTGAAATCTCCGGCATGAAAGATGCCGCTGAAGCCAAAGCCATCGCCGCCGCACTGCTTTCCCCTCTCAACCACGCGCTGAAAGTGAAATCCATTAATCCCCCGCTTGCCAAATAGCGATTCCCCGACTACATCCGTCCCCGGCGCCCCACGCGTCCGCTCTTTCCCAATAACTGATAACTAATAACCGATAACCATGCTAGCCTCTCTCTTCAGCGACGACCGCCTCCTGACCTTCCTCGCGGGTCTCGGCCTTCTGGCTCTCTTTTTCTGGTACTTCGCGACCGATTTCGATCGTAAGAAGCGCAACATCGGAACCATCATCGTGGTTCTGATCGCTATATTCAGCCTGCTTTCTATTTTTCCGAAGGGACAATGGGGTAACATCATCACCGGCAAAACCCCGATCAGCGAAGGCCACAACCTCAAGGGGGGCATTGACCTCATCGGCGGCTCATCCTTCACCCTGCGCGTGCAGCCGAGCAAGGATGCTGACGGCACCGACATCCCCGTTTCCTCCAATGCCGTCCAACAAGCCATCGAGACGGTTGAAAAACGCCTCAATAACCTCGGCACCGCCGACCTCCTGATCGTGGCCCAGGGCAGCGACCGTATCCTCGTCCAGATGCCCGGCGTCACCCCGGAAGAAGCCGCCGGCGTTCGCAAGACCCTGGAAAAAATCGCCAAACTCGAACTCAAGATGGTGCACCCTGAAAGCAGGGTTCTCGGCGATACACTCGCCGCAGAAAAAGAAGAGGACCGCGTCCTTCCACCGGGTTACAAGCTCTACGTCTATGAGGACGAGGATGAAGACGGCCAGAAAACCACGGAAAACATCCTGCTCAAACGCCGCTCCGCCCTCGACGGCTCCTACATCGTGCACGCCCAGGAACTTTTCGGCCCCTACGAAGGAAAACTGACCGTCAAACTCAATGGCGAAGGTGCCAACAAAATGTTCGATCTCACCAAGAGAATGCGCCACGGCGTCGACCGCCTGGCCATCGTGCTCGATGGTAAAGTGCTCAGTGCCCCGGTGGTGCAAGACAGCCTCGGTGCCCAGTTTGAAATCTCAGGCATGAAAGATGCCACAGAAGCCCGCGGCATCGCCGCCGCCCTGCTGAACCCCTTGAAAAACCCTCTCGTCGTCGACGAGGAACGCACCGTTTCCGCGACCCTCGGTAAGGAAACCGTCTACCAAGGTATCACTGCGGGTATCGCAGGCCTTGGACTGACACTGGTTTTTGTCCTGCTTTACTACCGCTTCGCCGGTCTGATCGCACTGATCGGCCTGATGCTGAACATTCTGGTCCTCTTCGGCACCATGGCCATGTTCGGCTTCACCTTCACCCTTCCCGGCATCGCCGGTATCATCCTCACCATCGGTGTGGGGGTGGATGCCAACGTGCTGATCTACGAGCGACTCCGCGAGGAGCTCGCCGGAGGCAAATCCGTCAAAGCCGCCATCAGCGCGGCCTACGATAAAGCGTTCTCGGCAATTTTTGATGCCAACATCACCACCCTGCTCACCGCCCTGATCCTCTTCTGGAGGGCAAGCGGCACGGTCAAGGGTTTTGCCGTGACCCTGACCATCGGTATCCTGGCGACTCTCCTCACCGCCCTGCTCTGCACCCGTGTGCTGTTCTGGTGGTGCTCCGATACCGGAGTCCTCAAGAAGCTTAACTTCATGAACCTGATTCCTGATAGAGCCTTCGATTTCCTCAGCAAACGCAAGCTCGCTTTCGGCGTCTCCGCGGTCCTCATCCTGGCAGGCGTCGGGGCCGTAGGGATCAAAGGCAACTCCGCACTCGGCATCGACTTTGTCGGCGGTGCCCAGCTTTCCTTCCAGTTTGATCAAAATACAAAAATCGAGCAGCCCGCTGTGCAAAAAATCCTCGATGACCTGAACGCGAAAAAGCTGCTGTCAAAAAGCGCCTCCTCCCAGGAGGAAACCAACACCTCCGGCGAGCTCCTCACGGTCCGCTGTGGTAACCCTGACCCCGATAGCTTGCAAGACGGCCAACGCCCCGACTCGGAGGTCATCGAAGAAGCTCTCCGGGCCGCCTTCCCCGTCCTCCAGGAGCAAGAGCCAGTGCTTGATGCCAACGGCCAACCCAAGATGAACGACGGAGTGGCCGCAACCCAGTACAAATGGCAGATGGCCAAGGAAACCATCAGTGCCAGCCTCGGAAGCGAATTCCTCTCCACGGCGGTATGGGCCTTGATCATCGGCCTGGTAGCCATCCTCATCTACATCACCATCCGCTTCGAGTTCTCGTTTGCACTGGGTGCCTTCATCGCCTTGTTCCACGACATCCTGATCTGCCTCGGTATCGTCGTCTTCTCCGGCCAGGAGCTGTCGCTGATCCACGTCGGCGCCTTCCTCACCATTGCCGGTTATTCGATCAACGACACCATCGTCATTTTCGACCGCCTCCGCGAAGACCTCCGCTCGCGCCGTGGCGAGGTCAAGGACGTCATGAACCAGGCCATCAGCGCCACCCTTTCACGGACGGTGCTTACCTCGTTGACGACCTTTGTCTCCGTGCTGGTCCTCTACATCTTCGGCGGTACCGCCCTGCAGGACTTCTCCTTCACCATCATGGTCGGGATCATCGTCGGTACCTATTCCTCGATATTCATCGCCTCCCCGGTCGTCTACATCTGGAGCAAACTACGTGGCGCCAACCTCCGCCGCGAACTCCTCGATGCCAACCTGGAGGCCGAGGTCAATCCGGCTAAGTCGTAAGTTTCAAATTCCAAAAACCAAAAGCGCAATTCTCAAACGGCGGTACTTCGGTACTGCCGTTTTTTTGTCTAGGGAAGACTCTACGATACATCATTCACAAAAACGCAATTTTTCCCCTAAAAAATCTTGCAATACTATGTTTATCTGGCATTTTCCCGCCCGTCCAAGCCCCACAAGGGCGGTCGACACGAAATTGGAAATTCCTGCGTAGCTCAGCGGTAGAGCGGGTGACTGTTAATCACTAGGTCCTTGGTTCGATCCCAAGCGCAGGAGCCATTTCCTTCTTCAGCATTCATTCACATAAACGCACAAGGCCTTGGCTAGTGCGTTTTTTTGCGTACCGATCCCCCCTCATTTCTATGACTCACCTCAGGGTTCTCTTTGTATGCGCCAGGAATCAATGGCGCAGTCCTACTGCGGCGGCTGTGTACCGAAATGATCCTAGAATGTCGGTGCTGTCGGCCGGGCTAAGCCGGCAGAGCCCCTGCCCCCTCTCGGTCAAGCATCTGGCATGGGCGGATGTGGTCATGGTGATGGAAAAGACCCACGCCACAAGAATCAGGGATTTGTATCGCGACAACTGTGAGCTACCGGAAATTATTTCGTTAGACATCCCGGACGACTACCTATTTATGGACAAAACACTCGTCGAACTACTCAAGGAGTCGGTCGAGGAGCTGCTGCCCGGTTATCTGTAGCGAATGCTGACGAAGGATGTGGCCCCCTCGCTACTCACCGGAAAGAACCACGGCATTGGCCGCGGCGTAATGCTGGGCATGGGTCAGGCTGATCTTGATTTGCCCGAGATGCTTGTCCTTGGCGAACTTGGCGCCGTTACCTGATAGAAACACTTCAGGCTCGCCGCTGTCACGCCGGCGAATTTCCATATCGAGCCAGGACAAGTCTTTGCCAATACCTGTGCCGAGTGCCTTGGCTACCGCTTCCTTGGCCGCAAAGCGCGCCGCGTAGTGGATGGCTGGACGTTTCTGGCTTTCACAGTAGGCCCGCTCGGCCTCGGTGAAAACACGGCTTGCAAATCGCTCGCCGAACTCGGCCATGGATGACTCCAGTCGCTCCACTTCCACAACATCAATGCCAATACCAAAGATCATTATCCTTGCCCCCCTTCCATCGCAACACGCATTTCCTTGACCGCCTCGGTTAGTCCCACGCGGACCGATCTCGCAATCAGGGTGTGCCCGATATTAAGCTCCGTTAGATGCGGCACGGTGAGTAGTTCCGGAAGGTTCTGTAAATTAATCCCATGACCCGCATTCACTTGCAGCCCCAGGCTGTTCCCCAGTATGGCCGCCGCGATGAGGCGACGGGTTTCCTGGTTCCGGTCCTCGTTAAAGGCATTGGCAAAACACCCGGTGTGCAGCTCGATCATTTCCGCGCCTATTCTAGCAGAAGCCTCCACCTGGTGGGCATCGGGGTCGATAAACATACTCACCTTGATACCTGCCTGTTGAAGCCTGGAAACAGTGCCTTGCAGCGATCCAAAAAGCCCCTCGACATCCAGGCCTCCCTCGGTGGTGACTTCTTCCCGTGTTTCGGGAACCAGACAGACGAAGTCGGGTTTCAGTCGTAGTGCCATCTCCACCATCTCCGGGGTGTTTCCCATTTCGAAGTTCAAGGGCAGGTCGATTTTCCCACGGATCTCAAAGGCGTCCCGCTCCTGCATGTGTCGGCGGTCGCCACGCACATGGATGGTGATGGAATCCGCTCCTCCAGCCATGGCGTCTTGCGCCGCTGTTAGCGGGCTGGGTTCGGCATTCGGCGAATCCGGCATATCTGCATAGCGGGCCTGACGCAGCGTGGCCACGTGATCAATATTGACTCCCAAGAGTAAACGCATGGCAGTGAGATAAGCGACAACTGAATATGTGCCAACATCTTTTCTCCGTCTTTTTGTTCCGGTTTTATCATTCCTCCATTGCAATTTCCCTCGCCAGGGAGTTATCTAGAGGCATGAAGATGCTTTTGAAGTTCCCCCGGGTCGCCGCATGCCTGATCTCGTTTTCGCTGCTAGGCATTATCAATGTCCAGGCGCAGGAAGATGAGGAAAAGGAACCCGTCGGCCGCCCTGCCGTACCGGATGATCTCATCGACGATCCCCACGTGAGGGAAGAGCTTGGGGTCAATGAGTTTACAGCGCCGTCGATCAAACGTATTTTGGATGACCTCGACAAACTGGCCCCTCTGCCGGCCGATGAATTGGTGCATGAAATCCCCGAGCGCATGCCTCTGAATCGTACTGATCTCGCCCTGGAGATAGGATTCCTCATTGCCGATGGATTTATGGCGGTCCAGGCTGGCCAAATGCAAAAAATCGAACCCCTGGCGAAGGAGCTCTCACGATACGGCCGTGCCCTTGGTGCCGGCGAACGGGTCAACCGACACGCGGCCAGCCTGTTGGAAAATGCCCGTAAAAACAATGTCGAGGCATTGAAAAAAGAACTGACGGCCACGCAGAGGGACGTGGAAACCGATCTCATTCACCTGCGGGACGTCGACCTCGCCCACCTGATCTCGCTCGGCGGGTGGATCAGGGCACTGGAAGTCGGCTCACATGCCGTGAAAATGAAATACACCCCCGAACGGGCCAGACATCTCTACCGTGAGGACATAGCCGACTACTACGAAGGCTCGATTGGAGCGCTTGATCCCAGGATATCAGGACGGCCCGACCTCAAAGCCATGAGGACCATCATCGCCGGCCTCCGCAACATCATGACTCTGGGCGAGGACGGGGAACCCACAGAAAAGGGGGTGGAGGAAATTGCTGCTGCTGCCAAGCGACTCGCTGTCCTCGCGCTCAACCGGAAGAAATAACCCTGCTTCAGACCGCCGACGACCTCCGGGGCTTTTACCACCGCCTTCCCCCACGGCTTTTTCCTACCCCACTTCAATAACCCGTTGTCGCCAGCATCTGCGGATCTTTATTAGCATCCGTGAAATGACCCGGCATGACAGTCAGCGACCCTGGTTCGCGTTCCACACTCCAAAAGCCCCCGTGAGCCGGTCTGGTTTTGTTCCAACTCACTCATCGAGTGCAACTTATACAGCCATTCGCGGAAACTACCACTGGAGCCAAGACATCGCGATATAAAAAAGGTGATGCTTCCCTTGACTACTCAGCTCTCTCTAAGGCATACGGGAGACCGTAAAATGAATGTGACCGAGCCATCTCGCTACCCACATTACAATATTGTCACACCGCACCCATACACACGCGTATCATGATCGTCTGGACCACACTCATTGCCATTCTCAAAATCCTCGGCTCACTCGGAATCTTCCTTTACGGAATGAAGGTGATGTCGGAGGGCATTCAAAAAGCCGCCGGCAGCGGTATGCGTCACGCGCTTGCCACCATGACACATAACCGGGCCAGCTCGGTGTTCACAGGATTCTTTACCACCTCGCTCGTGCAATCGTCGTCCGCGACCACCGTACTTGTCGTCAGTTTCGTCAATGCGGGGCTCCTAACGCTCACTGAATCCATTGGTGTGATCATGGGTGCCAACCTCGGCACCACCATCACCGCCTGGCTCGTCGCGTGGATTGGAAAATTCAGCATCTCGGCCATCACCCTGCCAATCATCGGTATCGGCCTCCCTCTCTTTTTCATCGGCAAGGCCAAAGCCAAGGCAACGGGTGAAAGCCTGATCGGATTTGGCCTCCTCTTTACCGGTCTTTCCTACCTGAAGGAATCTGTTCCTGACCTCAAAGCCGGAGTAGAAAAAAACGCAGAACTCCAACAAACCGTCCAAGGTATCATCGAGTCCCTCAATAGCTTTGGCCCCGGCTCCATCGTCCTCTTCCTCATTGCGGGTATCCTGCTGACCCTGATCGTGCAATCCTCCTCCGCGGCCATGGCCATTACCATCACCTGCGCGTGGAATGGCTGGTTAGGCCCCGATCCTTACGAGGCGTTCAAAATCTCCGCCGCCATCGTCCTTGGTGAAAATATCGGAACCACGGTGACCGCATGGCTTGCCTCCATCGGCACCAATGTGAGTGCCAAGCGTGCCGCCCGCGCCCACTTCCTCTTTAACGTGATCGGCACGATATGGGCCATGGCGCTCTTCATTCCGCTCTCGAAATTGGTATGGAATATGACCGGGTTCTTCCCTGACAGCCTGGTGGAAATCAAAACAGCCAAAGGCGACATCAGCAACCCCCTCACGATTGTCGCCTTCGCCGTGGCCGTCTTTCACACCACCTTCAATCTGCTCAACATTTTCCTACTCGTCTGGTTTGTTCCCCAGATCGCCAACTTCGTCCAGAAGTGGGTCAAAGACCCGGTATCAGAAGAGGAAACCCATCTCCGCTATATTTCCCAGAATCTCGTCGACCTCGGCGAACTCAACATCGCCGAGGCAGAAAATGCCATCCGCAAAATGTCCGCCCTGTCTGTGAAAATGTTCAACGGCTTTATCGATGTCTTCGAACACCCCAAGGATGACATGTCGGCCCAGGTGAGCGCCCTCAAGCATATCGAGGACGAGTCCGACATCATGATGCAGGAAATCACCGAGTACCTCGTGCGTTGTTCCTCCAAGGATATTGGACCGACCAATGCCATGAAGATTGCCAACATGCTCCGTATCACCCAGGAAATCGAGGAGTGTATCGACTGTATCTACCGTCTGGTGAAACTCAACGAGCGCCGCTACAAGAAAGGGCGCCAGTTCTCCCAGGAGCAGAAAGACACCCTGCGCGAGTTTGCCGGCAGCGTGGCCCAGTTCATCATCTTTACCGATGCCCACCTGCTGGCCAAGATCTCACCTGCGGACATCAGCAAGGCCAAGGCCATGGAAAACACCGCTGACACCATGCGCAAGAAGTTCAACAAGAGCGCCATGAAACGGATGGCACAGGGCAATGTCAAAAGTAACGTCAAGCTGGAGATGATCAATATCGACATCAACAACCACTTCGAAGCCATCGCCAACCACGCCCTCAACATCGTGCAAACCAGCCAGGCCATGCACGAGGTGCATTAAAATCCCGCTACCATCTTCAACCAAACCTGCGGCAGCTCACGCCCCGCAGGTTTTTTGCGCCCCCATAACTAATAACTAATAACTACCCCCCTCCTCCTCCACAAGGATCCTCACGCCGTCCTCGGAAACAACCACCACCTGTTTTTTCGATTCGATAAAGCCGCTGGAGGCGGTGATATCAAGCACCTTGCCGTTGAAATTTCCTTTTCCGGCAGGACGGAGCGCAGTGGTGGTCACGCCACGCAAGCCAACATGCGCACCCGTGCCACCCGAGACAGAGTCCTCACTCGCAGCATCCCCCTGTGCGAGTTCCCTGGACATGACGAGCCGGTTGAAGAGTGGAATGCTCGGCAGATACCGCATCATCACCATCATCAGAATCGCTGACCCCAGCAGTCCGATCGCGAGGTTCAGCGAGGGACCGTTGATGAAGTCAAGTGCGCCCTCGGCATCCCACCCCCGCACATCGTTGTCCTCGAAGGCAAACTCATCGACCATCGCCATAAAGAGAGAACCCATGATCAGGAGCCCCCCCACCAGACCGGGGACAATCATACCCGGAAGAATGACAAATTCGACAATCACTAGAATCACCCCGAGCACAAACAGCAGCATCAAACCGTAGCCAGCCATGTTTCCCGCCGCATAATTGCCAAAGAAAAACATCCCGAACGCGAGCAGCGAAATACCTCCGCCAATACCAAAACCCGGTGTTTTCATCTCCAAATAGGCACCCCCCATACCAATGAGAATCAACACACCTGAAAAGGCTGCCACCCAGTAGGCGAATTTCTCCATACCCGTTGGCTCGGCCAGGATCACCTCGGCATCAGCGAGGCCTTCCTTTTGGAGCAATTCCTCAATACTACTCACTATCCCCTTGGCAAGCAGCGGCTTGCCCTCGAATTCCATCATCGCCTCGTCCGCCGTCAGGGTAAGCAACTCTCCCTCCTCGACCTGGATCTCGCCAAAATCATAATACTCCTTGGTGATCATCATCGCCCGGATGACATCGGGATTGCGCCCCTTGCTCTTCGCCACGGCCCGGACAAAGGCGTTGAACGCCGACTCGATCTTCGCCCGCATGGTATCGGGAATTTCCGCCCCACTGCCGCTGACAATGGCCGCGGCACCAATGGCGGATACCGGGTGCATATAAATCCCATCGGTCCCGGAGGCCACCAGGGCACCCGCACTCAGTGCTTTCTGGTTCACAAAGGCATATGATGGCACCTTGAGCTTCTGCATATCCACCATGATCAGCTCCGCGGTGTCAAATGCCAGCCCCCCCGGGGTATCGAGGTCGAACACCACCGCACGAGCATGTTCCTCATTCACCCGCTTGATCACACGCCGCCAGAACTTGAAGGCATGTTTATTGACCAGATCATCCTCACCCACCTTGATAATCACCACCTTGCCCTTGAAGCTCTCCTCATCGGATTTCCCGAAAACCCGCTTTTGCAGCGGCTTTTCCACCTTGTCTCCAGACGGGCTCGCCGGATTGCCCTGCTTGCCGGATTCCACCGGGACAGGTTTCGCTGGCGCCACTCCGGGGGCATCCGGCTTTTCCTGTGCCTGCAGTGGTAAAATCAGGCTCAACAACGTCACTACATTCAGAGTCAGGGTAAACATCGGCTTCATGTCCATATCTGTAGCATAAAGCGAAAAAAGGGATACCGCAAATTCCACCGGGATGCAATTGGCACAACAATTCTCCGAATCCCTCCAAATTCTGGAAAAAACGATTGCATTATGCCCTCACATCCCCTTTATTCCCCGCCCCGCGAGCTAGAAACTGCCGTAGGTCCTCCGCAAATCTGCCAACTGTCAATCCTTGACGACCCGCTGACCCCGCTCGCCGGAGGGCAACCCGGTAAACCCAATAAAAACATGTCAGAAGACACATCAAAAAAAACCGCAACCACAGAAGCCACCGAGGAAGATACAGACACCGCATTCAAGCTGGACCGTTTTGAACTTCCTAACCGCCTCACCAAGAACGAGGACACCGAGTCCGAAACCTATGCCCAGTTCACCGCTGAGCCGTTCGAGAGCGGATACGGTCACACCATCGGAAACTCCCTGCGCCGCGTGCTGCTCTCCTCGCTGGAGGGTGCCGCCATCACATCCGTCCGCATCGCAGGCGTCCAACACGAATTCTCCAGCCTCCCCGGCTGTGTCGAGGACGTCACCGATATCATCCTCAATCTCAAAAAGGTGAAATTCAAGCACCACGGCAAAGAACCACGCGTTCTGACCATCAAGTGTGAGAAAGAAGGCGTCATTACTGCCGCTGACATCCAGGACGACAACATCTACGAAGTCGTCAACAAAGACCAAATCATCTGCACACTCGACCGCAAGGTGAAGTTCGACTGCGAATTTGAAGTCAAGGTCGGCCGCGGTTTTAATACCGGCGACGAGAACAAACGCCCTGACATGCCCATCGGTGTCATCGCTATTGACTCAATCTTCTCACCAGTCGTGCGCGTGAAATACTCCGTTGCCGCTACCCGTGTCGGCCAGATGACCGACTACGACAAACTTGTGCTCGATGTCTGGACCGATGGTCGCGTCGAGCCATCCGACGCCCTTCTCCAGGCCTCCGCCATTCTCCGCCACCACCTCGACGTGTTTGTCAACTACGACGAGAACGCGGTCGACTTTGAAGAGGCTCCTGCTGAGCAAAGCGAGGAAAACGCCGCACTCAAGAAGCTCCTCAACATGAGCGTCAACGAGATCGAACTTTCCGTTCGTGCTGCCAACTGCCTCAACAACGCCAACATCACTACCGTTGGCCAGCTCGCCACGAAGACTGAAGCGGAAATGCTCAAGTACCGTAACTTCGGTAAGAAGTCACTGAACGAAATCAAGGAGAAGCTCGTCGAGCTTGGTCTTGGTCTCGGCATGAACATCGATCCATCCCTGCTCACAGGCGCACTTCCAACCGTGAATGCACCACGCCTCGGAGCGGAAGAGGAAGCTCCTGTTGGCCTTGCCGACCTCATCGCACAAAACCTGAACGACTAATTTAAAATACAAACCGTCCGCAAGGACATTATCCCATGAGACACAGAAAAAAGACTGTCAAACTTCAACGCGACGCCGCACACCGCCGTGCGCTTCTCGCTAACCTCGCCTGCAGCCTGATCGAACACGGCCGCATCCGCACCACACTCGCCAAGGCCAAGGCCCTGCGCCCTGTGGCAGAGAAAATGGTTACCCTCGCCAAGCGGGGTGACCTGCACGCACGCCGTCAGGCACTCGCATTCCTCCGCCAGAAGGACAACGTGAAAAAGCTCTTCGAAGAGGTCGGCCCGGCCTGTGAAGACCGTCAAGGCGGTTACTGCCGCATCACCAAGTTAGGTGCGCGCATCAGTGACTCCGCCCCGATGGCTTACATCGAGTGGACTGACGTCGAGGACATGGCTGTTTCGCTCGCCGACGACGAATAACACACCCCAAAAAGTTCGTTAGTGCCCAGAATGACAACTTAGTTATATTTCCTAACTTATACTAACATCTTTACAAAACACGTATTTGCGCAAGTAAATGCGTGTTTTTTTGTACTACTGTTTGAAAAAAAATTGATTTTTTTTTAAGAGTTGTTGGACATATCGCCATCTATCATCTATTAGTCAGCAGGACTCAACACACACAATTATGAAATCCAGAAAGAACCTAACGCGTTTCACATACGAAACCACAGCATTCCAGGGCTGGCGTCTTTGCCTCAGCCGTGCCGGTACCACCTTCACCAAGTATTTCTCCGACAAGAAATACGGTGGCGAGCGTAAAGCGCTCAAAGCCGCTGAAGGTGCACTCAATGATCTCAAAGAGATGCTTGATAAGGCACGTAAAGTGAACGGCAAGCACACTAAGACCACGATCGCCAAGGCTCAGAAGCTGCTCAAAGCAGCCTAGGCCTATCGCTTGGAACACGCAAAAACATATCATTCAGCAGACGGGGTCATTCCCGTCTGCTTTTTTGTGCCTGCTTTTTTTGTGCCCAGATAGAAACGTTGTGCTAGGCTCACGCCAGTGAAAGACATTCAGTTTTACAATCGCTACACCGGCCAGCTGGAAACCGAGCAGGTTTACGGGGAATCCTTCCTCAAGTGGGCCTACGGCAATCCGCTTGGCAAACTGGCACTGCACAGCTTTGTCAAACGCCCCGCCTTCTCGCGCTGGTATGGCAAACGGATGGACCATCCGGCGACCAGGTCGAAAGTCGGGCCATTCATCGATGACTACGCGCTCGACCCCTCGGAATTTGCCGATGCGCCGGACCGGTTTTCCACTTTCAACGAGTTCTTCTACCGCAAGCTCAAACCTGGTGCCCGGCCGATTGCCGACTCCGCTGTGGTCTTCCCGGCGGACGGTCGCCACCTCGGGTTTGCCAATATCGATGACATCCCCGGCTTCTTTGTAAAGGGGCAACGTTTTGACATCCACCAGCTCATCGACGACCCCGGGCTGTCGGCCCGATACGCTGGGGGCACCCTTGTCTTGTCCAGACTCTGTCCAGTCGACTACCACCGTTTCCACTTCCCTGTTAGCGGCAAGGCTGGTGCAACTCGCCTGATCAACGGGCCTCTGTTTTCCGTCTCCCCGATCGCACTGGCCCGTAACCTCGCCTATGTGTGGCAGAACAAACGCACCGTGACCCGGATCATCACCGAAACCATGGGCACGGTGCTCATGCTGGAAATCGGGGCCACCTGTGTAGGCTCTATTTTGCAGACTTATGATCCTGACCAACACGTCAATAAAGGCGACGAAAAAGGCTACTTCGCGTTCGGGGGCTCGTCCACCATCACCGTGTTTGAACCCGGGAAAGTCAAACTGGCCGATGACCTGCTGGACAACTCCGCCCAACAAACCGAAACCTATGCCAGGATGGGCGATACCATGGGATCATCCATTGTTGGCTGATTGACGAGCATGAACACACCGGAGCAAGGCCAGGATCAAAAGCTCCATGAGGAATTCTCGTTAACGACTAGAATCCCTCAAGCTCCATTACCGAGCGCCCAACCTAACGGGGCGATCTTCTGGATGAGGTTCGTTGTCTGGATCAGTCCAGCGCCGTTAGCAACTCTCGCCAGCGTTGGCCTGGTATGGGTGAAGCTGGGACATGACTTTGAGTTAATACTCGCCCTGCCCATCATTGCATTGATTACATTCGGCTGCGGCTACTGCGATGCCTTTCTCGCTACATCCGTGCGCAAGGAAAATGGCATACCTGTTCTATCCCAGGCGCTGAGTCACTCTCTATCTTTCACCCTGATGCAAATACTTGTTGGCCCTTTTGCACTTGTTGGATTCATAGCCGTCATTGGCCTGCTCTATACATTGATCAATCTTTTCAGCTGACCCAAGGAACCATCAAACCCGGCAAATTTCCGGAAATGACTCAGCGTTTGAAATGCTGCCAACCCACTTCACCCAGGCTGGTGTCACCTTCTCCGGAAACCAGCTCGCCTACAACTGTCAATGGCAGACCTGGGAATCTCCTGGCCCATTCCGCGCATACTTTTTCCACAGCGTGGCGGCAAACTGTAAAAAGCAACTCGTAATCCTCACCATCACCAAGTGCCTGAGCTGGGTCACATCCGGGATTGAGTGGCAGGCATTGCGCATCGACCCGGAACCCACAGCCGCTTGCCCTCGCCAACCTCGGAAGATCGCGACCAAGACCGTCGGAAAGATCCATCATTGACCGGATCTGAAAGTTTTCCGTTAGCCATGCTGACTCCTCCAGACGCGGCAGAAAATCGAGATGCTTGCCATTCATCGAGCCCCCCAGCCTGCCGGTCACGAGAATGCGGTCGCCCACCATACCGCCACAACGCGTGATCTGTTTTCCTTTGCCCACCCAACCAGTGCCCGCGATTGAAATCACCGCAGCTGAACCCAAAGGAACCGAACTTGTTTCACCACCACAGATCGTAGCTCCGTAAGTGGTGGCGCATTTTTGCATACCACCGTAGAGATCCTCGACGTATTTTACCTTCTTGTCTGCGGGCATGGCAATGGTCACCAACAATTGTCCCGGCCACCCGCCCATGGCGGCAAAGTCGCTGATCACCCTGGCCACCGCCTTCCAGCCCACCCTGGATGCTTCCGTTCCAGCCAGGTAGTGAACCCCCTCCACCAGGGAATCCGTCTTCAGCAACTGGTATCGATCCGCTAACCCCACGTCCACCACGGCACAATCGTCACCCGGTCCCACGACGATCGAATCGTCAGCACCAACGGCATTTTCCAGCTGACCCAGCAATCGTTCGATCAGGGCGTCCTCTCCCATGTCATTCAGTTGTTTCATCCCAACACCATTGCAGGCTAAAACGCCCGGAAACCCAAAACAATTCTGATGAAAATTATCCGAACAAATCCTGTAAATCTACCTTTTTTTCAGCATAATGGGTGTGTGCTCCACCGACTTACCATCCTGATTCTCATCTTGACGCTGCCAACCATCGCCGCGCCCAGGGGCAGCGGATTGCCCGGCAGTGTCGCCAAAGAGCTAGGCAAAGCACCAGCCTACCAGGAAGGTGTCCAGGCCATGGAGGATCAACTCCACGATATCGCCGTCACTAAGTTCAGGGCAGCTTTGGAAGACAAAAAAATCAGCAGCGCCTCCAAACCCTACCTTACCCTGGCTCTGATCGAGGCATTGGTCCGCTCAAGCGCCTCTCCCCATGGCGACCTCAAGCAGGCGGAGGAGGCGCTCAAGCTGATCGAAGAAAAAACCATCAAGGACTTGAACTCAGCCCCCATTTGGAAAGCCGAAGCGTTGGCCTCGTTAGGCCGTTATCAGGACGCCGACAAGTCGCTGTCTGAAATCCCGCCAACACATCCTCTGAGCGGTGAAATTCTCCTTGCCCGCGCACGCATCCTTCTTGCCCTGGACCGCAGCAACGAAGCCCTGGGCATCCTCGTCAAACTTGGCCAGTCGAAAGCATCAAAGATCAGCAACGAGGCCAACTTACTCGCTGCCGAGATTCATATCGACCAGTCAAGATACGACACGGCCCAGAAGATGCTCGAAAAAATCGATGGTCAGGATGCGGAAACAGCCAGATTAAAAGAATACCTGGGGGCGCGCATCACTCTTGCCGAAGGAAATTCCGCCGAGGCAACAAACCGTTTCCAGTCGCTTATCACGGCACCCGACAACCTGACGGAACGTATTTTCCATGCCTGCATTCTCGGCAAGGCTGATGCCCAGGTCGCCAACAAACAAAGTGAAGCTGCCATCGCAACACTCGAACAATTCATTTCCGACTACCCGGAATCTTCGGCCATCCAAGAGGCGTTTATCCGGCTTTCCGCCCTGCTGCCTGAAAACCTGGCCGACGATGCTCCCAGCATGGTCAAACTCCGGCAATGGAGCAGCGAAACACCGCTCCCGGAGGATGTCCTGTATATCGGAGGTGACAGCAACGCCGCGATTCACCCACTCATGCCAAGTTCCAACGAACATGCTGACCGGGTTAGCCTGGCACTTTACCATCGCGCACTCCTGTTAGCCCGCACCAAGGATCAAGATAAACATGATCAGGCAATGGCCTTGCTCAGGCGGCTCAGGTCCCAGCATAGCGACAGCCCCAAACCTCCCAGTGAACTGTATTTCAAGCTAGCCTCCGCCTCATTGCTGGACACGGCCTATCTCCACCTCAAACAAAACCATCCCGAGCAAGCGACCTATACCCTTTCCGTGATGGAGAAGGTGGCATTCTCGCCACGCCTCAAAGACCAGGCCAGTTACATCCGGGGATTGTTACTCGCCCGGGAAGGCAAACTGGACATCGCCCTCGAGGCATTCAACTACGCCCGGGAATCCACTTCCGAGGACATTGCCCATGCCGCCAAGGTCAATGCCGGCATCGTGGCACTCAAAGCAACCAACCTGATTGCCTTTGAAAAAATCCTGCAATCATCTGCGCAAGCCAACGTCCGCACCGCGCTCCTACTCGAACGGGCCTTATGGAAATGCAGTCAGGAGGATGCCACGGGGCGCAGTGAACTGGAGTCATTCATTGTGACACACCCGAATCATCCACGCGAAAACGAAGCCCGTTTGGCACTCGCCGCCGCCTCAGTGAATATTTCCCCACCTGATGTCATGCTTGCGACGGCCCAGCTCGAAATCATCTCGCCCCGCCTAAGCGATGCAGCATCCCAGCTTACCATCACACGCATCCTGATCAGAGCGGAGGAGCTGAGCCTCAACTGGACTGCCGCTGCCGCTGCCGCTGAAAGATTCATCACCACTTTCAAGGACGACCCCAACATCCCGTCCTTACAACTCAGGCGGGGTGAAGCCTACTACCATAACGAGGACTACAACAAGGCACGCCTGATCTTTAACGACATCACAACCAAGTACCCGGACAGTCCGTTCTCGCCCTATGCCAGTTTTTTTGCCGCCATGTCCGCGCGGCTTGGCGGCACGGCCCAGGCACGGGAAGAGTGTATCACGATGTTCCAGAAAATCATCGACAGCAACCATGAGCTGTCCGCCGAGTCACGGATTCAGCAAAGCCGGGTGCTCATTGATCTCCGTCGGTATACGGAGGCGGAAACAAGCCTCAAACCATTACTCGACCCGAAAAAAACACCCGCTCCGCTCTGCCGTGCCGCCGGGGTGTTGATGGCTGATTGCCTACACCGGCAAGGTGCAGCCGACTCCGCGAAATACGAAGAGGCTATCAAAATCTACAATGAGCTGCTTGCCGCCGAAAATTTGCCTCTGGCCTGGGAAAACCGACTCCATTTTCTCCGCGGGCAAACCTACGAAAGCATGTCCAAGGTCAGTGATGCCTTTGGCTCCTATTACGATGTCGTCATACGGGGCAACATCCCCACCGCCGGCAAGGCCAACAAGGAGGAATGGCTCTGGTTCTATCGATGTGGATTCAAAGCCCTCGCTATGTTGGAATCAGACAAACGCTGGGAGGCCGCCGTCAAACTCGCACGCCGCATTGCTTCATTCAATGGCCCCCGTGCGGAAGAGGCAGCCAAACGAGCCAATAGCCTGGCAAAAAAACACATGATTTGGGAAGACGTCGATCCAGAGCCCATCGAGCCCGACCCCATCACCGGCAACAAAGACAAAGCCGCTCCCGCCTCTGAATAGATTCCCCCCAATCAACCAACCAGCCAACCAACCAACCACCCCATGCGCACAGCAGTTTATGCAGGGTCATTTGACCCCCTCACCAATGGCCACCTTTGGATGATTGAAAAAGGCTTGGAGATGTTCGACCGCCTCTACGTCGCCATTGGTAGCAATCCATCCAAGTCCTACACCTTCAATGTAAAGGACCGCCTCTCCCTTTTGCGTGATTCCATCCCGTCCTGCGAACGGCTTACCATCGCCGAATTTAAAAACCGCTATTTGGTGAACTACGCCCGCAGTGTCGATGCCCAGTATATCCTGCGTGGTATCCGTTCATCAAACGACTACGAGTATGAACGCGTCATGCGCCACATCAATGGAGACATGGCTCCGAGTATAACCACGACATTCCTGATGCCCCCCCGGGATATCGCCGAGCTCTCATCAAGCATGGTGAAGAGCCTCATCGGCCCCGAGGGATGGGAGGACTCGGTCCGCCGCTACGTCCCCCCTGCCGTGTTCACCGCACTCCAGGAAATGGATCACGATCAATGATCGTGTACGAGGCACTCTGCACGGATTGTCACTCGCGCCACTTGTTGAATTGCGCCACTTGTTAGCATACCATGATCTCCGTACTTGATTTATTTACCATTGGAATTGGACCGTCCAGCTCTCACACCGTGGGGCCTATGCGTGCTGCTTTTGATTTCACCCGGCAACTCGCCAGTACCGACCAAGCCGCATCCGTCCACTCGCTTCGCTGCGACCTCTACGGCTCCCTGGCCGCCACCGGAAAAGGGCACGGTACTGATACCGCCATCATGCTTGGTTTCTTGGGTCAGGAACCCGAAACCATCCAGGTTCCGGAGATTCCACAACGCATCGACACCGTCAGAGCAACCCGGTCGCTTCAGTGGACAAAGGATCACTGCGTTGCGTTCGACGCAAACCACCACCTCACCTTCCATCGTCTGGACCCCCTTCCCCTGCACCCTAACGGCATGCACTTCATCGCCGCCGATGTCGATGGCCATATCCTCGCCGAGGAAATCTATTATTCTCTGGGCGGCGGCTTCATTGCCACTGAGTCTGAAATGAAGAACCCTCGGTTTGGCGCGGAAATCACACCCGTATACAGCTTCAAATCCGCGGACGAACTGACCGCGCTTTGTGACGACCGTGGCCTGTGCATACCCGATATCATCATCGCCAATGAAAACCTGATCCGGCCCGAAGAGCAAACCCGCTGCGCACTGGACCGCATCTGGGAAGCTATGCAGGAATGTGTTAGGAATGGTTGCCGGAACAAGGGCCTCTTACCCGGTGGTCTGCAAGTGAAGCGGCGCGCATCGTCGATTTACCAACGCCTCTCCGAACACCCCGAAGCCGCACTGGCAGACCCCCTGACCATACTCGACTGGGTCAATCTCTACGCCCTGGCCGTCAATGAGGAAAATGCCGCCGGTGGCCGTGTTGTCACAGCCCCTACGAATGGTGCGGCAGGCATACTTCCGGCGGTGCTGCATTATGCCACCCGCTTCAAACACAGCCCCTATCAGACCAAGGATGACAAACGGGACGCCGTGCACCGTTTTCTCCTGACCGCCGCCGCCATAGGAATGCTCTACAAACGCAACGCCTCCATCTCTGGCGCCGATGTCGGTTGTCAAGGTGAGGTGGGAGTCGCCTGTTCGATGGCCGCCGGCGCGCTCGTCGAATACCTCGGTGGTACACACCACCAGGTCGAGAACGCTGCGGAAATCGGTATGGAACACAACCTCGGCCTTACCTGTGACCCTATTGGCGGGCTTGTCCAGATCCCATGTATCGAGCGTAATGCGATGGCAGCCGTCAAGGCCATCAATGCTGCCCGGATCACGATGTCAGGCGACGGCACCCACTTCGTATCACTGGATAAGGTCATCTACACCATGAAGGAAACCGGTAAGGACATGCAGGAGAAATACAAAGAAACCTCTCGCGGCGGCCTTGCGGTAAACGTCGTGGAGTGCTAAGAGTGCCAGCGACTCCGAACGTATGATCAATTTCACCGCCATCCAGCAAACCCTGCTCAATCTTTTTGACGACCGTCAGGACTACTGGCAGTGGGCTGCCATTGGATTGTGTCTTCTCGGAGCCATTGCCGTGGCGGTATTACTTCGTAAAACCCTCTTTTCCGAAGGCTCTCACAGCCAGATGGTGCTTAAGCGGTTCTTCGATCCAGGGAAGAAAATCAGCGGGGTGCCCAGTATCTTCTGCCTCCTGCTCTGGATCACATGGGCAGCACGCAGTAACATGTCGATCAAGCTGGTCGAAGATGGTCATACCGCCATCCCCTGCGGTTATATCTATACCACAACCCTCCTGGTCACCGCGTTTGTCGTATACCAGATTGCCACCGCCGTCTCCAAAGGGCGGTCCGCACCGAAGATTCTGAGTGGGGGGATGCTCGTTATTTTTGCCCTCCATCTCTTCGGCTGGCTCGTACCACTCAGTGAGGCCTTGCAAAGTATCAGCCTGCCTCTGGGTAGCATCGAAATCAATCTCTGGGCCATCGTTTCCGCCATTGCCGCCTTGTTTCTGCTACTGTGGCTGGCTGGCCTGTCCACCCGCTTTATCGATGCCATCATCAAGCCTCGCTCGGACATACCGCCGTCCATCAAAGTCCTTGTGGGTAAGGCCACCCGGTTTTTCATCTACATTGCGGCAATTGTCGGTGCCTTGAAAATCGGCGGAGTCCCGCTCGGCGGACTCGCCATCTTTTCTGGTGCTCTCGGTTTGGGTATTGGTTTCGGTTTACAAAAAGTCATTTCAAACCTCGTCTCGGGTGTGATCATCCTGCTGGATAAATCGATCAAACCGGGTGACGTGATCGAAATAGAAGGCACCTTCGGCTGGATCAACTCAATACGCACCCGCTACATCTCGGTCATTACCCGGGACCGGAAGGAAATCCTCATTCCCAACGAGGACTTCGTCACCCACAAGGTCGTGAACTGGTCGTTTACCGACCGGGTGGTCAGGGTAAGGGCCGATGTCGGGGTCTCCTACGACACCGACGTCGTCGAGGCCATCCGTATCTGTGCAGAAGCAGCCAGTGAGATACCACGCGTCCTCAAGGACCCGGCGCCATCCTGTCTGCTCATTGGCTTTGGTGACTCGTCCATCGACCTGCAAGTTCGCTTTTGGATCGATGACGCCCCCCAAGGGGTAAGCAACGTTCGCTCGGAAGTTCTGCTTGCTGTCTGGCGCGCTTTCCGCGACAACGGCATCGAAATCCCCTTCCCACAACGCGACCTCCATATCAAATCGAGCAATCTCCCCCCGACACCCGCCCCCTGACTCCCGAACAAATGTCCGCTCTTACCCTTTATCCGATCGACGAAATCATCGCCGATGTCGCCGCTGGCAAAATGGTTATTGTCGTTGATGACCCCAGCCGTGAAAACGAGGCGGATCTCGTTGCGGCAGCCTCCATGGCCACGCCCGAAATGATCGCGTTTATGGCGAATCATGGCCGGGGCCTGATCTGTGCCCCTATTACCGCGGCACGTGCCAAGGAATTGGACCTGCCGCCGATGACCCCCCGCAATACGGAATCGATGCAAACCGCTTTCACCGTTTCCGTCGATGCCGCCGACGGCATTACCACGGGGATCTCAGCCGCTGACCGCGCCCGGACCATCCAGTTACTGGCATCGTCGGACACCGGATCCGACGCCTTGGTGCAACCAGGCCACATCTTCCCCCTTCAGGCGGTCCCTGGCGGGGTCTTGCGCCGTGCCGGCCACACGGAAGCAGCCACCGACCTCGCCCACCTCGCGGGTCTCCCCAAGGCTGGCGTAATCTGTGAGATCATGAACGAGGACGGCACCATGGCGCGCTCCGGAACCCTGGGGGAATACCAGCAACAACACCAACTCAAGGCGTGTAGCATCGCTGCACTCATCGAATATCGCAGACGGTCCGAAAAACTCGTCCGGCGGGGCGAAACCATCGCCATGCCAACCGATTATGGGGAATTCGACTGCCATCTCTACTACGTCGAGAATGCCAACCAGTCCACAGGTGCCCACCACCTGGCGTTTACACACGGGAAGATTTCACCTGATCAACCCACTCTCGTCCGTGTCCACTCCGAGTGCCTGACCGGTGATGTGTTCCATTCCCAACGCTGCGACTGTGGTGGCCAGCTTGATGCCGCCATGAAACAAATCGCCGCTGAGGGTGGTGTGCTCCTCTACCTCCGCCAGGAAGGGCGCGGCATTGGCCTGCCTGCAAAAATCCATGCCTATAAGCTACAGGAGCAGGGGCTCGATACCATCGAGGCCAATGAAAAACTCGGATACGCCTCCGACTTGCGCGACTACGGAATGGGTGCCCAGATCCTCTACGATCTCGGGGTGAGAAAAATCAGATTACTCACCAACAACCCTAAAAAAGTAGTGGGGCTCGAAGGCTACAACCTCGAGATCGCTGAGCAAATCCCCCTCAGTTTGCCGGCCAACCCCCACAACGAAAGATATCTGCAAACAAAAAAAGACCGTATGGGACATACCCTTTGATCATCATGGCAAAGGTAGGATCGCTGAAACGGTAAGTTCTTTCCCGCTTGTCCTCATGCTTTCCAATCAACTAGGATGGACCATGCCATGACAACGATCACCCACATGATACGCGGATATGCAGCTGCCTTTTTAGTCGCCGCCACCCTCACAACCGCCTCACTGGCCGGTGTCACCAACGCCAATGACGCCCTGGGCGTTGCCATGAAACAGGAATCGATCGCCGCCGGCGGCGGCAAGATGAAACTCTATTCACTCACCGCCAACTATAACGGTGACAATAAACGATGGCGTTTCCAATTTTACGACGGTGGCGCCAGTCTTCACAGCGTCACCGTCGACAAGTCAGGCAAGGTGCGCTACTACGCCCGCGACAAAGGAAGCATACGCATTTTCGACGATATCGACTTCAACAAGCTACCCGCGCCCAACGAAGTCCTGGTCGAGGGATTGGTCGAGAAAGCCACCGCCGCGCTCGCCGCGCTCAAGTTCAAACCTCTCGATAACGGCAGACTCTACCTCAATTACTACGTGTGCAGTGAGCATCGACAGAAAGACAAAGCCTACCACGCATGGAGCGTCACCATCCCCATCGGCGACGGCAAAACAGCTAAGACCGTTGCGTTCAAAAACGGTGAGATCGATACCATCAACAACGCGACCATCCACGGCGGCTAGAAGTGCCGGGCATTGACAGCTCGAAACGGGCAAGTTAGCTTCCCAATGCCCTCCAATAAGATCCACAACGGGCGGTTAACAAGATGGCAGACAACGAGACATTCAAAGACAGTCGCTACAAAGTCCCCAATCTGGAGCGCGCACTCGTTATCATGGAGCATCTTCTCGATTACCCGCAGGGAAGGTCCGCCGCTGAACTCACCGAGGATCTGGGTTATTCCAAAAACAGCGTCTTCCGTATCACCATGACCTTGCTGAACCACCACTTCCTGGTGCGTGATGATACCAAACGGTTCCGCTTGAGCAAAAAACTCCTGCTGATGGGCTGCCGCAGCTTTGGTGATACCCGCTTTATCGAACTCTCCATGGATGTCATGCGCACCTGTCGCGATGTCATCAAGGAGTCTGTTTTTATCGGTACCCTGGTCGAAAACGAAGGTGTGGTCATCGAGCAAATCCTCGGCTCCCACCCGTTTAAATTCACCATCGACACCGGTGCACGCATGCCGATTCACTGCGCGGCTCCCTGCAAGGCCATCCTCGCCTACCTCCCCGAGAGCGAACGCGCCCCCATCATCAAGGCTGCTCATTTCAAACGCTACAACGAAAACACGATCACCAGTCGGCGCGCCTTTGCCAGGGAACTTGAAGAGGTCACCCACTGTGGTTACGCCCTCGACCGCGCCGAGCAAATCCACGGCGCCCACTGTGTGGCCGCCCCGGTTTTTGACCAGTTCGGCTACCCGGTCGCGGCGATCTGGACCACCGGCCCGTCGGATCGACTCCCCGCAAAACGCTTTGACGAATTTGGGGAAACGATACGCAAGCATGCCGATATAATTTCCCGGCGCATGGGATACCGGGCACTCAAAGCCGAACCTGGACAAGCGTAGGTTCACCACCTGGCTGCATGCCCATTCCGTCCGAACTCCCGGGGGTGAACCTTCCCTGTTTTTAAGTTCTATATATTAACCATCGTTTTTTATATAGATTTATCCTTCACAAGCGGGCCGGTTTGCGGTATTTGGAAGTTGATCGATAACGATCCAGCTTGAGGAGATCACGACTATGAAAAAAACATCCGACCTTACCTTCAGTAGAAGGACTTTTGTAGCAGGCGCACTTGCCGCCTGCGGCACATCGCTTCTTCAAGGAGCACCGACTCTTACCAACCCTAACAAAGAAAAAAAACCAACCATGTATACCAACAAAGACTTCTACAACAATGGCGTATTTGACGGAGCCAAGGGCAAACAAGCCTACTTCGAGCTGATGAAACGCTTTGGCTACCCTATCCTGGAAAGCTTCAAGGGCGAGCAACTCTGGGCCATTGATTTCGGCCTTGGCGACTTTACCGGAGCCGGCATGGGCGGCGTATTCTGGATCAACGAAAACCACAAGGGCGGCGGCTACATGGGGCATGAAATCTTCCTGCTTCCCGGACAAATGATTGTCGAGCACGCCCACGTAAACTGCAAAAGCTGCCCAGCCAAACGCGAATCCTGGCTTGTCCGCCACGGCTCGATTTATTCCTTTAGCGTGCAGGCTGAAGCCAAGGGCTTCGCCGGTGCTGTTGTTCCCAAGAGCCAACAAGAATCCATGACCTGTAACTCCGCCATTCTGGTGCCCGAGGGACACCTGGACACCCTCAATAAAGCGGAAGCCAAGCACTTCATGCTGGCGGGTCCGGAGGGCGCGATCGTGACTGAGTTTGCTACCTTCCACGATAACGAAGCGCTCCGTTTCTCCAATCCCAACGTCAAGTTCTAATCCATAACCCCTAACCACTAACTCAAACCACATCGAACCATGAAAGAATTCAGCCACATCGGAATCCCAACCACCGTCGTCCGCGAAGGTGAAATCTACCTCGGAGAAGCCAAGCTCTATGTCACCGACTTCAATGAAAGCGCCAACAAGCTCGAATGGCTCCGCTTCGAAGAAGGCTCGCCCATGCCGGAAGTCCTCAAAACCACCGCCCACGTCGCCTACATGGTGGATGACCTCAATGCGGCCATGGCAACCGGAGAAACACTCATCGAACCATTCTCTCCCATGGAGGGACTCATGGTAGGCTTCATCCTCGACGACGGTGCCCCCGTCGAATTCATGCAACAAGTCTAACCCAACAAGAAGGAGAATACTACCATGATGAAAAAACTAATCAACCAACCCGAGGATCTCACCCCCGAACTGCTCGAGGGCTACTGCCTCGCATACCCTAACAAGGTAAAACTCGAAAAGGAAAAGATCGTTGTCCGGGCCAATCCCAAGCCTGAAGACCAGGTCGCGGTCATCAGCATGGGCGGGGCCGGCCACGAACCCGCCGTATCCGGCTTTGTCGGCGACGGCATGCTGGACGCCAGTGTTGTAGGTGACATCTTTGCTGCTCCAGGGGCACCGAAGGTGTTCGAAGCCTTGCAAATGTTCAAACGCGATGCGGGCATCCTGCTCGTGGTTCTCAACCACGCCGGCGATGTGATGAGCGCCAACATGGCGATGCAGCTTGCTGAGCGTGCAGGCATCAAGGTAAAAATGCTGCTGACCCACGAGGACATCAGCGCCGGTATTGACACCCCCATCGAGGACAAACGTGGACTCGCAGGCTGTATCCCCCTTTACAAGGTGGCGGGTGCCGCAGCTGACGGGGGGAAATCCCTCGATGAAGTCTATGAAATCGCCGAGCGCTTTAACGGCCAGATGGCCACGCTCGCGGTCGCGGTAACCAACTGCACCCACCCCCAGACCGGACAGGCCATTTCCAATCTCGCCGATGATGAAATGGAAATCGGTATGGGCCAACACGGTGAAGCGGGTGGAGGCATCTCCAAAATCCTCACCGCTGACGAAACCGCCGAGCGTATGATCACCCCGCTGATCGAAGCCACAGGAGCGACTTCAGGTGACACGGTGCAACTCATCATCAACGGTGTGGGCTCATCCACGCTGATGGAAATGAATATCGTCTACCGCAAAGCCTATCAGATCCTTGATGCCCGGGGTATCAAGATTGTGCCCGGGTTGATCGACAACCTGCTGACCGTCCAGGAAATGGGAGGCTTCCAGATGATCCTGTGCAAGCTCGATCCTGATCATGTCGGTTACCTCGCCGCCCCAGCCAACGCTCCCTACTGGACCGTTCAATAATCCAACCTAAGCAAAGGCGGCCTGGCACCACTCCAGGCCGCCTCCCATTCCTCCATTCCTCCATTTTACAACCATGACCGAACCCTTTGCCATCGATACCCTCAAAGCCATGTTCTCTGCCGCCCTTGAGGCAGTAAGGGAGCAAAAAGATGAACTCTCAAGCCTCGACGCCGCCACGGGTGACGGTGACCACGGCACAGCCATTTGCCAGGCCTTGACCGCAATCAACAACAGCGTCCAGCAAGGTGAACAACTCAAGCAGGCTCTCAACGACATGGGTTTTGCCGCTATGATGGAATCCTGCGGATCGACCAGCACCCTGATCGGAGCCCTCTTGCTCGGTATGAGTGACGGGGTTGAAAAGGAGGAGCTTAATCCCGCCGAGGTCGCCAGGATGTTCACCTCTGGCCTCGCCAATGTCAGACAACAAACCAAGGCCGGTATCGGCGACAAAACCATGATGGATGCTCTCATACCCGCCGTCTCCGCCCTGGAGGAATACAGCTCCGAAGGCATGCCCGTCATGTTTGAAAAAGCCGCAGCCGCAGCCGCGCAAGGAGCGGCCGACACCAGGGACATGGTCGCCAAGTTCGGCCGCGCCCGCAATCTCGGCGACCGCGTCATCGGTCACCTCGATGCAGGTGCCACCTCGATGGCAACTATTTTCCGTGTATTCTCGCAATGCATCTCCCAATAAACGCCTCAAAATAGGCGTAGTTTAGAGCAACTTACGCAACTACCCGCATGGGGAAACCGCGTAATCTCTTGTGGAGTCTCCGCTCCTTTCAATCTCTTTTTGTGCTTTTTTCTCTTTTTTCTCTTTTTTCCATTCAACATTCACCATGAAAACAACCATCGCGGCTGCCGTGGCTATCAGCGTTTTTACCCTCGCTCTCTTTCCCGCCACGCTCTCTGCCAAAAAAAACAGGGACAAGGGCGGGCAAGAGCTTAGCTTCGGGACCAAGGAGAGCTTGCGTCTTGCCATCCAGGATCTGATCGACACCCACGGCGCCGCCTACCCCAAAGGCCCCGCCTATCTTGAAAAGCTGGCCAGCATCGAAAACGAGGAACAGATGGCGGCTCTCCGCAAGGAAGCTCTGATGGCAAACCCTGCGATCGATTTTGAAAAACTTATCATCGTCGAACGCTCAGGAAGCTCCAAGTGGCTTCCTGCCAACTGGCAGTGCAACTCCAGCATACCTAAAAAAGGCCACACTAACAGGATTGCAACCCTGTCATTGGCAGACGGATCGATCGAAACGGTATTCCAGCCAACCGACAAGGCCTTTGTCGGCGATCTCGAAGTCCACTACGATGCTGGTAAAATCATGTATTCCTCGATTAGCCAAAGCGGAGCATGGGGAATCTTCGAGATGGATCTCAAAACCAAGACCCCACGCCTGGTGACACCTGAAATCCATGACGTCGACCACATGGACGCCTGTTACCTTCCCGATGAGCGTATCCTTTTCACATCGACCGCCGGCTTCCAGGGCGTGCCCTGCGTCGGTGGCAGCGACAGTGTCGCCAACCTTCACATCCTCGACCCCAAAACCAACAAAATCCGCCGCCTTTGCTTCGATCAGGAAAACAACTGGTGCCCGACCGTACTGCCCAATGGCAAGATCCTCTACCTCCGCTGGGAATACACGGACTCAGCCCACTACTTCTCCCGTGTGCTGATGCACATGAACCCCGATGGTACCAACCAGAAGGAATTTTACGGAAGCAACTCCTACTGGCCCAATTCCATGTTCTACGCCCGCCCGGTCCCAGGCAGTGCCAACAAGTTCATCACCATCGTCACGGGCCACCACGGTGTCGCCCGCGCCGGTGAACTGATCCTCTTTGACAACAACAAAGGGCGCCACGAAGCCGATGGCGTGATCCAACGCATCCCTGGTGCAGGTAAAAAAGTGGAGCCCGTCATCAAAGACCAACTGGTCAACGGCTCATTCCCGCTTTTCCTTCACCCCTACCCGCTCAGCGATAAACATTTCATCGTTTCCATGAGCCTGGACAAACGCAACTTCGGAATCTACCTCGTCGACACCTTCGACAACATTGTCCCCATCAAGGTTGTCAATAATCATTCTCTTGTTGAGGCCATCCCGATACGAAAAACCACCCGACCACACTCCAAGCCTGACCTCGTTCGTCTCGGTGAGAAAGATGCCACTTTCTACATCCAGAACATCTATGCCGGACCAGGGCTTGCCGGGGTCCCCAAGGGCACCGTCAAAGGCATCAAAGTCTATAAATACGAATACGCACCACGCAAACAAGGTGGCCACTATGCCATCGGCATGGAAGGCCCATGGGATGTCCGCACGGTGTTAGGCACCGTTCCGGTCAACGAAGACGGCTCTGTTATTTTCAACGCCCCGGCAAATACCCCGATCGCCTTTGCCCCGATTGACGCCGAAGGCAAGTCGCTGCAGATGATGCGTTCATGGACCACCGCCATGCCCGGCGAAGTGGTCTCCTGTGTCGGCTGCCACGAGCCACAGAGCATGTCACCCGTCGGACAAGCTACCATGGCATCACAAATGGCTCCGAAAAAACTCACCCCGTGGCTCGGGGGCCAGGTGCGCGGATTTAGCTTCAATCGCGAAATCCAACCCGTGCTCGACCAGCATTGTGTCGGTTGCCATACCACGGAGCTCGCCAAGAAAGACAAGCGTCCCGATTTCCAGGACATGAATAAATCCTACAGCGAGCTACACCCATACGTCCGGCGCAATGGTCCGGAGGGTGACTACCACCTGCTCACCCCGCTGGAGTTCCACGCCGATACCAGCGAGCTGGTACAACTGTTGGACAAAGGACATTACAACGTGAAACTGGATGCCGTTTCCCAGGAAAAACTCATCACCTGGATCGATATGAACGTGCCGCTTCATGGCACCTGGACGGAAGCGCCCAAAGGGAAAGATTCTAACACAGAATACTTCCTCACGCGCCGTGCCGAACTGAGAAGGGCCTACGCGGACCTGGATATCAACCCTGAAAAAATCCTCAATCCCTACACCAAACGCGTCGCCTACGTTCCACCCGCTCCCGTTAAAGAACAAAACACAGTGGCGGAAACATCACCGCACTGGCCGATCCCTGCCACCAAGGCCGAGCGGATGCAACGTGGCAAGAAACCCATCGAGGTCGATCTTGGGAACGGCACGACCATGAAGTTCGTCTACATCCCCCAGGGCGAGTTCATCAATGAGGAAGGCAAAAAAATGGTCATCCCAAAAGCTTACTGGATGAGCAGCACCGAGGTTTCCCTCAAGCAATACCGTGCGTTTGTTCCCGACTATAAAAACGGTGTCTACGACATGCACTACAAGGATCAGGTCGACCGCGGATACTACATGAACGACCCCGACTTCCCCGTCATCCGCGTCTCGTGGGACGGTAGCCAGGATTTCTGCAACTGGCTCTCTGCCAAAGTGAAACGCAAAGTCAGCCTGCCCTCGGAACATCAATGGGAATGGGCATGCCGCGCCGGTTCTTCCTACCCACTGAACTATGGCAATCTCGATGCCGATTTCTCCACCCATGCGAACCTCTCCGATGTGAACATGAAAAAAATGGCGGTCAGGGGGGTGAATCCCCAGCCGATCAAAAACCCACCACCATCACTCGACTTCATTCCCAAGGTCGATACCGTGGATGATGGTGTGCTGCACCTCGCGAAAGTAGGCAGCTACCAGCCTAACATCTGGGGTCTCCATGACATGCACGGCAACGTCGCCGAGTGGACAGCGTCCGATTACGCTCCGGGCAAAAAGGTCATCCGTGGCGGCTCATGGCGCGACCGCCCTTTCCGCGCGGCGGCCGGCTACCGTCTTGGCTTCCCAGCATGGCAAAAGGTTTACAACGTCGGTTTCCGCGTTATTGTCGAGGAGTAGACGGTGCTTTTGCCTCCCATGAGATTGTTTGACCAAACTCTCCCGCCCCTCGCCATCAGCCTCCTCATGGTGATGGCGTGTATGGCAACGGAGCCAAGGTCCCCCACTGACCTGGCCTTGTCCGCCGATGGAAAAACGATCTATGTGGCCGAGCTGACAGGCTCCAGTGTCGCTGCTGTTGATACCGACAACTTGAGGCTGGTCAATCGTATTCCCCTCGAAGGGGATATCACGGGTATTGCCGTCTACGGCGATAAAATCCTCGCAACCAGTTCCCACTCCCGTGGCGAACTCCTCGAGGTTGACCCCCGAACCAGAAAAATCACCAGACGGACCAGAGTGGGTCAGGGTGCCCGTGCGCCCGTGGTGGACACCACACGGAAACGCGCCTACGTGTGTAATTACTTCATGAATTCCGTTTCCGTGGTGGACTTGGAAACATTCACCGAGACCACGCGAGTCCCGGTGCTTCGACTCCCCACAGCCGCAGATTTGAGTACAGACGGCCGCACTCTCTACATCTCCAATCTCATTCCAGACGGACCCAGCAACGTCAAACACACCGCGGCCAAAATCAGCGTGATCGATACGGCCACCGCCAAGGTGACCAAGCACATCGAACTCCCTAACGGAAGTAATGCACTACGCAGTATCAAACTTACCCCCGACGGCTCACAACTCTTTGTCACACACACTCTCGCCCGCTTCCTCGTGCCCACCACCCAGCTTGACCGTGGCTGGGTCAATACCAGCGCACTCACCATCATCGATACAAAATCAGCAAGTATTTACGCCACCGTTTTACTGGATGATATTAGCCAGGGTGCACCGGGCTCCTGGGGGGTTGATTTCTCTGCCGATCATCAATACATCTACGTCGCCCACTCCGGAACCCACGAGCTCAGTGTGATAGACGCTGTCGCTTTAACCCGGAAAATCGCAGCCAAGACAGACCGGAGCGAACTCGATTACGATCTCTCCATCATGTCGGATATCCGTAAACGGATTCCCCTGAAAGGCAACGGACCACGCCCCATCCTGGCCCACCAGTCGGGAGTTTTTGTCGCGCAGTACTATTCCGATGACCTCGTCCATATCGACCTCACCAGCGGACCGGACGCCTACCATTCTCGCAGCGTTAAACTGACCCCTGACATGAAGATATCAGAAGCCCGTGAAGGCGAAATGCTCTTTAACGATGCTTCTCATTGCTTCCAACAATGGCAATCCTGTAATACCTGCCACCCGGATGCCGCGCGGGTAGACGGCCTGAACTGGGATCTTCTCAATGATGGTATTGGCAACCCGAAGAATGTCAAAAGCCTGCTCTTCTCACACTTCACCCCACCCACCACCATCACCGGATGTCGTGACAACGCGGAGATGTCAGTGCGGGCCGGTGTCACCCATATCCAGTTCGCCCAACTCCCGGAGGCCCAGCTCAAGGCGATGGACACTTACCTGATGATGTTAAAACCCGAGCCCAGCCCTTATCTGGTCGACGGCAAACTCAGTGAAGCAGCCCAACGCGGTAAAAAACTCTATGAATCCGGCTCCAAAGGCTCCTGTTCAAGCTGTCATAACGGTCCGTATCTAACCGACATGAAAATGCACAACATGTTTAACGCCGGTCCGGCCGACAGGACATCCACCTGGGACACCCCCACTTTGCGCGAAGTCTGGAGAACGGCGCCCTATCTGCACGATGGTCGGTCCAAGACGATCATGGATGTGCTCACAAAAGAGAACCACACCGGCGTCGCCGACCGGCTCACGCCACAGGAACTCGAAGACCTGGCGGAATACGTGCTCAGCCTGTAGCCACTTGATTTCGCCTTATTATTTACTCAGCTCGAAATGGGCAGCGTTGCCGGTGAGTCCGACGGCTTGCACATGGAGAGGTTGGCCGAATGCCCGGTCGGCTTTGATTTTCCAGACGATTTGCTTGTCGGGAGTTATCTCAAAAATTGGGTAATCACTGTTGTATGAAGTGCAGATCAGGTTTCCATTCGGCAAACGCTGTGCACCCGATGCGTATTTGATCCCGAGTCCGGGAACTTCATGGGGGTGTAACGACCATATAACCTGGTCATCCCCATCAAGCATCACAAACGAGCCACTGTAGGAAGTGCCAATCAACAAACAATGATCATCGAGAGGCACGACAGAGTGCAGGCACTTCAAATCATCGGCAGCCAGAACTTTTGAGAGGTCGATGATTTTTTTGCGGCTGCCATCGGGGTTAAGGACGATCAACCGTTTCTCGAAAGCGGAGACAATCAAGTATTCACCCGCGGTATTTTTTCTTACCCCTCGCATTTGTTGGTGGGGGTGTTTGATAGCGATATCCGGCACGGGGATGACCTTGCTGCGGGCACCTTGGGCATCGAGCTCGATCAAACGGGCCGGGGCGCTTTCGGAGATAAGAATGCCGCCGTGGGGCAAGGGCATGCAGGCGTAGATCTCGCTCTTCTTGTTTTCAACCAGGTATTCAAAAAGCACGTGACCTGATGCGTCGTATTTCCTAACACCTGATTTACCTGACGCCAGGATACAACCATCGCTAAGCTGCCAGGCATCCATACAGGGGCCCGGTGTCTGGTAAACCCGGGTGACTTTGCCATTTTTGATTTTCAAAGCCCCGATGCCATTGCCCGCCACCAGCAATGCCGGATGAATGTTCTGCACATCGACGAAGGACGCAGCAGACCTGTCGCCATTTTTATTTTTGAGAACCAGAGCGTAATACGGAGTCGCTGCCCGTGGTTGCAGGTCGATAAAATGATCCGTCAGCGTCCTGGTTAGAAGGGTGCCATCGCCTGGCGTGAAATTCTCCTGGTCGCTTCGGTGGAGCTCGGCAACCAAGCCAATGTTGCCGGGAGTTCTCTGCCAGCTTAGGTGAAGCTGCCCCGGCATTTTGTATTCAGCGGAGATGGCAGGTGCCTGGGCGGGCAGATCCGGTTCAACCAGGATACGGTCTTCACCGGCAATGACAATCGCCCCCGGCATGTCGATCCGCGGCTCTGCCAGCGTTTTATTCCGGCCTGCCTCGATGATGGCCAGAAACTTCCGGTATTGGGGGTCTGCGGGGGTGGCAAAACTCGCCTTGGGTTTTCCACCCGCTTCGATGGCTGGCATTTTTTGCGCTGGAAAAAACCCAAGCGGCTTGACGGCGTGTTGATAGCCACCGCTGCGTAACAGTGTGATACGCTTCCGCTTAGGATCCATGGGATGGTCACGACAGATCTCCATGCCAAACCCACCTGCTCCTTTTGCCAGTGGAGCACGTAGAATGCGGCTCAGTTCCGGTCGTTGTAAATTGACCCAGTCGTGCGTGACGCTGCCATCATGGCAACTCGTGCAGTTCGCCTCTTTCATCACCTTGCCCAGTCGGACATAAGTCTCGTCAACCGCATCCGCAGTGTAGCCATGTTCCGTGTAATCCCAGTTACCGTAGTAGATGCCATTGCTATCGATCCATGCCATGACGAGATCCCGTTCCTGTTCGCTCAGCTTGACGCCATGATGATCATTCATAATCACCTTGGCCAAGGGTGCCGTAGCCGAGCCATGGGAACGCGGAGCAAAAAGCTGGTTGGAGTAGTGCGCGGTACCATTCATCGAATCGATACCCGAGATGTAATGGGCCACCAGCTGGGTCTCTCTCCGGTCGACCAGGTTTTCATAGCTTATATTGAAATGGGTCGTCCACCCACCGGTGAGATCGAGTCGACCGGCGAAGTCTTTTTCACCGCCATGGCAGTCGATACAATGCCTATCCCAGACCGGCTGGATCAGCCTAGGATAATCCATGTATCCCCCACCCCATGATTCCAACTTCAGCTCCTTGGGCTTACCTTGCAGGCTCGAAAAGGCCCGGGGCTGCGGCATGGGGGTGTTGTTTTTATCCTCATGGCAGCCGATACAGGAACGCACCGTTCCAGGAGTCGCCTGGATGAAGGTCCGCATGCTTCGGATCAGTCGCTTATCCTTGTCGAGAACCTGGAAATAGAGCAATCGTCCTGATGGCGCCTCAAAATAAATGGAGCCGTCCTCGTTGATGGGAACCATACCGTGATAAATCTTGGCTGCGAATGCCAGGGCACCGCTGACGAGGAATGTTTGGTTGTATGGGTTTTTGCTCAGGGGACTTGGACTCACACGGGAGCTTTCCTCGACCACCCTTAGCCATTTGGCTTCGCCTTTGGGGACACCGTCCAGGCCTTCATAAACGTTTTGCACAAAAAACGTGCCTGTCTTTTTCGTTCGGTCTGCTTGCTCAGGAAGAACGGGCGGCTTTTGGCGTACCTTGACCAACATGGGAGCGTGCAAACAAATGTCAGGGGATGAACGTAAAGTGATCGCCTTTCCCTGTCGGTTTTTAATTTCGATGACATTCCGCTTATGCCCCGCAGGCCTACCACTGAACAGCAGCGTGTCAAGGTCGAGCGGGTATGGCTCGCAATCGTTGCCAAGGTCATGCGTCGGTTTGCCAGGAGTGGTGAAGTTGAAGATCGCTTCCGGATTGTTTTTTCCCTTGGACGGATCGATGTAAGACACGGTGCCACGTGGTGAGGCATTGTGCTTGGTCTGGGAAATCGCGATCAAGCCGGTTCCTGGAACGGGTCGGGGATCGAGACAGGCTTCGGGAAAAGTCATGTTGTTAGCGAACAATGCTGTTTCATTGCTGCCATCGGGATGAACGGTCCATAGTGACTGCACCGTGAGAGCATTTTTATCGATATACTCCCAGCGTCCGAAAATGATGCGACCATCCGGCAGGACATTGGGGTCAAACTCGTTTTCAGAGTTCACCGATATACTGTGGATGTCACTGCCGTCGGCATTCATCACGTGCAGAAGCGTCACCCCGGAGTTGTTACATGGAACCAGACCCGCTGCTCGCGTCGACAGAAAAACAATCCTCCCATCCGGCAGATAGGCAGGCGAGATATCATGTGCTCCACCCCGATGGTTGGTGCCTTTAAAGGAAGCTGCCGTATCACCAGGGTCTGAAACTTTTCTCAACCCTTTGCCATCAATACCAATTTCATAAATGCAGGTATTGCCCCCCGGTTTGTCCTTGTAACAAAACAATACTTTCCGGGCGTCCCATGAAACCTCGGGGTGGGTATAGACGCCTTTACCTGGAAAATGGCCGCTGCCCTCGCCGATGATGCAGCGTTCTTTCCACTCTTTAGGATCGGGCCGTGTATCATCGATGATGTAAATACCACCACCACCGGGAGGCCACTTGTAGAAGGTGTCATAGATGTGTATTCCACTGTAGGAATGACGTTTCAGAAAAAGCAGCGGCGCATCAATTTTAGCTAACATCTCACGGTCGGCAGCGGCATCAGCAGCCCCACCTTGCACCGGAAAAACAAACAACAAACACCATAGCGGGAGACTGGGCGGCGACTCAAACCATCTTAACAAACCTTTGAACGAAACTCCTGTTTTGACCCTGCGTGGACAGATTCTCATAATATGAAGGCACAACAAACAATGCACTATCCACGATACGCATTAGTTGCCGGTCTCTTACACGAAAACCAGGGTTCTGCCGGTTTTGTCCTGGCTTCGTGCTGGTTCTTGCCCCCGTCTACCAAAAGCTTACCCCGAAGATGTACGCGAGGCTGTAGTAGATGCCTACCCCGATAAAGAGCACGCCTGTTATGTTGCGGGCGATTTTCTCGAATACGACGATTTTGTTATACGCTTTGCCAAGCCGGTTGGCACCCGATGCGAGAATCACTGCGAACAACAACACCGGCAGGCCTGTTGCTATGCCATACACGGCAGGCATCAGTATGCTCGACTGCTGTTGTATCGCCAGCGGGAGCAACGACGCGAAAAACAGGGCGGCGGACAAGGGACAAAACGACAGCGCAAATATCACCCCCAGTAAAAACGCACCCCACACCCCCATCGACTCCACTTTGTTCTGCAACCGCTGGCTCACGCCCGAACCGCCGCTGTTGAACGTGATCAGCTGCAGCATAATCATGCCCACGACAATCAGCAGTGGTCCGAGCACGATATTCATGTATTTCTGCAACGCCAATGCCACCACTGGAGCGGAGAGCATACTGGAGACAAGGATCACCCCCAGCACGGTGTATACCAACATGCGTCCGACGGTGTAGAGCAATCCGGCGGCAAAGACGCTGCCGGGTTTGGCTACACGTCTGCCGACAAATGAAATCGCGGCAATGTTCGTGGCCAGCGGACAGGGACTGATCGAGGTCAGCACGCCCAGCCAGAATGCCGAACCCAGTGCGATGTAGAACTCGAGCACCTCACTCTTCTCCCTTCATGAGCGTTCGGGTTTCCTGCTGAATATATGCCATGAATGCATCATCACTGCCAACCAGGTCCCATACCTTGTCGAGCCGGGCCCAATTGACCTCCTTGCCGTCTTTCACATGGGAAACCACCACTGAGCTGTTAGCCAGTTCATACTTGGTTACATACGGCTTGTTTTCAGGCTCCTCCATGTTGAGCACCTGCATCACCACATCACCACTTTCCAACTGCCCGGGGAAGCCGGCTTCAATGGCTTTGCGGGTATTGGCCTCGATGGCATTACAGGTCTTACACCGCACCTTGCCATGGAAATAGTAAACCACGGTTTTGGTGCCATCGATGGTGGCGGCGGCTTCCGTCGCAGCCCCACCCGCATCCTCTCCCTTATTCGTTTCGTTGAGAACCAGCTTGGTGACACTGGCTGCGACAAACAGGAACAACGCTATGGATATTATCTTTTTTTTCATGGTTCAATTATTTGATATAAAGTTTCAAGTCTTCCAGTGAAGGCACCTTGCCGGTGAACTTCACATCGCCATCAACCACAAACGCCGGAGTCATCATCACCCCCATGGCGACGATTTCGTTGATGTCTGTGATTTTTTCAATTTCACAATCAAGACCAAGGTCTTGCGTGGCCTGGGCCGTAAGCTCGGCCAGTTTCGTGCATTTGGGGCAACCTGTGCCCAGTATTTGTATTTTCATGATGTCAATAATGAGAAGCTTAGAAAAAGGAGCCAAAAATGAGTCCGCTGAAGGTCGCCATGACGATCACCAGGCTCACAAAAACCACCGTTTTTTTATTTCCGACCACACTGCGGATCACCAGCATGTTCGGTAAGCTCAACGCCGGCCCGGCAAGCAACAGTGCCAACGCAGGCCCCTTGCCCATGCCATTGCCAATCAACCCTTGCAGGATGGGCACTTCTGTTAGTGTGGCGAAATACATGAACGCACCGGCAAATGATGCGATGAAGTTGGCAGCCAGGGAGTTTCCTCCCACGGCGTTGGCAATCCACCCGGATGGAATCAATCCCTCATGCCCTACCCTCCCTAACAACGCACCTGCAATCAGGACGCCAATGAGTAACAAGGGCATGATCAGCTTGGCGAAGCCCCATGACGACTCGAACCACTCCCCCGCCTCTCCCCGGTCCGTGCTGGTAAAAGCGGACAGGCCGATCACGCCTGCAGCAAAGGCAAACATCGGTTGCTCCGGCAGGACCAGCGCCAGGAGGGTCACCGGAATCGCCGTAAGCACCACTTTCCACCATTTTACCCCCAACCACAGAATGAGCATTGCCCCAAGGGCGAGGCAGAACACCGAGGTGATCATCCACTTACCCTGGTAAATGGCAGACCACATCCCTGTTGTCTCATCCGGTTTTCCCCAGTTGGCAAAAACAAGTATGCCAATCATTGAAGCGAAATAGAGCGCATTCTGCCAGAGTGGGCGTTGTTCCTCATCCTGCCCGGTTTGGCTGGCCGCCACTGCCTGCCTGGCTGCCTTTTCCTTTTCCTCTTTGATAAAGACCAGATGCATCAACACACCGATGACGATACTGAAAATAATGGCTCCGACAGCCCGGGCGATGCCTAACTCGGCGCCCAGCACACGCGCGGTCAGGATGATCGCCAACACGTTGACCGCTGGTCCTGCATACAAAAATGCCGAAGCGGGACCAATGCCCGCCCCCATACGGTAAATGCCCGCAAACAAGGGTAACACCGTGCAGGAACACACTGCAAGAATCACCCCGGACACCGAGGCCACCCCATAGGCCATCAACTTGTTAGCTGTCGCACCCAGATACTTCATCACCGAAGCCTGGCTGACAAAGACAGCAATCGCCCCCGCAATAAAAAACGCCGGTATCAGACAGAGTAACACGTGCTCACGGGCATACCACTTCGCCAGATACAACGACTCCATCAGCGCGTTATCAAATCGCGCAGTACCTACCGGCAGGTAGAAAAACGCGAGAAACACACCACCAATGAGCGCCAATACCTTCCATTCCTTTTTCCAGTTCATAACTTTATCCTCACTTACATTCACAAGAGCTATCAGCACGGATCACTGATTCGATACACTTCATAAAATTCAAGACACAGGGCACTTTCAGCCGGTAAAACACCTTCTTACCCCGCTTTTCATCCGCAACGATCCCGGCCTGCTTCAAAACGGCCAGATGTTTTGATACGGTCGAAAAATCAACCCCCACGGCATCGACGAATTCACAGACGCAGCGCTCGCCTCCTTCAAGTTGCTCGGCCATCCACAACCTCGTCGGGTGCGCCAATGCCTTTAATACGTCCGCCTTGGCCAGATAATTGATTTTGTCCTCTGCATTCATCGTTATTGCTCCCTCTCGTTGTTTGGCAATATGGCCAAATGTTCGAGCTTGTCAAGTAATTCATCCATAATTCATCAATAAGACATGATCCTTCCCGGTCTTGATCAACTTTGTGCGCAACCTAACAGGTCCTTGAGTGCTTCGCCCACAATAGGGTTGGCTCATGACCGGGACGGATCATGCCACGTTAGGAGTTTGCAAAAGGCGGAACCGAGCAGCCGATGGCGTCGGCGGTAGCGCGGAGCAGTTCAGCTTCCCGGCTTTGCACCATACCGTCCTGCATCACGGCGAGGCCAAGCATACGGAGCAGTTGTTTTTTAACCAGTGGCGTAGCATGGTTGAATTTCTGCAACGCTGACTCGATATTTTTAAGCCCACACTCTGAGGGGGGGGCCATCTCAATGGGCCAGCCGGATTCCGCCATAGCCGTTAGGTAAGCACTCTGCATCTGGTCTTCACCACCAACAGCCGCCATGGTAGTGACCAGGACATTGGCTTCGTTCTGAAGATCATCTATCCTGCGGAACTTGATGTTCGGGAAGGCATGCCTGCGGAAGTGTGAGTCGAGATGACGCTGCACGATGTGTTGCAGCATAAACTCAAACAGATCCACCTGCCCGTCACTGGCAATCAGCCACTGGGTGATTTCCACAAAGCGGTCATATTCAGGCAATGACAGCCGTCTCAATGTGGGGATGGAGAGATCGACCAGCGCGATTTTCTCCGACGAATGAAGGCTTGCGAGTTCGTGGTTCCAATGAAGTGCCAACTCCCCGGCATCGTCGCCCGCCCCCTTTTTCACAAAGAGGATCTCCCCCTCGCGAAGCTCGTTATCCTCAGCTAACAACAGACCAAAAATCAGTGCCTGGGCTTCCTCCCTGTCGTGGCAGGCATGAATCCATTCGCGCTGCAGGCCCTTGCGTAACAGACGCCCCAGATTGGCATCGATTTCCGAAGGTTCACCAAGTTGATCGATCCCACCGGTCGGGATGGGTGGTGGTGACGGGGCGGACGTGTCCTGACCACCGCTGAAACCACTGAGGCGTGAATCGCGACGGCGAGATTGGCTGCCCCTCCCCTCCGCCACATCGGGAAGCTCGGTGGCGACAAACTCGCCGTCCCAGCTTTTCTGAAGAGCTTTGATTCTCACATCAAGCGGCGGGTGTGTGGCTAGTCCGTAACTAAACATCCCCCCATCGGCAAACAACAGATGACTTGCCTCGGCTGCTTTGGGTGAATTGATTTTGGACCCATACTGCTGGCCTCCGATCTTCATCAAGGCACCAGCAATACCATCGGGATCACGGGTGAATTGAACGGCTGAAGCGTCGGCAAGAAATTCCCGCTGACGTGAAATCGCCGCCTGGATGAGTCGACCAAAAAACACCCCGACACTCCCCACAATCATCAGCCCAACCCCAGCCAGCACGATGGCAATGACGATACCGGCACCGCCACCCTTGTCGTTACTTGAACTCCGAACCCGCATAAACCGCAGTGATTCGAATAGGATGCGGCCAATCATCGAGATCATCAGGATCCCAAAAAGCAGCCCCATCAGCCGCATGTTCAGTCGCATATCGCCATTGAGGATATGGCTGAACTCATGCGCCACCACCCCCTGCAGCTCCGACCTTGATAGTCGCTGTAAACACCCCCGGGTAACGGCCACCACCGCATTGCCGGGCTCGGTTCCTGCGGCAAAAGCATTGATCCCCAGCTCCTCGTCCATGATCCATATTTCCGGAACGGGTAATCCGGAGGCGATCGCCATTTCCTCGACCACGTTGACGAGTCGGCGCTCATCGGTATCACGTGTATGGGGATCGATCTGCCTCGCACCCATGTCCCGAGCCACCACCGAGCCACCACCGTTGAGCTGCATGGTTTTGAACAGGCTGCCAGTTCCCATGATACCAGCAGTGCCGATGGCCGTGACAGCAAACACACCCGGCATCCACGGACTAACAGCCCCCCCTGTGTAAAGCATCACCAGATAGACGATGCCATACACCGAGAGAATCACTCCAGTGACAGCGAGGATGAAGTAGACGACGAGCCACTTGGTCCGCTTCCTCGCATCATCCTGTGCTTGGTAGAAGTTCATTTTTTATGACCGCGAAATACGCGAAATACGCGAAAGTTTTCATGCACGATGCATTCCATTTTAAACCACGGAAGTACACGGAATACACGGAACCTGCTCACTGCTCACTGCTCACTGACTAAAACTCCACCTTAACCGCATCCCTCTCACTTGCCTCGGCCACTTCAAACAAGGTAGCACGGCCGAAGTTAAACATCCCGGCGATGACGCTGGACGGGAAGACTTCGGTCTGGGTGTTGTAATCGGTAACAGCATCATTGTAGGCTTGGCGGGAAAAGGCGACTTTGTTTTCGGTCGATGTCAGTTCTTCGCTCAGTTGCATCATATTGGCGTTGCTCTTGAGGTCGGGGTAAGATTCCGAGAGCGCGAACAGTCGACCCAAGGCATTGCCAAGTCCACCTTCGGCGGCCATCAGGGCACCCATGGAGGATGCGTCCTCGGTATTGGCACCCTGACGCGCAGAACTCGCCATATTTCTGGCTTGAATCACGGCCTCAAGGGTCTCGCGTTCGTGTTTCATAAACCCCTTCGCCGTTTCCACGAGATTGGGGATGAGATCATGGCGCCGCTTGAGCTGCACATCGATCTGGGCAAAGGCGTTGCGATAGCGGTTGCGTAGCTTGACCAGCCCGTTGTAGGCTCCCATCACCCATAGGGCGAAGAGCAAGGCAAGGCCAGCAAGCACGGCTAAGATAATCATTACAGCAGTCATGGTATTTTTGTTGTCTAGTTATTATGTGGGTTGATGTATCAGAGGGAATATACCACCCCGGTGGATACTCACATGTTATGCTATTCCGCCACCTTTGCCATTACAAAAAAAGGAGACATTTACCATTAGGGATTTAGCATTTATCATCTCAGCCTGACATGCCGACCTCATTTCAAGACACCCTTACCCGCGCCCATACGCCGTTAACGCGCTCTATGCCAGAAATTCTGCAGCTGAACATGGGCAAACTCTGTAACCTGAGCTGTGTGCACTGCCATGTGAATGCCGGCCCGGCGAGGCGGGAAATCATCAGCAATGAGGTCATCGACCGTATTATCCGGTGGTTTGAAACAACAAAAATTGCCACACTTGACCTGACCGGCGGCACGCCTGAGATGGTGCCGGGGTTCCGGCGACTGGTAGACAGCGTGCGGGCCTTCGAGCAACCACGTGAGGTGATGACCCGGCTCAATGCCACGATCATCAACGAGCCCGGCTACGAGTGGGTACCCGAATATCACGCAAGCCATGGCATCACCATCATTGCGTCGATGCCCTGTTATTGCGCGGAAAACGTTAATGCCCAACGTGGCGACGGGGTGTTTGACTCCTCGATCAAGGCGTTTCAAAAACTCAATGCCTTAGGCTATGGCCGAGACCCCAGGCTCCCGCTGCACCTGGTCTACAACCCGGTCGGAGCCAGTCTGCCACCCGACCAGAAAAAGCTCGAAGTCGATTATAAACGGGAAATGAAACGGCACTTCGACATCGACTTCAACGACCTCTATTGCATCACTAACATGCCCATTGCCCGTTTTGCCTCGTATCTGAAGCGCCATGGCCAATTCGACGCATACAACCAACTCCTGCGCGAGTCGTTTAACCCTGCTACGGTAGCCGGCCTGATGTGTCGCAATACCATCAATGCCTCGTGGACGGGTGAGGTCTTTGACTGTGATTTCAACCAGATGCTGAAAATGGGCCTTCAAAATGAACTAACAGAAGAGCCACTCATGGTCTGGCAGATCGACCCGGAAAACCATCATCAGCACCCCATCCAAACGGCGAACCACTGCTTCGGATGCACCGCAGGGCACGGGTCGTCATGCGGGGGGAGTATTGCATGATATGAAAACAACCACAGGCAGGCAGGTTGTATCCCCTTTCACTTCGCAGAGCGTTTCCCAAACAGCCCTTTGACATCCTCCATCATCATGTAGACGGAAGGGACTAACACGAGGGTGATACAGGTGGCAAAAAGGATACCGAAGCCGAGGGAAACAGCCATCGGGATGAGGAAGCGGGCTTGCATGTCGGTTTCGACCAACATCGGCATCAGGCCGGCAAAGGTGGTCAGGGAGGTGAGCAGGATGGGACGGAATCGCGCCGCACCCGCGTTACGCACGGCTGCAATGAGGCTCCCCTCATCCTTCCGGTGCCGGTTCACATATTCGACCAGTACCAGGCTATCGTTCACCACAACCCCGGCGAGAGCGATGATACCGCACATGGACATAATACTGAGATCCATCCTCATGATAATGTGGCCAATCACAGCCCCAACGATTCCGAAGGGAATGACGGTCATCACAATAATTGGCTGAATATACGATTTCAGAGGAATTGCCATCAGGACATAGATTCCAAACAGGGCGAAGATGAATTTTACGCTCATCTCGGAAACGGAGTCCTTCTGGTCCTTTTGTTCTCCCAAATAATCCCATGAGACCCCGGGAAACCTGGTGGAAAGACCTTCCAGAACCTCGGAGTTAAAGCGATCAACGATTTCGTTGGCATTGGCACGGGCACGATCAACGTCAGCGGATATCTTGATGGAGCGTTTACGGTCAACTCGATGGATCGACGCCGGCCCTCGGGTGGGTCGGGCACTCGCCACTTCTGCCAGCGGCACCTCGTCGCCTTGAGGTGTCCTAAGCCTAACATCCTCCAGGTTTTCGATCGACCGGCGTTCATCAACTGGGTAGCGCACCATCACCTTGAGTTCGTCACGGCCACGTTGGATCCTCTGCACCTCCTCACCGTAGAACGACTGGCGGATCTGATAGGCTACCGACTGGAGACTGAACCCCATGGCCTCACCGGCAGGCGTTAGGTTTTCGTAAACCAGTTCCCGTTTCCCTTTCCGGTTATCGGTGGCGATATCCTTTACCCCTGTGTAGCCGGCCAACTCTGATGTGATATACTGGGATGCCTTTTCGAGCGTGGCCAGGTCGCGTCCTGAAATCTCAATGTCGATGGCATTGCCACCGGCACCGGTTTGTTGTTTAAAGCTCAGCTCAACAACGCCCGGGATGATGCCGATTTCCTTACGCCACTCGTTGATAAACTCATCAGCGGATATGGATCGCTCGGCGGCTGGAGTCAGCTCGACCGTCACCTCCCCCACATTACTTCCAATGGGCACCTGCGTCCCTCCAAATCCCGTTTGGAAGGGTTGGGTGCCCGAGGTGGCGAGAATGTGCACCGCTACAGCGTTACCATGGATATCCTTGTGGCGTGCGCCTACGCGCTGGGCTGCTTTTTCAATTCTCTCAATCTCGGCTTCCGTGGTGGTAAACGGAACCCCCAGAGGCATTTCAAGTTTGGCGGTAACGGCGTCACCTTCCACCTTTGGCATAAACTCGAAGGGAACCCATTTCCCGATGACCAGGCCTGCAACCAGCAGGAGGAGTGCGATAAAGACCGACCACACCGTGTAACGATGCCGCAAGCAGCGCATGAGCAGTGGTCGATAGACATGCTCAATAAACAGCTCCAACCCCTTCGCGATCCGGCGTTGGACACGGAAGATGATGTTGACATTCGGGTCCGTGCTATGCGGTTTCAGCAATGCCAGGTGCGCGGGAAGCACGAGCTTCGACTGCAAGAGGGAGAACAGCAGCACGGGGATAACGATCAGAGGTATGTTAGGCCAAATTTTTCCGCTCGCACCGCTCAGCCCCAACATCGGAGTAAAGGCGGCGATTGTCGTCAGAACCCCGAAGATCACAACGGTTCCGACCTCGTGGGTTCCCTTCCAGCTGGCCTCTCGTGGATGCTCCCCTTTTTGGATGCGACTGTAGACGTTCTCACCCACGATGATGGCGTCATCCACCACAATACCCAACACCAGGATAAAGGCGAACAGGGAGATCATATTGATGGATACTCCGAGCTCGGGCATGAGCCAGATACCACCGGCGAAGGATACCGGAATACCGAGGGCCACAAGAAAGGCCAGGCTGGGGCGGAGAAACAAGGCCAGCACAATAAAGACCAGGACCAGACCAGTGGAGCCGTTTCTGATCAGCAGACTGAGACGCCCCTCCAGCAATTTGCTGGCGTCGTTCCAGAGTTCCAGTTTGACGCCTTCGGGAAGTTTGCCGGGAGCAATATTCTCGATGTAGTCGCGCACGCCTTCGGCAATCAGGAGGGTGTCCTGCTCGCCGGTCCGGAACACATTGACCAGTACGGTGCGCCGACCATCAAAGCGCGAGCTGATATCGACATCCTCAAAACCATCAACGACTGTAGCAATTTCACGGAGCAATAGCTGTGAACCGTCAGGCTTGGTGGTTACCACGATATCCTCGAACTGCTTGGCCTTGTAGCGCTTGCCTTTCGCACGAATCACAACCTCTCCCGCAGTCGTCCGGATGGACCCACTCGGCAGATCCAGCGAGGTTCGCCTCACCGCATCGGCCACCTGTTGAAGCGTCAATTTGTGGCTGCGTAACGTTTGTTCCGAGACCTCGATTGAGATCTCGTATGGCCGCACTGCGGAGAGGGTCACCTTGGTGATCTTGGGCGTCCCCCGCAGCATGCGCATCATTTTTCCCTTGGCACCCGCAGCACCTTCGGGTGGCGGTCCCGCTTGATAGTCGAGTAGTCCGTCGCGGACAAGCTCACCAATTTCGCGCAGTGTTTTTTCATCGACATCCGCCGACACAGCGATGCTCATGACCTGCATATCGAGTCGGAGTTCCTCAAGCACCGGCTTCTCCGCCTTCTCCGGGAAACTGGTGATTGCATCGACCTTGGTTTTCAGGTCGCTCATCACCTCCCGGACGTTGTAACCCGTTTCCACCTCAACCGTACAGGCGCCCATGGACTCGGCTGCCGTGGAAGTGACCCGTTTAACGCCATCAACATCCGCAATGGCATCCTCCAGGGGCAGAAGAATCCCATCTTCCACTTCCTCCGGGGTGGCATTGGGAAACGGAACCTGGATCACCACGGCATCGAGGGAGATGTTAGGAAACACCTCTTTTTTGAGCTGGAACCAGGTGGTAAATCCGGTCAGCAAAACGAGCACCATCAGGAAGTTCGCTGCGACGTGGTTTTTACTGAACCAATGGATTGCTTTTTGCATGTTAGAGAGCCTACTTACATGGTTGCCGGCTTACTTTCTGCCTCCACCTCTTCCACACTGAGCTCCATACCGCCTACGGGAGTTTCCATGGGGCTGACGATGACCCGGGTGCCGTCTTTCAGGCCACCGGAAATAATGACGGTCTTGTTGAGTGTCCGCGCAACCTGGACGGGCACAAACCTCAACTTGTTCCCGGCATCCACGGTGAGTAATGTGTTATCGGAGCGCAGGGCACTACGGGGGATCTTGATTACCTTTTCCAGAGTCCTGCCACGGATCTCCGCCTTCACAAACAAACCCGCTGGCGGCAGCGCATAGCGTCCGCCTGATTTGTTAGATTCAATCCCGGCCACCAGGTAAATGGTCATCGTCCTCTGGTCAACAAGCCCCTCACTGCGAATCACCTTGCCTTTCCAGGTCTGCCATTGATTCCCTATGGTGGCCGTAGTGGTCACTGCGGCACCGATGATGTCATCCTTGTCGAGGTATCCCATTTCCTCAAGCGTGACCGGCACCCGGACTTCAAATTCATCCACAGAATAGACATCGGCCAGTCGGGCACCGGCCACAATAAACGACCCCATATCGGTGTAGGCAGCCTCCACCCGACAATCGTAGGGAGCACGTAGCTTGGTGCGGTCCAGATCACGTGTGGCTTTTCCCACAGCGGCCTCGGCCGACGCGATACGCGCCTTGGCGCTGGCAATCTGGGGCTTTCTCAACACCAGATCCGAGGGCTCGCCGCGTCCGAGCTTTTGCCAGTCGCGCTGTGCTTGTTCAGCCCGTGCTTCTTCCTGGGCAAGCAGGAGTTTGGCATCGGCCAGTGAGGCTTCTGCGGTGGCTAACATCGAGACGTAGTCGGCACTGTCGATTTCCAACATGATTTCATTTTTTGCAAATACCCCACCAGCTTTAAACTTGGGTGAAACCATCACCACACGCCCCATGACCTCGGAGGCGGCTTGGGTCCGCCGACCTGGCTCGACCCGACCCTGGGTCCGCACGTAGAGCTGCTCGTCGGCCGAGTTCACGGTAATAACCCGCACGACCGGTATGACGCGTGGTGGAGGTTCTTTATCAGCCTTGGGGCCGTGGGTTTCGAGATATTTTTTACCCGCCAAACCGAGGACCAGGACCAAGACGATAGCCACTCCCTTGGAAGTATGGGCCCATGCTCTTTTCGGACTGTGTTGTTCACTCATGATAAAAAATGTTAGGGAGCCACTGTAAATCCTCCACCCAGCGCAAGATGCAGGTCGATCCTGTTGGTGAGCCTTAACCGACGCAGCGAGGCGTATTGTGACTCCAGCTGAATTTTACGTGATTGTGCGACAAACAAAGTCATCACGTCGCCGTTGCCATCACGATAGTCGTCGCCCGCGGCCTTTGCCGCATCACGGGCCAGGTTCATCGCTTCACGGATCTCGTGTTCGCGGCGTTGTAACCACCTCTCGTTTGCCAAAGCCTGCTCCACCTCTCCAAAGGCATTGAGCACCGTTTTATGAAGCGTGGCCAGAGCTTCACGCTGGTTGGAATGGCGCACCCGCACTTCACTTCGAATGCGTCCCCCTGCCAGAATCGGGTAAAATACGTTGGCTCCGATCGACCACACACCGAAGTCGCTGTTGATAATCTTACTGAGTGAGTCTGTCGTAGTTCCCGCTGTGCCGGTGATCTTGAAACTGGGGAAAAGTGCGAGTTTCGCCTCCTTGATCCGCTTACGCGTTGAGGCATACCGGCGCTCGGCGGCCATAATGTCGGGTCGGCGCAACAGCAACTCCGATGGCAACCCCGATGGAGGCGACGAAGGCAAGGCTGGTAACGATGCACGCCCCGCTACTTTTGCCGAGGGATACCTGCCGACGAGCAGCTCAAGCTGCCGACGCGCCGTTTCCAGATTCCCCTGCTTGGCGGAAAGGTCCGCTTTGGCGGATGCCACATCCGTCTGGGCCAGGCGAAGCTGTGATGCGGAACCTCCTTCAGCCCGCATGTCCCGCTCATAACGGTCGCGCACCGCATCCTCGGTTTTTTTCCGTATGGTTAGAGCTTCCTTGGCGAGTGCCACCTGCTCGTTGGCCTCGGCCAAGGCAAACCATGCTTTGCAAACTTGCGCCGCGAGGGAAGCACGGGCAGCCCGGTAATCCTGCCCTCCCGCCTGCCATTCAGCAATCGACGCAGACTTTCCTGCCCGGGCCCGCCCCCAGATGTCCGGCTCCCAATCGACCTTGAGATCCACACCGTAACTTTCAGAGGTCACAGAGCCGCCGAAGGGAAAGCCGATGAACCGGATTTTCTGCCGGTTTCCCTTGGTCGTCAGGCCGACTTGCGGTTGGGAAAGTGCACTGGCCACGCGCGCGGCCTCTCCCGCCCGTATCACCCGCTCAGCGGCGATACGCATGTCCTGGTTCGACCGGAGGGCTTCGTTTACGATCATTGTCAGCCGACTATCTCCAAAGCGTTTCACCCAGTCGGCATCCACCCCAGCCCTGGCTTGCCTGGTAGCCGACCAGGTCGACGGCGTTTTACCCGATACAACACCGATCGATGAATCGGGTGCCTTGGCCACGCAACCTAACATCAACAATGATGTCAGTGAGGGAAACAGGTATTTCACTCCCGCTCTCCTTCCTTAGCTAGAAAGCCTGACAAGCAAAACGTGATCATCTCCTGGAATTGTGTCTCCGCGTCTGGATCACCGCAAGCACCTTTGGTTAGTTTGATCAACAAATCCCCGTGCAACAGTGTCTGGGCCATCACCCCAAAGGTGTAATGCAAACGCCAGAGCACTTGTTCGACCGATAATCCGGGCGCCGCGGCGATCAACGCCTGGGTAAAGGCCTCCGCCACCTTTTCAAACTCCGGAATGATCGCCGGCGGTAGAGCGCCCTGGTGATCCATCACACACCGGCCCATGAGTTTGAAAAACAGCTTCTCACTCATCCTACTGCGTTTGACCATCGTGAGGAACGGTCGCATGAAGGCTTCCAGCAACTCCCTGACCGATGCCGTCCGGCCATTCGCGGTCAACACCTCCAGCCGACGAAGACGCTCGGCATTGACCGGCTCGATATAGCGGCATTGGATTTCCTCGAACAGCTTCTCCTTACTGCCGAAATGATAGTTCACCGCCGCCACGTTCACCTCTGCGGCGGTGGTGATGTCGCGTAAGGACACCGACTCGAAACCGTGTTCAGCCAGAAGCCTCTCGGTGGTTTCGAGAATCAGGGATTTGGTGGTTTTCTTGGCGGCCAGCATTCAAGCGCACGATTTAAACGATTGCTTTAAAAATGCAAGGCCATAATTAAAGCGCTTGTTTGAAAACTGGAGCTGTCCCGAAAAAAAGCCGACCGGTTCTTGCCATCGCGGGCATGGTCAGTCTAGTTTCCGCGCATGAAAATCGGCTTGATCGGATGCGGCAGGATGGGAAGTGCTTTGATTGGAGGCATTGCCCAATCAGACATAACTACGGCGGAAGCGATCATTGTTTATGATCCCAACCCGGCTTCGGTCGATGACATGGTAGAAAAAACGGGTGTCTCACGGGCAGCTGACAATATCGAGCTCACCACGCTGGCGGACACCATCCTACTGGCGGTCAAGCCACAGTATATCTCAGCTGTTCTGGAGGAAATAGCGCCAGTGCTCACCCCCCGGCACCTGCTCATCTCGATCGCGGCCGGTGTCACGCTGGAAAAAATGGAGTCATTCTGCCCAAGCGAAACAAAGATTGTCCGGGCCATGCCCAACACCCCGGCGATGATTGGACTTGGCGCCACCGGTATTGCGCCCGGTCGTCATGCCACCCCCGCTGACCTGAGGATCGCCAGGCGGGTGATGGAATCCGTCGGCACAGTCAGTGAAACCACCGAAAGCCAACTCGATACCGTCACCGGGCTTTCCGGCAGCGGTCCCGCCTACGTCTACACTTTTATCGAAGCCATGGCCCTACAGGCTGAAAAAGAGGGCCTCCCCTTCGACGATGCACTCAAGCTGGCCGTACAAACAGTCCTCGGCGCAGCCAGCATGGTGAATGCCACGGGAATGTCCCCACGTGATCTGGTCAACCAGGTCACCTCCCCCGGGGGAACCACCCTGGCCGGACTTGCTGCACTGACAGAACATGGTTTTGAAACCAGCGTTGCCGCAGGTGTGCACGCGGCCACGGAACGATCACGGGAAATTGCCCGGGAATCGTAAACAAAGAAACCGCTGCCGCTGCCGCCAAGATTCTGCCATATTTCTGAAAGTTCTTCCGTCCGCTGACGTAATCGCTCTGCAGGCGCTTGATTCTTCCCCGATTCCCCCGATTCCATTTGCCAAATCGGCATCCGGGCATTATCTTCCCCGCCTACTCAACACCGACTTTAAACACCAACTTCAACAACTACAACCCATGGGACCTCTCGGATATCCAGAAATGGTGGTCATCTTTTTGATCATCCTCCTTCTTTTCGGCGCTAAAAAACTTCCCCAGCTCGCACGCGGACTGGGTAAGAGTATGGGCGAATTCAAAAAAGCCAAAGAGGAGTTTGAGCACGAGATCACACGTGCGGAGGACGAGGTGACCAAGGAACCCGTCGCTAAGTCGAGCACCTCCAAGGAAAGCCGGCCGCGCGATGACGAGGACGCCTAACCGGAGCCAACAATCAATATGGTTCTACCCACACCATCCACATCCATGAAGTATGCCTCGACACTGCTCGGGGCATTTTTCTGCCTGCTACTGACTGCCTGCAGTGAGAAAAAAGGATCCACGGAGAACTGGGAGAACCCGGGTAACACGGCGGCTACAAATACGGAAACAGGCGCCGCGCCCGCTGCTGTCAGCACCGGTGAAACTGCCCAGTCCCCAACCACGGAACACAGCCGGGAAGTCCGCTTCCTCGCCTACAACCTGAAAAACTACCTGACCATGCGCCGTTACATCGACGGCAAAGCCGTCTACACAGGCAAACCCGAGGAAGAGATCAGAGCCCTGATGGATGTCGTCAAGCTGGGCAACCCTGACATCCTGGGGGTGTGTGAAATTGGCAGCGATAAAGACCTCAAAGACTTCCAGGCGCGACTGAAAACGGCAGGTATCGACCTCCCCCACACGCATCGCGTCGAGGGCGCCGATGAGACCCGCGCCCTCGCCATCCTATCGCGCTACCCCATCGTATCCACTGCGATCCCCAGTAAACTCGACTACACGGTCAGCGGAGTCGATTTCAAAATCAGCCGGGGTATTCTCGATGCCACGCTTGCATTACCCAACCGCAAGGTCCGCTTCCTTGGTGTCCATTTCAAATCCAAACGCCCCATCAAGGAGGCCGACCAGGAGCTGATGCGTCGCAGTGAGAGTCTGCTGCTGCGACAGCATATCGACGAAATCCTGAAAGCAGCACCCGACACCCAACTTCTGGCCTACGGTGATTTTAACGATACCAAGCGCACCAAGGCGGTCTACACCATCCGGGGACGTTCCAACAGCCCGCTGCGTATGGAGATGCTGGAAATTGCCGATTCCCGTGGTGAAAACTGGACCCACAACTGGACGCGGGAAGACATCTACTCACGTTTCGATTTTGCCATGGTGAACACGAACCTGGCACCCCACATCAACAAGGCAGGCTGTAAACTCCTCGACCCTGGATTCTGGGAACTCGCCAGCGATCACCGTGCGCTTCTGGTATTGATCAAGTAAGCGGACTTTGTTCCCTTCTTGACTGATATTGCGCGATTTGCGATAGTGCTGATGATGATTAAATGGCTATTTACGCATATTTACCACCTCTGGATACTGTTGTCGATAGCATCCCCGCTTAACGCGGCAATCATTACAGTCGACACGTCTACAGACGAGTTAAACACACCGACAGGTCCCAACACCTCACTCCGTGAAGCCATTCGAGATGCCACTACGGGTGACACGATAAACTTTGCCCCCTCGTTAAACGGAGCAGTGATTTTTCTTCTCTCGGGTGAGTATCTCATCGACAAAAACCTCACAATCGATGCGTCTGCTCTAGGGAACGGTCTCACCCTCTACGGAGCTGGAGATCGCATTGCACGTATTTACGGTAGCTTGGCTACTATCAAAAACATAACATTCAGAAATGGCACAGCCTCTAACGGAGGCGCTCTACACATTTCCAACGGCTCGACGGTTAATATGAACCAATGCAGGATCGTGGCCAACAAGGCTCACGGAACCGGTGGCATCACAGGTTTGGGAGGTGGTATTTACTGCGATTCTTCAGCCCTCATCATCATCAATTCAACGATCGAACAGAATTCCACAACGACTGATGTTGGTGCCGACCTGGCTGGTGGTGGAATTTCCATGAGCGGAGGGAACACTACATCACTGACCCTCATCGGCACAACTGTTCAAAACAATAGCACACCTATGCGCGGTGGCGGTATTCATAGCACGAGCACAGGAACAATGACGATCATCGATTCCACCATAAGTGGAAACAACGCTGCATCAGGCGGGGGGATCGATCTGACATCGGGCACCTTGACACTATCAGGTAGCACGGTCTCTTCCAATGTTGGCTCTAGTAATGGAGGAGGAATCTACATCACTAGCGCGACTGTAGATCTGATTAAGTCGACATTCGCCAATAACATATCAACTGCAGAAGGAGGCGCTATCGATCTTAACAATAGCGCGATAGTAACTATCGAGAGCTGTACCATTGCAGAAAACACGAGTCAAAACGGAGGCGGTGTTCACAACAACAACTCCACCCTCAGCCTCGTCAACTCCATCGTAGCAGCCAATGGTGCCAGCTATGGAAAAGACATCTATTTTCAGAGTGGCACCCTCACCCGAAGTGGCGTGAGTATTGTTGGATCCAATGATCAGTGTGATACCCCCTTTCCAGCAGGAAATCCTAATGTCAACGGTGATATCGTGGGTACAATCATAGCTCGAATCGAACCTGGCCTCTCCCCGCTTGGATATTATGGAGGCCCCACGATGACCATGCATCCTCTGACGAATAGCCCGGCCTACAACGCAGGGGGATCAACAAGCCTAAGCACGGATCAGCGTGGCTACCCGCGAGTGGTTGGAGCATCGCTCGACACAGGAGCCGTCGAAGTAAGCACCACACTACTAGTCACCACAGCTATCGATGAAAACGATGGAGGACTCGGACTGGGCGTTGGCAATTCGTTACGTGAATGTATTCAGGCTGCAACGTCACCAGGCTCCCTCATTAGTTTTGCACAAGTCCTCGATGGAAACACCCTTACCATTACCAATGGCGCCATACCCGTGTCAGCACAAACGGTTCTCATTGATGCCTCCGGCTTGAGTAATGGCATCACTATCGATGGCGACAGCACCTATGGCATATTCAATTGCTCATCATCAGCCAATCTTTCCATAAATTCGCTGACAATCACCAAGGCAGGGGCTCGTGCCATCACTTCTGAATCAGGATCATCACTCAGCCTTTCTAACTGCGCATTTACTGCCAATCTGTCAGGATGTCTCGATCTGGAGCTGAGCAAGGCGAGTATCCGATATTGCGATTTTACGGATAACACCCTCAATACCGTATCCAGTGGCGGAGGTGCCGCCGTCTTTGCGCTGACTTCGGATGTCGTCATTGACCAAAGCTCATTTGTTGGAAACTCTACAGTCTCCACAGGAGGGCCTCTTGGAGGAGCCATCCGATCGGCAGTCTCCACACTTCATGTCTCACGCTGCAACTTTTCAAACAACTCAGCTCTAGGCAGTTCAGCAGGAAAAGGAGGAGCCATCTACCTTTCTCACCTACTAGGACCAGCACTCTCCTATTCATCGATCACGAATTCGACGTTCAAAGGCAACCAATCGGCTTTGGGAGGAGCCATTGAACTGGGAAATATCATTGGCAGCATTGAACTCAGCCACTTGACAATCACGGGTAACGTCAGTGATTTGGGCGGAGGGATTAATCTCAAGTCCGCGGGAACCGACGGGAAACTCCTCCTCAATCACTGCATTATTGCAACCAACCTTTCCCCTATCAACGCAGATATCAACTACGATCCTTCTGGCGGAGGCAGCAATCCCATTGTTGTGTCTGGACCCAACCTCATCGGGGATAATTCCTCAGTCGCCTCAATTTTCCCTGCGGGCGCGCTTGTTGGCACCATGGCCACACCTCTTGATCCGATGCTGGGATCCCACTCCAACCACGGAGGTTTTACCAACTCGATCCCGTTACTGCCCGGTTCCCCAGCTATTGATGCGGGCTCCGTCATATTCCCGGCCTTGCAAAATGATCAACGTGGTTTTAGCAGGATGATTGGAACAGCTCCCGATCTCGGGGCCTACGAAAATGGCCACATCGTAGGATACTCAACCTGGGTGGAAGAAAAAATCGCCTCAGGCTTGGATGCCGATTTTGCGGGTGACTCAGAATTTGATACCAATCGAAACGGCGTCGAGTACGCCACAGGGAGGCATCCCGCAGTGACAGAAGACGCCGCCATACTCCATCTTACCCGCGTAGCCAAAGCGGGCGGAGGTTATGAAATGCACATCACCTTCGCCTATGAGCCCGATGCTCCTGATATCAAATACATCCTACAACGAAACACAACGCTCGACGCCTTTGGCGCTCGCTATCGCTTCACTCCGTCAACCGGTATCGAACAACTCCACCCCAGTGGTAATGTCACAGCCACCTACGATGAGATCAACAAAACCATTACCGTAGTGGATGACGGAATAGGCGACGGCCCGAGATATTTCTGGAGATTAATGATCGAAGAACTGCCAACCTCACCCTAACACCTTATCGAGCCAAGCGAGCATTTTCTTGCGATACTCACCGTGATTCCGGTCCAGTGAATCGACATGGGTGCCGTTTTCGACTTTGAAAAAGGTTTTGGGCTCCCTGGCTTTCTCGAAGAGCTTCTCCCCCTGCCCGACGGGAACCATGGTGTCAGCCGTCCCGTGTATGATCAACAAGGGGACCGATGGTAACTTGTCGATGTAGTCGATGGTGGATAGCTCGTCTGTCGTCAGGTTGGCACCTACCTGACCGGCTTTTTGCCTCGCCATTTCCTTGTAGGAGGCAAAGGCCCCGTCGGTAATCACCGCGCGCAGTCCCTTGATGGGTTTCATTGCCAGGGCCACCACTGATTTGGCGCCGCCAAGGCTATGGGAAAATGAAACCAGTTTGCCGGCATCGACGTCCTTTCGCGATGCCACGTACTGGAATGCCGCCGTCACATCCTCGACGAGTCCCTTGCGGGAAAGCTCCCCCTTGGACTGGCCAAAGGCGCGGTAATCGTAGAGCAGCACATTGTAGCCAGCAGGCATCAACCAGCTGATAAAGCCGTAGTGATGGGCCACCGAGCCGGCGTTACCATGGGAAAACACAACGGTGCCCTTCGCCTTGCCGGCACCAAGATTACTCGGCAGAAACCATCCGTGTAGCTCTGTGCCATCGGCTGACTTGAATGTGACGTCCTCATACTTCGCCCCGTATTTCCTCGGTGTGAAGGGTTGGTCCTTGGTGGGAAAATAAAACAAGCGGTTGCCCCCGTTTTTCCCCAGAAATGCCTCCGCAAGCTTGGATAGCTGGCCATCCTTGTCGTCCAGCAGACCATTTCCCGGTTTTTCACCAGCCTTGGGCCCGGCGGGAGCCTCGTCAGCAGATACCTGGGGAGAGAGTAGTGCACAGGCTGCCAGACCTGCGAGAAGGGAGGGCATCGTAAATTGTTTCATCGGAAGAATAGCGTCCGTGGACGCCGCCCTTGTTTGAAAATCGGCCGATTGCCGGCACCTGTTGGCACCTTGCTAAGCGTCGAGCTCCAGGGCGGCCTTCTGGGCAGCGGTCCTTGCTTCCCCCTTGTGCGCCTTGTCGGCCTCCGCCTCTGTAGTGAGGCGCATTCCGACAGGCTTGGAAACACCGAAGTCCTCCATGGTGACACCATACATGACGTCGGCCCGTGCCATCGTCCGTTTGCTGTGGGTCACAATGATGAACTGGGAGTTATCGATAAACCTGTCGAGAACCTTGAGGAATCGACCGATGTTGGCCTCGTCAAGCGGCGCGTCCAGCTCGTCAAGCACACAGAACGGGCTCGGCTTGATCTGGTAGATGGAGAACAGCAGTGCCACAGCCGTCATCGAGCGCTCACCACCGGAGAGCAGGCTGATCGACTGGAGTTTTTTGCCCGGAGGTTTGGCGATGATATCGATCCCGCTTTCCAGTGGATCGTGTTCATCGACGAGCACCAGGTTGGCGATGGCTTTGTCACCAAAGAGCACCTTGAACATGCCTTTGAAGTTCTCGGCCACCTGATTGAAGGTTTCGGTGAAACGTTTTTTGGTCTCGACGTTGATCTTCTCGATGACGTTGATCAACTCGGTTTTGGAGTTGACCAGGTCATCGTGTTGGTTGCGGAGATTGGTATTATGCTCCTCAAGTTCGTCGAATTCCTCGATCGCGTCCACGTTGACAGGCCCCATGGAGTCGACTTTGCGCTTGAGATCGACCACTATGCTTTCGATGAGTTCCCAGTCCGGCCCGGAGTCGCCGGGAAACTCGATGACCTCATCATCGGTCACCTCGATCGCAGCCAAATCGGTCACCTCAGTTGGCGAGTATTCCTCGCCTTCCCTCTCGGCGCGACGCTGTTCTTGTCGGTCATATTGCTTGGCACGCTCCTGGAGGCAGGTCAGCAATGCGTGGGCGTCCGGGCGGAAATGCTTGAGTTCGATCTGGTGACGCTCCATCACGCTTTCGTTGAGATTTTCCAATCGGAGACCAATCTTGGTGGCTGCGATTTCCTCACGGCCTTTTTGATCAGAGATCTTGGAACACTCGTGACGAAGGTCGGACAGTTCTTTTTCGCTGACCTCGATCGCCCGGTGGAGTTCACCCCGGCTGGCTGAGGTTGACTCGAGAAGCTCTTCCAGGTCGCGGGCCTCGGCCCTGTTCATCTCGATGGTCTTGGCCAGCTCAGAGTTTTCGGCAGTTGCTGCCTCCATACGCTCGGTAAAGGCCGCGATTTCCTCATCACGACGATTGCTTATCTGGCGCAACTCCTCGAGACGTGCCTCCATCGGTGAGCGTTGGCGTTCGGCGGCTTCCAATGCCTGACGCTCAACGGCAAGCCTGGTGCGGAACTCCTGCAGTTGGGATACGGCTTCGTTTTCACGGCGGCTCGCTTCCTCGAGTTCACCCGCCAGCTTCACCTGGTCAGCTTCTATCTGCTCTAGGCGTGCGCGGGCCATGGAGAGATCGCTTTCGAGTTCCTCGCGTCCCATGACAGCATTGGAATCACGCTCCTTGATATCGTTGCGCTCCCACTGGACAGCGGAGATTTTGCTTTCGAGTGATTCCACCTCACGGCTGGCGAGGGTGAGCTGGCCCTGGAGTGTTGACTCCTCGACACGGGCTTTCTGCAGCCTTTCCCGGGCAAGCTCGGATGCTTCACGCTGCTCCCTCACCAGGGTTTCGAGTTCGGCGAGGTGGGCGCGGGCTTCTTCGTCGGCTGTTTCGAGCTCCGCCACTTCGATTTCCAGGGAACGCACCTCGTTCTGGCGTTCCAGCACCGAACTTTGGTCGCCTGTGCTAACCCCCCCGGTGATCAGTCCTTCGGGGCTGAAAACCTCACCTCGCAAGGTGACCAGGGTCACGCCGGGCAGTTCCGGGCGCATACTCATCGCGGTGGAAAGATCGCTGACGATGAGCACCTTGGATAGCAGGCTCTCGACCACGGCGGCGACTTTGGGGTCCGATTTCACACGGTCCATCGCCCAGGTCTCGGCGCCATCCGGCACGGTCATCATCTGGCCGGCGGAGGTTGGCGAGACAAAGTCTTCCGGAATGAGGGCGGCTTCGCCGAGTTTCTTTTCGGTAAGACGATCAATAATCGCCTGCGCGTAACTGGAGTCGGTAACCAGGACGGCTTGCAAATGCGAGCCGAGTGCCGCCTCCACGGCTACCGTGTAGGCATGTTCCACCTCAATGAGGCCAGCTAACACGCCGCGCACACCGTTCTTAAAAAACCCAGGTTCATCGAGCCCCTTGAGCACGGCCTGGGTTCCTTTTTCAAATCCTTCCCCGCTGTCGACGAGCTGTCGGAGTACATCGAGGCGTGAGGAAACCTTGGCGAGATCCTTATGACTCGCAGAAGCAAGATCCCGAGCGGCATCAAGGTCACCCCGTGTGTGCTGGAAGGTACGTTCGGTCGTTTCCTTCTCCTCCTCAAGAGCAGCCAGCTTGCTACGGCGGGTCTCCAGCTCGGAGGCAATACCCTCCTGCTCCATCACCGCCTCTTCGTGCTCACCCTGAAGTCGTTCCTCCTCCTCGGCAAGTTTGCGTGAGCGCTCGAGGCTGTTCTCCATCTGCGTCAACGCGCTTTCAATTTTCGCCTGGCTGGCGGCGATGACCGACTGGGTGGTATTTGATTCAGCACGCAGGCTGCGGAGAATGTTTTCCTTTTCCTCACGCTCGTTTCGTTGGGCAGCGGCGCGGGACTCATGTTCAGCTAACAGGGCCTGCTGCGACTCGATCCGGCCAGTGAGATCGTTCAGCGTCTGCTCGGCTTCGATAAAGTCAAGTTGCTGCTGCTCGAGTTTCTGTTGGGCTTCGAGGATGTCGCTTTGGTTCTGGCTGACCCGGGCCTCGAGTTCAGCCTGGCGTTCCTTGTTGAAGGCGATCCGGCTCTCGGCAGCGCTCGCCGCATTGGTGTGGTGGTTGAGTTGCTGGCGGATTTCGGAGAGTTCCGCTTCAAGGCTCTGGGCGGCATCGCGGGCCTTGACGACAGCCTGTTCTTTTTCGGGAAGTCCTACTTCCAGCTCGGTCTCGCGGACCTCAAGTGAATGGATCGAGTTTTCAAGCTCACTGAGTTCAGCTGTGTATTCGGTGTATTTGCGATGGCTGAGGTGGGTGTCCAGTATGCGCACGTCAGTGGCGAGTTCCTGATAGCGGCGGGCCTTGGCGACCTGGCGCTTGAGGGAATTCATGCGGCGTTCCTGTTCGGCGAGGACATCGGATACACGGAGCAAGTTGGCCTCGGTGTACTCGAGCTTGCGTAAGGCCTCACGCTTTTCCTTTTTGAACTTGGTGATACCGGCGGCTTCCTCGAAAACCGTCCGACGGTCTTCCGGCTTGGAGCTGAGAAGCATGTCGATTTTCCCTTGCTCCATGATGGAGTAGGAGGTCCTGCCAATACCCGTATCCATGAAGAGTTCGTGAATATCGCGGAGGCGACAAAGGCTGCCATTGATACGGTACTCTGACTTGCCATCCCGGTAGACCCGGCGGGTAATGGCGACCTCGTTGAAATCGACCTTCAACGTTTTTTCGCAGTCGGCCAGCGTCATCGTCACCTCGGCCATACTCAGGGCTGCGCGTGCTTTGCTGGTTCCACTTTTATCCGTGCCGTTAAAGATGACGTCAGCCATTTCACCGCCACGCAAAGCCTTGGCGGACGTCTCACCAAGCACCCAACGGATGGCATCAACGACATTTGACTTGCCACAACCGTTCGGCCCGACAATTCCGGTCACACCTTTCGGGTGGAATTCGAACTTGGTTTTATCGGCGAAGGATTTGAATCCGTGTAGATCGAGTGACTTGAGATACATAGTATGTGTATTGGGTGCGGGAGATTTCAGTAAGGGCAGACGACGTGGGAGGGTGACGTGGGGGGGATGACGTGGAACGGTTCGAGCCGAGGAAGATCAGGTTCCGCCAGCCGGTTCCCGACACTATAATGCTGAACGGCACTACTCCAAGACAATTAGGCGGAAAATCGTATATATGGTGTATTCCCCACAAGTTTATACTACATATTGCGGTTGTCATATTTAAGAAAGCCTAAGCAAAAAGCCTGCCCACAGACCTCAAAGAGCATGCGAGGACGGATTCAAGGCTTGTTTCCGGGACTGGCAGCCACTAAGGCAATACGCATGCAGTTGAAGCACCAATGGATCGGCCCGGATGTGGATTACCAGCGAGCCCTGGAAATCCAGCTCGAACGGGTGGATCTTGTTCTTGAAGGGAAATCGGGGAACCAGCTGCTCTCCATGGAGCATCGCCCGGTTTATACCATTGGCCGGACCCGTGACCAGACATCACTGGGAGCGAACGCCACATTGCTCCCCCACCCTGTGGTTGAAATCAATCGCGGTGGCCAGGCCACTTATCATGGCCCCGGGCAACTGACCGGCTATCCCATCGTGGACCTACGGCCACTGGGCAAAGACCTCCACGCCTACATCAGATTGCTGGAAGATGCTCTGATCATTACCTGTGGCGAATATGGCGTCAGGGCAGATAGGCGTGACGGGCTGACCGGCGTATGGGTCGACGACCGGAAACTTGCATCCATCGGCGTGGGTGTTAGAAAATGGATCACCATGCACGGCTTTGCCATCAACTTGACACGTGCCAGCTTGCTGGGATTCCAATCGATCACCCCCTGTGGCATTGATGGAGTCACCATGACCTGCCTTGAGAGCGAGTGCGGCAGTGCCGTCGATGTGGAGGGATTCGCCCACCGCTGTGCGCCACACCTGGACAGGCTCTTGGGCGGGATGCGGGCCAAACATGCCTAGGTGGCAGGCCGTCCTTGGGACATTCCCACTCAAGTCCCGTCCTCGCCATCAAGAGCCCTCGCCGGCAGCCGGGACCGCGTCTGCGACATTGCTTTGGTCCCCGGACTCTGCAAGGGTTTCAGCCTTTTCCTTTTTTTTCTGAGCCTTGGTCGATTCCTTGATAATCTGCCGCTCGAGGTCCGGGTTCTGGTTTTTCCCCTGACTGATCGCCACACCCAGCCAACGAAGCTCATAACTGTTATCGAGGGCCACCTTGACAAGCATGGTCAGCGGCACGGCTAACAACATCCCGACCGGCCCCCAGAGAAACCCCCAGAACAGGACGGAGATAACGACCACCACGGTGGACAAACCGAAACGGCGCCCCAGAAGTGCCGGCTCCATGAAATTTCCTAAAAACCCGTTAATGACCAGGTATCCACAGGCGACAGCGATGGCGTGTTTCACATCGTGGATCAGCAAGGCAAGGATCACGGGGGGGATGCCGGCTATGATCGAGCCGATAGCCGGGATGTAGTTGAGCGCGAATGCGAGGATGCCCCACAGAAGGGGGAAATCGACCTCGGCAGCCCAGCAGAGCAAGCCAGCCAAGCCGCCGGTAGCGATACTGACCATGGTTTTGATACCGAGGTATTTCTGGATGTCGCGGGTGGCACTCAGCATACGCTGAAGGTTTGGCCCCTGGGCATCGACGATGGCCTCGAACCGGCGCGCAAACATCCGTGCCTCACTGAGCATGAACACAAGGAGGATGAGCACGATGAAGGAGCTTTTCAGGGTTTCCAGCACCCCACCTAACAACGAGGTGATATTCTCCTTGAAAAAGTCACCGATTTTTTCCGCGGTCAGGAATTTCTTAATTTCCTCCTGCGCACCTTCAAACTGCCATTCCTCAAGCTGGGCTCCACCGTTCAGTGCCACGTGGTACATTTTTTTTCCATACTGTTCGAGTCGGTCACCTTCAGCCAAATCGTTGATCAGTAAAAAACCAATCACCATCACGCCGGAGAGGAAGGCAAAAACCACCAGCACGGTGATGAGGACGGAGATAAACCGGGGCACCCTGTGTTCACGAAGCCAGTTGGTAATGGGAAAACTTACCGCCGCGATGAAAAACGCGAGTGAGACGGGTATAAAAAAGTCCCTGGCAAAATACAAGCCACTGAGCACGAGCACCGCCGAGGCGAGCAAGAGCATGGCTTTATAGGCTTCTGCGGGTTTGGATGGCACGGGAATGGATCTTGGGACGAGTTGGTGTGGCCAAAAATAAAAATCATTGTTAGCGTAAACCAGCATCAATTGTATGCTTTTGCCACGATGCCTCGGGAAGGCACGGCCAACATACGCTTATTCAGACGCTCAAGCAATGGAATCATTCGATTATTGTTAAAAAAATGACAATCACAGACCGGCCCGTCATCAGCATCATCATTCCAGCGCTGAATGAATCAGAAAATCTGCACACATGCCTTTCGTCCCTCCCCTATCAGGATATGGTCGAAGTGATCCTCAGCGACGGCGGCAGCATCGATGATACGCTGGCCATTGCCCAACAATTTCCCATCGTGATCCTCCACGCGGACCGTGGCCGTGCCAGGCAGATGAATGCCGCAGCCCGCTGTGCGCGTGGGGACGTGCTTCTTTTTCTGCATGCCGACACCATACTCCCCCCAAATGCATACCACGAGCTCATCCGGTCGATTCAGGACGGGTGCCTGATGGGGTGCTTCGAGAGGAAATTCGATACCAGCAGCCGGCTGCTCGCCGTCACCTCCCGTTGGGCCGGCTGGCGGGCGCGCAAGCTATTCTGGGCATACGGTGACCAGGCGATCTTTATCAACCATGCGTTGTTTCGGCGTCTCGGTGGTTATCGGGATCTGCGGCGATTCGAAGACCTCGACCTTGCCATCCGGGCCAAACCACATGGTCGTTGGACCGTTTTACCAGAACCGGTTGTCACGGATGCCCGCAGGTTTGGTAAACACCCCCTGCCCCGCCTCGCCAGCGATTTTTTCCTGACCTTGGCGTGGCGGGCCGGACTGATCGACCAATAAGCAAGCGCATAGACTTGCCAGTCGTGGAAAATCCACCTAGCCTACGCGCCATGAAATCCCATGAGGTGCTCAAAGCTGCATTTGAGAATAGCAGCCCCAAAGCCATCGCGTCTGAACTCGGCGTTTCCCTCTCACTCGTTTACAAATGGGCGCAGGAGCAGTCCGTGAGTGGTTCGGGGAGCAGGAATCCCCTCGACCGTATCGTCGAAATCTACGATCACACCCAGCACCAGCCGATCATTGAATGGCTCTGCGAGCAGTGTAACGGCTACTTTGTGAGTAATCCCACCAGGAAGGCCGAACAGGGGTATGACGTGCTGCCTGCCACCAACGAAATCGTTGGCCAGTTTTCCAGTTTGCTGACCCGTATCTCCCAAGCCGCACTCGACAATTCGATCACATCGGACGAGGCATCGGACATCCGACAGTCCTGGGACAAGCTCAAAAGCTATGCCGAGGGCTTTGTGCGCTGCTGCGAGGAGGGTGACTTCGAGCTGATGCACGAGGACCACGACAAAGGCAAGGGTGAGCCGCGCAAGACTCTATATTGACCAGCTTATTAGACCCCATTTACCGTGACCAGCCAACAATACCGCTTCGCCCGCAACCTCCTCTTCCGTCTCGATGCGGAAACCGCCCACGATGTCTCTCTCGACGCCCTCCGCTGGCTGGAACGACTGCACATCCTCGGGCTGGTGACCCCCAAAGCCCCCAAAACGAAACCGATCGAGTGTATGGGGCTCACCTTTCCCAACTGTGTGGGACTTGCCGCCGGACTCGACAAGGAGGGCAGTTGCATTGATGCCTTTGGGCGGCTCGGGTTCGGCCATATTGAAATCGGCACCATCACTCCACGCGCCCAACCGGGCAACCCGCAGCCGCGCCTGTTCCGCATCATTCCGGAGCAGGCCATCATCAACCGCATGGGCTTTAACAACTCCGGCATCGAAGTCGGTGCCACCAACGTCGGAGCCTCATCCGCTTTCCGGAAAAACGGCGGCATCGTGGGATTCAATATTGGAAAAAACAAGGTGACCCCCAACGATCAAGCCACCGACGATTACCTGACCTGCCTCCGTGGCGCCTGGGATGTCGCCGACTACATCACCGTCAACCTCTCCTCCCCCAACACCCCCGGCCTACGCGACCTCCAGGCGGCTGACGAAACAGCCAAACTCATCGACGCGCTGAAAATCGAACAGGAAAAACTGACCACCTCGAGTGGTCGGCGCGTTCCCATCGCTCTGAAAGTCGCCCCCGATCTCGAACCGCAGCACATCGCGGACCTTTCCAGAGTCTTTCTCGACGGCGGGCTGGACTGCCTGGTTGCGACCAATACCACCATTTCCCGCAGCGAGGTCGAAGGTTGCGACTTTGCCACCCAGCCTGGAGGACTTTCCGGTGCCCCGCTCACATCACGTTCCACCGAAGTCATCTCAGCCTTTTACAGCCACCTCGGCGACAAGGTACCCATCATCGGGGTCGGTGGCATCATGACGGCTGAGGATGCCAAGGAGAAACTCGAGGCCGGAGCCAGACTGGTGCAGCTCTACACTGGCTTCATCTATCACGGCCCCCCCCTGGTGAGGGATATTTTAAAAGCGACCCGTTGAGCCGGGCTAAAACCGCTTCCCCACCCCCACGCTCAGCTCGCCGCTGATTTTGACGCTGCTGTCTTTTTTGTGGGTCAATCCACGCATTTCCCTGTCGCTCAGGCTTTGTCGCTCCAGACCGATGGCGTCCGAACGATACAACCGAGGATTCGAGATATCGTTGGCCATCATCGCCGAATCGTTGGGATCGGACATCTCCCAATCCTTGATGTCGCTGGCGCAGGAAACAAGGCCGAGGGTTCCGAGCAGGAATAGGTGTTTCATCTTATTTCCCGGTTAACTCACCAAATCCCCGATCGACCCGAAATCCGGGATGAAGAGGCGTTTATAAAGGCGGGCGGCGTAACCATCGGTCATACCTGCAAGGAAGTCGCAGACGAGTCGGGCACGGGCATTGATATCGGTTTCTGCTTCAATTTCCTGGGCATCCTCCTCGGGTAGCAACTGAAAGTCCTGGCCGGAAATTGTCTCACCATCGATGTAGCGTTTCTTCAACACCTTCCAGAGGCGCTCTAACATATAGTTCCCCTTGTGTTCGAGCTGTTTGAGTTCGGGCGACAAAAAGACGCATTCGAATGCGAGGCGTTTGAAGACCTCGGACTCGTTGCGGATTGCATCATCAACCTCGACGATGTACTTGTACCGGTTGGTCAGCCCACTCATCGGGTTGGTGTCCTCAAGTAAACTGGCGGCCTGGATGTATTTGCCGATGCGTTTCCCAGCGAAGGGCTCGACCCGGTTGCCGCGAATGGCTTTGATGAGATCGCCGAGAGGTGTGCCATCACCCAAAGACTCCCCGGTTTTTTCCGCCCAGCGTTCGATGCGGGCAATGGATAAAAACCCGGCCCTCACGCTGTCGGCAAGATCATTCAGCGAATACGCAGTATCGTCGGCCCAGTCCATCACCTGGCACTCGATGGATTTAAAGCTGTCCCGCGCCTTGCCCGGTGTCATTTCAAGAGGGAAATCATTGCCGCCCATCGCCCAGTCGAGGTACTTCACTTGCTGGTCATAGATAAAATGATTCTCAGGAGCCTCGCTGTCATTACGGAGTTCCGTCCAGAGGGTTTTGTATTTCAGGATACCATCCAGAAATGCCCGCGTCGGGTCCATACCGGCCCGTTTGACCGAAAAAATCCGCTCGGTCAGCAGGCGGAGTGTCTGTGCGTTGCCCTCGAATCCGCCGTAATCCTTCATCAGGAAATTGAGACTCCGCTCACCCGCATGACCGAATGGGGGGTGCCCGAGGTCGTGCGACAAACAAACCACTTCAACGAGTTCAGGATCGATAAAATGATCATCATGGAGCAAGTCCGAGCTTTGCTTCAGCCAGTGACAGATCGACCGGCCAATCTGCGCCACCTCCAGCGAATGCGTGAGACGCGTCCGGTAAAAATCGTACTCACCACTCCAGAACACCTGCGTCTTGCTCTGCAACCTACGGAAAGCCGGGGTGTGCAGCACCCGGTCGCGGTCGACTTGAAACGGTGTCCGGAAATCATCACCCGGCTCCCAGTTGGAAAGCCGCTCGGTGTCGAATGCGTTGTAAAAAGTATTCATCGGCTCAGGTATTCTTGATTCCACGGTACGAAAAGTCACGCAAGGAAACCATTTTTGTCACCGCTGACCAGAGTGACCCATGTTCAGCTATCATCCCGCCGTATCCTGATGCAGCCCCTGGGCTGGCTCAACGCTTTGGCCTCCCTTTCACGGCTCATAAATACTGCTGGACCTTGACACCCAGGGCGTTGCCCTGGGCTACGTTAGAGTTGCCCCGTCGGGGCGTAACGTTACCCGTCACCCGTCACCCGTCTTCAACCTGAATACTTCCAACCAATCAAACCATCTCCCGCGCACTCAGATAGGCATTCGCCATTGCCACCGGTAATTCCTTCGCCAGTGTATCCACGGTATACACGCCGTGCGCCCGCAGCTCGCCGAGTATGCGGTCTCTTTCCTCGAGATAGATCGATGTCGCCCCCACTTCGAGTGCCTCATCGAGTGTCCGTGCGGGTGACGCCATCCGCTGCACCACCGATTGCTCGCGCAGGTTGGCCAGAATGGTGACGTGGCGCCTGCGGATCATGCGCAGTGGCTCGATCAACTGGTGGCCGTCCTCACCGCGGACGTTACTGAGCAGCACGACGAGTGCCCGACGTTGCTGTCGGGTCATCAGGCGTTGGGCCGCCTCGGTGAAATCACTGGGTGACGCCGTGGTTTCATAATCGTAAAGGTGATTGAGAATGGTGGTCATCGACTGGACACCTTTCACCGGAGCCAGCCATCGGTCAGATCCGCCGACGCCTAGAATGCCCACATGATCGCCCTGACGAAGCGCCGTGTAGGCGAGTAACAGCATCGCATTGAGACAGTGGTCAAACTGGGGCACACCGCCATCCAAAGCACGCATCCGCCTCCCGCAATCCACCGCCAGGATCACCGTCTGGTCGCGCTGCTCCTGATATTCACGGCTTACCAGGGAAAGGCGTTTCGAGGTGGCTTTCCAGTCAACCTGCGAAAGCATATCACCGAGCTGGTAATCGCGCAGCTGGTGAAACTCCCGACTGATCCCCTTGCGGTTTTTTTTGACAATCCCCATCTGGTCGGCGCGGTTATCCATCGCCAACAGGGCATAACGCAGCACAGGCTCATAGTTCGGATACACACGTGTGGTTTGCGCTTCTCCACCACGGCATTTTTTTGACCACAAACCAAGGGGGGAAAAAACCCGCAAGTGTGCCGGGGCAAACTCCTTTAAGCCACGCTCGGAAATAGTGACGGGGTATTCGACCTTGGTAAATCCCCTCGACCTGATCCTTCCCCGCCACGGCATCTCTTTGCTAACAGCATCACCTGGAATCCCATCGTAGCAAAGGACACGCACTGAAGTCGTCGCCTGATTGCGCAGCGTGATAGGCACCAGTTGTTCAATCCCAATAGCAAACCGCCCTGGCAAATGACGCTCCACGCTGGGTGCCTTCAGCATCGCCCCGGCGATAAAGTCGACAAAGATGAACACCATGGCAACCGCCCCGCCCCAGAGCCAGTAGGTTTCCATGGAAGGAATCAAACTGGCTCCAAAACCGAGCACGGTCCAGCACCCGGCGATCAGGACGATGTTAGAGGTTGGCTGCATGGCCGGATAATTGCCAGTTGTTAAATTCTCGGTGCTTCGACGGAATGGACGATAGCAGCTACGGCGTCATCGATATTCTGCCCGCTGATAGCGAGTTCCGGGGCGAGCTGGACGCGGTGGCGGAGGACGGGGAGCGCGGCGGATTTGACATCATCCGGAGTGACAAAATCACGACCATTCATCAGGGCGTATGCCTTACCCACCTGAATCAGGCTGATCGCACCACGGGTTCCAGCACCGAGGCTGATCCCCTGGGCCTCGCGGGTGGCACGGCAGATATTGACGGCATAGCGCACCACTTCCGGCACGGCACGGATGGCGGCACACTCCTGCTGCGCTTGCAGGATCTCCTGCTGCGCACAAACCTGTGCCACGGCCCGTGCATCAAGCCCCTTGGCCGACGCGCGGGTTGTCACCTGCCCGACCACCTGTTCTTCGCTGGTCTGGTCCGGATAATCGATCACCACCTTCATGATAAACCGGTCGAGCTGGGCTTCGGGAAGAGGATAGGTGCCCTCCTGTTCGATGGGGTTCTGTGTTGCCAGTGTCATAAACGGAGGCTCTAGCTTGATGCTTTCACCATCGATCGTCACCTGCTGTTCCTGCATTACTTCTAACAACGCCGCCTGGGTTTTTGCCGGTGCCCGGTTGATTTCGTCGGCGAGCAGAAGGTTGGTAAAGACCGGTCCGCGGCGCATCTGGAAAGTCTGGCTTTTCATGTCAAACAAGGTGAACCCCGTGACATCCGAGGGCATCAGGTCGGGAGTAAACTGGATCCGACCAAACTGTCCGCCAAAGGTGTTTGCCAACGCGATCACCAGGTGGGTTTTACCCAGGCCGGGTTTGCCTTCGAGCAGCACATGCCCACCGGCCAGCAGGGCGGCAAGGACCTGGCTAACGACCTGGTCCTGGCCAAAAAACACTTTGCGCAGCTCGGAGTAGATTTGTTGACAGAGTGCCGCGGCATGCCCTCCCTGAGGTGCCACCTCGGCCTGGGTATCCTCAGCCTGCTCGCTCGCAGCGTCATAGGGGTGTTGGTATTCGTTCATTATTCTATTTTTTGTTAGTTAATTGTTTTCAAAATATGCTGCAGGTTCTTGACCACACGCACCATCACACCGGGTTCTCGGACCTGGTTTCTGGTCATGGCTTCGATAATTGATTCGACAGGCAGACCCGTGCGCTCGGCAAGTTGTTCAAAGACCCCCTCGTGATTGCCATCGGCACCCAGGGAGAGTCGGCGGCTCACTGTCCCGCGCAGGGAGGCCAGCATGGTGTCGTCTCGTTTATGACGCCAGAGAAAGCGCCCGATTCCCCGCACCTGACCGGAAAACTCCCTTACTTCACTCTTAGGCAGATCTTGGGGCGGGCCAAAGCGTGGTAGGTTTTTCCATAACCAGAAAGTGATCACGGCCGCCAACCCAATCACCGCCATCCAGAAATACCGCCACACCATGGTAAAGAAATTGTCTCCGCCTCCGTCTGTAAAAACAATCGTTCCCTCACGCGACAGATTGACGAGCTCCGAGACAAAACGGGCGTGATCGCCGTAGCCAATGTACCGATTGCGCAGCGGACTGGCATCGGTCAATAAACTGACCCTACCCCGCCCGTAAAACATACTCAGATAGCGATGTTTATCGGTCTTCATGTTAGATCCCGTGCCATACTCACTGTTAAATCGTGCATCATACTCCAGCCCCTTGTCCGACCAGTGATGAATCGTCATTTTTCTCCCCCCCAGGGAATAATCTACTTTCTCAGCCCCTAACAAAGCCCGGTCCTCCTCCGCCATCGCCTCCCAATCATCGCGATCGAGCTTAGCGCCACTCCCTGCAGTCGGCCGGTGATCCCAGTCAACCAACTCCACATGCAATTCCTCGAGTAAGTAGTCCAAACCTGGTGTGCCGTCTTCCAGGGAACTACTCGAGACATCGTGGTATCGACTGAAATCATTCCCCCGTTTCTCACCCGAGGCCAGCATGACCACCAGGTGCCCCCCATTGTCAACCCATCGAAGAATACGCTTCATCCGCCCCTCGGTATTAAGCGATGATGGTGAGAGAAAGAGCGTGGATGTCCCGTAGTTGAGATCGCCGATGCTACGCTGGGAAACAACCTCCTTGCCCAGGTTCTGCAGCATCCGTTGGGCGGCCAGAAAGGCATTGCCCCTCGCTTCCCCCTTATAGCCTATGGTGCGGCGTTTCTTGACTGTTTTCTGACAGGAAACGGATGAGACCAGAAACAGCCCGATCAGCAAGCCGCCTAGCAGCCTGTGGAGTGTGGGCATCATACTCATCGGGCCCTCCTCTCCATGCCATGAAACGGCCAGCTGTCACAGAGATGCTCCATGGCGTGATCGTCCGGTTTTTGTTTTCCATACGCCATCCCGATCCAGGAGTTGGTCAGGTTGGAAAAATACGGTGTCACCCGTTCGTCCTGCATGGCCTGGACATGGCGCAGGCAATCCGCTTCGGTATCGCTTTCAATAATCGGCACATCGGCACGGTGCACCAGCCAGGTGATCGATCCCCGATAGAGATAGCTGAGTGCCAGCTGATGTTGGCCGTCGCGCCAGGCTTTGCGGGCTGCGGACACCACGTCGTCGGGCAGTGATTCCGGGGTGATCGTCATCCCCATCACCTCACGGGTCTTGGGGCCTCGGTCCTTCTGGGCCGCCAATCCCTCTGAAGTGAACACGTGGCGATTGGCGTATATCAGATAAACCAAGCCGGCAACCACAGCCGCCAGAACCACGATAAAAATCAAATTTCCAAATGCCGCCGGCATGCCGACGCCCCCCGAGCCCCCACTACTGGACGATGATGCACTGGATTTCTCCACAGGCACATCCTCGACCCGGTAATGGACGGTGAAGTCCTCACTATCGAGTACTTCCTTGATTTCTTTTTGGGCTGAGCCCTCGTGCAATCCGGTCCTGGCACCAGCATCACGGGCCGATGCCGTGGGGGCACTGGCCAATAAGCTCCCACACACGGCTAACAAAACCATGACCATCACACCGGCGCCATTGCGCATGTTCTCCAATCGGCTCCCAAGCCTTTTGAAGGCAAGCTCGATATCCCAGCCTTCGGTCAAGGTCCGACTATTGATATAAAGCGCAAACCCGGCCGCCACATAGAACGGCTCCATCAGGGTGAAGGAAAGCAAGCGAACCACCGCAAGCACCCACAGCATACTCATCGAAACTTCCTCAAACTCACTGTAGTCAAAAAAGTCCCCGATACTGCGCCACCATTGCTCGCTGACATTAGCGGGCACCATCATGAAAACCAACATCACCATCCCAAAGGCCGCCACCTGCTCTAACAACAACCCGGCCAAGGTCGCCATCGTTGCGCCCTCACCACCGTTTCTTTCCAGCAGATTCACCCGTTGCCGGTAGGCGTCACGACGGAGTCCTTCGAGCTCAGACACAGGCATACTCAACCCGCGGGCGGGAGAAAAGCGACCGACCACCAGGGCAAACCACAGTCGGCGCACCAGCAACCGTGGCCATGCTTTTAACACCTCCAGCACACTGGGCACCGCACCAAACAATGCCCTGCTGACCACCAGGAGTGGCACCCGGTCATAAAGTGGCTTCAGCCACCAGCTAACGAGCATAAACCACACCGGGTGATTCCGTAATAACAAGGCTAACAAAATCCACAGCGGCACCACGGTCACCAACCAGCTTTTCCAAAGCGCTCCAATATGCCGACGAGCCAGGGCGCAGCCAAGATCGATCGACTCCCAGGGCACGCGCGGGCGGATTTCAGCTGTTACGTCCTCAAGCCGCATCGTGGTTCCTTTCCATCCGTTTGCCAACCCTGCGCCCGGAAAACGCAAGGTAGAGAATGACCAGCACCCACAGGCTGATGCCCGTTGTGTATTTTACCATCGGCGCAAGTGCGCGGGCCGACCAAAAACCTTCGATCGCAGCAGCCACGAAGGTCATCAAGGCGGCACCGTAAATCAAGGGGAGCGATTTTTTCCCCGCATCCATCAGCGACCGTCCGATGGTTTTTCTGCCGGGATGGAGCACCCCCAGACCTATCCGCAGTCCGGCCATACCGGCGATGACCATGGCAATCAACTCGAAGGACGAGTGACCCGCCACAAAGGTATAAAAAGCCTCCTTACTGCATGCCACATGGATATAGGCGATCACCGCGCCAAAAAACACCCCGTTGTAAACCAGGAAAAAAAGACTGCCGAGACAAGCCAGTATCCCGCCCGCGAAAATCCGGAAATCAATCCCGATGTTGTTCCAGATATAGTGGCAAAACATCATGAAGTTCGAGCCGTATTCTTCTCGCAGGTTGGCGATCTGGTCCTCCTCGCTGCCATACATCATATCGAGCTGGGACATCATCTCAGGCCCTAACACCGCCTCGACCCAGGAAAAATCCGGCCAGTAAAACCCAGCCAGCGCGACCCCTGCCAGTGGCAGGACGAAGCTCAGCGTAGCCACGATCAGCAGCCTCCACTCCGCCCGCACTGCGACAGGAAAATCAACCGCGACAAAACGCAGCAACCTCCCCCAGGTACCACCAGCCCGGCGGTGGATCAGCTTGTGCCCACGGATGACGAGCACGTTGAGACGCTCATTCATCGGCATGCCATACATCCGGTGCCGGGCCAGGGCGAGGTCGGTGCAAATCTCTCGGAACATCTTCGGAAGTCGCGAGACATCCAGGCCCTGGACATTTTTCTCCAAAGCATTGACGGTCTGCTCATACTCCCCCCAACGGGATGCGTTTCTCTGTTCAAATTCCTTTCCCTGCATCCTCCTGTCTCCCCTAGTGTTTCTCCCCCAGCCAATGCGCCATTCCGAGCAGCCGCGTCATCCCCTCCTGCCCTTTGGCTCCTGTTAGTTCCTTGGCGTGGTCCGCCAGCTCAATCCGGCGGGCCTCCGACCACATACCGCCGCGTTCCTGGAACCCGGCCAAGGCAGCCTGCTCCTCGCGTGAAAGGGGAACCCCGGGTGCTACCGAATGCATCACCGGCGGCAGAGTCGCCATGTGCATGTTAGGCAGTCGGTCATACACCACCACGGTATTGGCTAACAAATCCCCCAAGCGCTGGAAACGCTGCGTCAGCAAGGTGCTCAGCAAGCCGAAGCCATAACTGAAAACCGGCATCCCGTCCGCGAAACGCAGCATATTCCTTAAAAAGGCCTGGCCGAATGAAATCGGGGCACCCGAGGTATCGACCACCCGCAAGCCCATGACCCTTTTTCCGGGCGACGCCCCACGTTTCCCGGCTTCGAAGACGATGTAATAAAAAAACATCACAAAAAACATCATCAGCATCGAGAGCCCCGCCGATACGTTCCCGCCGATGATCAGTTCACCGATTGAAAGCACAATCGCGCCAAGCAGCACAATACCTCCGCGGATCAGCAAATCCAACAAATACGCCAGGACACGCACATAGGGGCCAGCCATACGGAGATGGATCTCCACACCCTCGGCAAGCTCAATGCTCTGCAGGGTATCGAGTCGTGGTTCTTGGCGTCCGTTCGTGCTGGTTGTGGTCGTGGGCATCATCGGAAAAACAACCCTAACAAGGAAAACACCCCGGAATGGTTGAATGAAAGGTCTGACCTGCCCACTTTAGCGATGATACCCAGCAGGTAAAGCGGGAATCCCTGCTCGTTGAAAGAATCTTGCTTCCTACCCATTCCACCAAACCAAGGCTTTCCAACAATACACATTCCGTTTAAAAACATAGACATGAAATGGCAGACCACATCCCTGATAATGTGTCTATCAACAACCTCATGCGGCATCCTCGGCACAGGAAGCTGGAAGGCACGACACCGCATCCGCCCGGTGGCCATGACCACCGAAGCCGTCCAGCGGATCCTTATCACAGGCACTGCCGTCACCGTTGTTAAAAACCCCATCTCCAGCACCTATAAGGGCCTTTGCACCCTCAAAAGCCGGAGCCGGATCGCAGCTGACCACTGGTTGCGGCACCTGCCCCGGGCCGAGCCAGAGGTCGATTCATCACTCACCGTCGAACAAGCACTCGACGCAGAAAAGTTTCCCAAGCCGATCCCTGGAAAAGTCGACTACTTCATCGACGGCTCGTTTTACACCGAGCTGCACCGGTCCGTCGGAGCGGCGACCAAGTACGTCGATACCCAGATTTTTTCATTTGATAATGATGACGTCGCGGCAGCCCACGCCGACCTATTGAAAAGGAAATCCAGCACCATCCGCTGCCGGGTGATGATGGATTACCTGGGCTCGGTAGCCAGCTGGTGGATAGAACCCGTCACCAGGATGGCCTCCGCCTACCCTCCGCCAGCGTCAATGATCGCCTACCTGCGCAAGGATGGTAACGTCAAGGTGAGGATTTCACGTAACCCCTGGCTCATTTCCGATCACACCAAACTCATCATTGTGGACGGCAAGGAGGCCTATCTGGGCGGGATGAATATTGGCCGGGAATACCAATATGAGTGGCACGATATGATGGTCAGGGTGAAGGGGCCCATCGTCACCGCGATGCAAAACGGCTTTAACAAGGCATGGCATCTCCAGGGGCCGTTAGGCGATTGGGCGTATCCGTTTCACCGGCGGGCCCAGCCATACCGCACCACGCTGCGCAAGGGGGAAATCCCCATCCGCATGCTGAGGACGACCGCATCGAACTCCCAGATCAATGACGCCCTGATCACCGCCATCAAAGTGAGTAAAAGGAGAATCTTTCTCCATGTTTCCTATATGACCTCCGACGAATTAATGCGTGAGCTGGTGAAGGCCCGAAAACGCGGAGTCGACGTCAGGATGATTTTCCCGGAAAAAAACGATAACAACCTGCTCAATACCAATAACAGGTCATGCGCCTACGATCTGATCAAGGTCGGGGCGAAAGTCTGGTTGTATCCGTCGTCCTCGCACACCAAGGCGGTTGTTGTCGACGACTGGGCCTGTGTTGGCTCGGCCAATCTTGACGCTCTCAGCCTGTGGATCAATGGTGAGCTGAACATCGCGTTTTCCGACAAGGACAGCGTTGACCGGCTGCTGAGGGAGTTGTTTTTCAAAGACTTCAGAAAATCGAAGCGCCTGACCCTGAAAGACGTGGAGCACTGGGGGGGCTCGCCGCTTGAGTTTGTTGCGGACCAGTTGTAACCGGCCACCCCGGCATCATGGGGAAGCTCCGGGCCGGTCATGAAAACACCCCGCCGCCATGTACGGGCAACGGGGTGCTATCAAACAACTAAGTAAAATGAAAACCGATGCGCTGCCGGTTGGCGGGTCACCGGGAATCGGGATCGAAACTGCAGTGACCGCGCAGGAAATACTTCGTCGCCACTTTAACTGTGAAGCCCACCTGCGATAGCTCTTTTTACTTGGTTAAATTCTCCTAGTTATCAGTGCTTGTCGGCCTGTACACACCTCCCAATTATTGATGTTGCCTTGTTTTCCAGCAACCCGTCTTTCACCAGACATTCTGGAAACCCTTGAAAAACAAAGGATAACCCAAGCCGCTTGCCTCCCTGGAAAACCCGTACAACCGGTCACAGAACATGAATCTCAATGAAGCCGGAACATCCACCTCTTCACAGCTTCCCGCCGAAAAAACCAACGGTTAAGCAAGGTGAAAAATATGGTTTGTCTCGATAAGCTGCAAAAGCACCACCACCCGGGTGGCATTACCCCAGGGTGTTGATTTGATAGATGGTGCATTTCACTCCATGGCTGCCTTTTTGTTCTGTCCGCGTCACCCGGGTTCCCAGCGCCTGCTCGATCATTCTGGTTTCCATCAACAAAAGCCCTGGATAACGTTTGAAAATTGCGTGTAAGGGATGGTGATACTCCTCGATGGTGAATCCGGACTCCGCCGAGTAATGACAGTGGCAGAAGTGCCCCGACTTCACCCTCGCGTCTGCGAAGCGGGTGGCTTTTTCCACCAGTGATTTCCCGAACCTAACCGACTTCAACCACTCGTCGCGTTGTTTTTCAAAGTAGTGATAGAGCAGCTTTTCCGGTGCCGTCTCACCAAAGGTCGCCTTCACCCCCTCGAGCAGCGCCAGGACGAGTTCCACGCCACCGCTGGGGAAAAGAGGGTCACACTTGCTGGTCAGCTTGTAGAGCTTTTGAGGTCGACCCACCTGGACCCTGGGGACCCGCCACACCTTGAGATAACCTTGCTCCTCAAGCCTGATGCAGTGCTGCTTGACCCCCATGTAGCTCATATCGAGCAGCTTCGCCAGATCGGGTATCGCCAATCCACCGGAACGTTTCAATTCACCGATGATACCAAGGCAGCTTGGTCGGGAAATATCGCGCAGAGCTTCGGAAAACATCGGGGACATCCTAGATCCATATTTTCAAACTCCAAACCTCAAATGTAGAAATCCACCGGATTTATCAAGCCATCCGCATGACATTGTTAGGTGACTATTTTTGACAAACAGGGATTTGCCCCTAAACTCAGCGAAGATGTCAGACATACCAACCATCAAGTTCCAATCCCACGCCCCCGGTGACTGGCCTGACCAGAGTCCCGCCGACTGGGATGATGCGAAATGGCAGCTCAAGAACCGGATTACCTCCCTCGCCGTGCTTGAACAACATCTTGAGCTCACCGAGGAGGAGCGTGCAGGGGTATTACTCTCCGGCAACAAGCTGGCCATGGCGATCACACCCCACTTTTTCAACCTGATTGATAAAACCGATCCGCACTGCCCGATCCGCCGCCAGATGATCCCGCGCATCGAGGAAACGCTGACCGACCCGCTGGAAATGAGCGATCCCTGTGGCGAGGACAGCCACATGCCCGTGCCCGGACTCGTGCACCGCTACCCGGACCGGGTCCTGTTTCTTGTGACCGACCGCTGCGCCGCCTACTGTCGCTACTGCACCCGGAGCCGGGTGGTGTCAGGTGTGTCGGAACAAAAACTCGAGACCCAATGGGAAGCCGCCTTCGAATACCTGGAACATACGCCAGGCGTCCGCGATGTGCTGATTTCCGGGGGCGACGCCCTGCTTTTCTCCGATGCCCGGCTCGAAAAAATCCTCTCCCGCCTGCACGCCATCCCACATATTCAATACATCCGCATCGGGACACGCATCCCCATTTTCCTGCCCCAGCGAATCACCCCCGCGCTCTGTGATATGCTCAGGAAATACCATCCGCTCTTTATTTCCATCCACTCAAACCACCCCAAGGAGTTGACCACCGAAGTCCGCGACGCCCTCGGCCGGCTCGCCGATGCCGGTATCCCGATGGGTAACCAGTCGGTGCTCTTGAACGGTGTCAACGACAGCGTGGAGGTGCAGAAAGAACTCGTGCACAAGCTGCTGATGTGTCGCGTACGCCCATACTACCTCTACCAATGCGACCTGATCCAAGGCTCGGCACACTTGAGAACCAGTATCGAAAAGGGCATCGAGATTATCGAAGGGCTGCGTGGCCATACCAGTGGCTACGCCATTCCCCAGTATGTCATCGACGGCCCCGGTGGCGGTGGGAAAATCCCCATCAATCCTGACTACGTCGTCAAACACAGCGACGGGGGCATCACGCTTCGCAACTACGAGGGAAAACAGTTCTATTACCCCGACCAGGCACCAGTTTCGAGTCCTCTCCAAGGCCTGGACTAGCTTCCGTGCATGACAATTGTGAAAAAATACCTGTTTTTTTACGCGATGGCTTGACCTTGATGCCAGTTTATGGCTTTTTGCGCCCGCGCCAATTGGCGACAAACAGTGCACCCGTAGCTCAGCTGGATAGAGCGCCTGACTACGAATCAGGAGGCCAGGGGTTCGAATCCCTTCGGGTGTACCATTTTTTCCCGCGTTGTTCTCCCATTTTTCACCGCCCCCATACCGCCACGAAGCTGACGGGGCACTATCTCGGGGTGTAGCGCAGCTTGGTAGCGCGCTTCGTTCGGGACGAAGAGGTCGCAGGTTCGAATCCTGTCACCCCGACCACCCTTCGCATGAAGCTTCGGGTGGCACGGCCACCATGTACTTTACGCGTGAGGTAGGTCTTTAAGGATGAGAACGCAGTGCGTGTATCACGCGATCCCTCCAATCGGAAATCCGGAGGAGGATTTCCGCATCCTGGCACAGACCGAGCGGGCGAGGTCAATCCTGTCACCCCGGTTTGTTGCCCTTAGCGCACGCGGAATGGAAAATTCTCGGCGCTTGCCGCTCCATGACCGTCCCGGACGACAAGAAACAACCGGTATTCCCCGGCTTTCGCAGGCGCCTTGAAGTGCCAACGCCCGTCACCAGTCGAACTGACCTTGATTGGAGTTTCAGGTGGTACGGCCTCGGCGTCACCACCTGCCTTGTGGTCGGTCGACTCCCCGGCGATTTTCCATTCATAGCTTAATGCCGCCCCTTCGTGGTCACTCGCCTTCATCGCTACGTGTACGGTCGAACCGGGATCGACGGTTTTCTGCTCGGCAGTCGAGCTAAACAACTCAACACGGGGGCACCGGTTTTTGGGCCACTTTCCGGTCCAGGCTTTTGCCATCGCATCCACGGGGGGCAGTTTTTCCCCCGACTTGAGAAACATACCATACCATGTCGATGTCCGCTCCTGCTTCTGTCCCCAGAGAAAGGCAAACGACCCCACACACAAGCCCCCGGATGCCTCCACCACATGCTGATGGACGGCATAGTACTTGGCGGCTTTCTGTCGACTACTGGGTTCGATCGGCGCTTTCCAAGCGGTCTGGGCCACCTCCCAATGCCCCATCGGTCCGAACTCACTGAGGATAAACGGCTTTTCCCATCCTGCCTGTTTCACCGCTTGACCCGATCCGGAGGCAGCGGCGTAGGCATTGATGCCGATGATATCAATGCTTGGACAGTGGGTTTTGATACCTTTCACTTTGTCGGCCGACGCCCCCGCAATGACCGTCATGATAAGGCGTGAGGGGTCTTCTTTTTTGACGATTTTTGCCAACTCCTCGAGTTCCTTCCAAATCTGTATACCCTTGCCGTCACTCATCGGACCTTCCATCTCGTTACCGAGCCCCCAGAATCCGATGGTAGGCTCGTGTTTCCACCTGGCGACATCCTTGCGGATTTTTTCACGTTGTTGCGTAACGCGCCGCTGATCCCCGTAATCAAAACCATGCCGTTCATGCTCAACCCATATTCCGGCGGCGATCAGCAACTTATGGCTCCGTGCCCTGTCCACCAGCGTCTTGCCGTCAACTTTTTCTACGAGCGACTCGATCCCCCAGGTGCGGATCATGTTGCCTCCCGACTCCACCAAGACATCCAGATGCTGCTGACCGCCCGCGCCGCGTACGAAAAAGGGTTTGCCATCGTATTCCAGTTGCCAAGCACCTTCAGCCGTCTGCTTCATACTGACGCGATGGGGCTCGGCCGCGCTGAGTAGCGTGACCGAACCGATCAAGGCCAAACCAAGACTGGAACAAGTGGATAGGTTCATGGGTTTTGTGGGATGGTAATCTGCCCAGCGACGGTCGACCCCGCTTTGCATGGCTAGTATTCGTATACCCCCATCTTGTTTGCATGGACATTCATTTTTAGTTGTTCAGTCTGGGTTTTTGCCAAGCAAGGCCAGAAGTGCACAACCGCAGTATCGCCACGCTATCGCGAATTCCACCAGCCCCAAATCCCCGGTACACCCATGAGGATTCGAATCCCTCGGGGTGGTGCTTTGATCTTTTTGTGGTGCCTGCGATTCATGGTCGACATTGCTTCATCCGTCGGTAATGATCCCAGACCATGGGTGCTCACTCCGTCCAAGCAGCTCAGGACACCGCACTGGTGATCTGGACATTCCTGCCCGGCCTTCATGGCACGGATGAGTTGTATGGTGCCCTGCGCGATTGCCTTCCCGACGATATTCAAGCCGAGTTCGTCAATCTCCCCTCTTCGGGGAAACAGGACTACCATACGTTATGCGACTGGCTGGAGGAGGAACTGCCTGTGCTCCCGAAAGGAAAAAAGCGGATCATCATCGGGGAATCGTTTTCCGGTCCACTGGCCATTCGCTTTGCAAGCCGGCGACTGGATGAGGTTGCGGGTATTGTCCTGGCGGCCACGTTCTGTGATACGCCCCTCAACCCAGGGATTGCACTGCTGCCACTGCGTCCCCTGTTTATGGTCAAACCACCGCGCAAGGCACTGCTCCATTTCCTCATCGGTGACGATGCCGGGGAAGCCGAAGTCGAGAAGCTCCAGGCTGTTGTCCAGTCGATCCCCTCGGCAACCCTCAGTAAACGGGTGCGGACCATCCTTGAGCTTCAGGAGCTGGACAACCCGAGCATCGGCGGGCTACCCATGCTGATCCTTCAGGCGAGCAGTGACAACCTGATCCCCTGGGAAGCACAAAGAACGCTGGAAGCATGTTATCCGGACGCAAGCGCACACTGGATCGAATCGCCACACCTTCTGTTCCAACGTTGTCCGCAAGAATGCGCCACGCACTTGGTGAAATTTGCCGAGAGAATCACCGCAGTAGCCTAGCTGACTGCTCCCGTGCCTCGATTTCCCACGCCGCATGATAGTAGCCGTGCATCAAACATTGGTGGATGTACTCGACCATAAACCGCCACACCGAACCCGCCCGCTCGTACTGGAGCACATGCACCAGTTCATGGGCCATGAGTCCGGTTGCGTCAGCCACCCGGCGGGCGACATAGATTCCGTGCCCCAGGGTAATCCCATCCACTCCTGAGATACAGGCCTTGCTGCGTTTTTCCAAAATGGCCGACAAGTACCGCAGTGGGTTGGGCACGACGTCAACCGCCAGCACATAGGTGTCATCGATCAGCTCGACTCCGAGCTGACCGGCTATTTCCCGCTCACCCACAGACAGGGCGCGACCATCACGCCGGATGATGCGCTGGTGATGGATTACCCATGGAGCGGAAACACACGCCAACATCCATGCGACGATACGATATAACAGCGAACGCATTGCCACCCCCTGACAGGCTTACTCACTGTCCTGCCAGCACCAGTCAATGGGCACCTCAATCTCAGGATGGATACTTTGATGGACGGGACAACTGAGAGCCGCGCTCTCCAACATCTTTCGCTCGGGATGCATGCCGGACAGAGGCATCTCAATACGGACATCCAGTCGGGAAACCCGGCGAGGCGGGGTGGCCGACATGTGTTTGCCCACGGTAATCCTCATCCCCCTGAGGTCGATCCCCTTACGGTCTGCGACCATGCCCATGATCGTTGCCATGCAGCTACCGAGAGCCGTCGCCAGCAGGTCGGTGGGGGAAAACGACTCACCGCGGCCGTTGTTATCGACGGGTGCATCCGTGGCAAAGTGGCTTTTTGACGGGACGTGGATGTTGTTACAGTGGAGGTCTCCCTCGTAGTTTATTTCTATTTTTACCATCGTATGGTGGGGTTGTTTCGAATCACGCCCTAGGGTGTGTCTTCGAAGTTTTCGGGTTCTTCTTCGCTATCGGAAATAATGATTTTTTTGTTTTTTGCCAGGGCGACACGAAAACCATAAAGGTTGCTGGTCTTGGTCGGTCTTACTGCATTCCGGTTGGTGACATAAAGATGCTCTTTGAGGTGGCTGCGCCAACTTCCACCGCGCAGCACACCGTACTCGCTGTCTTCGGTATAGTCGTCCGAGACCCATTCATAAGCATTGCCGGTAAGATCATAGACACCCAGAGCATTGGGCGGAAACGACCCCACGGGTGAGGTTTTTTCAAACCCGTCGTTGTAATCAAAAAGCGTCCTGTCACGCCGGACATCGGGCGCCTGGGCCGCGGCATTGTCGGCCAGATTGCCAACCAGGAAACCCGCATCCTCAGGGGGCCAGACACGCCCCCAGGGGAATATCTTCTCAATCCGGATTTCCCTCTTCGCCGGTGTCTGGTCAGGCTCATCCTCGAGTCCGGCCACAAGGCTCCACTCAAGGTCGGTCAGCAGACGGTAACTCACATCCTCGGATATCCTCTCCAACACCCTTTCCCGTTTGGTCAGCCATTGGCAGAATGCCTGGGCATCGTCACGCGAGACATTGAGCACGGGATGCGTCGGCCCTTGCTTGAACCCCGGGGAGGGATTGCCCTTCGCCTTCGCCTCCTTGATGTATGTTTGATAATCGCACACACGTGTTTCCCAAGCCGACACTAACAAATCATCACCTACCGGCACGAATTCCATCTGTAGACTGTTGGTCCATTTTTTCCCGAACACCACACTATTATCCCTTTGGAGATTAACACTTACTTTTTCGTTAGCCCGGTCCTTGAGCTCCAGCGAACGGGTGTCCCTGCGGTAGCCCTCTAACAATATACTGAGCTCCATCAGCCCTGGCTTCACCCGACCTAGATAGAGAGGCGTCGTTCCCATGTACTCACCGTCAATTTGCACGATCGCTCCATCTGGCTCACTATGTACCTCGAGGTGGGCAAACGGGATATCTTTGACCAGGCATTGGAAGGGCCGTAGATTCTCCTTTTTCGCCAGTGGGCTCATACCCGGCGAGTCAAAGTGATTCGCTATCTGCGGGGAGATATATTGTATTTCATTGAGATACCCTTCATCAAGGGCCTTCTTACTCTGCCACTCACAGTAGTCCATGGCCTGTTCAGGTCTAACGAGAACAATCCGGCGATTCACGCCACTCTCGCTGTGCTGGATGATTTCAGCCCGCCGTTTTTTCCCCGTTTCCTTTTCAAACCTCCTCCACTGGTAATCTCTAACATATCCGGCGCTGATATGATAGCCGTCCATCGGCTGGTAGTGCACACCGAAATTATCCACCCACTCCTGCCCAGCCACGGGAGGAGCGTAAATGTGCATCACCTGTTCCACCATCTTGGTTTCATTGGCAATGACTTTTCCTTCCAGTCGCTCCGTCCGGTAGCCCTCAAGGCGAAATTCAAATTCATAGTGAGAGCCTGCCTCCATACGAATGTTTTTCAGTGGCGTTATATCGAGAAAATTCCCTTCGTGGTCGTAGACCTCCGCTCCCTCGGGATCGCTGAGCACTTTAACAAACCCATACTGCACAGCCGGCACGGTGGGGTTATCCACGATCGGACTGGGCACATCACCCGCCCATGGGATACGGTCGCGGAACAACCATGCAGCCAACAACAAACAGGCTACCACGGGAATAACCGTTAAGGCAGCACCACGCCTACGGCGTTTCACCCGCTTCCCATGCTGCAAACGCCTCAGGCTTTCCGCAAGGACCAGCGCCGACTTGATCGTCCGCTTTGACACACGGGGCTCGCAAATATCGCAAATAACCTGGTTTAACAATAACCAGCGCTTCTTACTCGTACCCTCGGGAAGTTCGTCGGGCAGTTCTGGAAATTCAAGCCGGTCCTTACCCGATACCATCTCGTAGAGCACCTTCCCGAGGCCGTAGACATCCGCCTGGGCTGAGCCGGGGCCTTCCGGGGGGACGAAGCCTTCCGTTCCGACAAACGTCCTCTGCCCACGCGCCGCGACCAGTCCAATGTCAGCCAGCTTCGCCTTGCCATCAACAAAAATAATGTTAGATGGCTTGACATCACGGTGGGCGAGCCCTTTCCCATGCAAGTGGGCAAGAGCCTCGGCAAGCCGCAAGCCGACGTCTATGACGATATCCGGGTCAATCGGTTTACCGCCGGCTTTCTTCAAATCGGTGCGCAGATTACGCGGCTCATACTCCACGGCATTGATCGTGTGCCCGGAGTTGATATCCTCACCGAGTTCCATGACGTAGTAATAGAACTCCCCCTCGTCTTTATCCTCACTGCGCCCGACGTGCAGGATATTGACCAGACCGGGATGGTCGCGTGAAATGGGTTCGTATTTGAGGATCCCCTCGAACTCGCGTTCAAAACCGACTTCATCCTCGAAGTCTTCACGGCGCACGAGCTTGACCGCACGCATTGCCCCGGTGACACCCCGAGCGAGCCACACCTCACCATAGGAGCCGCCGCCAATCTTGCGCAGCACCTCATGATCCGGGATCACCGGCTCTGGTCGCACCCTACCCCGCATCTTCTTTGAGCTTCGTCAGTTCCTTTTTGAGGATCTTACCAACACGATGCTTCGCCAGATACACCTGCGACATACTCACGCCCAGCCGTTCCTGCACCTTGTTGGCATCCCATTCGCGAATGACATAACAATCGAAAATCTGATACTGCTTGGGGGATACCTGGGCCTTCACCCGCGCCAGTGCCGCGTCCGCAAGATTTTTTTTCCACTCGACTTCCCACAATCTTTCCAGGGTCCCGCTGCGGGGGTCCTCCACACGCTCAATCACAGAGGTCTTACGCCCCTCCTCATCCCATTCCCCGATACTCATGGCTGTATCCTTCTTGCGCTTCCTGAATTGATCATTAATCCTCCAGCGCGTCATATTCATCAACCAGGATTTAAACGACCCCTTTTCCGGATCATACATGTTTTTCTTACTCTGCTTGGCGATCGAAAGAATAGTTTCCTGCACGACATCAAATGCCTCATCCGACCGCAGACCGGCTTTCAGGCCAACGGCGTAGATCAGCTTCCAGTAGGTTTTATAGAATTCGTCCCACGTGCGCTGGTCCTCCCAATTGTCCAATTTGGCGATCAAACTCTTCCGAGTCTGCGCATACGCCGATGCCAGTTTCGCATCTTCCTCTTCATTATCTGCCATTGCGCTGTTTCTATAGCATAGGTTTGCCCTCAATCCATCAGCAAATATCGCTGCGGACCATGTTTTCTTTTTCCCCCTCAATTATCAAGGAAAGCGAAGCTTGTGAAAATCCATTTACAAGCTCCTCTATTAGACCCTACTATCAGAGGAATTTTTTCAGCAAATCTTCAGATTCCATGCATTATCTGTAATTTGCCGGGCCAATTCACCATGCCGTCCCCCTTACACGTCACCCTTATTCCTCTAAACAACCATGAATTCTGCCGACCAGATTAATCCCGCCGAACAAGTTGAGCGGATACGTGAAATCCTCATCGGGCGCGATATTGAGCTCGTCAACGGTCGTATCCAGCAACTGGAAACCACGGTTCAGAACCAAACCAGCGACGTCAGCCGCCAGGTGAGTGAGCAGCTGAGAAGAGCCGAGCAACAGCAACAGAAGGCTCAGGAGAATATCCAGTCAATCACCGCCCACATCCGCCAGCAATTACAACAGGAAACGGTGACCCGCGGACAACAGATCAATGATCTCGCGAAAAAAATCGACGCGGCCGCTGCCCGTATGGACCAAACGACCCAGCAGCTGGTTAACGTTGAAACCGGGCGCAACGAGAATATTTCCAAGCAAATTGAAAATCTCAGCTCGGAAATGGCTTCCCGGATCGATGCGCATTCACGTCAAATCATGGAGCACATGCATCGTGAAATCCAGCAGTGGAAAAACCGTATGGACGGCCAGATTTCGACGCTTGCAGAAGACAAGGTGGACCGGCAGGAGCTGACCACCCGCCTCGCCCGTATTGCCAGCGCAGCCATGGGAGACGCAGTTCCACCGGCAACCCAACCCATCTCATCGAGCTTTCAAGGAACCAACCCCAGCCCTCCCAATTTGAGTAGCCTGGATGTCTTTGCCATGCCCACAGATGATTATACTTCCTGATCACCACATGGGTCACCCGCTGGGTTTTCATCTACTTCCTTGGTCAACCTAACACCCCCTTTCCGTGTCCTCCAAGTCAATCAACCCCATGCCCCCGGGATCCATGGGAGATACATCAGGAGAATGGTCCGGTTCAAAGTCCGGGACCTTACCGGCGTCCATACCGACATCCGGCCTTTCGATACCTGACCTTTCGACACTCCGGAAACGATGGAGTTCACAATTCCAATCGGTACCCTCTTTTCCAGAGGCTTCGACACCCCCCCCCAGCAAAGCGGAAGCCAAAGAACCGCTTCCCGAGCTCCCCTCCCTGGGAGCCATGGCCAGCAAAGCAGCTCTTGCGATGGAGGGGTTCGATGATCTCTTCGGGGAAAAACCTCCCCCTCTGGATCTCTCAATCCCTATTGACGAGACTCCTGGTCCGGTGCCCCTGCCCTCCCGTCATCTAGAATCCAACATAGACGCCCTGCCATCGGAACCCGCCATCTTCGGTCTTGCAAGCCATCAAGGAAGCCACCCACAAGCCTCCTTGAATATCCCGCATCTTCCGGAAACGGCCCCTCCCGAACAAGCGATGGACCGGCCTTCCAGGGCCGGAAAAGAGACCCTGGCAGCCATGCCGACGATGGACCCTCCCAAGGTCTCCATACCGCTTGTTAGAGATCAACTCATCCCGGCTGTAGAGGCGACCGCTTCAGCAGCAGAACCTGTACCCACACCGGGAGAACCAGATGGCCCTATCCCTTTCGCCGAGCCCGCCGCTTCCGGGCCGCTTGAGAAAAAGGCGACTACAAAGCCAGACACGGTGAGCAACCGGCAAGATCCTGCTGAGGCAGCAGAGCCCGCCGGCGGTTCGAAACGCCCCGTATACACGGATCAAGACCTGAAAGAGGCACTGCGCCCTATCATCGAGCCCAGTGTCGATAAGTTTCTCTACACCCCCACCCATGGTATCCATACCTATCTTGAGCCGATGCTGCGCAGTACCGTCCGACGCGCCATTGCCGAGCAAATGGAGGACGCCAGTCCGTTCCGTGAAGTATCGGGCTGGGATAAATTTGCCTGGAAAATGCGCGCCCTGATCGGAAGCCGCACCTACGAGGATATTGTCTTTGATTACACGAAACGCTATCAGGTCGAGGAAGTGTTCCTGCTCCGCCCCCAGACCCGATCCCTTATTTCCTACGCCAGCCATGACCCCTCACGCCATGCCAAGCCGAGTAAAGTGCAGGGCACCGTGAAAAAAATCGCCGCAAAAACAGCGGATAAAGACAAGGGGCACGAGAACTCCATCACGTGGGAAAACAACCGCACCCTCATGATCCGCAGAGGCAAACACTGCGTGCTGGCAGCCGTCGTCCACGGAGCGTCGAACGCAATTTTGCGCGCGGATCTCGATTACGCCCTGCGCCAGGCTGAGGAGAGGTTTGGCAAAACCCTCGAGGAGGAAAGCGACATCCATCTGCAAATCCTCCAACCCTTGCTGGAAGGCTGCCTTTTAATCCAGTCGCCTGCCATCCCGAATTAACCTTTACAGACACGGGTTAAGCAACTACCCCCCATTCATGTCATTTGCCGATCTCGGGCTCTCCGAAGCCGTTCTTTCCGCCGTTACTGAATCCGGCTACGAAAACCCCACGCCTATTCAAGCCAAAGCCATCCCTCTCATTCTCGAGGGCAAGGATGTCATTGGTGCCTCGCAGACGGGGACAGGAAAAACCGCTGCTTTCGCCCTCCCCTCACTTTCCAAGATCAAACCGATCGGAAAACCACAGGTCCTCGTTCTGGAGCCCACCCGTGAACTCGCCCACCAAGTGGCCGAGCAGTTCGAGCATTACGGCAAACACACCGGCTGCAAAGTCGCCCTGATCTACGGCGGTATGGGCTATGGCAAACAGGACGAGCAAATGGCCGTCGCCGATATCGTCGTCGCCACACCCGGTCGACTGGTCGACCACTTCTACCGTGGCACCATGCGTTTCGGAGAGGTGAAAATCCTTATTCTCGACGAAGTCGACCGCATGCTCGATATGGGATTCCTCCCGATTGTTAGAAAGATCGTCAGTCTCTGCCCATGGAATACCGAGGAGACCTCGCGTCAGACGCTGTTCTTTTCTGCCACGATGCCACCTGCCATCCAAGGTTTCGCCCAATGGTGTCTGCACCATCCCGAGGAAGTGGAAATCGCCCGCCGATCCGTGCCTGACACCGTCAACCACGCCTTCTATCCCGTCTCCATGGATCAAAGGGATGAGCTCCTGCTCGCCCTGCTGGAAAAAACCGACTTCCATTCCGTGATGATCTTCACCCGCACCCGCAAGGAAGCGGATACCCTCACCGGCCTGATCAAAGGCACCGGCCATGAGGAGGTGGTAGCCATGCACTCGGACGTCAAGCAGTCGGACCGGCTCAAAGCACTGGCTGGCTTTAAAGACGGCACCTACAACATCCTCGTCGCCACCGACGTCGCCGCACGGGGAATCGACATTTCCACCGTCACCCACGTCATCAACTACCGGGTCCCGGAAAACTCGGAAGACTACGTGCACCGTATCGGTCGTACAGGCCGGGCCGAAGCCGAAGGTGACGCCTTTACCATCCTCACCGCCGACGAACTTGATTTCGCCATCTCCGTTGAGAATTTCATCGATAAAAAAATCGAGCGCCGCAAGCTGGAGAATTTCAACTACACATACACAGCGCTACTCGACGAGTCCCCTGGGCGTTCCGTCCGGAAAAAACGCCGCCCGGCCCCCAAACGCCGGAGGAGGTAGTCGCCATGTAAGTGAGTTGATACGTGAGTATGTTCGTAAGCGCCTGCGCATGCACTTACCCGCTTACCCACTAATTGACCTACGAACATACCCGCCTGACAATGAGAGTGCTCGCCATCGACCCGGCTATTCGCAACACTGGCTACGCCGTGTTGGAAGGTGATCACCACAAGCAGAAAGTAAACGACTTCGGAGTCATTTCCATCCCTGCGAAAATCCCCCAGTCGGCGGCCCTGGCAGCCATCCACACAGGCATTGCCAATTTGATCAAAAAATGGCAGCCCGATGAAGCCGCCGTGGAAGGGATTATCTATGTGCAGTCCCACCGCACCGCCATCACCATGGGAGCGGCCCGCGCGGCAACCTTGATTGCGGCGGCAGAGGTCGGCTTGAAAATCTATGAATACGCACCGCGTAAAGTGAAGCAAGTCGTTACGGGCAACGGCTCGGCTGACAAACAACAGGTCGCCTTTATGGTGCGCACCTTGCTGGGCCTACGGGAATCCCCGCCCCACGATGCCGCCGATGCCATCGCCATCGCCATCGCCCATCTCACCGCCAGCGATCCACTCAAGGCATCGATCCTAAAACGGCACGAAGTCTAGTAGGGCATGATTAGCTGCCTGCCGATAACCCTCCTGTCGGGAAGAGTCCACAAAACTCCTCGGAATACAGCCCGTTTTATGCTGGGATACCTCTGTTCTAACCATGCCTGAGGAAATCTGGATATCCCCCGACCAAGCACGTGCCGCACTAACAAGCGGCACCGGCAAAGGCGTGCGTATCGCCATTCTGGACTCAGGCGTCGAATCCAGTCACCCCGCATTGGCAGACTTGCAACTCTCTGATGACGTGGTGATCGAGTCACGGGGCGGCCGGATCGCGGCCACACCGGGCGACGGTCAAGACGTCTTTGGCCACGGCACCGCCGTGGCAGACATCATTCACCGCCATGCCCCGGAGGCCGAAATGGGATCATTCCGCGTTCTCGGCCACTTCAAGGAATCGCGGGCGGCCATCATCCGTGAAGGGGTGCGTGCCGCGGCCCTGCGAGGCTATGATATCATCCATTGCAGCTTTGGTGCCCCGGCGCGTGCCCAGGATGCCGCTATTTACAAAGGCTGGCTCGACGCAGCCTATCTCCGCGGCCTACACGTCGTGGCCGCCGGCAGTAATGCTGGATTTCACACCGCCGAATGGCCCGCCCACTTTCCCACTGTGATTGCCGTTGGCGCCGCACCGGATGACCATACGCAGCTCCAGCTCTACCGGGGCAGCTTGGTCGAGTTCTCCATTGGTGGGCGCGAAGCCTCGGCAGCCTGGCTGCACGGCGGACGCAAGGAAGTGTTCGGCAGCAGTTTCGCAGCTCCCAGGGTAAGCGCCATGCTGGCTGGAATCCTGTCCGTCCATCCCAATATCCACCCACTTCACGCAAAAACACTGCTCCGCCACCTCGCGCTGTAGGCACGAAATTACGTCATTTCCATGTAAAAAAACCGTGTTCAAATGCCCTCACCTGTGTTTGAATGGCGGCGGAGCCCCTATCAAACTCAAGACCACCTCATGGAACTCGACCTCACCGACTCACCTATCGACCTCAAAGCCATCACTCCACGTGAGCTGGAAGAACTATTTGAAGACCCCTTCGCCATCCGCTTTTTGCCCGATGCCGATCGCGACGATGGCGAATCCCGCTTCTACGCGCTGGGCCGCACCGTGCAGGACCGTCACCTTTTCATCTCATTCTGGACCGACGGAAAATCAGCCCGTGTCTTTGCCGCACGTGAAATGACCGAGGGCGAGCTCCGGTTCTATCAACGCAGCTACGGAGAAATCAAATAACCACCTGCCGGATAAACCACCCCTAACCACCTTTCAATTTTTTCACGATGAACACCATCCAATCCTGGACAGACATTCCACCCTTTGCCGACGATGAAGCCGAAGCCGCCTACTGGCTGGAGCACGAACTTGACCCCGCCCTGATGGCTAGCTCGGTCCATAAACCGGACTCACGTGAATCCACGACCATTACCCTGCGGTTCGACCCCCGTATGCTGGCCCGCATCAAACGTCTCGCCCGCTCCCGCTACCTCAACTACCAGTCGATGATGAAACAATGGCTGGCTGAGAGAATCGAGGAGGAGCAGGGGAACCTGCCCAACGGCTAGCATTCGCTAGGTTTGGAGTGGCTCAGTGCATGCATGGCTCATTGCCTGAGTGGGTCGGAAATGTGGCCCAAAGCCCCCCCTGTGTTCCGCTTTCCCGTTTCTATCGCTTGACGAATTTACGTCAGCCCATTAAACCCTCCCTGCGTCCGCCCAGCCTTTATCGGCGGCACCTTTTTCAAAGCGCCCTTAGCTCAGTTGGATAGAGCACCGGATTTCTAATCCGTAGGTCACAGGTTCGAATCCTGTAGGGCGTATCTTCTTTTTTCGGAGTGCGGAGATGCATTCTCCGCTTTGAATACTCTATTCGACGTTGCTGCTGTTTGAAGGAATGATCTGCATTACATCTTCACCGAACCATTCAGCTTATCGAGGAGTGGAAGGTGAATGGTATCCAGACGGTGCAAGGAGAAGCGACGTGCCAGGGAGAATACAAAGCGGAGAATGCATCTCCGCACTCCAAATACTGTTAGGCTCCACGTCCCAACAAAGCCAGCATTCTGCCCGTGTTCCCTTTTTCGACTCGGTAGCTGTAATAGCTTGCCAAATCCGTGCTGGTGCATAGGCCAGAGTCGGTAAACTGGCTTTCCGGGACTCCGGCGGCGATCGCTTGCTGGCGGATGGTGGCGGCGAAGTCGACCTCGTAGGCGGGGGGGCGGATGCAGGGGGCCAGGACCACGACCAGGTCAGCTGGGTTGCTGCCGAATTGCCCGCTCATCATGGCGATGGCTTTGCCGGTGATGTTTCCTTCGGTTCCCTTTTTTCCTGAGTGAAGAAGGGCTAAAACGCCTTGCACGGGATCGCAAATGTAGACGGCTCCGCAGTCGGCGACGTAGATCCCGAGCAGGACACCAGGGTCGGCGGTGATCAAGCCATCGACGTCTGGCCAGGTCCGGGCGGGGTTGTCTTTCCCAACGATGGCAATGTCAGCGCCATGCACCTGCTCGGCCCGATGAAACTGCGACCATGTGAACCCTAGGTCGTTGACGGCTGCTTCGTGGGCGGGCCGGAGCCTCTGCACGGTCGCTTCCCGGTCGGTATCCACGGGCACACCGGGTATCCGGCCAATAAAGTCGGCATGAACACCCTCCAGCGCGTTGAGGGCGTTTAAATAATAAGGCGCTTGCGTCATCGGCATAGAGCCTTAACGCAAGCGCCTCATGTTGCCAAGCTTCCTTGGAAGCCTGGGGCTAGTTCTTTACAGCGACCGGCCTGTGAGGGCACGATTCGCATGATCCACGGTATCGGCTTCTTCTTCATCCATCTCTGACATGACGTCAGCGAGGTTTGTTGCGATCTCGCGGCGCATACGCGCGACCAGCTCCGTTCCCTTTTGGGTAATACGGACCATGATCTTACGGCGATCTTCGGCTGCGTGCACACGCTCTACATAGCTCAACTTCTCGAGGCGATCCACGAGGCCGGTGGCGGCTGCGGTGGAGTGACCCATTTTCTTAGCGATGTCTGACATGGTCAGGTAATCTTCGCTAGATAGATAAGCCAACAGGAAGAACTGCGGGAAAGAAATATTTCCGCGGTTCAGTTCGCTGGACAAGTTGAGGATGCATGAACGTTGTGTAAACAGAACGAAGTCTGCAAGACGGTCAGTATCGACGGAGCTAGTGTTGGAGGGACTAGTTTTCATTTTATTTTGTGTACATTAGTTGTTTAGTTTCGACCAATGTGAACACAGTTGCGACATCAGAGATACACAAAATATCAAGCTGGGACAAGGTATAAATTTTAGTATTTTGAAGAAAACGCCGCGCTATTTCCATTATTTTTATATAAAACCCTTGTTTTTAAGGGCTTGGAGCCTTGTCCGGCTGACTATCCACCCCCTCTGTTTTTTCAGGTTTGGTTGATGTTTCGGGCTTCTCAGGCTTTTCGGGCTTCTCAGGTGGAGCGGTTTTGCGGATATAGACGCCATCCCCCGCTTCCACAGTTCCCGAGCGGATATCGGCGGCAACATGCTCACCGAGTCGCTCGCCGGTGGGGAGCAGGTTGGCGGTACGTCCCTCGCCGCGGCTCTCGACCACCTCCCCCGACCCCACCCGCCACGGGCCGTAGCGCCGGATCAGGACGAACCGTGATGTCTGGTCGACCTTATGTATCCTGCCGGCGAGGCGGATGTTACGATTCCACTCGACAGGTTTGGGTTTCTTTTTGAACAATCCACACCCGGGCAGGAGTAGGATGGCCGACAAGGAGCATACGAAGAGCTTCATCATGTCACCATTGAGCCAGAATCCCGTCGCCAAAGCAAACTTTTCAATCCTGGATTCCTGTGCAACACGGTGGACAATCTACAATTCGACGTTATGCTTCGCACCCTCCACCGACCGGACCTGATCTGGTCTGCCGCCGATTTATTCTCAATTTATTCCAAAACAGCCATCATGCCGCAAACTGACGTAAAAGCCGCCGTTCTCCTCCTCAATCTAGGATCACCCGATAGCACCAGCGTTGAGGATGTCCGCCGCTATCTTGATGAGTTTCTCAGCGACGAGCGTGTGCTCGATATGGCGGCGTGGAAGCGGAAGCTGATCCTGAAGCTCTTCATCCTGCCAAAGAGGCCTGCGGAGTCCGCTGAAGCCTACAAGGAAGTGTGGACGGATGAGGGCTCCCCCTTGATTGTAACCAGCAAGGAGCAGCAAAAGCTGGTATCGGATCAAGTCGATATCCCCGTCTTCCTGGGCATGCGCTACGGCAGCCCGTCCACGGGTGATGTGATCCGTGAGATTGTGTCGGCCGGAGTCACCGATCTTTTCATCATGCCGCTCTATCCGCACTATGCGATGTCGAGTTATGAGACGGCGGTGGTCAAGGCGATGGAGGAAATCAACAGCCAGAGTCCGGGGATGCGGACCAATCTACTGCAACCGTTTTATAAGGATGACGATTACATCCAGGCCCTGGTTGATAGCGCCATGCCACATCTGGAGGAAGACGACGACCTGCTGCTTTTCAGCTACCATGGCATCCCTGAGAAACACGTGCGGAAAACAGATCCGTCACACGCACATTGCCTGGTGAGGGACGACTGCTGTGTCACGCCGAACCCGTGCCATGCGACCTGTTACAAACACCAGTGCCTGGCCACCACGGAGGCGTTCCTGGAAAAATCCGGTATCCCCAGGGAGAAAACGGCGATCTCATTCCAGTCGCGCCTCCTTCGTGACCCGTGGCTCGGGCCATACACCGATTTTGAGCTGAAACGCTTTGGCAAGGAAGGTGTCAAAAAAATCAAGGTGATGTGTCCGGCCTTTGTTTCCGATTGCCTGGAAACCCTCGAGGAAATCGGTATGCGCGGCGTGGAGGAATTCACCGGAGCGGGTGGTGAGTCGCTGACCCTGGTCCCCTGCATGAACGCACACCCTAGCTGGATTCAATTCCTCAAGGGGCGAATCCAGCAATGGCAGACATCACTGTCCACAGATCACTGATCACCGCCCACTGGCTTTGAACTACCTCGCCCACCTTTTATTAGCAGACGATACTGATGCCTCGCGCATCGGAAACCTGTTAGGTGATTTCACCCGGGGGCCGATGGCTGAGTTGGCGAAAATCTACCCGGCCGAACTGGTGCGCGGCATCAGGATGCACCGGGCGGTGGACCGGTTTACGGACTCCCATGTGATTTTCAAGGAGGCACGGCGGTTGCTGGCACCTGAACGGAGGAGATTCGCTGGTATCATCGTGGATATCTTTTTCGACCACTATCTTTGCCTTCACTGGGAGCAATATTGTGAGATTCCGCTGGAAACATTCATTGAGGATATTTACCGGGCACTGGAAGAGAACCCCGGGTGGCGGGCGGGGAGGCTGGCCAAGGCCTTTCCAATGATGCGCTCTGAAAACTGGCTGATGACCTATAGCAGCATCGAGGGAATCGGACTCACCTTGAAGCGGGTGTCGTCCCGGAGTCCGAGGATTGCACGGATTGCCGGTGGCGCAGACGATTTACGCAGGAACTACGGAGCGTTTGAAGCCCATTTCCATGACTTCATGCCGGACTTGCTGGCTTTTGTGGTCGATTGGAAAAAGACCAACTAGTTATTCATCCTTCCCTTTTTTCCCTCCAAGGATGCCGTCGAGGATACCTCCCGCTTTTTCCTTGAGCAGTTTTTTCGCTGCCTCTTTGGCGGCTTCGGCGAAGTCCATGATCACACCGACGGGTCTTATTGTGGGATCGGAAAAATCGCCCGACGACTTCATGCTTACCAGCAGCCGTTGATCACGGAAGAGGCGTTCTTCGATGTCTTTGGCCACGATCGGCTGGACTTGTTCGGGCAGGAATTCGACCCCCTTGAGGATCACTGACCGAAAGTTGACGCTGGCATTTTTTGATGCCAACAGCTCCGCCCTCACTTCATGCTGATCTGTTTGGGTCTGGAGCCATGAGTCCTCCAGGGCGGCTAACTCCCAGTCGTCGACCCAGATCGACAGCGGTTTTTTCACCGTGATTTTTCCGAGGTGGTAGTGCGCAGCAATCGCCTCACTGCGGCCAAAGGTGGCCTTCTCTGGCAAAGCAGCCACCTTGATGCCGACCTTTTCGAGAACCGACAGATGGTTCCAGGACCGGGTAATAAAAGGAATCCGCGTATTCAGCCACGAGTCCTTGCCCAAGCTGAAGTCGCCATGGACATCGGGTTCGGCGTCACCTGTGACCGGGTTGAAAATACGCGTGGTCGACTCCCCGCTGAGATAGATGTCACCATACTGCCAGCCCTTGGTGGAATCTATGCGAATGTGACTGTTGATCCGGAGTTTCGCGCTGTTGGTTTTTGCCAATTGCCTGGGGTCAATTTCAATGGCACTGAGATCCATCTCGACATCAAGGCACTGCAAGCGGATCGCCATGCCTTCGAGAATCACAACCACCTTGGAATTTTTGATTTGAAGACCTCCAAGGGTAGCCACGAAGTCCTCCTGGTCAAAAACGTTGAATCCCCCGCCCTTCCCGCCATCCGTGGATCGACGTTTTTTTCCGCCTGGGGCCTCGAACATTTTTTCGAGCGAAGTGCTCCCGTCAGCGTGATAGCTGGTGGTGATTTGCGCGCCACTGATCGTGATGTTCGAAACGTCAACATGTTTACGAAGGAGCCCCCAGAGACCCACACTAAGGCTGGTTTCCTTGATTTTGATGGGGGCTGCTCGATGTGACCTTGTTCCCTTGGGTGCAAGACTGACATCTGTGAGGGTCACCTTTGCGGGCAGGCTGAAAATCGAGACCTTCACATCTCCAATTTCAACCTCACTGTTAATGGATTTTTCTATGTTCTCCACCAGAAAGCCCTTGGTGATCAAACTTTTCGCTAACAGCTCGATACCGAGAACCAGGAACGCCAGGATACCGACACCGACCGCGGCGATCCTGATGAGACGTTGTTTCCTGTTGGCTGGCTTACTGCTCCCGGCCCTCCTGGGTGATCTGCTACGGACTTGTTGCTGGCGTTGCATAGACGGGGATTGTAAACGGTATCGTCCGCCGCTCAACCTATTTATGGAGTTCGTAATCGGGGCTTTCTGGTCTTGCAAGACCGGCTATCATGACAATAGGGTATGGCCATGTTTCTGACACTGATGAGCGCAATCTGCCTGATAACCCTGGGGCTGGCTGGATTTTTGGGTTGGGAGCGCCTTGAAACCGATGGCAACCAGGTGGAAATGCTGATGCCTGTGTTTTTTGGCGGCGCCTTGCTGATCTGCCTTGCCTTCAGCCGGCAACACTACCGCCATGGCCTATATGGATGCCTGATCATCGCCCTGCTCGGGGTCATTTCCGCCGTTGTCCGCATCTACCAATATGAGGCGTTTCAAAGTGTCGCCGACCCCAAGACCCGCCTGATCCTGGCCATGGCCGGAATCTGCCTGATGCAAATGGTGATTACCTGGAGAGAGGTGCAGGCCGACCGGAATGACACAGCCCCGCCGATCTAACGCGCTATAGCTGCCGGAGGCGTTATGGCTGGATCACGACACGCGTGCCAACGGGTGTCAAACCAAAGAGTTTCTTGGCGGCACTATGGGGCATCCGGATACAGCCGTGGGATGCCGGGTAGCCTGGACAGTACCCTGCGTGGAATCCAAACGCGCTACAGCTGAGCCGCTGGAAATAAGGCATACTCGAGCCGTAAATGGTTGAACTGTGGCTTTTATGTTTGTCGGTGATGACAAAGGTTCCCTTGGGCGTTCTGAACCCTGACTTACCGGTGGATACCCGACTGCTAAAGATCACTTCCTGCTTGGCATTGAAAAGCCTCACCCTTTGCTCTGATAAATCGAGAACGGCATGATGGATTTCCTTCTCGGGATCCTGGCCGAGGATCACCTGCATCGCCTTGATATCCCCACGGCGTGAGGCAAAGTTAACCGGGTAGAGATGGTGTTTTCCCGTGTAGACGTATTTTTTAGCATCATGCTCGATCAGTGTCGACATGATCGCAAGATCACCATTGTTAGTAGCCATCATCAGAGGTGTGACACGACGTTCGTTCTTCAAGAACCAGCGCATCGATTCTTTTTCCGTGAGCTCAAGAAACGACTGGGATACCGGACGACCAAAATAGGTGTTGGGGTCGGCGCCAAATTCGAGCAATAGGCTGACCATAGCGGCGTCGCGCATCGCCACAGCCATGTGGAGCGGGCGCTGCCCTTCCTTGCCGCGGGCCAGGGGATCGGCACCATATTGCAAACATAGCCCGGCCAGCTGAAGCTGTCCTTTTCTAACACATGACGCAATGATACCGTCCACGGCATTACTCTCCTGGTCACGCCAATTTTCAGGCCGTATCCCAGCTTCAAGAAGCAGGCGCAGCATCTCGATATCTCCATTGTCCAGAGCCTCACCGATGATGTTCGATCCGTCAGCACCACGTGAAAGCAGCATCGCGATCATCGCGTCATTACCCGCCTCAGCAGCGACCTCAATGGGTGACGGGTTACCATCAGTCGCCTCATCGACAGTGGCGCCGTAGTTGATCAATTCAACGGCCTCTTTGAACAAATTTCTCCTGACCATCTCCCCCAGCAAGCTTTCTTTATTGGAACCGGGCACGTTCACATCCACTCCGGCTGTAAGTAATCGCTTCATTCCCCGCCACCGTTCGACAGGGCCACGGGCATGGGCAGCGCTCCAGAGCGGGGTAACACCATTGTCGTCCCTGATGTCGGGATCGGCACCAGCCTCCAGCAGAATGTCCATGCATTGCATCAGACCATCCTCTGCGGCAATATGCAGCGCGGTCCGGCCGTCCTTTCCCGCCGCACTGGGATTGACACCACTGTCCAACAAAAGCTTGATGGTATCCATCCCACGGAATTTGACCGCTTTAAGCAGGAGAGGATTGTTATCGTGACCCACTTCATCGGGTGACACACCACCGTTCAGCAGGCAGAGGACCATGTCCTTGTTACCCGAATCAAGGGCCAACTCCAAAGCCCCCCTACCATTGCCCGAACGGGCATGCCGATCGACATCCAGCTTTAGCAACATGCCTGCCACTTGGAGGTTGCCTGTTTTAACGGCATAGAGCAAGGGGGTGTCACCCTTTTTATCGCGCACCTCCATATAGGCACCCTCCTGCAAGAGCAGTGCCACCCTATGGTTGTCGCCGAGCTTAACGGCATCCAGCAGTGCCTGGCCTGAGGCGCCGTTTTCAATGGTCGGGCTTTGGCGACAGGAAGACAAGGCAGCGAGTATGAGCAGACCGAACACCAATAGGCACCCGGTTGGCATCCGTTTCCTGTTTTTGGTAACCCGCATCGACGATGGAATATAGCTTCTGTAATGCTACCTGTAAACACGTGCCCTAGCAAGCATGATGCAAACCCTATAACTACAAGGAAAACCCGGCGGAGATCGTGACGGGAAGATGATTCGATCCTCTTAACTAGCATGCCTGCCACAACGTGGGCAGCGCAATAGCGGCGTCTACAGAAAGCTTTCCCAGCAATCGTCAATGCTTCCACGTCTCCGAAAACCGAACAGAGGGCGCCAGCGGGGAGCCCTCGGACGAGTGGCGGGAAACATGTTGGCCTCGTGCGGGAGCTTGTTCGCCTTGCGGTTATTGCAGCCGATACAGGAAGTGACGATGTTATCCCATCGGGTCCGCCCCCCCTTGTCGCGGGGAACCACATGATCGAGATTCAACTCCTTGTCCGGAAACTCCTTCTGGCAATACTGGCAGGTGTAGTGGTCGCGCATAAACACATTCTGCCGGGTAAACTTCACCTCTTTGCTGGGGAGCTTGTCGTACATCGCGAGCACAATCACTTTCGGGATCTTCATCGCAAAGCGCACCGAGCGAATCACGCCCTCGGAAATTTTCTCCGATGACGATTCCAACCATGAGCCGAGGTCGTGGGTCTGGTATTTCGTTTCCCCCTCGGCCTCGACCACTTGGGCGTGCCCCAGACAGAGCAGCTTGACTGCCCTCCTAACGGAACAAGTGTGGATGGGCTGCCAGAGCTTGTTCAGCACCAACACGTTATAGTTCAAGGCATCGACCATGGGGGGAGATATCAGATAGCTAGCCACATACCATGATCTGATCGCCGCTTCAATAGCGAAATTATTGATTTGTTAACGACTTCAACGCATTCTCGCTACGGGAGACGCTGTAAAAAACCCCTCACCGCCTGCCGGTCCGGGTGCCGCCTGAGGAGTTCCTGTAAAATGGCCTTCCCTTCTTCGAACCGGCCGGTTTCTATCAGCACGGCGGCTTTTCCCTGCAAGGCATCCGCATTATCCGGATCTTGCGCCAAGGCCCGCTCGTACCAGGCTAGCGCGGCTGTCCTGTCATGCTGCGCCCCCAGGGCTAACGAACCCAGATCCACCATCAGCGTTGCCCGGGTCGGAAAACGGCGCACCCCGTCCAGCAGAGCTTTCTCAGCACCCGCTATATCCCCTCTTTCCATGAGTAGCCTGGCCAGGTGACTGAATGAGGCCTCGCTGTGCAGAATTTTTTTCCCGCATGCCTCCCGGTACATCTTTTCGGCCTCTGGTTTGCGATCCAGCTTCTCAAGCATTCGCCCGGCGTTATTGGCGGCCAAACCCGAATTCCCATCAATCTCCAAAGCCTGCCGGAACAACTCCAGGGCGGCCTCAAAATCCCCTTGCTCCTCACGAATCACGCCGAGATGCACCGGGGCTAACAAACTACGCGGATTGATCGACCGCTCATGGGTGAACAGGCACTCACTGCTTTTCCAGATTCCCACCCTGCCCCAGCTAACCACCGCAACCAAAATGACAATCATCGCTGCGCACCCGGTCATCATTTTCCGCTCCACCGACTTCACAGCCCACTGGGAAACAATCCTGACAATACCTGCTAGCACCACCAGCATGCCAAGGTGGATCAGGTAGCTATAGCGGTCGGACACAAAGTAGAAACTAACAGGCACCACACCACTCACAGGAAGCCACAACAGAAAAAACACACCGAGCCCGAGCCATACCAGTCGGTCACGCCACCCGATGGCAACCACGACAGCCAGGGCGGCCAGCAAGCCGACTGCGGGAACCAACCAATCGGTCAGCACACCGGCGGGAGGGTAGACCCAGAGTTGGCCAGGCACCGGGAAAAAGAAATTCTGCACATACCACCACAGTCCGACGGGCATCAACATCATCCGTCTGCCGGCAGGCATGACATCCGTAACGTCAGACATCCCCCCGGTGCGTTGGAAATGGATGGTCAGCCCGGCCACCAAGGCGGATACAAACACAAACGGCAACACGCGAACACCCCAGCCTATTGCCTGTCCCAGGCTCAACCTGGCGTCACTGCGCAGCAGCTCCCGTAATAACAGGATCAGCGGTAGCGGAACGACACTGGGTTTCGAAAATCCGGCCATCACAAACAAACCCAGTGACAGCCCATACCACAGCAGGTTTCCAGTCGGTGAGCCTCTCCACTTTTCCCAGCTCCACCAGCACCAGAGGAAAAACGCTCCACTCAGCACGTCTTTGCGTTCACTGATCCACAACACACTCTGCACCCGCTGTGGATGCAGTGCCCACAGCATGGCAAGAAAGAGTGCCATTCCCGTATTCCCGGTGATACGGCGCAGCAGGAAAAACATGCCGACCGACCCGAGCGTGTGCCAGAACACATTGACCGCGTGATGCCCTCCTGCCTTCTCCACTCCAAACATCTCCACATCCAGCATGTGCGACAGCCAGGTAAGCGGATGCCAGAGATTCGTCTGCCCCACGTCAGTTAGGGACCACTTCACACCTTGAATCGTCAACCCTTTCGACACCATTTCGTTTTCATACACATAGGCGGGATCGTCGTAATTGATAAAATCAAAGCCCACCGACTGGCTAAACAACGCCCCAACAGCACAAAGCAACACCAACACTGAGAGCCATGTCCGACCTCGTTGTTGTCTACTCACCATATCCGTCTGCATGCGCGGGGAACCTAAACGATTTCTGTTCTTTGCACACTCCTAAATCACCCTTATCAGACCCGGCACCGATGCGATTCACCCAAGGAACACCAATACGCATATATACTTATTGTCAAATTTATTAAGAAATGTTAAATACTTCCAAGCCCCTTTTGATCATGAAAACCATACTAACCACCCTCGGAGTGCTCGCGAGTCTTGGCACTGCGCTTACCGCCCAGTCCAGTTTCACCTATTCTTTCATCGAAGCCGATGGCAACCCCTGGCCCTCCGATTGGTCCGGTGGCAGCTTCAGCAGCGAGGGGCATCATGCGTCTGGCTGGGGTTTTGATTCCGCAGCCCCCAGTGACGACTACACGGGTGCCTACATGGGCGACCAGAATGTGGCCGTTGTCGGAGCCAAGTATTACAACTCGGGTAGTTATTCTTTGGAAAAGGGAGTCCTTACCTACACCATGGCGTGGAACGTCAATGGAGGCAAAGGTTTTGCCGATAACGGCTCGGCAGGCTCACCCGCAAACCAGATTTTCCAAATGGGATTGTTCAACGGCACGCCCACGAACACATGGTTCGGGAAAAGCCTTTCCAATGTCTCAGGCGGCGATTCCCTCTATCTGGCGGGCGTGGAGGTCAGTGCCAATCCCGTTACTCAAACGGGCTCACTCAATCTCGGGGTGTTTGATGAGGAGGGTAATCAGCTCGCCGATTTCGGCAGTATGAACTATACGGCTGTTAGCAATCCTGGAGGGGGCGAGGGCGTGCATTTTTTCAACTTCAGGCAGGACTACACTTTTCTCAATAAAACTCAACTTACCCTGTCGCTTTGGATGGATGAGTACGTTGTGAATGCCGGGGCTGGCACGACAACCTACGTCGGCCAGACCAGCTTCGGAACCCAAACCATCACCCACGGCCTCAGCTCAACGGAGGCTCTCACCCCGGGCTTGGGCATTTCCGTCAAGGACTACGCCAACGTTTCCATCACTGCCGCGAACTATGATGGTGGAGTCGAGTTAATCGTCGTCCCGGAGCCCGGTATACTCACCATGTTACTCGCGGGTGTCCTACCGGCGTTAGGTTTCAGAAGGCGTGGTTAGAATGGCCCACAGGCCGACGAGACAATTCCAGAGCAAGCCTTCCGGGGCTTGCTTTTTTTGTTTACCAGACTTCCCCTGTCGCCCACTCGCATTCATACTCCGTTCATGTGCGGGATAGCAGGTGGACTTCACTTACGGCAGGATCAGCTCGATTCCATGCTGGAGGCTCTCCGTCATCGAGGGCCTGATGGCAGGGCTTCTTTTGATGCGCCCCCGTTTTCTTTCGGTATGACCCGCCTGGCGATTCTTGATATCGAGCACGGGCAGCAACCCTTCACCTCAAAGGACGGGCGTGTTACGACCGTGTGTAACGGGGAAATCTATAACTGGCAGGAGCTCCGCGTTGAGCTGGAAAAGTCAGGGCACCATTTCAAAACACGCTGCGATTGCGAAATCATCCCCGCCGCATGGATCGAGTGGGGGCCTGACATGCTGGAACGATTCAATGGCATGTTTGCCATCGCGCTACATGATCGCGACACCGACTCACTGTTCCTCGCCCGCGACCGCTGTGGCCAGAAGCCGCTTTACCTAACAACATCCGGACCATTCCTGTTTGCATCGGAAATAAAAGCGCTGAGCGCAGCCGCCGTTGCGCTTGAGCCCAACCCGATGGAGCTGTCGAACTGGCTTTCTCTGCGCTATGTCTCGGAGCCTGCCACGATGTTTCGTAATATCGAGACGCTCCCCGCCGCCCATTGGATGGAAATCCAAGCCGATGGCACCAGAAAAACGGAACGGTATTGGGTTCCCCCGAGTAGAGGGCGGCAGACATCAGCCGACCGTATTCAAACCGTCGATCAACTCGACCGCCTTGCCCGTTCCAGCGTCGAGTTAGCCCTCCAATCCGATGTCCCCGTAGCCACCTATCTGTCTGCCGGGGTCGATTCCTCTTTGCTGGCGCACTACATTCAAGACCTGGGGGCCGAGGTCACCAGCGTCTCGATCGGTTTTGGCGTCGGCTCCGATGAAACAGCCGAGGCATCCCGATTCGCCAGGTCCCTGGGTTTGGATCATCATCCGACACAGCTGACCCCGGAATCCCTGCAAGACCTTCCGCGTGTGATCTCGCAAATGGAACGCCCCCTTGGTGACGCCCTGATCCTCGCTTTTGACAAACTGGCGTCCCACACCTCGAAGCTTGGTTGCAAGGTCGCCCTCGGGGGCGAAGGACCCGATGAACACTTTGCCGGTTATTCCTTTCACAAAGCCTACCTGACCGCAGCCAGGATCGGGAAACTCGGTCGCAACCTCGCGTCCACCTTCCTCGAAAACTGCCCCACATCCCTGCTGAACAAACTCAGCCAGTTTCCTGCCGACCTAGGGCCGGAAGGAAGGGAAAAGGCGATGCTATACCTCGACCGCTTTGACATCCTAACACCTACCGAGCAGATCCATTCTCTGCGCACCTTGTTCAGCCACGAGGATATCAAGGCCATGCTCCATCCGGATCTTCTTGCCCATCAGCAACAGCCTGGCAACAACGAAAAAAAACCGCGCAGGTCCCAGCGCCTCGACTTCGCCCTCAGGTCCCAGTATGACTCATGGTTACCGGACTGGTCATTGATCCGACAGGATAAAAACGCCATGGCGCATTCGCTCGAATACCGAGCCCCCTTTCTCGACCACCGCATCATCGACTTCGCGTTCGGCTTGCCTGATTCGTTCAAAATCAAGGGGCGGCAAGACAAGGTCATCTGGCGGGAGCTCGCTGCGCGCCATCTCCCTGCGTCGGTTACCCAGCGTCCCAAGCAACCTTTTTACCTTCCACTGGAGAATCCCGCCTGGAGAGAACCATTCATCAAGATGGCCCATGATGTCCTGGGCCCTGATGGTTACAGCTGTAATGGCTGGTTAAACCCCAAAGCGGTTATCCCGCTCCTAACAGCCACCCATTTCCTACCACTGAAACAACTCGCGGCCATTGTTATTTTACAGATCTGGCTCGACGCGGTGTGATGAGGCAAGCTCCGCAAGAACCAGACGACAGACCTAAATAATTATTGTATTTAACATTGACTGTCTATCAAACATCGTTTATCAACGACCTGTCGCCCCCCCTTACATTATGATTAAGCAATACATAGCACTTGGTTCCATCACCCTTATCCTGGCCTCACCGTATACCCTAGCCCAAGGGACATGGACATATGACTTTAGGCAAGCTGATGATCCTATCATGAACTCCCCTTGGGTTGTGAGTTCAAACACAGCATCCGGTGATGCAAAAATCACGGACGGACACGGGATAGGCCACGCTGGTGACCCGAACGGTATCGGTGCCGTTAGTTTCATGGATCAGGGCATCGATGCCTCGGTCAATATCATCCATACCGCAAACAGCTACTCGCTGGCAGCTGGAACAGCAACAACGACGATGATCATGGGCTGGTCCGCTCATCCACACACTGACCTGCTAGACGATGGCTACAGTGCCGGTAACGAGATTTTCCAAATCGGCTTGCTCAGTTCATCCACCGGGCTCATGGGCGTGGCGGGGGCGGAATCATTCTACCTGGCAGGCATTGAGGAATCTGCAAGTCTGGCCACCAACCAGACCAATGTGGTATTATCAATGGCCGACACCAACGGGGTGCTCGGCAGCTTCAATGGCGGGACACCGATCACCTTTGATTCCAAGGATTACCATGTTTTCAAACTCGGCATGACCCCTGATTTGGCAGGGAATGTCAACGTCACCCTTGAAATGGATCTCTTTATTTCCAGTGGAATCTACGGCACTTTCACCTACGGTGGCAACACCAATCTCGGCACTATCTCCGTGGCTAACAACGTAGCCAAAGTCGGCAACATGTTCCCCGCACTGGGCTTTAAACTTGAGGACTCCAGCAAGGTATCCATCACTGGAGCCAGTTTCGACACAGCACCGGTACCCGAGCCATCCTCCGCGCTACTTCTGTTCGCCTCCAGCCTACTGCTAATCAAAAGGCGTCGATAAGCAGATTATCGCCATCGGTAAATCCACAACTCAAGAGGCCGGCCTTTTCATGATCGGTCTCTTTTCATGGGTGTATTGGTCTGATAGTGTTTGAAAGACAAACAATGAAAACCCACTCCACCACCACTACCGCTGCGCCCACCTCCAACATCCGGGTCGGCCTCGTAGGCACTGGCTCCATGGGAAAAGGAATCGCATTCCAAGTCCATGCCACGGATGGCATGGAGCTATCCTGGGTTGCGGATATCGATTCCGAGGCTGCCAGAGAAACAGCCAAACTCGCACCCGGAGCCAGATCGGGATCCGACTGCCTGCTACTCATTTCCGAACAACCCATCGACTGCCTGGTAGAAGCCACTAACTCGATTGGTGCCGCCGCTGAGTATTGCCTGGCAGCGATTGAATCGGGTGCGCACGTGGTGCTCATGAATGCCGAAGTCGACCTGGCACTCGGACCACTTCTTCACCATGAAGCGAAACAAAACAATCTAACCGTAACTTCAGATGCAGGGGATCAGCACGGCGTATTAGCCACCATGATCCACGAGGCCGATCTGATGGGGTTTGATATTGTTCAAGCCGGGAACATCAAAGGGTTTCTCGACCGCGATGCCACCCCTGAGTCGATCAAACATGAAGCCGAGATCCGCAATCTGTCGGCCACCCAATGCTGTGCTTACACCGATGGCACCAAACTGCACATCGAGATGGCCGTGCTCGCCAATGCCTTGGGATACTTACCGCCAGAGGGAGGCATGACCGGGCCACGCGCCAAAGACGTGCAGGAAGCACTCACACTATTCGATTTTGAGAGCTACGGCGATACACCCCGGATCGACTACCTGCTTGGTGCCGAACCAGGGGGGGGCGTCTATCTTGTGGTTAAACCCAAAAAGGAACTCCCCGCCGAGCAGGCGTTCTATTTAAATTATTACAAACTGGGAAACGGCCCCTACTACCTGCTCTACCGCCCCTATCACTTGTGCCACTTGGAAACCCCCAAGGCGATCCTGGCAGCGGTCAACCGACAACCCATTCTCACGACGCAAAAGCAAACCTGCGATGTCTACGCCTACGCCAAACGTGACCTCCCAGCAGGAACGGAAATCAAACACGCCATCGGCTCGGCCGAGGTATATGGCTTGGTGGAACCCCGACAGGAACACAAGATCCCTATTTCGCTCCTTGAAAATACCACGATTCTTAAAGCCTCCCTACGTAAAGACGACGCAATCACGCACCAACACCTGAATCTGCCCGATTGCTTGCTAACCGGCCTTTGGCAGAAGCAGCAAGGCCTGCTGGGGTAGTTACGCTCTGAGGGAGCCAAGTCGATCAGCAACCAGATGCCCAGTATTTTTTCGACTCGCACCACACCTGCATTGATTTACCGGACCTCCCCTCCGATGCTTCGAGTAAGCCGCTGGATCACACTTGCCGTCGATTTTGCCCGGAATACACGCCTCTCACCGCTTTACAATATCCCCGGGACCTTGAACTCTCCCATACCATAAGGTATTCTGGTTGATTCTGGCTGAATTCCGGCAGCCAAACATTATTTACTATAACATTCCCATTGTAGGACCCGAGTCATCCAGTCCTTTTAAACCAGACCCTTTGCAGTCATGGCCGATCGGATTCTACAGTCCGCCTGTCATTTTTTAAAGCACTCGGTCGTCTCGCATTGGCTTATTCCCCTTGACCTCCCTTGCCACACTCATGATCTTTCGTTTGTGGCTCATGATCCCCCTACTCATCTAACCATACTTGGCGCGGGTCCCTGTGGACTCTACGCCGCGCACACGGCTCTTCAACTTGGGGCGCAGGTTGCCATCCTCGAAAAAGAAGCCCACCCTGGGGGTCTCGCCGCAGGACATCGATGTGGCGACAACTGGTATGACCTCGGCGTCCACATGCTGCATGCCTTTGACACGGAAGTCTTTGCACACTGCGCCGAAGCCATGGGCGACGAGCGTCTCGAAGTCCCCTTGAAGTCGCATATCAAGTGGGGCGGGAAGCTCTACCACTACCCACTCCGTGGCCGGGATATCCTGGCGGGTATCCCCCCGCTGACCCTTGCGCGCTGTCTCCTTGGGCTGGTCACAGCTGAGATCGAGTCCAGATGGGGGAACCGCTCTCCCGGTCCCGATGCTGAATCCGCCCTTTGCGAGCTCTACGGCCCCGCTTTGTATGAGTTTTTCTTCGAGGAATTCACCCACCGCTACTGGGGGATTCACCCGCGCGACTTGTCGGCGGAGTTTGTCAGGAGAAAAATGCCGCGACTCTCCGCTGTCGATGTTTTAAAAAACCTGCTGGAAAAACTTCGCCTAACCAAACCTCGCGACGCCACCGAGGGCGCGTTACGATTCGAAACCTTACACTACTCAGCCAGCGGCGCCGAAGCCCTGCCCCGTCTCCTCATAAAAAGCCTCCAGGAAAAAGGAGCCCAAATCCACCTCAACACCCCCGTCACTCAAGTTAGCCACGACGGAGAGTTCATTACGGGAGTGAATCATTCAGCATTCAACATTCAACATTCAACATTCCTCTCCACCATCCCCCTGCCCCATCTGATCAAGGCGCTCGATCCACCGCCTCCGGCAAATGTGATTGATGCCGCGAAACGGTTGCGGTTCAAACCCATGGTTGTTTATGCGCTGTTAGTCAAAAAGGAACAGTGCATGGACGCGCTCTACACCTACTACCGCGACCGCGTTTTCCATCGGGTCGGTGAACCCAAAAACGCCGGGCTGCTGGTTACACCCGCCGATCACACCACACTCATCGTAGAAACAACCTGTGAGGTCGGCGATGCCAAGTGGAACGGTGACGCATTGCCCCAAATCCTAACAGACCTTGAAGCCGAAGGCCTCTGCTGTGCGGACGAGGTGATCGAACACCACCTGCTGAAGGCGGAACAGGCCTACCCGATTTTTGCAAAAGGATTTGAGCCACACCTCAACACGGTTCTCAATTACCTGGGGCAATTCACCAATTTACGAACAACGGGTCGACAAGGCGCGTTCACCTACCCTAACATGCACGCCGCGATGCGCATGGGATCCGATGCCGCCAAAACTCTACTGAGCTAAAAAAAACACCTCGTGAAAACAACTTCCACAACCCTCGCCGGCGTCACACTACTGAGCCCCCCGCAGTTTCCTGACGAGCGGGGGGCTTTCCGGCCCGTCTTTGCGCAGCGGCTCCATGCCGATGCCGGATACGATCATCCGTGGGCGGAAATGAACCTCTCGCACACCGAGCAAGGCTGCATCCGGGGACTGCATTTCCAAGAGCCCCATGCGCAGGCAAAACTGATCACCGTGGTCTCGGGGACCATCTATGATGTTGTCGTCGATCTCCGCAAGGACTCGGTGACTTTCGGGAGATGGGCGGCGTTTACGCTCTCGGCCGACAACCCGGAACATCCGTCGCAGATCTATATTCCCGAAGGACTGGCCCATGGCCTCGCCACACCTGACGGCCCGGCGACCATCGCCTACCTCGTTTCCAAACCCTGGAACCCTGAAACAGAACAGGTGCTCAACTGGAACGATCCGGATTTGAATATCCCGTGGCCGATTGAAAATCCCCAGCTATCCGCACGCGATCAACAGGGAGTCCCGCTTGAGAACCTCTATAGGATTTAGACAGAATTAACGGAATTAACAGAATTATATGGGGGGATGCCCCGTAACAGCACAAGCCTACCAAACCTAGAAAAATTCTGTTAATTCTGTGAATTCTGTCTAAAAAAAGCCCCGGATAAGGAGCCCTTCACCATTGCCCTCAGTTTTTGCTCTGCCTCGCTCCCAATCACTGCTATCGCTGGGCCATGTCCTCATACGATCTTCTCTGCGATAAAACCCGTGAAATATCCCTGTTAGGAAACACCGCCGGCGTCCTCGGCTGGGACCAGGAAACCTACATGCCCAAAGGCGGCGTGCCTTACCGGGCCAAACAACTCGCCTGGCTCTCCGGAAAAATCCATGAACTCGGAACGGGGGATGATTTCCGCAAGGCACTGGAAGCCGCCGAGGACGAGGATTCGGGAGACGCGGTGCAAGCGGCCAACGTCCGCGAGCTACGTTACCGGTTCGACCGCGCCACCAAACTCCCCCAGAGCCTCGTCGAAAAGGCATCCGAGGCCTCGTCACTCGCCAAATCCGCATGGGCGGAGGCCCGGGAGAAAAACGACTTCCCGCTATTTGCTCCCCATTTGGAAACCCTGCTGGAAATCGCCCGTGAAAAAGCCGGCCTTTGGGGTTACGACGACGAACCTTACGATGCCTTGTTAGCAGGCTACGAACGCGGCGCGAAAACCTCCGATGTCGCTGCCATCTTCGACACCGTAGGCGACAAGCTTGCCGCCACCGCCCAGGCCGCTGTCGAAAGGTCAGCCAGCACCACCGCCGATGTGCTCGCCGGTCACTACCCGGTGGAGCAACAGCAAATCCTCAATCGCGAGATCGCCGAGGACATCGGTTTTGATTTTAACAAGGGGAGGATCGATACCACCACCCACCCGTTTTGCACCGGGATTGGCCCCGGTGATACCCGGCTCACTACCCGCTATCTGGAAAACCAGTTTACCTCATCTCTCTTTGGAGTCCTGCATGAGGCGGGCCATGGTCTGTATGAACAAGGTTTACCGACCAACCAGCACGGCCTCCCCGCCGGCACCGCGGTATCGCTTGGCATCCACGAATCCCAATCGCGCCTGTGGGAAAACCACATCGGACGATCACGCGCCTTCTGGACCAAGTGGCTGCCACGGACCCAGGAAATCTTCCCGAATCTGGCCGACCTGGATCTCGATACTTTTCTAACAGCCATTAATCGGGCTGAAAAATCCTACATCCGCGTCGAGGCCGACGAATCAACGTATGACCTCCACATCCTGCTCCGCTTCGGCCTGGAACGCCGCATGCTCAATAACGAGATCGCCGTCGCTGATATCCCCGCCGCATGGAACGAGCAGTTTGAAAAATTCTTCGGCATGACTCCGCCCGACGACACCAACGGCTGCCTCCAGGACATCCACTGGTCGATGGGTGGACTCGGCTACTTCGCCACCTACACCCTGGGCAACTTTAACGCCGCTCAATTGTACCATACCGCTATGCAGGATGAGGCGGTTGCCAGCGCCGCAGCCAGTGCCAATTACCTCCCCATCCTCGACTGGATGAGGTCACGCATCCACGCCAAGGGCAGCACACTCTTTCCCCAGGACCTGATGAAATCAGCTACTGGCGAGGGAACCAACCCGCAGTATCATCTGGAGCATTTGAAGCGGCGGTTTTTGTAAATCCCGTTCAATCCCGACCCATGTCCTGTCCACCGCCCGGACACGTAAGGTAGGACAGCTTTGCAAGCTGTCGGCAGGATGAGGACTTGGGTTGCCGACAGCTTGCAAAGCTGTCCTACTTTTCTTAATCCAACACCGACCACACGGCGATGAACTCGCGGGCGGTTTTTGGGTTGTTGATGACGATAGATCGGCTGTGAATATCCTGCGAACAAAGTGTGGACAACTCATCTTCACCCAATTGTTTTTTACGTAAAATACGAAACTGCCCGCCTTTCCCGGGCAGAGTCTTTTTCTGCAGTTCAAGTGCTACGCGGCCCATGGTCATGCGGACGTTGAGCTCGATGATGTGACGTAGCCCCAGAGTGCCATCGGATCGGCGATAAACCATGGCATCGACTCCTACGGGGCCAATATATCCTTGTAGTAATCCAGCCAAAGCAGCTGGGATTTTATTGCGATACCAGTCGTTGATTTTGGCTTCTCGAAATAGGAATTCGGTTACTTCCGGGTCGAGGCCGGTTCCCCACTTGGGATAGACACGGGTTCCGAGAAATCGGCCGGAGGCATCATTTTCCATTTCGGTCATACCGATGAAATCGACATCCCCTCCTCCCCGAATTTCATAGAGAGCAGAAAAATCCATCACCCGATCCAGCCATGGCTCAACAACGACGCCACCATGCTTGAGAATCGTATTTTCCAACCATGGAAGATAGCTATCGCTCTGCCCAACCCGTTTGTGACCACGGCCAGCACAAGCAAATGCGGCTTTGATCAACACATCACCAGGCTCCCGCATTGACTCGATCGCATCCGATGCTGGCTCGGCATCCTGGTAAAATACACCGCAGCCTTCGCTAAGACCGAGCTGTTCCGAGAGCTTCACACCTACCTCTTTGCTAAACCACATGGGAGGGACTGATTCCCGCCACTGCCATGGGAGGTTTTCTGAGATTTCTTTCGCAAATGGTTTGAGCTCTATGGAGGCGTCAGGCGACCATGCCCAGGGTCGTAGTCCACCGAGTTTGCGGTCGGCCAACTCACCAACTTGCACAATTTCCGGGAGATCTAATCCAGCGCGTTTCAAGTACGCCAGATGCGCATTCCCGGGAGGATTCCTGAGCAGGGCGATATCGTCCCGGCGGCACCATGCCAGCGACAGCATCTCCAGATCCTCTTCCATGGCCACCAACATGCTGTTAGAATGAAATGCTTTTCCGGTAAGGGAAGCCGCCACATGGGACTCGGCATTCGGGTTGAACCAATGCACGACCGGCGTCCTGCCCCTCGACTGCTCGCAGACTTCCAGGTGGTTGATAAAGTCGTCATCAAAGCCGGCCAGCCTTCGCCCCTCGGCATTAAACGGAGCCAGCCCCTTCGCCTTTGCAGGTGCCAGCGGGAAGGTCAGGCATTTTTTAAACGCCTGCCAATCGGTTTCGCCCTGTTTTTTCCACTTTCTGAACCACTTCACGCCGTGCCCGACGTGGCCAATTTCATCGAGGTAGATTTTTTCTAACACCGAGGCCGTGGAATGATCACCCACCTCACGGAACAAGGCTGCGTAATGTTTGGAAAAATCCAGGTTGGCCTGCTCGAACGTGAGGTTGAGCCGGGTGACAAAATCCATGGGTGTTGCCATGGGGGCGATCAGCTTCCAGAAGTAATCGTTCACCGGAAGTTCGCCGAAACGGATGCCGCAGTCCTTCATCCGGCGCAGATACATCAGCGTGTGCATCTGCTCCTCACGCATCGCCTCATAAACTCCGCGGCGGTATTCCTTGGGCGCGTCAGGAAACTTCAGCAATACAAGAGCCATCAGTTCGGCGGCCAACAGCTCGTGGTTAGCCAGGAAATGCATCATCTTGCCGCGCTCGCGGTCGTCATCGAGCTTATTGACTCCGGGGAAATCCACACGCAGGCTTTTGCCGACGATTCTCAGCTCATCGGGTCGGCCCGGGGCATCGGGCACCGCCACGGCCTTCCCTGGATGATCATCCACAACTCCCCGCCCGAGCTCGGGGGCAAGCAGAAGTTTGTCGTCCAGCGACTGCGCCAGCAAAATCCGTTCCGCCACCTCACGCATCTCAAGCTCCTGCATGGGTGCAGAGGTAAGATGCAAGAATGAAGAAGCAAGAGAATTCAGCTTGGAAAATATCCTTCGCGCGGCGCGATATTTATGGCTAAATGTCCTCATCCAACCCAAATGATCATGCGTAAAACTATAGCTCCCCTGCTCGTCCTCGCCATTCTTGCCCTTTTTACCCCCAGCCTTTTTGCGGCGGACCCCGTTGAAGGTGAGTGGCTGAAGGATGATCAAAGTGCCCGTATCAAACTCAAGGTCACCCGCAAGGGCGAGCTTATGGGTGTTATTTCCTACGTCAAGGACCCCAAGCGCACCCACGATACCAACAACCCCGATGCGTCCAAACACAAGCGCAAGCTCCTCGGGCTTGTCATCATCCGTGGCTTCTCGAAGGAGGGCGACAAGTGGGGTGGCGGCACGGTATACGACTCCAAGACCGGCAAAACCTACAAAGGAAAAATCTGGCTTGAACAAGGCAAACTGATGATGCGCGGATACGTCGGCGTTTCCCTGATAGGCAAAACCGCAAGCTGGACGAAGTATGGAAAGTAAACATGCGGATGGCTGACTCAGTGGAAAAGTGTTTCTACTCGCCAATGCCGGTGGAGTTCGCTAGCACACCCGCATGCAGATGAACTCAGATTTCGACCAGATCATCCCCCGTCGTGGAACGGGCTCCATCAAATGGGACAGGTTTCCTGGACTCGATCCATTCTGGGTCGCAGACATGGATTTTATGTCGCCCCCCTGTGTGATCGACGCATTGCAGCGGCGAGTCGCCCACGGTGTCATGGGTTACGCCCAGGCCCATGACGGGCTGATGGATGCCATTACCGGCTATATGCAGAGTCGGCATGACCTGCGGGTCGAGGAAAAGGAAATCATACACCTCGGCGGACTGGTGCCGGCGCTATCGCTCGCCGCACGTGCCTTCGGCTCACCCGGTGACGCGGTGATGACATGCACCCCGATCTACCCCCCTTTCCTGGGGATTCACAACGACGCCAGGATGCAGGTGATCTCCGTGCCCCATGTTGAAACCGGTGGCCAGTGGGGATTCGACTGGGAGGCCATGGAATCAGCCGTCACCCCCGGCACCAGGCTCTTCCTGCTCAGCAATCCGCAGAATCCGTTAGGCCGCGTGTTCACCCGGGCTGAAATGACCCGACTCGCCGAGTTCTGTGAACGACACGACCTCATCCTCGTATCCGATGAGATCCACTGCGACCTTATCCTGGATGATACACAAACACCCCACGTCTGCGCCGCCGGACTTCCAGACTCTTTTCAAAAACGTATCATCACCCTGCTTGCCCCGAGCAAGACCTATAACATCGCCGGCCTTGGTTATGCCTTTGCCTTGATCCGTGATGACTCACTGCGCCGCAAATTCATGGCAGCCCGGGGCCACACACTGCCTGAGATCAACTGTCTCTCCTATTACGCGGCCGAAGCCGCCTACCACGATGGAGAGCCATGGCGTCAGGAGCTGCTCGCCTATTTACGGACAAACCGCGATACCGTCACCGACTTTGTCCGCTCACGCACACCGTTTGTGATCCCCGCTATTGAAGCCACCTATCTCGCATGGATCGACTGCCGGTCGACGGGCCTCGACAACCCGGCGCAGCATTTTGAAAAGGAAGCCGGGATTTACTTGTCGGATGGAAACTACTTTGGCGCGCCCGGCCATGTCCGTTTCAATTTCGGGTGCCCGCATCACCGGGTGCTTGAAGGATTGGAAAAGATGGCTAAAGTCATTGATTAAGAGCCAAAACATCCTAAATTAAGCCTCAACGATGAAAACACTCTCCTCTCTCTCCCTCCTTGCGCTTGCCTCACCGACTTTTCTTGCTGCGGATGTCGAAAACGAAATTCCAATCGGCATCGAAGCCGTGACCGGATACCGCAGTGGCTACGTTTACCGGGGATTCGAGCTTGCCGAAAGCACGCTTGATTTCCAGGTCGAAGCCGAGATTGCGATCAACAACCATACTTTTGTGAATGTCGGCGCATGGTATGCCACGGAAACCGGCAGTGGCGATTTTGACGAGGCCGCGTTTTTCACCCATCTTCGTTTTGAAAAAAGCGATAAGCTCACCCTGGGACTGAGTGCCACCTACCACAGCTTCAGCCACTCCACGCCACCGCTTTCCGCCATGTTTGAAGATGGCGTCGACCTTGGTGCCTTTGCCACCTGGCATTTCTGCAAAGACTTCAGCGCCACCGCCGGCGCCTATTACGACACAGGAGCCGAGGCCTGGTACGGTCATGCCGAAACCCGCTGGTCCAAAGCCGTTTCCGAAAAAGCCTACTTTTCGCTGAAGACAGGTGTTAGTTACGTCGACGATTACTATGGCCGCGACGGAATGAACGACGCCTATAGCCGGCTTTCCTTCACCTACCATATTTCCGAGACCGTGTCCGTGACACCATTTGTCGGTGGCTCGGTGCTACTCGACGACAATGACGCGGGTGACGACCAGGCATACGGCGGCATCTGGTTTGAAGTGAGGTTTTAATTCGCCTATGGCGAGTCATTGGTCATTAGTGACTATCCTCCGTCTTCACAAATCCTGCCGACAGGTTAAAAACCTGTCCTACTATGATGCCCCCTTTCGTTGAAAAGTTCCGCGCCCTGTTAGCCACAGGGCGCGTGGCGAATCTGCCGACGGTCTGGAGTAATGTGTTGGTGGCGCACACCATGGCGACCTCCTTCACTTACTTTGGATACACCATAGAATATGGGAATGATCCCATCATCCTTCCCTCCTTTGTTTTCCTCATCATTGCCTCCTCTCTGATTTACCTGGGTGGATGTATGTTAGGAGATGCTCGGGACATCGAATACGACAGCATCCACAAACCCGACAGGCCGATTCCCTCCGGCATCATCTCCGCGACATCGGTTACCCTGATAGCCTGGTCACTGCTCATGGCAGGACTCAGCCTGATTGCTGTCTCTTCCACGGCTATCTACAACCGCACGTATAATTATACGTGGACAGATTTCAAAGATCTTTTCAATAGCAGCGTATGGCTAAGTACCCTACAGCCCCATCAAATCATCCTTTGCTGCCTGCTGGTGACAAGCATCGTATGCTACGCCTATATTCATAAAAAACACCGAACCGCCGCACTGATCTTGATGGCGTTTTGCAGAGTTCAACTCGTTTTCCTTGCCATCTCGGCAGTGCATCAATCCTGGTTACTGCCATACTTTTTACAACCAGTTTCAGATGATATCTTTATGCATTGGAAATGGGTTGTTCCATGGATGCCCGTGCTCGCCTGCATCGTTGGTATCTACACCCTGCTACTCAGTTGGGTTGCCTCTACGGAGGCTTCCCCCTCAGTATTTTCCTTCCGAAAAACGCTCGCTGTCGGTATGTTAGCACTGCCCCTCGTCTCCATCTGGTTCAACTCCTTCATCTCTGCCGGGCAAACTCCGCCTTGGCGACAGGAACAATTAGACGGTAAATTTTTCACCGTTGCCAACAACCTCAGCACGTCCCACTGGATCGTGCTCATTCTCGCTTTAGCATGGACCGGGCATACCCTACGGGCATTGAAAACCTCCAAGCCGCTTTTTGTGTCACGCGCCCTGGCGGGTTTCTGCCTGCTTGATGCGGTGATGATCGCGGGAAACTCCCCAATCGTTGCACTCATCTGCATCGTTCTCTTCGGGCTAGCACTCCTGCTCCAGCGAGTCACCCCGGCAACCTAGGCAATCATCCATTCTGCAATCTGAAATCATCCATTCACCTACCCCTTGCCCTTCGTCCGGCTACTTACTTTGCCCACGCTGCTCTCAATAAACTTGATGATCTGGCCAGCGACGTCTTTTCCGGTCGCTTTTTCGATCCCCTCGAGTCCTGGCGAGGAGTTGACCTCCATGACCACGGGGCCGTGGTTCGAGCGCAGCAGATCGACACCGGCGAGGCTTAGCCCCATGATCTTGGCAGCGCGTACGGCGGTAGACCGCTCCTCGGGGGTGATCCGAACAACTGCGGCATTACCACCGCGATGAAGGTTTGATCTGAACTCGCCTTCCCGGCCTTGGCGTTTCATGGAAGCAACCACTTTCCCGCCAACCACCAGGCAGCGGATATCGGCACCTCCGGCTTCCTTGATAAATTCCTGCGCCAGGATGTTGGCATCAAGCCCGCGGAACGCTTCAATAACGGACTCGGCCGCCTTGGCTGTCTCCGCAAGCACCACACCCACGCCCTGCGTGCCCTCCAAGAGTTTGACAACAATCGGAGCCCCCCCGCACAGTTTGATCATGTGGCCCGTTGCCTTGGTATCGTGGGCAAAGGTAGTCACCGGCAAACCAATGCCCCGACGGGAAAGAAGTTGCAAACTGCGCAGCTTGTCGCGTGATCGGGAGATGGCCACGGACTCGTTCACCGAATACACGCCCATGATTTCGAACTGACGTACAACCGCAGTGCCAAAAAACGTCCGTGATGCACCAATACGCGGAATGATCGCATCATATCCCTTGAGTTCCTTGGAACCGAGGAAAATGCTGGGACGCATCGACGCGATATTCATGTGGCATTTGAGATAATCAATGACGTGAACCTCATGGCCGGCCCGATGGGCAGCCTCAACGAGGCTGTTGGTGGAATACAGTTTGGAGTTGCGTGAGAGGATGGCGATTTTCATGAGCGACGGTGATGGGATTTCCCGGTGAATTTTTTAATGTTGCCCAGTAAATGGGATGCTTGGGTATCGACAACGAAATAGCCCGACAGGGCACGGCGTCCGAGGAGCAGAGGACACTTCATAACCGAGCGATCAGCAAGGCTTAAAAGCACCTCCCACGAAAAACCCCCTGACAATTTCGCCTCGGTCCTTACGATCAAACGTTTCCGGCCACGGCCCGATGAGCTTTTTATTTTTTTCCGCTGTACCAGAGGTGCCTCGCATTCAACGGTATCACCGTGGTGCGTGTAGGTAACAAACTTCACCCACTCACAGCCATCACGTTCGAAAACCTCCATATTCTCAGCATGCAAGCTTGAGGTATAGGCACCGGTATCCACCTTCGCCGTGACAATATTGACACCGAGACCTGGCAGTGACAACCATTCACGACGCCCGATGATGATGCGGCTGCTCATTCTTCCCCGGGTTGGCAGTGCCAGCTCCCCAGCCACAGTAGAGGATGCTTCCATTGATTTTACAGGACTGGAGATATACGTCATGGCCATAGGTGGATGCTATCACGGCCGGACACTACGTTCAAGACATCGTGACAGGGAAAAAAATTGCCAGGAATGATCAACCAAGGCGTGCATTTGTTGCGGAAACCCGCTAGAATCGCCAGCGAATATGGCGATAAAGCATACACGCAAACGCATCTCCCACCTCACAGTCGGTGACTTTTTTGAGCGACATGGCCCGGCACTGAAACTAAAACTACAAGGCAGTGCCGTGGGATTTGAGCGCAAAATCCTTGAGCCGACAGTCAACCACCCTGGGCTCGCCCTCGCGGGCTTCCTATCGTATTTCGCCAATAAACGTATCCAGGTGTTTGGTAATTCCGAGCAATCCTTCCTCAGCAAACGGGGCAAACAGGAACGCATCCAGAGGTTCAGCACCATCTGCGAGCGCGAAATCCCCTGTGTAGTCACCTCACGGAACAAAAACATCAGCCCCGAGCTACTCAAGGTCGCCAACGAGGCTGGCATTGCTGTTTTCAGCACCCCCATGGTGACGATGAAGTTTGTCAACGCCGCCACTTTATTACTCGAGGACGACTTCGCGGCATCGACGACCCGGCACGGTTGTATGGTCGATTTCCGTGGTGTGGGTGTCCTCATCATGGGGGATAGCGGAGCTGGAAAAAGCGAAGTGGCCATCGGACTGCTCGAACGCGGCGGGGCACTCGTCGCCGACGACATGGTGATCCTGCGCAAGGTGGGTGGCGAGCTGGTCGCCAGCACCAAGGATTTTTCCCGTGGATTCATCGAGATGCGCGGCGTGGGCATCATCAACGTCGCCAACATTTTCGGACTCGGAAGCATCAGGCCTACCAAGCGCCTCGATCTGGTTGTCACTCTCAAACCCCACTCGGATCTCAACAACGTGGATCGGCTCGGGGTCAGCCGCAAGACTTACCGTATCCTCGATTATGAGATTACCAATGTCGAAATCCCGGTTGCGCCCGGACGGGATACAACGCGTCTCGTTGCAATCACATGCCTCGAGCATCAGCTACGCAGCATGGGATATGACATGGCCGCGGAGTTTAACCAGCGCCTGCTCGATAAAATGTCCAGCGAAAGTTCAGGCCTCGGCATTTAGGAAACAGCGGATATCTTACGAAAAGCGAAAAAAATCCCTTCCCCCCAGAGAATCACTCATCTAGACTCCGCCAGCAGGAAACACCAATCATCCATCATCTTAAAACAATGCCTACCCGCGAATTCACCGTTACCAATAAACTGGGAATCCACGCCCGACCCGCTGCACAGTTCGTCAAGAAAGCCAGCACGTTCTCCTGCGACATCCAGGTGGAAAAAGATGATGAACAAGCCGACGGAAAATCGATCATGGGATTGATGATGCTTGCTGCAGGCCACGGCTCCATCCTTACCATCACGACTGATGGCAATGACGCTGAAGCAGCACTCGATGCCCTCGGCGAGCTTATCGCCCGCAATTTCGAGGAATAAACCCTCACCCGGACCTTTGTGAGGTCACTGTCGGTCAGTATTCCAGTCTAATCCAGTCGGGCCAGCCCCGGTTTTAGGTCCTCCCCCCTGTTCCCTCCGACAAAGATTGTGCTTTGACCATAGCTCCGCTTGTGTGCAAACTAGCCGCGCATGAAGGTCGAAGAACAGGAAACCATTATCCAAGGAACTCCGGGCTCTCCCGGTATAGCCTTTGGCCCGGTTCACGTCGTCGCCAGAGGATTCAACGCTCCCGAAGTCTACGAGATCAAGCCTGAGCAAATCCCTGCTGAAAAAGAAAGGTTCAAACAGGCCCTCGAGGTCACCAAAATTGAACTCGATGCGCTCCGGCACCACATCGAAAACCTTTCCGGCGAAGACGACGGCAAGATTTTCGACGCCCACCTGATGGTGTTGGAAGATCACACCCTGATCAACAAGGTGGACAAGGCGATCGAAAACCGCCTCCAGAATGCTGAATACGCATTTTACGCCGTCATGCAGACCTTTCTGGAAGCGATGCGCCGCATCAACGATTCCTATCTCAAAGAAAGAGCCGCCGATATCGATGACGTCTGCCAGCGGGTTCTTCGCAATTTCCAGCTGAAGGATAAAGGGGGGGATGGGGATCGCCCCGACCACAAACACATCCTGGTCGCCTACGATCTAACACCTAGCGACACAGCATCCATCGACCGGAACCATGTGCAGGGCTTCGCCACCGAGCAAGGCAGCATTAACTCCCATACCGTTATCCTGGCCCGCTCCCTTGGTATACCGGCCATCGTTGGCCTGGAGGGAGCCGTCATTGATATAAAAACCCTCGCCGACTGCATCCTCGACGGTTACTCGGGAAAACTGATCCTCCACCCGACCGAAGCCACGGTGAATGATTACCGGCAACGGTTTGAATTAAGAAGACTGGCGCGCAAACAGCTGGAAACGATCCGTGGCGACAAGACAACCACCAAGGACGGTCACCGCATCACGCTTTCGGCGAATATCGAGTTCACCAACGAGCTTCCACTCGTCCAGGAATCCGGTGCCGAAGGCATCGGCTTGTTCCGCACTGAATTTTACCTGCTCGAAGGAGGTGAGATGCCGGGCGAGATGGCACAAGCAGAGGTTTACACCCAGGTGGCCAGGGAAATGAGTCCCAACCAGGCGATTATCCGGACCCTGGATGCCGGTGGTGATAAAATCCCTGCCGAACCCCTTTCCCATCCCGAGCCAAACCCGTTCCTGGGCTGGCGCGGCATCCGCGTTTCCCTCACCCGCAGGGCTCTTTTCAAGGAACAACTCCGCGCCATTCTCCGCGCCAGCGCGCATGGCAAACTTGGTATCATGTTTCCGATGGTTTCAGGCCTACGCGAAGTGCTCGAAGCCAAGGAAATACTCAAGACCGCGATGGACGAGCTGGTGGAGGAAAAAGTGCCGTTCGATCCCGATATCGAGGTGGGCGTCATGATAGAAATACCATCGGCCGCACTCATGGCAGGGGAAATCGCCAGAGAAGTGGATTTCCTGTCGATTGGCACCAACGATCTCATCCAGTATACTGTTGCCGTCGACCGCGTCAACCCCTACGTCGCCCACCTTTACAAACCCACTCACCCCGCAGTGATCCGCCTGATGGAAATGACGGTGAGTGCCGCCAGGAACCAAGGTATCTGGACCGGTGTCTGTGGAGAAATGGCGGGCGATTTGAAGATCCTCCCCATTTTGGTCGGGTTAGGGGTCAATGAACTTTCCGTCGGCACCCACATCCTCCCAAGCATCAAAAAGGCGATCAGTTGCCTGTCGCAGAGCGATTGTGCCGGGATGATGGAAGAGGTCATTACGGCTCGCTCCAGCCCGGACATTCTGACGCTCACTGAAAGCATGGCCAGAAGGTGCTACCCCGAATTACTCGACTGAAGCTGCCAGCCTAACAAAGCTGACAACATCTCTATCACCTAGAAGCCCTGCAAGGTTCACAAGTAGCCAGCCCCGCAGCGGGCTTGCCATGCCACTAGTTCTTGCCTTTCTTCTTCGGATTCTTCTTGGCCTTCTTTTTCGGTGGAGCATTGCCCTTGGGGATATTCTTCACCACCTTGCCGTCGGCATTGACCATGGAGAACTGCCCCCCACTTGCCTCGGCCAGCATCCGCATTGCCTCGGCCGCCTTGGGGTCCATCATGGCAATCGTATTGAGCTGGATTTTACGTGATTTCGCCCGCGCCCCGATGCTGCGTGCAACAGCTTCAGAATCGCCCCCCGCCAGGCCGTCCGTCATAAAGAATATCACATCAGGCGTAGGCTTCATATCCAAGGCCATCTCCAAGGGGGCCTTCCATGCCGTGCCCCAGACAAGCTGGGTGTTTTTGATCGCCTCAGCGCTTTTATTAAGCTGCTCCTGGCTTGCCTCAAGCCAATCTGCGGACTGCTTCCTTCCCTGGGTATCCCAGTCATGGGCTTTCTTTGTAGCACACGTCCACTTGTAATCCGTGTCGTCACTGACAACGGTGGCACTACTTTTGTCCTTGGCCAAGGTCACCTTGTCACCAGCCAACCAGGCTGGCCCGGCAAAAAATATCAGCTGATACTCGGTTCCCGCCGCCATCCGGTTAATGGATTTCGCAAGCTCGGCCTTCAACAGCTTGATACGCTGTCCTTTCATCGAAGCTGAATAATCGATGACATACACCACCCGCTGGGCGGTGACTTTCTGACCGAAAAACGTGGTCGAGCCGCCGCCTCCGGACCCCCAGCCGTCACCATCGCCCCAGCCGTCGCCAAAATCATCCCCATTGCCAAGATCAACCGATAGATCCGCATTGGTGTCCGGAACCGGTATGGCGATGTTCGATACCGTGTTTGCAGCAATCACCTTGGCCATGGCAGATGACGGCGAGGACGGCTTCGGCTGGACTTGTCGCGTCATCTCCCGTTGTTCTTGCTTTTGCTCCTCCTCGGCAGGAGCCTGGTAACTGACAATTTCCGGTGCAAAGCTATCGACGACCGGCAGCAGGAAGAGCATCAGCAGGACACCAATCAGCACCACTGAGAGCATTGCGATAACAATACTGGAAATCGTCGAATTCCTTCGCTGGGCGTTCAACCTGGCTTGCGCCTCGGGAGTAAGTTGTGCGTGAAGACTCATGGGGGGATGGGGGATGGGGTATGACTTAAGATACCCTGAAAACTATTGGCTGCATTATTTTCTTAGTGAATAATGATAGCGCGACAAAATCATGGTTTATCCTATGGAATCGTCAAGCGAAATTCAGATCCTGGCACAATGCATGACACAGAGATTCGGTGAGCCCTGTTGTTTTGATGGGGCACCCGGAATCACCCGCAAGACGGGAATACGATCAATCTGTGATGATTCCAGACTTTAAGGTTGCGAAATGCCGATAAATCAGGATGATGTGCCGCCCCGCCATTCATATGAATGGAAATGGGGTTGAACCAACAAAGGAGCACACTATCGCAGGAAGACCCAAAAGACCAGGACGTGGCGGAGGTGGCGGAGGCCGCAGTCGGAATCGACACAATTACGGACCACGCAAAAAAAAGGACGACGACCGTGAAGACAAGTCCGTCGAGGTCGAGGGCACCATCACATCTGTGCTTGCGGGCACGATGTTCAAGGTAGCTCTACCTAGCGGCCATGAAGTCCTTGCCCACATATCGGGTAAAATGCGTAAACGTTTCATCCGCCTCGTCGTCGGTGACAAGGTGAAGATGGAGATGTCACCCTATGATACGACCAAGGCACGGATCGTCTTCCGTGTGGGTTAACACCACTTGACACCGACATATCTAACAAAGACCACTCACGATGATCAAACAGCTGGAGCGATTGCGCTCCGGCTGTTTTCTTATCCACTGATCGTAAGCACCGTGGTCAATGCATAGTTTGCTCGCCAAATCCGCGCCTGACGGTTAGTATTCCACCAATTCGATGTTTATTTTTGAATCATGGCAACAGGCATTCCTCGCCGCTCTAGTGGTGGTGGTGTTTATTGCCTTTGTCAAGGAGTGGCTGTCTGTCGAACTCGTTGCGCTCGCTGCCCTGCTCGCCTGTGTGATGACAGGCATACTCAGCGTTGATCCGACGTGTAAGGCCAACGCGTTAAAGGTTTTCTCCCACCCGGCCCCAATCACGGTCGCCTGCATGTTCATCCTCAGTGCTGCCCTGGAGCGCACCGGAGTTATCGAGGCCCTCGGCAGTTGGTTTGAAAAAATCGCAGGCAACTCCCCCACCCGCATGCTGGTGGTGATGATGGCTCTGGTCGCCCTGCTGTCGGGATTTGTCAACAATACCCCCGTGGTCGTTGTCTTTATGCCCATCGTTCTCGCCATCTGTCGCAAACGTGACTACATGGCATCCAAGTACCTCATTCCGCTCTCATATGCCGCCATTGTAGGTGGCACCATGACCATCATCGGCACCTCCACCAATCTGATCGCTGTGGGAATCTCGGAGAAACACGGCTTGGACGGACTCCGGATGTTCTCCATCACCCCTCTCGGACTCATCTTTGTGGCCACCGCATTTATTTACATACTCACGATTGGGCGCAAGCTACTACCTAACAGAACAACGCTCGCCACGCTTATCGACAACGAGAGTTCGCGGGAATTCATCACCCACGCCTTTGTCAAAAAAGACAGTGAGCTTGATGGTTTGAAATTTCCTGAATCCCCACTGGCGAATTTAAAAAAGGCCCGGGTCATCGAGGTCCTGAGAGACGGACAACGCCTCCGCCGCCCCCTGAATGAAATGGTTTTCAAGGCCGGCGACGAAATCGTTTTCAAAGGCGTGCTCCAAGGGGTGATGGGGATCTCTAAAACAGAGGGAATCGATGTCCGCGGCAATGACAGTCGGGGACTCGAAGGCATCCGCACTGAGAGCGCCCTGCTGATGGAGGGCATGATCGGACCGGAGTCCACGATGTCCGGCAAAAGCCTCAAGGACCTCCACTTCCGCCAGCGTTTTGGCGTCCTTATCCTCGCCGTTCACCGCCGTGGCCGCAACTTACAGGAACGTTTCGAGGAGGAAAAACTCGCCTTCGGTGACACCCTGCTCGTGCAAGGACCGACTGAAAAAATAAGAACCCTCTTCGAACGCAGTGACTTCATCAACCTGAGTGAACCTGAACACACGGAACTCAGGCAGGGCAAGGCCCCGATTGCTATCGCCGCGATCCTCCTCTTCATGGTTGCAGGTGCCCTGGGAGGCCATTGGGGCATCCCAAGAATACCCATCGTTCAACTCGCCCTTACCGGAGCGCTGATCGTACTCATCACACGCTGCGTGCAGCCTCAAGAAGCCTACCGGGCTATCGAATGGAAAGTCGTGTTTCTTATTTTTGGCATGTTAGGCCTGGGGATGGCGATCGAGGAAACTGGCCTTGCGAGCTTGATCGCCGGTGGCATGACGCACGGACTGGGTATTGAAAACCCGTGGATCATGCTCTCCCTGATGTATTTGCTTGCCGCAGTGATGACTGAAATCATTTCTAACAATGCTGTCGCCATCTTACTCACCCCATTGGCGATCATTGTTGCCGAGACCTTGGGAGTCGATCCCATCCCCTTTGTCATTGCGGTGATGTTCGGCTCCTCAGCCAGTTTCTCAACGCCGATCGGCTATCAAACCAATACCTTTGTCTATGGTGCGGGAGGCTATAAATTCGGCGACTTCTTTCGCGCAGGCTTTCCGCTCGCCATCATTCTCTGGCTACTCGCATCGATCATGATCCCCATCCTCTGGCCGTTTTCATTGATGCCTTGAATCATCTGTGGTATGTGTCCGCTATGTCCAGCCTCAAGCAGTCCAGCACGATTATTTCTCCCATCGAATACCTCGAAGGAGAACCCCTCTCCGAGGTGCGGCATGAGTATATTGATGGTCTGGTCTTTGCCATGGCTGGAAGCACGCTGAATCACAACCGAATCACTCTCAATATCGCTGGATGCCTCGATGAGCTGTTAAACGGCTCATCGTGCCGCCCTTTTGCCAGCGATGTCAAAGTGAAGGTAAAAACTCTCGCCAGTGAGACTTATTATTACCCGGACGTGGTGGTCACCTGTCACCCGGAAGACACGAATGACCAGTTTCTCGAAAACCCTACCACCATTTTTGAAGTGCTTTCAGAGTCGACTGAGCGCATCGACCGCAATGAGAAATTTCTCGCCTACAAAAACCTCGAGTCACTGGAGGATTACATCCTTGTTTCCCAGGAACGCCGGGAAGTAACTATCGCACGCCGGAAAAGCAACTGGCAGGCCGAGGTGTTCTCAGGTGAGGACTTCAGCCTTCAGCTAGCGTGTTCCGATACCCCGCTCACGGCAGAGAGAATCTACCGCAACGTGGATTTGGGAAACTAACACGTTGCCAGAACTAACGCCACTCGTGCTTCGGATAGCGCCCGGCGAGGTCTTTTTTCATCTGCGGATAACCGCGTTCCCAGAAGCCTTTCAGGTCGCCAGTCACCTGCCATGGGCGTTGATTGGGGGCGAGTATGTGGACCAGCAGCTTGGCTTTTCCCTGGGCAATTTCTGGAAGCTCATTCACATCGTAGAGAAACTGCATTTTCATCGCGATCCACGGTTCCCCGTCATGGCTGTATTTCACCCTGGCTTTTCTTCCATTGCTGAGAGACACCTCCAAGGGAGCATAGGCTTCCAACACCGCCTTCTGCCCTTGCGATAGCCATTTTTCCAGCACAGGCATCACCTCACGGTTTTTTATTTCCTTGTAGGACTTCGCCCCCTGGCAAACTTCCTCCAAGACGATCAGCTTATCATCCTCATTAAAACCGGGCAACTCCATCTCCGGCATCCAACGGCTGAGACTGACAAGCCTGGCGATCCATCGCTCGACGCTTTGATCCCAATGCTTCAGCTTCAACTCACCACTGGCTATGCGTTCAGCTAACAATCTGGCGGCCTCATCCAAGGGTGGCTCTCCTCCCTCCTTGGACTCAATGACAAGATCCCGGAATTTGAGTTCCCGTTTGCTGACAACCCTGCGGGAAACCGGATCGTAACTCGCGCCATCCCGTTCCTGGAAATCATGGGGGAATTGATCCCGCAGGTCATCCACTGAAATCCCGGCACACCGGTTCAGGTAAACCACGACTTCTTTTCCCTCCACTTCGGTCATTTCAGCGGCAACAAACAACCCGGACTCCTTCACCGCACTCGATGCGTCGAGCTTGCCGCGCCGGCCTCCCACCACGCGGCACGCCAAAGTAGCCTCCCCAAGCCTCACCGCGAGCCTATCGCTGAAGGCGACTAACATCGCCCGACTCACAGCATCCCGGTGGGCATCAAAATCGACATCCCCCCAGGGTAAACCCATCCTCACTGCGGTTCGCTCGAGTTGATCCAACGATTTGGCAACCTCACGCGCACCGCGTGCGAGAATCCCAGATTGGGCACAGCGCCTTACGTCAAAACGCAGATCACTGGCCACCCGGAATGCCCTCCATTCAGCGACGAAATCAGAACCATCACCAGGCTCCCTGAACTCGCAATCAGTAGCGCCACGCCCCCGCACCAATACCCCCTCACCCTGCACAGCCGCTGCGATAAAGCCCGCTTCAGCCACACAACCAGCCTCCTGGGCCGCCAGTAATAACCTGGCATAACGAGGATGGAGGGAGAACCTTGCCATCGCTTTTCCAACCGGCGTCACCAAGCCTAACTCATCCACTGCTCCCAATTGGCCCAACAACTGCCCGGCTGTTTCCAAACCTCTTTCATCAGGATGATCCAACCAGCGGAATGCCTGTACATCCTCGACTCCGCTTGCCTTGAGTGACAGCGCTACTTCAGCAAGGTCAACGCGTAGAATTTCAGGAAGATCAAAAGCAATACGCCGGCTATGATCGGATTCACTCCAGAGTCTGACACATTTTCCCGGAGCCGTCCGACCAGCACGCCCGGCCCGTTGATCCGCCGAGGCGCGGGATATTTTTTCAATCATCAAGGTATCAATCCCACGCACAGGATCATAGTGCGCCACGCGTGCCAAGCCCGAGTCGATCACGGTGCGCACACCATCAATCGTCAATGATGTTTCCGCAACATTGGTCGATACAATAATCCGTGGTCGACCACCCTCTTGCAGCGGGGCAACGGCAGCATCCTGGAGTTTTGGTGAAAGACCACTGTATAACGGGCACACATCCCATCCACGCGACCACGCGGCGCTCTCGATGAGTTCAATACTGCGCCGGATTTCATGGACACCGGGTAAAAAAACCAAAATATGCCCCGCATCATCCCGGCCCGCATGTTCCCGGACAGCTTCCACGATCCTGTCCCATATTTTCACTTCCTGCCGTCCACCCAAAGGCGGCGGCCCAGCACCCCGATAGCTGATCTCAACCGGATAAGCCCTCCCTTCGGCTTCCAAAATATCACAGGGCTCCAAGTATTGCTTCAGCCCCGCCACCTCCAAGGTTGCGGACATCACGATGAGTTTTAAATCCGGACGTCCCCCCTCTTGTAAATCCAGGCATTTTGCCAGTGCCACATCACTCGCGATTCTCCGTTCGTGAAATTCATCAAAAACCACGGCCCCCACAGTCGGGAGCGTCGGGTCCTCCTGCAGCCATCGCTGGAGCACGCCGTCGGTCACATAAACGATCCTCGTTGCAGAGCTCATGCAGTTTTCAAACCGCACCACATGCCCCACTTCTGCCCCATGCCTGACACGACGCAGTGACGCCACGTGCCTCGACAGCATTCTCGCCGCAATCCGCCTGGGCTGCACCACGACAATCAATCCCTCAATCCCGCCATCTAACAACATGGGGGGAACACAGGTCGATTTACCCGATCCGGTAGGCGCCCGCAGCAGCAACCTACCCGATACGTCCACAGACTCCAGCAATGACTCACGTAAAGAGAGAACGGGCAGTTCCATACCTTATCCTTTTCTGTAAAATTTCTGATAGGAACGAGGAGACATTCCCATTTCCTTGGTAAAGGCACGGGTGAAATTCGCATGTTCATCGTAACCCAGACTCGCGGCAATCTCCTTCACTTGCATCCCGGTATTGATCAACCGGTCACAGGCAGCGGATATTTTGACCTGCATGATAAACCGGCGGGGGGTTGTATCCATGTGTTCCTTGAACAAACGCTCCAATGTGCTGATGGAAACAGACGCTGCCTCGGCGATATCAGCGATGGATATCCCTTTTTCCAAGTGTTGATAGATGGCGGCAACAATAACAGCAAGTTTGTGATGCTTGGTCGGCATCGGCAAACCTTGCACGTGCCCCATCCTCCTCGATATCCCGGCTGTTCCCACCCACCGCCCTTCGAGGCTCTTCAAGGGGATCTTACTGGTCGATCTCCACTCGACACCTCCGGATCGGGTCGGAATGAGTTCGGATTTATTCCAAAATGCCCTCCCGGTAGCCAATACATTCTCGTCATCACGCTGGTAGTTTTTAGCAAGCTCCGGGGGAAACACATCCTCGTCCTTGAGTCCCAGCATTTCCTTGGCCTCACGGTTCGCCACCTCGTAACAAAAGGCTTTGTTGACATACACAAAACGGCCTTGCTCGTCCTTGATCCAGAACATCACATCTGGTAAGGCCTGAAACAGGGCCGGGGCAATTTGACCGGGCATCAAACAAGACGTAAACGACTCTACCCTAGTGACTTGATGCGTATCCACACAAGTATTCTGAAGGCTCGCAAAATAAATAGCAATGACGAAAAGTGATAATCCATTGACGTTTCCCCCCATGGACATCGCCATTGCTTTCTGAGAGCATACACAGGCCATCAGCAAGATCTACAAACGTCTTCTCTATGCACTTAGCCTCTCTCCTCACATTATCAGCCATCGCCTTGAGCATAGCGTCCGCCTTGGGTGACAACCAGCAAACCATCTACCAGCGCGGCTACCTCAGCAAAGAGGACGCCTTGAAATCCATCGAGGTGCCGGAAGGCTTCAAGTTGCAGCTGGTGCTCAGCGATCCCGTCATCAAGGAACCCGTCGCGGTGGCATGGGACGGCAACGGGGTGATGTATGTCGCCGAAATGCGCACCTACATGCAGGACGCCGACGCCAGGGGGGAGCAAACCCCACGGTCCAGAATCTCCCGCCATGAAAACACCGACGGCGACGGCGTTTACGACAAACACAGCGTCTTCATCGACAACATCCTGCTCCCCCGGATGATCCTTCCTCTCGATGACCGCGTCATGGTCGGAATCACCAACACGCTCGATCTCTGGAACTACCGCGACACCGATGGTGACGGGGTGGCGGATGAAAAAATAAAAATCCACACCGGCGGCAGGCGCGGCGGCAATATGGAGCACCAGCCCAGCGGTCTTGTCTGGGGGCTGGACAACTGGATCTACCTCACTTACGAAAACATCCGCTACCGCTACACGGATGGCAAGCTCATCACCGAACGCATCCCTAACGGCAGCGGCCAGTGGGGTCTCACCGAGGACGACGACGGACGCCTCTACTACTCGGCTGCCGGGGGAGAAGTGCCCGCCTACGGATTCCAGCAGCCGCCCGTTTACGGCTTACTGAATCTTTCCGGCCAGCTCGCGGGTGACTTCAAGCTAGTCCATCCGATCGCCCTCGTTCCCGATGTCCAGGGTGGTCCCGGTCGGGTGGGTAAAAACGGAGGACTCAACCACTTCACCGGCTGCGCGGGCCAGGAAATCTACCGCGGCAACGCCCTGCCCGCGGACCTCTACGGCGACCTCTTCATCCCCGAACCCGTCGGCAGACTGATCCGGCGGGCCAAGGTGAACCGCAGCGCAGGCAAAACCGTGCTCACCAACGCCACCCCCGGCTCGGAATTCATCCGCACCCGCGACATCAACTTCAGACCGGTCCAGACCCAGACCGGACCCGACGGATGCCTCTACATCGTCGATATGCACCGCGGCATCATCCAGCAGGGAAACTGGACCCGCCCCGGCAGCTACCTGCGCGGCATCATCGACAAGTGGGGGCTGGCCAAAAACATCGGCCACGGCAGAATCTACCGCCTTGTCCACAAGGACCACCAGCCGGGACCACGCCCCGGCATGCTGGCGGAAAAAACAACCGACCTCGTCAAACACCTCGCCCACCCGAATGCCTGGTGGCGCAACACCGCCAGGAAACTCATCATCCTCCGCAAGGACAGGGACCAGGCGGTCCCCGCGCTCGAGGCCCTCGCCAGCAATCAGAAACAACCACTACTCGCACGCGTCACCGCGCTCTGGACGCTTGAGGGCATGTCCGCGGTCAAACCCGGCTTGCTCACCACCATGCTCGGCGAGAGCCATCCCCGCATCCTGACCGCCGCCATCCGCATCGCGGAAAAACACATTTCACTCAACAACACCGAGGTCATCACCGCCGTCCACAAGCTCCGGCACTCCACCAACGCCGAGGTCGTCCTCCAGCTTTGCAACTCCATCAACCACTGCGGAATCCCGGCACCACTGGCGGACGCCAAAGCCACCCTGGTGAAAAACAACGCCAAGCTGGAGGCCCTTCGCACCAACGAGGCCGTGTTCCGCAAGCGGGCCGCCGACATCAAGCGCATCGCCGAGGAACGCAGCAGAAACGCCCAACTCTCACGGGCCGTGGAAAATGGACGCCTCATCTACTCCCAGCTCTGCCATGAGTGCCATGGCGAAAACGGCACGGGCACCCCACTCTCCGGAGGTGCCGCCGGGCTGACCCTCGCCCCCTCCCTCAGCAAAAACCCCCGGGTCAACGGCTCCGGCGAGGCTCTCATCCGCATTCTGCTCCACGGCATGCAAGGACCCATCAGCGGCAAAACCTACTCCGCCGGCATCATGCCGCCCCAGAAGTCCAACGACGACCCATGGATCGCCGACGTCGCCACCTACATCCGCAACAGCTTCGGCAACCAATCCCCGCAGATCCACCCGCAGCAGGTGGCGACCATTAGGAAACAAACCGCCAAGCGCGAGCAAATGTGGACCCAGAAAGAACTCGATGCCATCGAACCACCGGAACTCATGGAGAGGCACAAATGGAAACTAACAGCCAGTAACGGCGGCGACTCATGCGCCCTGGCCGTCGATGGCCAGGCCGCCACCCGCTTCACCACCAACGCCCTCCAACGGCCGGGTATGTGGCTCCAGATCGAGCTCCCCCGGAGCCGCACGCTGAGCCGGGTCCTCCTCGACCACCAGGCCTCGGCTAGCGACCACCCGCGCGGCTACACCATTTCCCTTTCCGAGGACGGCAAAAAATGGCTCACCACCAAACCTCTGGCGGGCAGCCCGTCATCCACCACCCAGACCTTCCCGCCGCGCAAGGCCCGCTTTGTCAAAATCACCCTGACAGAAGCAGCCAAGTCACACTACTGGTCCATTCACGAACTGCATCTTTTCGGTCAATAACCTTGCCTCCCCCCCGCTACAATCTCCATCATCCACACCATTCCAACAGCTAACTTCAATCAACCAACAACCCAACCCATACCATGTCCGATTATTTCCCCAACGTCCCCAAGATCCAGTACGAAGGAACTAGCTCCAAAAACCCCTTCGCATTCCGCCACTACAACCCGGAGGAATCCGTCGGCGGCAAAACCATGCGCGAGCAACTTCGCTTCGGCGCCGCCTACTGGCACGTCATGCGCAACGAACTCGGCGACCCCTTCGGCGCAGGCACCGCACTGATGCCCTGGGACGATGGCTCCGACTCCCTCGACAACGCACTCGCCCGCGTGCCCGTTTTCTTTGAGTTCCTCGGCAAATCCCAAATCGACTACTACTGCTTCCACGACCGCGACATCGCCCCCGAAGGCGCCACCCTCACGGAAACCCACAATAACCTCGACCGCGTGGTTGACGCGTTGGAAAAATTCCAGAACGAGACCGGCAAAAAACTCCTCTGGGGCACCGCCTGTCTCTTCGCCCACCCGCGCTACGCCCACGGCGCCGGCACCTCGCCCAATGCGGATGTCTTTGCCTACAGCGCCAGCCAGATCAAACACGCCCTCGAGGCCACCCACCGCCTCGGCGGCGAGGGATACACCTTCTGGGGCGGACGCGAAGGCTACGGCTCGCTAATCAACACCGACATCAAACGTGAACTCGACCACCTCGCCGCCCTGCTGCACATGGCCGTCGACCACGCCAAAAAAATCGGCTACACCGGCCAGTTCTACATCGAGCCCAAGCCGCGCGAACCATCCACCCACCAGTATGACTCGGACTCCGCGGCCTGCCTCAATTTCCTGCGCGAATACGATCTCCTGGACCACTTCAAACTGAATCTGGAAACCAACCACGCCACCCTCGCAGGTCACACGATGGAGCACGAGATGGAAGTCGCCATCGCCGCCAACGCCCTCGGCTCCGTCGATGCCAACCGCGGCGACGAACTGCTGGGATGGGACACCGACCAGTTCCCCACCAACATCTATCAGACCACCCAGATCATGCTGCGCGTGCTCAAGATGGGCGGCTTCACCACCGGCGGTCTGAACTTCGACGCCAAACGCCGACGCGAATCCCACGAGCCGGAGGATCTTTTCCACGCCCACATCGGCGGCATGGACGCCTTCGCCCGCGGCCTCAAGATCGCCCACCGGATCATCGAGGACGGCCGTATGGCGGATTTCATTTCCAAACGCTACGCCTCCTACGATTCCGGCATCGGCGCCGAGATCGAGACGGGCACCACCTCGCTCGACGCCCTCGACGCCTACGCCCAGGGAATCACCCCGCCCGCCCTCGCCAGCGGTCGCCAGGAAATGCTGGAGAATATTCTGAATGATTATCTGGTCTAATCGCTTTTTTCTCCGTAGAAACTCCAAGCGTTTAAATAAAACAACAAACAAAAAACTATGAGTAATATTAACGAAATACATCGCAAAAGCCTTCTCACTGCCGGCTTTTTGGCACTCGTCGCCGCCGGTGTTGGCTTTGCCGTTCGCGGTGGTCTCCTCGGACAGTGGTCGTCCTTGTATGGTTTCACCTTCACAGAGCTTGGCCAGATTACCGGCGGAGGTCTGTTAGGGTTCGGGCTGGTTATCTTGCTGACAAGCCTGGTCGTGGATGTTGTCGGCTACAAAAAGCTGATGATTGTAGCCCTGCTCTGTCACGTTGTATCAGCAGCCATGCTGTTTTTCACCACAGCTGTATTCAACTCAGCCGGTAAGGAGGCGACATTCGAACTCCTGTTCTGGTCGTCCTTCATCTTCGCCATCGGAAATGGTATCTGTGAAGGTGTTATCAACCCACTCACTTCGACCCTCTTCCCCGAGAAGAAAACCCACTACCTCAACCTGCTCCATGCGGGCTGGCCGGCGGGACTGGTGCTCGGTGGTCTGGTCGCGTTCGCAGCCGGCTCCGTCCGTTGGGAACTCCTCCTCGCCACTTACCTTATTCCCACCGCCATCTACGGATACATCACATTCATCAACAAGTTCCCGAAAACCGCCGCACAAGAAGGAAGCATTTCCTACGGTGGTATGTTCAGGACTTTGATCGGGCCGTTCTTCATCGTGCTTCTGGTTGCACATGCCTGCGTCGGCTATGTCGAACTGGGAACAGACAGCTGGATTAACAAAATCACCGGCTCCATCCTGAAAAGTGCCGCCCTGGGCACCTCGCTGTTTATCTACACATCACTTCTGATGACCGGTCTGCGTTTCTTCGCCGGCCCCATTGTCCACCGCATTTCCTCCCTCGGCCTGCTCTTTGCAAGCGCCCTCATCGGCGCCCTTGGCCTCTACCTCATCAGCATCGGCGACAGCGTGCCCTTCATGTTCTTTGCCGCAACCGTCTACGCCCTGGGAAAAACCTTCCTCTGGCCCACCATGCTCGGTGTCGTGGGTGAGCGCTTTCCCAAGAGTGCCACCGTCGCCATGGGGCTGCTCGGTGCCGTCGGCATGATTTCCGCTGGTTACCTCGGTGGACCCGGCATCGGCTACAAGCAAGACTACTTCGCTACCCAATACATCAAGGAAAAAGCACCCCAGACCTACGAGCGGGTCAAGGCTCCTGACGAAAACGGCTTCTTGCTTTTCCCGAAAGTTGTCGCTGTCGATGGTGCCAAGGCGGGTATGCTCGCTGACAACGCAGAGCGCGTTCTGAACGATGTTAAAATCGCGGGCGACGCCATTGAAAATCCCGAGTTCAAAGGGCTCCGTGCCCAACGCGACTGGTGGATTGCCAACAAGCAATTCGCCGAGACTGATGCCGGCCCGGTCGGAGAAGCCACTCTCCACGGAAGCCGCATGGCCATCAGGTTCACCGCCCTCGTCCCGGCCGCCATGGCCGTGCTTTACATCCTCCTCATCCTTCTGGGCAGAACCAGACCTATTCAAACAGAGGAATAAAACGATGTTCCTGGGACTCGATTGTTCTACACAAAGCCTTTCCGCGCTCATCATGGACGCGCGGGAAGGCTCCATCCTCCATGAGGTGTCGGTCAATTTTGAAAAGGACCTGCCTCATTACCAGACCACATCCGGGTTCGTCCACGGTGACGCCCCCGGCGAGGTCTTTTCCGATCCGCTGATGTGGCTCGAGGCCCTCGACCTGCTCTGCGCCCGTATGGTCGAACAAAAAATCGACCTCTCAGCCATCGAGGCCATTTCCGGCTCGGGCCAGCAGCACGCAACCGTCTATCTCAACGACAAGGCGGCGACCACCCTGCCCCGTCTCGATAGCGCCCTGGGCTTGAAAGAGCAAATCGCCCCCTGCATCAGCCGCGCTCTCTCGCCGATCTGGATGGACAGCTCCACCCAAGACGAGTGCGATGAAATCGCCCGGGCGATGGGAGGCAACGATGAAGTCTGCCGCAGAACCGGCTCCATTGCGACCCAACGCTTCTCCGGCCCGCAAATCAGACGTTTTTCAAAAACCGACCCCGAAGGCTGGGCGAACACCGCCACCGTCCACCTCAACAGCTCCTTCCTCGCGTCCATCCTCGCGGGTGCATCCGTGGCTATCGACCACGGTGACGGCGCCGGCATGAACCTGATGAACCTCGCCACCGGAAACTGGGACAGCGGTCTGGTCGAGGCCACCGCGCCCGGCCTGGCCGACAAGCTCCCGCCCCTCGCCCCCTCCAACACCATCACCGGCACGGTCAGCCGCTATTTTGTAGAAAAATACCAGTTCAACCCCGCCGCCAAGGTCGCTCTCTGGTCGGGTGACAATCCGTGCAGCCTGGTCGGCATGGGGGCGGCATCCAGTGGCAAGATGGTCATCTCGCTCGGCACCAGCTACACGCTCTTCGCCGCCATGGAGAACCCGCTCACAGATCCTAACGGCTTCGGTCATGTCTTTGGCAACCCCTGCGGCAAGTTCATGAGCCTGATCTGCTTCAGCGACGGCGCCCTCTCCCTTGAAAAACTCCGCAGCGAGCTCAACATCACCTGGGATGCGTTCAGCGACATGGCTCTCGACCGGAAGAATCCGGACGGCAACCCCGTCCGCTCCCTGCTCCATGCCCAATTCTCCAATATGAAGAAGCACAGCGACTGGATGGGCGAAACACCCGACACCATCTACGTCACCGGTGGAGCCTCCCAAAACGAGGGCATCTGCCAGACCATCGCCGACATCTTCAACGCCAGGGTCCAGCGCATGGGCACCAGCGCATCGGCCTCCCTCGGCGCCGCCATGCGCGCCGCCCACGCAATCGGCCACTTCCCCCTCAGCCAGCTTGAGGAAAAATTCACCCGCCCCGCGCCCAATTCCCTCATCACCCCAACGCCACCCCCTTACCCTATTAACAATTAACCAATAACCATTAACCCAACAACCATCATGTCCAGACCCGTCACACTCTTCACCGGCCAGTGGGCCGACCTCCCGCTCGCCGATCTCCTGCCGAAAGTCTATGAAATGGGCTACGACGGCGTCGAACTCGCCTGCTGGGGCGACCACTTCGACGTCGATGCCGCCCTTGCCGACGATTCCTACATCGCCGACAAATGGAAGCTCCTAACCGACAACGACCTCGATTGCTACGCCATCTCCAACCACCTCGTCGGCCAGGCGATCTGCGACAACATCGATGAGCGCCACAAGGCCATTCTCCCCCCCGCCGTCTGGGGCGACGGTGACGCCGAGGGCGTACGCACCCGCGCCGCCGAGCACATGGCGAACGCCGCCCGCGCCTGCCGCAAGTTCATGGACGCACGTCCCGGCGGCAAGCACCCGATCACCCCGGTGGTCAACGGCTTCACCGGCTCGTCCATCTGGCACGCGCTCTACTCGTTCCCGCCAACCTCACAGGAATACCTCCAGGCCGGCTTCGACGACTTTGGCAAACGTTTCACCCCGATCCTCGATGCTTTTGAGGAAGTGGATGTCAACTTCGGCCTCGAGGTCCATCCCACCGAGATCGCCTTCGACATCGCCTCCACCGAGCGCGCCATCGAGGCGGTCAAGGGACACAAACGCTTCGGTTTCAACTACGACCCCTCACACCTCGGCTACCAGGGCGTCGATTACGTCAAGTTCATCCGCACCTTCTCCGGGCGCATCTATCACGTCCACATGAAGGACGCCTGGTGGGGCCACGGCGACGGCACGGTGGGTGTCTTCGGCGGCCACACCGACTTCGCGGACGCGCGCCGCTTCTGGGACTTCCGCTCCGTCGGCCGCGGCGACATTGATTTCGAGGAAATCATCGTCGCCCTCAACGACACCGGCTACGAAGGCCCCCTTTCCGTCGAATGGGAGGACGCCCGTATGGACCGTTTCCACGGCGCCACCGAGTCCTGCGAATACACCCGCGGCCTCGATTTCCCGAGAAACTCCGGCGGCCTCTTCGACTCCGCCTTCGACCAGGACAACCAGTAATCATCCCTCATTTCTTCATTCATCCATTCATTCAATCATCCATTAAAAAAATGTCTTCTCCACAACCACTCAAAGTAGCCATGATCGGTGGCGGTGCCGGCGCATTCATCGCCAACCCGCACCAGAAAGCCATCCACTTCGACGGCACCCGCAGGGTCCACTCCGTCGCCCTCCACCCGGACCCGGAAATCGCCATGAACGAGGCCAATAACTGGCCCTACCCCGTCAAAGGCTACAAGTCATACGACGATCTGTTTGCCGACCAGGCGAGCTTGCCCGAGGACCAACGCGTCGATTACGTGCTCATCGTGACCCCCAACTTCGTCCACTTCGACCCCGCCATGAAGGCGCTCGAACTCGGACTCCCCGTGATGTGTGAGAAACCCCTCACCGTCAACCTTGAGGAAGCCGACCTCCTCGTCGCCAAGGCGCGCGAGAAAAACGTGCCCTTCGCCGTCGCCCACACCTACCTCGGCCACTGGAGCAGCTGGTTCAGTCGTCACATCGTCCAGAGCGGCCTCCTCGGGGAAGTCCGCTGGGTGGATTCCTACTACATCCAGGGATGGCTCGCCGACAAACTCGAGGACTCCGGCCAACAGCAAGCCGCATGGCGCACCGACCCTAAAAAAGCCGGCGGCAGCGGCTGCGGCGGCGACATCGGCACCCACGCTCTGATGCAACTTCGTTTTGTCACCGGACTCGACGTTGAACGTGTCTCGGCCAGACTCGACAAGTTTGTCCCCGGACGCCCGATCGACGACCACTTCACCACCTACGGCGAACTCTCTAACGGCGGCAAGTGCCTCGTCCGCGCCTCGCAAATCTGCATCGGTCATAAAAACGACCTCGGCATTATGATCGCCGGCACCAAGGGCGCGCTCAAGTGGAGCCAGGAAGACCCCGAGAAAGTCACCATCTTCCTCCAGGACCAGCCGGACCGCACCTACTGGCGCGGCGCGGTTTCCGCCAACGACGGATTCCTGGGCGACGTGCCCCAGTGGCTGCTCGACGAACCCACCATCCCCAGCGGCCACGGCGAAGCCTTCCACGACGCCTATGCCCGACTCCACCGCGAGTTCGAAAAAGACGTCCGCGCCTATCAGGCGGGTGAAGCCTGGAGCTGTGACGGCAGCAAATACGCCAACATCGACGACGGTCGCATGGGCCTCGCCTTCATCGACGCCGCTCTCAAGTCCGACGCCGCAGACGGTGCCTGGGAAGTGGTGACCAAGGGCTGACAAAAGGTAGGACAGCTTTGCAAGCTGTCGACAAGCCAAGCACACATCCTGCCAACAGCTTACAAAGCTGTCCTACTCGGCTGAGCATTCAACTCCCCGAGTATATCCCGTCCCGATATTTCACCTAACATTTCAAGCTCGGCAGCCAATACCTGCCGGGCTTTTTTTCCATCCTCATCTGGTCGACCACAATGGGTGCATGACGCGAAGCCTGGATACCCTTCCGTTTTTTGTGGGTCATTATCGGGTGCAACCAGGGTCAGCAGAGGCCTTGACCGACTGTGGTTTGCCGGCATCACCACAATCGGATGAATCCAACAGGTCAGTGGTTTATCAAACCACGGCTGCCTACCCAGCTCCATCGATAAACGCTGAATGCCGCACCGCCCTTCGCGATCCAGAAAAACACATCTCGTTGTTGGAAAATGATCCGGGAAATCGGTAGCCAATTCCCCGTCTTCAACGATACGCGTAGCGGTCTTCCATGACTTCCCTCCCCTTACCGCGACCACGGGTTCCGTGGGTAATGACAATCCATACTCTGCGAGTTTCTCCCCATGCTGATCCAGGATGGCTTCAATGCCTTCCGCCTCTTCCGGTGACAGATACACGCCATCGTGACAGCACGTCGCCCGGCAATTTGCCAATTCACACGGTTTTATCCTCTGTTCGAAAGCCTCATGATCCACCTGAGCCTCGCGCAGCTGCGCAGCCAGTATTCCAGCTGTTTTTTGATACGCGGTGTTCTTCTTGCTCACGGGATGACTTTTTATGTGAATAGGTGGGCTTGTAAATAAGTTAGTATCCATCCACAGAGCTCACTTCCCTCTCAATCCGTTTTTTGACCTTTCGTTCAACTTATACTTGACCGATCGGTCAAACCAGCTACTTTGCCGCCCGAGACGAACAACCCGATGCCTGGACGCCCGAAACATTTTGATGAAAACCATGCCCTGGAACAAGCGATGGAGCTGTTCTGGGAGAAGGGATACGATTGCACGGGTATCCGCGATCTCGAGAATACTCTCGGGATCGGCCGCCAGAGTATCTACAACACCTTTGGTGACAAACGCAGCTTGTTCATCAAAGCCTTCCACCACTACGCCCAGAGTAGAAGTGGTGCCATGATCTCCATCTTGCAACAAGACGGATCGGCTGAGGAAAAAATCGACCATTTCTTTACCACGCTGATCAACGCACAATGCAGCGACAAGCGCTCGGGCTGCCTGCTGGCCAATAGCGTCAGCAGCTCCATCCAGGCGGACCCTGAAGCCGCGGCCATCGTCAATAACTCCCTGAAACGCCTCCATCAGGCGCTTTCCGCCTGTCTCGAAGCAATAGCTCCTGATGCCACTGAACGAAAAAAAACCGCCTGGTTGTTGGTCAACACAGCGCAAGGACTCTGCATCCTTTCCAAGTCGGGACTATCAAAAAACATCCTCAACGGCATCAAAAACCAAACCCTCTCACTCTTCTTCCATGTAACCAATCACCCCGCGTAAAAAAATTTCAGATATTTTTGACCGTTCGGTCAAGTCTGATCAACCCGGTCATCAAGACCAATAACAAGAACCCAAGTAACCATACAATACCATGAACAACACCATATTCACCGCCGAAACAGCACCCGAAAAAAGCCGCCCTCTGCTCGAAGGGGTTAAAAATAAAATGGGCATGGTCCCTAACATTCTAGGTGGAATGGCTGTCGCACCAGCCACCCTCCAAGCCTACATCGGACTGTCAGGAGCCTTTGCCCAGACCTCCCTGAGCCCGGCCGAACAGCAGGTCGTGGCACTCTCCATCAGTCACGTCAATGGCTGCGACTACTGCATGGCAGCCCACACCACGATGGCCAAAGGCGCTGGTGTCGCCCAGGAGGTAGTGGATGCTGTCCGCAACGGCACAGCACTTGAGCCCAAGCTCGAAGCTCTCCGCACCTTTGCCCTCCGCATGCAGGAATCCAAAGGCCATCTCGAAGCGGGTGAACTGGATGCTTTTCTCGGAGCCGGCTACAGCGAAGCCCAGGCCTACGAAGTCATCGTGGGCATTGCGCTCAAGGTGATCACCAACTACAGCAACCGCCTGCTCAACACTCCTGTTGACGCCGCCTTTGCCGCCAATGCATGGAAAAAGCCAAGCTGTGAAACTGCCTGCGGGTGCAGTGCCTAGGCACCAAATGATTTCGGGTTAAGAGAGAAGCCCATCATGACAAAAGTGGCTCCGGGAAACCGGAGTCGCTTTTTCTGTTTTCCCTCAATGGCTATTTGGAGTTTGGTTTTTGGTATTTGGAGTTTAAGATCAAAGCATGGCCCTCCCTCTGAAAAAAAGTGAAGTGATCTGTTTCTACGATCTCCAGTACCGTTGGACAAAACGCAGCACGGAACGTGGTGTCGAAGTAAGGATCGAGCTCAACGAGAACCCTGACGGGCAAATGATCATCGCCCAATGCCCCCGCGTCTTCCGCCCCGACATGGTCGAAGACGTCATCGAACATGGTCGCAAAATGGGTTGGAAACCCGAGACCAAGGGCGAAGCAATGACCGTCAGGCTCACCAAACGTGGGTTAACGAAAATAGAACCCAGTTGATCGGCATGCATTGCTATGCAGTGCGGATGGCTTGCCTACGCTTTGTGGCCGGGTGGAGCTTGCTCCATGCGGCGGGGGGTCAACGGGCCCGGGGTGAAGATAGAAAGGTAGCCAGCTACTTAGGGCGAACATTTTTTATATCCTGGTTCACTACTGTGAGCAACGCCCCCAGTTCCTTGAACAACTGCTCGGTGACCTGGGATTCGGTCGTTGAAAAAGCGGTATATTCAGGGTTTAGATCGAATAGCTTATTCTCCGCTACCCAGTGTTTTTCCATCGCATGATAAACGGGAATCTGCAGAGCCATCACCACTGAGGCTAACAGATACACCTTGATAATCAACTGACCACGCACCGCCTTTGCAATCGAATACTGCACCTCAATCGGCTTTCTCAGCATGGCGACAAACGGAGTCGCTAACAGCAGGAGCATGGCCATTCCTTGAAAACTGAACACGCACATCAGGTTTTTCTGCACGCCAAAATCGAATACACCCACAAGTCCGAAGAGCGGTATGGAAACAAGGATAAGTATCACGGCCGCCCAGATCATCCGTGGTGCCGGCATGACCTGAAGGGGCAGCACCTTCTTCAATCGGTGTGAAATGGCGAGTATCGGAGCTAACACTAACAGCAAGAGCAGGCCAGCGGACTGCCCTGCCGGCATCAGCATGGCAGTGTATCCCGGATTGTATCGCCGCACACTCATCACAGTATCCGTGCCATTCACAAGCCAGTAAAATCCGACCGGGGCAAGCACTCCCCAGCACACCACGCAGGTCCAGTCGCGCCACGAAAACAAGCACGCAAGCCTCTGGCCAAGCTTTCGGATCAAGCCATTGCTGCGGTAGCGCCAGAGGGCGGCAAACAGGCTGCACAACAACATCAATTTCCATTGGACCGCGGAAACCATCCTGCCCCAGAAGGCATGATCTGAGAGTCTGTCCGGTTGTGTGTCGGGTATGGGGATTGCACTGGCGTCGTTGACTTGCTTATGCAATACGGGTAGCCCCATAGCAGAAAGCATCCCACCCTCTTTGATCAACCCATCACCCCAATCGTCCAGTTTTGCCTGTTCGTCACGGGCATCCTTTTCATCTAACATCCTAGTATCGAGGTCCGTAAAGTACTGCTCCAATGCACCCAGTCCACACGCTTTGGCAGCAGCCGCAAAATCCTTGCATGGCGATTGGATGGTGGCCCGCAACACCAAGCCATCGATCAAACTTTGCCCTGATCTTTGCAGATGCCGGCAGTAAAGCAGCCAATCGGCGATCAGTCGCTGCAAGGCGGCGGCATCCTTCTCCTGCTCGCACCGGTAAGCCTCCGCTCGAATAACATCGGTGACCTTCATCAATGGCAAGCTAGGGGTCATCTGGGATGACAGGTAGACAACAGGCAAAAGCCGGGACACCCAGTCGTGACCATCCCTCTGCAGCAATGGCAGGCGTCGCTGCATCATCTCTTTGGTATAATTGTTACACATCGGCATGCTTGCCACCTTGTGGAACATGGCCACCGCCTCGCGATGCAGCTCTACATCCGTGATCGCCTGATGCGTCCTGGCTACCGCAGGAGCGGCGGGCGGTGTTGGGACAGACGCCCCGCGACGACCACGCCTTGTGCTTCGTGAACGACTTCTTGATGGATAAACCCGCTCCGTACAATCATCAGCTACCACGCCGATGTGCAAGAGCTGGAAAATCGCGTTGTCCGGGTCCAGCGCTTTGCCGGTTTCCAGCATATCTTCAGGGTAGGCGCTATACTCCGACCGGTAAGCGGACAGGTATTCGATATAAGCCCCCACGTTCTCTGGCTCGGCATGCCAAAATGCCTCACGCCGACCAACCTCGTCCGGCACATCCGTATCCCCGAAAAGCAACAGCCTTTCCTCCTTGCCCAGATCATGAAAATAGTAAGTCCATGGCTCATACTCACGTGATGGTATCGGCATCCCCATAAAGCTGTCACCACCTATGATCCCGGCCATGCGGTAGAGGTGATAGGCTGGAACCAACACCATCAACAACCCGGCGACTATCAGTGCCACGGGAATTGCCCATCCCCACCACTGGGGCCGTCCGTCAGAGGCTTCCATCTTCCCGGATGCCTCGGCCATGAGCTTTTCATCATTGGAAAGCTGGCTCTCCAGCAGACTTTGTGCAGAATACCTCTTTTCGATATCCTCTCCAGAAACCTGGCTCGCCCGATCAAGAAACCTGGATTGAGTTTCGCTCATGTTTTTAGATCTATCCGCTGTCCCTTTAAGACTCAAGGCGTAAAGAGTCCACTACCGCCAAAACCAACATGATGGGCCGGGCAACAAGGGGGACCCTGATAGAAAAAAACGCCGCCGGGAGTGACCTCCCGACGGCGTGATGATTGAATGATTGTCAGTAGCGTTATGCTTACTTCTTGTCAGAGCTCGGGCTCCATTCCTCGGATGATCCAGTGGATGCGAGGTTGAAGGCGTGCTCGAGACCAACGAGGTCACCAGACGGACGCAGGGTCTCGAAGCTGGCGGACTCTTTCTCGAGTTGCTCTGGGTCGTAGTTGACTGCCTTGATGGAAAGACCGATGCGACGCTCGACTTTGTCCACCTTGATGACGCGGGCTTCGATTTCGTCGCCCACCTTGATAACATCCTTGACCTTCTCCACATGGTCCTCGCTGAGTTGCGAGATGTGGATGAGGCCGTCGATGTCGTTCTCAAGGTTCACAAAGGCACCGAAGCTGGCGATCTTGGCAACCGATCCCTTAACGAGATCACCCACCTTGAAGCTGTTTTCGATTTCCGACCATGGGTCGCCGTCAAGCTGCTTGACACCAAGGGAAACACGCTGGTTTTCCTTGTCGATGCTGAGCACGATAGCCTCGACCTCGTCGCCCTTCTTGATGACCTCGGACGGATGGTTGATCTTGCGGGTCCATGAGAGGTCGGACACGTGGATCATACCGTCGATACCTTCCTCCATACCGAGGAACGCGCCGTAAGGTGTGAGGTTGCGCACCTCGCCCTTGACGGTTGCACCGATTGGGTACTTGGCTTCGAGTTCGTCCCATGGGTTGACTTCGAGCTGGCGTACGCCGAGGGAGATCTTCTGTTCCTCGATGCTGATACCGAGCACAACGGCCTTGATTTCCTGGTCGAGTTCGAGCACGTCGCTCGGGCGGTTGATCCGCTTGACCCAGGAGAGTTCGGAGACGTGGACAAGTCCTTCGACACCGCTTTCCATCTCGATGAATGCACCGTAGGGAAGAAGCTTGGTGACCTTTCCGGTGACTTCGGTGCCGATCGGGTAACGGGCTTCGATGTCTTCCCATGGGTTTTCCTCCATTTGCTTGAGGCCGAGGGAGACTCGCTCCTTGTCGCGGTCGACGTCGAGGATAAGCACCTCGAGTATCTGGCCGATGTGGAGAAGGGCGGACGGGTGGCTGATACGCCCCCAGCTCATGTCGGTGACGTGAAGCAGGCCGTCCATGCCTTGAAGGTCGACGAATGCACCGAAGTCGGTGATGTTCTTGACCTGCCCCTCCACCTTGTCGCCCACCTTGACGGACTGGAGGAAGTTCTGGCGCATTTCAGCACGCTCGCTCTCGATCACTTCACGGCGGGAAAGAACGATGTTCTTACGCTCGTCGTTGACCTTGACGATTTTAAATTCGTAAACCTTGCCAACGTATTCGTTGAGGTCCTTGGGCGGGATGATGTCGACCTGCGAGCCGGGAAGGAATGCTTCGACACCGACGTTGACCATCAGGCCGCCTTTGACAGCGCTCTTGATCTTGCCTTTGACGAGTCCACCTTCGTGGTAAACGGCGACGATTTTTTCCCAGTTCTTGCGGTGTGCGGCTTTCTCTTTGGAAAGCACGACCATTCCCTCGTCGTTCTCGAGTTTCATGAGAAGCACTTCGACTTCGTCACCTACTTCGATTTCCTCGTCTTCAAATTCGGAGGATGGGATGGCCCCCTCGGATTTGTATCCGATGTCCACGAGGACAACCTGGGGTTTGATAGCGATAATGGTTCCGTTGACAACGGATCCTTCTTCGAATACGCGGAACTTTGAGTCGATCAAAGATTCCAGTTCTGCTGTAGCAGTCATTTTGTTTTTTGTTGGGTTAAGGTTAGGTTCCTTGGTTAATTTCTTTCCAGTTTTCCTGCTTCCGTATGTTAAACTTGGCAGGTGCCCCGGGGAATGCCGATGGGAACGGGGCGCCAACACCCACCGGCTGAAAGAAAATCAGAGGCGGGAAGTTACAAAAATCCCCCTGATTGGCAAGAAGAATGCCCGTCTTTCTGAAAACGCGCGAAATACGACAACTCGTTCACCCTCAGCCACTTCATAAACTTAACCCGACTATTCACCTGTCACATTGCGAGCCAAGGTCAGCCGAATCCTGATTTTAACGTCCTTTCCGTAGCGTTTTCTGGCAATCACGCGAAACTGCTCCACCATGCCGCCAGGTGGGAACCCGGGGCCCCAAGGTGGATCTCCAAGTAACCCGGCTGGTTGTTTTTATGAATCATCTGAGCCGAAACGACCGTGTATTCCATCCCGGAGACGGAGCTTTGCAGGTTAACTTTTGCCAACCTATCCCAGCTTGAGCAACCACGTGCGCCCTTCCTTTGTTTCGCGCGCCCATTTTTTGGCCGCGCTGACATTACTCCTATGGCCCATATGGAGCATTCCTGCGATCCACTCGGTTCCCACCAGCGTTTGCGTAGCAAGCCAAGCGGCCAACGCCTGTTTTTCAGGCGAGAGTTTCAACATGCCTTCCAGTTGCTCTGGCTCTAGACCGAGCTTCTCCATTCCTTCATCAAGCAGTTTGACAGCCTCCGCCTCTCCGTGTTCTCTTACCGCTGCACCCATAAGGCTTTCACGCTTTTTATCCTTCAAGACACTCTCCGCCTTATCTAACATTCTTTGCCTGAAGCCTCCGTCTCCAAGACACCAGCCACGCCTCAGCTCCTCGTAGCCGATACCAGGCTCCGCTCCCTGCACCTCCTCTCCACGCGCGTCCATATACTTGCCGTAAGACTCGCGTCCCGCGGTGTTGTCTTTGAAGCTGTAACTTTCCAACACCTTGTCCACCACCAGCCAGCTCGGGCGTTTAGCCTTCCAGCCACAATACAAATCGACACTGCTCCATGGATAGTCGCGCAACCTCTCCCAGCGTTTGCCCTCACCTGTCATCCCCGCTCTAGCAGGATTGAGATGGATGTAATCAGAGACGACTTGAAAATAGTTCTCGTCGCGTTGCTCGCTGTTAATGAGCTGTGCCTTGTAACGCCCCTGGTAAAGATGCCCACGCCTTCCCTGCCATGCGTTGATCCTCTGTGTGTAGGTGCCTTGAAACCATTTCATCCCGTCCACAAGGTTCCCCTCGGGCGTCTCCAGCATCATGTGGTAATGGTTGCCCATCAGCACATAGGCATGCACTAACCAGCCTGATCGTATGCACGCCTCGTCGAGGGTATCGAGGAATTTTTTACACCCATCATCACCAAAGAAAATGTCTCGTCCGTTGTTGCCGCGACACATCACATGATACATCGCTCCTTCGTATTCTATCCTTATCGGTCGCGCCATGCACAACAATCAATCAGGGTTTTGCTGCCCCGTCAATCCACAATCCACGGACTGACCCCTCTCCGGACTGACCCCTCTCCGAAACAAAATCCCCCTGCTGAACCACAGCCTGAGCGGTAAACACTCAGCTCATATCTGAATCGTTCAAGATGTGAGGCGGTCTCGGCTTGTATGACTTTGCATATTTTGCTTTATTGGGATCATCGAAAACCACTCCCTGCTATGTGCCGATTACTATTCCTCCTGTTGTCTCTTTCTCTTTGTTTGCAGACCCTCGCTGCGCCACCAGTCATTACCAATGTCCGGGCTTCCCAAAGGCCGGGGACGAAGCTGGTGGATATTTATTACGACTTGTCTGATGCGGATGGCGACTTGCAGGAGATTCGAGTCCAGGTTTCAGGTGATGGTGGTTTGACCTACACGATTCCTGCTTCCACTTTCACAGGTGCCTATGGGCTAGGGGTCTCTCTCGGGGTCAATCGTCATGTCGTGTGGAATGCTGGAGCCGACTGGGACGGCAACTTCATGGATACCACAAAGGTCCGTGTCACCGCATTTGATGGTACAACCCCGCCAGCGCCTCCAGGGATGGCTTACATCCCGCCAGGCCAGTTTCAGATGGGTGATACCTTTCAGGAAGGTGATAGCGATGAACGGCCACTCCACATGGTGACTGTGTCCGGTTTCTTCATGGAGTTGAAGGAGGTGACGTATCAATTATGGAGCGACGTCTCGACTTGGTCCCGCCTACATGGATACAATTTTTCTGGGCCTCAAGGCGCAGCGCTGCAACCTGAGCAGGCGGTAACCTCTCTCTCATGGTACAGTGCTGTGCGGTGGTGCAACGCTAGATCTGAGATGGAAGGATTAGAGCCGGTCTACTACCTTGATGCCTCCTTAACGGAAATAATGAGATCCCAATCAGGAAGTATTTGGCACGCCCACATGCATCCGACGGCCAATGGATACCGACTACCGACGGAGGCGGAGTGGGAGCGCGCTGCGCGAGGTGGACTTCATGGGAAACGGTATCCAAACGGAAATAGCATCGCGCTTGATGATGAGAATTTCCTTGGAAGCGGCGACCCCTGGGAGTCTTTCGACCCGCCGGTCTCGCCACCTGCTCAGTACGCCCCTAATGGCTTCGGAATCTTTGATTTGGGAGGTAATGTCTCCGAACACTGCTTCGATCTCTACGGAAGCGATTTCTATGGGTCAGACGAGAACATTGACCCAACCGGTCCGTCAACTGCTTCGGTGAAGATCAACAACAGTGGATCTAGAGCCCACGTCGCGCGTGGAGGGAACTTCCGAGGTGCACCCGATTCCGCTCGAGTTGCGGGACGATTTTGGACGGACTCCCCAAACTGGAGTGAGTTTGTCGGGCTTCGATGCGCTCGAAGCGTGGCCCCTAATCCGTAAGAACATGGTTGGTTAACCATGGCAAAGCAATGATAAGATTTCACACCATGAACACGGCCATTGTAATAGCTACTACCACAGCAGAGATTGTTAGCGTAGGGGAGTTTGTAGTTGTTTAACTTCGCATATTTTGCTTTGTTGGGATTGTAGAAAACCACCCCCTGTTATGTACCGATTGATATGCCTCCTGTTGCCTCTTTCTCTTTGTTTGCAGACTCTTGCTGCGCCACCAGTCATTAACAATGTCCGTGCTTCACAGAGGCCGGGGACAAAGTTGGTGGATATTTATTATGACCTGTCTGATGCCGATGGTGACTTGCAGTTAGTGCAGGTGGCCGCATCATCGGACGCTGGCCTGACTTACGGGATTCCCTGTGTGACGCTGACTGGTGCGGTGGGAGCCAATGTTAGCCAAGGCACAAACAGGCACATTGTTTGGAATGCGGGTGCCGACTGGGATGGCAACTGGGTGGCCCAGTGCAGAGTCCGAGTGACGGCGCATGACGGCACGACTCCGCCGGCTCCTCCTGGGATGGTATATATTCCACCAGGGCCGTTTCAGATGGGGGATAATCTCGATGATGGATCAACAGATGAGCTTCCAGTTCACACAGTTCAGCTCAGTGGCTACTTCATGGATAAGAAGGAGGTGACCAAAGAATTATGGGAGCAAGTCAAGGCATGGGGGAATAATAATGGCTACTCAATCGCTGGAGGTGCTGCCAAGGCAAGCGGTCATCCTGTGTATGGGGTAAATTGGTATAACGCGGCAATATGGTGCAATGCTAGGTCGGCAAGGGAAGGGCTGACTCCGTGTTATTACACGGATGAAGCACAGACGATTATTTACAAGGGAGGCTCAGTCAACCTAACAAATACCATGGTAAAGTGGAGTGCTAATGGATACCGCTTGCCCACAGAAGCGGAGTGGGAAAAGGCCGCTAGAGGAGGCAGAACTGGACAACGGTTCCCTCATGGAAACACTATAAGCCACTCAGATGCAAATTTTGCCAATAGCGGGAACGAGCCTTATCAGTCAGGAACTACCGGTTTCCATCCGGCATATGTCCCCTACTCCCCGTTTACCTCGCCAGCTGGTTCATTTCCGCAAAACGACTATGGCCTTTTCGATATGGCAGGCAACGTTCCTGAATGGGTTTGGGATTGGTACGATGGAGCATTTTATGGAAACTCTGATAGTCTAAATGACCCCGTAGGTCCCCAAACGGGTTCAAGTCGGGCGATACGTTCCGCCGACTGGAGAGACTATGCGACAAATTGTCGATGCTCAGATCGGTATGCCCTTATCCCTTCGTCAAGCAGCTGGAATACTAACAGTCCCCGCCGTCTTGGTTTCCGAGCCGTCCGTAAGTAAGTAATCACAATCTGTATCAGGATACCCATGAGAATCGATCTGCTAGTCGTTACATTGCTTGTGCTGGGCCGTGTTCATGGGGGGACAACAGAAGCGGAGTCGAGTGTGTTCTCATTCGACACCCGTGACTCGTCAGGAACCACTGCGTCCGTATCGAATGTCTTTGGGGTGGATGCACGTGACCTTGGTAATGGAGACAGCCAGGCATCAGGTACGTTTGCCCTGAATACGGTAAGCGGTGCTCCTGTAGAACTGGAAATTGTCGGGCCCTCCCAAGTTGCCTCTGGCAGTGTGACCAGCTATGCGGTGAAATGGCACACCGCGACATCGGTGCTGGATGTGACAGACAATGTGCGCTGGAAATTCCTGACGGGGGCGCCCGGGAATACGGGAATGGTTCCGCCTAATTTCTATGCAGGGGAAACGCCGATAGGTGCAGCCACGACGATTGTGGCGTCCTACATCGGCCCCAATGGTAAAGGTATGCAATCAGCCCCATTCACCATCACCATCCTACCCCGAATGCAAGTGGCACTGGGAACAAGCAACCCGGGAGGGCAGCAGGGAGTCCGGCTGTTGGATGCCGGCGTGGAAGGAGCCTCAGGAGCAACGACCATCAACTGGGATTTAGACGGTGACGGCCAGTTTGACGATGCCACAGGGGCAACTGTAACCCGTGATTACGGCACATGGACAGGAACCACAACGGTGAAGGTAGAGGTGGTGGATGCCCAGGGAAACCGCAGGATCGAGGAACGGCAGGTGGTTCTAAACAAGGCACCTGTAGCGAATCAACCGGTTGTTAAACCTGCCTACGACCCCACAGGCTTTGACCTTTACCTGCCCGATATTGCGAAATCTAATTTTGTGTTTAATGCTGGGGGTATTACTCGGCGCGATAGCGGTCTGGTGGTGATTGCCCATGGACTGTATTCGGGTGCAGACAAAGCTTGGCTTGGGGAGATGGGGCGAGCCATTGAAAATAGATGTGGGTATGAAGGGATAGATCCTCCAGATATTGCGCTTATGGACTGGTCGTCGCTTGCGGGGAACCCCTCGGAACTTCCTTTTTGGCTGAGGTTTTCAATCCAGACATTAGTAGAAGAGAGTATAAAGAGCGGCGATGGCCTTACCGCAGCTGTCGGCGTGGGTACTGGCGCGGCAAGTACCATTATTAACTTTGGTTTCGATCTCTACTGGGTCAGGGAATTTGGTCTCATTACCGGGCAGCAACTAGCAAACTGGATCTATATGAACAGCTCGATAGGTGGGGCTCCCCAAATCAACAAGACCAAGCCGATTCACCTGATCGGCCATAGTGCAGGAGGCTTTGTAGTGGGGGAGGCAGCCAAATTTCTCAAACATCCAGCCAGTGGTCATGCCCAAGTGTTGGTGGATAGGGTGACCATGCTTGATACACCATTTGTAGAAAGATCCCATATCGCTTCAGGTGCGAAAAATTACCCTAATCCCGGAGTTGCCGAGCGCTATATTTCATCCAAGTGGGGAGGGCTGAGTTTGGGAGGGCTGCTTACTTTTCCAAACAGTTATTACCGTCGTGTCAATGTATGGAGTGCGGGGGTGCCGCTCTTTAATCTGGCATCACATGGGTATGCGCATGACTGGTACACGAAGCACACAATATGGGGTGATACGATATTGGATCGTCTCGAAACAGACGGATTTTATCATTCCCCTATCATAAATGAGAATACTAGAATACAGAACAAAGGCTCAGCCTCAGCGTCATCTTTGACTGTCCAGTCATCCATGAAGCAGCAAGCGGCTGCCGTAGCCTTGCCTGATGTCTTACCAGCGGCATGGCAGACATTTGGCAACGCCGTCGAGTCAGCAGGGACGTGGACGGCGACGGAAGCCGATGATGCGGGGATGTGGTCGGATATTTCAATCACAGCAACGAGTAAGACGCTGGCCTTCGACTTTCATTTCAGTGGATCGGGCGATGGAGATTTTCTGGCAGTGCACCTTGGTGATCTGCCGGTCTTGTTCCGTGGGCTCGATTTAAGTTTGTCGCGTGACTCGTGGTTGCCTGTAGAGATACCTCTGGATTTGATTCCGGTAATGGATGGCAAGCTGGTGTTCACCTTGGTAAGCCGGGGCGAAGTCAATGCCCAGGTGCAGGTGCGTAACATCCGTATCATCCAGAGCGACGACGCCGATGAAGACGGGTTGACGGTGGATGAGGAAACCCTCGCCGGAACCGATCCTCGCTCATACGACAGCGATGGTGATGGCCTGAGCGATGGCGAAGAAGTCAATACCCACCTCACTGATGCAAACCGGAAGGACAGTGATGGTGATAATCACTGGGACGGTGATGAGCTACGTGCAGGTACTGACCCGCTGCAGAATGGTTCCTATTTCCGTATCCATGCTCTTACACGTGAGCCAACCGGGACTATAACCATTCGCTGGCCCGGCAAGGTGGGGAATCGTTACACAGTGTATCGATCTCAGGAACTAGGGACTGGAAATCTGGATGTCATGGAGACAGGAATAGAAGGTGAGGAGCCGGAAATGACGTGGTCGGATGACAATCCCCCTGCGGGTCATGCATTCTACTGGGTGAAGTATGAGTAGCTTTTGAGCATAGTGCCATTCAAGCCTAACTGATCAATACATGGTTCGTGTCTTTAGGTATTTAGGCAAATGGCCCAAAATATATTTGCGTGGAAATACATAGAGGCTATTTGTGGTAGTAAATGGCAACGGTTTACCTTAGAAATGGGATCTACTACGCTAAATTCGTTGATGAGAACGGGAAGCGTACGAGTAGGAACACCGGGGTGTCTAGGAAGCGTGAGGCGCAGCGTATTGCGGCGGGGATGGAAGCTGATGCTCTTGAGTTGCGTCGAAATGGCCAGAAGATGCAGCGGGCAGTAAGCGATCCGTGAAGAGCCTTCTGAGTAGGCTTGATATTCACGATGAAAGTGTGGTATGTGTGACACTTTCAGTTTTTTCCGATAGCCGCTATCAAGCTGCTGCTTCTTTTTCTTCGTCCAGTGTCTTCACCCACGCAGCGGGGAGCAGTTTGTGCAGGTCGTCCTGGTTGGTCATGGTCAGGAGTTTTTCAAAGACCCATTTCAAATGCGCGTAGGGGTCTTTGCCGAGGATGCGGCAGTTCTCCACCATGGTGTAGAGCACGGCACTGCGCCAGCCGGTTTCCCCGCCTCCGATGAAGAGCCAGTTCTTGATGCCTATTTTTGTGGGACGCACGCCGCGTTCGACGGAGTTGTTGTCGATGTGAACCTCCCCGTGGTGAAGGTAGACGATGAGTTTGCTCCACTGGTTCAGTGCATACGCCGCCGCCCCACCCAGGCCGCTTTTGGGCAGGTGTTTGTTTTTAACTTTGGTGATGAGGTGGTGGAGGCGTTTGGTGATCAGGCGGCTTTGCCGTCGTCGGTAGTATTTGCGGACTTCAGGAGCCGAGTCCTTATATTTTCCTCGATCCGGTAGAGTTGCTGGATGAGGCGCAGGATCTTTGCCGCAAGCAGGGGTCTTCCTCCAGTTGTCGTAAAATTTGCGACGGGCGTGTGTCCAGCACCCCGACTGGGTGATGCCTTCGTTGTCGCCGGCCCATTTGTTGTAGGCACCGTGGCCGTCGCTCTGGAGGATGCCCCGGAAAGTATCTTCTTCGTATGCGTTTCCGAGGATGGCGGCGAGGCAGCTGGAGTCGCGGCCTGTCTGCCAGTCGTAGACGATGGTGTTGTGCGCGGGGTTCTGGTAGAGCCAGAGGTAGCCTTTTCTTGTACTGCCGTGTCCGGGGCTGAGGTAGTCGATGGGGGTTTCATCGGCTTTGACGTAGCTGCTTTTCCGGAGGTCGCTGACGAGGAGTTTCCAGAGGGGCTGGAGGAGGTCTGCGCCGACTTCCATCCAGTGGCTCATGGTGTTGCGGGGGATGTTGATGCCGTAGCGACGCGACATGATTTACTCCCTGCCGCAGAGAGCGGGAGGTGGTCGCAGTATTTGCCGGTGACGATGTGGGCCAGCAGCGAGGGGGTGAGGATGCTGCCCTCGAGGATGGTGGGCGGCAGGGGCGCGGTGTGGATGCTTGGTATGGCCTCGTTCTTTTTGACGTAGGTGGGCCGGATGATGAGTCGGCGGGTGTAGCGGCCGGGTTCGACATCGAGCCGCTCGCTGGTGCGCTGGCCTATGCGGCGGTAATCCCCCGGGTTGGCGCGGACTTCATCGGGGATGATGACTTCCTCGACGGTGGGGAGGTTGGCGGGCAGCCGGGGTTCGCGGGGCTTGCGCTTACAGACAGGTTTGAGCTCGCGCTTGAGTTCTTCAGCCGCCTGTGCGTCCTCTTCGCAGTCGGCGGCGCAGGGCTTTTTTGCCGCGTCGGGGTCGAGAAGGAGTTCAAGCTGGGCGGGGTCGAGCTTTTCGCTTTTGCTGCCGTAGATGATGCGGATGAGATGGTCGACCTTTTTTTCAAGCAGGGCGATTTGCTCGCGCTGGCTTTCTATAATCTCACGCTGTGAGGCGATGATTTTGTCTTTGTCCTCCTCCGTTTGGCTCACATACTAACAACGTAAGCGGTAATGGGGTCAGGCATAGAAATGGTGCATCTTAGGAAAGGGGTCAGTTGGCATGAAAGGCGGTAGCGAAGAAGCCCGATAGCTGCGATAATGGTAGTGAAGGACTAACAACCACCTTCGCACAGAAACCATGAACCAGCAAAACTACTACAGCATGGGCATCGACGCGCATAAGCGTTTTTGCCAAGTCCACGTCCAAGAAGCCCGGGCGACCATTTCTTTTCGACCGAAAGAACCGTGAGGTGACGGCTCCGGGTGGCGATCATACAGACATTGACATCAAGTGTGCCGCTGTCGGCGAGAGCATCCGATATCATGGCCCACTGTGGATCATTTCCAACCATGGCAGCACTCCATGGCAGCCATACAAGATCATCTGCCCCCCTGTGTTCGGTGCCTGATTCCACCCAAAGGATATGCAGCACCGCGCCAGTGGCTTTCGCGATGCGGACACCCCAGCGTGCCATGGCAGCCGCCTCGGATTGTTTTCTAATAACTAACAGCATGAGGACATCACTTGCCGAATTTACGGTCGAGTTCGTTGAGGGAAATATGGATCAGGGTAGGCCTTCCATCCGGGGTGCAGTAGGGCAGATCACAGGCGAACATCGAGGCTAACAGAGCCTCGGCATGGTCAACCCTGCATGGTTCCCTACGCCCAATACGCCGTGCAAGCCCCGCCGCAAAGGCCTCGTAGGCCATCGCCTTTCCCTTGCGGGTCCCCGCTGTTTCGTGAAGCTCATCGACGAGTTCCAGAAGAAAGCCCCTCACATCAGAGACTTTGAGAAAGCCTGGCAGGCTGCTTACCTTGACCGTACTTCCGCCAAAGGACTCCACGGTCATACCGGCATCGGCAAAGTGATCCGAATGTCGCATCACAAGATCCGCATCCAGTGCTTCCAGCTCCAGTAATTCGGGGACAAGCAAGCCCTGGGAATCGATTCCCCCGCCATGTTCTGAATGACCTCCCCTATTGAGAAGCTGCTCATAGACCACGCGTTCCCTGGCTGCCACGGGATCGAGGAGCACCACTCCCTGCTCGCCTTCAAGCACAATATACCGGTCGTGCAAGGGGCCTATCAGATTAAACGCAGGCCTCTCCACCCACTTCCGGCCTGATTGGTTGGCGAGATCTTCCTGCCGCTCGGTTTTGTGTGGAAATGGGCGGGGGGCGGATGCCGGAGAAAAGGGTGCGGGTGGATGATACGGGGGCGGTTTCCCGACATCCCCCCCATCAGCACGCCTACCTTGAAACACAGGATCAGGCTGGGGTGGGACAGGGGGAAAAGGGGAAAAAGGGGGGGGAGTTTGGTTTTGGTGCTCAACAGGAGCCACCGGCTTGGGTGGCTTTGGCTGCAGAGCCTGCTCGACGGCACTCGCCACCAGAGCACGAACTTCATGGGGGCGATGAAAGCGCACCTCACGTTTGGCAGGGTGCACATTGACATCCACCAATGCGGGGTCCATTTCCAGCCATAGCCAAGCGGCGGGATAAGAGCCATCCGCAATCGCACCACGATAGCCGTCCCGGATGGCGCGTGACACGGCAGCATCCTCGATGGGCCGTCCGTTGAGGAACACAAACTGCTGTCGGCGCCCCTTACGCGCGTATTCGGCTGGAAGCAGGTAACCTTTGAGCATCATTCCCCTACCCTCAGTATCCGGAACCTCGATCAGTTTCCCCGCTGCATCAGAGCCGGCCAGACCGGAGATCCGCACGCGCCAGTCCTTGGTGCCCGCCAGATCAAACACAGTGCGACCGTCCCTGACCATCGTGAAGCGAACCCCGGGAGACGCCAACGCATGAAGCCTGACCTGGTGCTCGACGTGGGCGGACTCCGTGGTCTCGGCGCGGAGAAACTTGCGTCGGGCCGGGACGTTGAAAAAGATTTGTTTCGCCTCCACGGTGGTTCCCTCGGGCACACCGGCATCGCGGACGTCCTTGAGGGTGCCACCATCAACGACGATTTCCGTACCGGCCACACTGCCTTTTTCCCGCGTGCAAATACGGAACCTGGAGACACTGGCAATACTGGGAACCGCCTCACCACGGAAGCCCAGGGTAAGGATTGTCGCCAAGCCCTCACTATCTTGCAACTTGCTGGTTGCGTGGCGTTCGAGCGAGAGCAGGGCGTCCTCGCGGCTCATGCCGCAGGCATCATCGGTGACGCGCACCAGGGCCGCCCCGCCGCGCTGGATCTCCACGGTGATGTGCCGGGCACCGGCATCAAGGCTATTTTCCACCAGTTCCTTCACCACACTGGCCGGGCGCTCAACAACTTCCCCGGCCGCCACCTGGCTGGCGAGGATGTCATCGAGAACGCGGATCTTGGGCACTTCGGGAAATGGGTGATTAAAAATTGAACAAATGAACAATTGCCTGCGGCAACAAGAGTCTAAGTGGAGCCTGTGGCAATAGCCAATAGTAGTTTTTCACTTCATTGGATTTTTTCATTGTCGATTGTCGGCGATCCACTATCCATTGACCCACAATCCGCAATGGCACGAGATCCACAACCCACATTCATGGAACGTATGGCCAACAGCAGGCCCCCGTGGTTCTGGTGGTTTCTGACGCTGATACTGGCATCATGTTTCGCCACACTGTGCTGGTCGCTGTGTATTGCCATATTCAACAATCCAGAGGAGCCCCGCAATTATGAGATCCTGCGGAAGCTGGGTCGGCTCCCCGAGCACAAGGCATACACGTCCCAGACCGCGCCCAAGCACCCGACCACCTCGGCACAGACGCTGAGAAAAAGCTACCTTGTCTTCTCTGATGAAGAGCTGGCAACGATCAACCGCAGTCTCTTGCACAGCTACCTGACCAATTTCCGTGAAACCACCTTCTGTACTTACTTGGAAGGCGATTACCAGGTTGTCGGCACGCGCAAGCTAACCAAGGACGATTTTATCAGCGAGGGTTTTGCCGTGGAACTCCGGGCCTACATCCAGCCGGATGAATTCAGCGATCCGGCACCCTATCCCGTGATTGCGGAAATCATTTTCCCCACCCCTTATGCCAATTCCTACAAAGGGTTTCACAAGGGAGACATGCTTGAGCTGGGTATCACCCCTCAATTTGCCTCCCTGCTGCATGTGGGAAAGATCATCCAGGAAAATGATGATACCATCGTCGTAGTCACGGCGGTCAGTCTGGCCAGCAGGTTGCGCCCGCCGCACGAAGGCCCGTTTGATCTGGTGCCGCCGAAGGAAGTGAACCTCGATGCGAAGTTCCCCGTGTTCGGGAAATAAAAAAGCCTCCACCCTCTTGAGGATGGAGACCTGGTTGATGGATGGATGCGGGCAGGGATGCCCACGCTCCCTTCTAGCCGTAGATGGCCTCTTCACAAAGAGCTTCCTCGATACGGAGCAGCTGGTTGTATTTGGCAATCCGGTCGGAGCGGCTCATGGAGCCGGTCTTGATCTGGCCGGCGTTGGTGGCCACGGCGATGTGGGCGATGGTGCTGTCCTCGGTCTCGCCTGAACGGTGCGAGATCACGGAGTTATAGCCATTGACCTTGCCAAGCTCGATGGCATCGAGAGTCTCGGTCAGGGTTCCGATTTGGTTCACCTTGATGAGGATGGAGTTGCCGACACCGAGGTCGATTCCCTTCTGGAGGAAATCCACGTTGGTGACAAAGAGATCGTCGCCGACGAGCTGCACTTTGTCGCCAATCTTGTCGGTGAGAACCTTCCAGCCATCCCAGTCGTTTTCATCACAACCGTCCTCGATGGAGTCGATGGGATATTTCTCACAAAGCTCGGCGAGGTAAGCCGCCTGCTCCTCGGAGTTACGCTTGGCGCCGCCTTCGCCTTCGAACTTGGTGTAATCGTATACACCGTTCTCGAAGAACTCGGAGGAAGCACAGTCGAGCGCAAAGGTGATGTCTTTGCCGACAACGTAACCTGCTTTTTCAACCGCAGTGCAAAGTGTGTCGAGGGCGTCTTCCGTGCCTTCGAACGTGGGAGCAAAACCACCTTCGTCACCGACAGCGGTGCTGAGGCCGCGGTCGTGGAGGACTTTCTTGAGGTTGTGGAAAACCTCGGCACCCATACGGATGGCCTCTTTGAATGAAGGGGCACCGACAGGGCGGATCATGAACTCCTGGAATGCGATGGGAGCGTCGGAGTGCGAGCCACCGTTGATGATGTTCATCATCGGCACGGGAAGCACCTTGGCATTGGGGCCACCGAGGTATTTGTAAAGAGGCAGACCGACAGCGGCTGCCGCGGCACGGGCGCATGCCAGTGACACACCGAGAATGGCGTTCGCTCCGAGGTTCTTCTTGTTAGGTGTGCCATCGAGCTGGATCATGGTCTTGTCGATGAAGGTCTGGTCGGTGGCGTCCTGCCCGAGCAGGGCTGGTGCGATTTGTTCGTTGACGTTGGCGACAGCCTTGAGAACGCCTTTCCCGAGGTAACGGGCTGGATCTTCATCGCGCAGTTCACATGCTTCATGCTCACCAGTGGAGGCACCGGATGGGACGGCAGCGCGGCCAAAGCCACCTCCTGCGAGGTGAACGTCAACTTCTACAGTGGGATTTCCGCGCGAATCGATGATCTCGCGGCCAATAATGTTAGTAATAGTCGTGTCGGACATTAGTTTGTTTTTTGTTAGGAAAAGAGATAGTGGACGGGCACGCGCCTCATTCGATCGAACCGGGCGTGCGGCCCCGGAGAGCAGCATCGTTTACTTGTAGGCCTCGATACTTTTCAGGGTTAGGTAACGGTATTTTTCCGTTTCCATATCGCGGACCTCCATACGGTCGCCTGGCTTGGCGCCCATGAGGGTCATACCGATTTCAGAGAGGTAGGAAACGATGTTTTCTTCCGCCACGGAGTCCCACGCACCAAGGATGGTGTAGGAAACCGGCTGGCCTGCGTCATCCTCGAGATGGACGATGGTTCCGATATTCACGCTGGAGGTATCCGCACCTGAGAAGTCGGTGGCCTGCACGTGGGCAAGTTCTTTCTCCAGCTGGGACTTCCGGCGCATCAGCACAGCCTGCATCTGCTTGGCCGCCTTGAATTCAAAGTTCTCACGCAAGTCACCGTAGGAGCGGGCCACGGCGATCTCCCTGGTATTCTCGGGAATTTTCACCTTGGCCAACTCATCGAGATCCGCTTCGCGCTTGGCGATACTTTCGTGTGAGGAAATGACCCCCTCGATCTTCTTCTCGAACTCACCGGTCACCAGATCCTGGGTTTCAGGACGGGCTTTGATCACCCGGGCCATCAATGATTTGCGATCCAGGTCGGTAAAGACCGGGCTAGCGTAAAGCTTGCGACCAAACTGGCGGGCCTCCGCCTCACCGGCGTCAGCCAGGAGGTCGGCGATGAGTGTTTTATCATTCATCAGCATGGTGCGGAGCCTGGCGCTCTTGCTTGGGCCGTCGGCGACGTGGTCACGCTCAAGCAGGTTGAGGACCGAGTTACCGACCTCGAAGGTAAACACCTCGGCGGATGATTTTTCGCGTTCACGGCAGATCCAGATCAGGGCGTCAGGTCCCAGGCTGCGGTTGGCGATCGATTTTCCCAGATGGGAATGAAACTCCTCGTCCGCCCCGTTTTCCTGGAGATACTTGGCGATCTCGGTGACTCCTCTTGAGCCAACCTCGTCGAACACCTTGAGCATTTCCTCAGGCCATGTCTCCCCAAAGGCACTAGGAAAGCTTTGGAAAATACTGCGTTGGGTGGCGGCGGAGCGCCCCTTCAGACTACCGACCAGGCGTTCTTGCTCGGTATGAATGACATCGGCCAGGCGGAGGTCGCTATCGGCAAGTTCGATACCGGCGAAATGATGGGTAATCTCGTCGCGGGCTACCAGGAACTCGAGCACCAGACTGAGATGCAGCTTGCGTCCCTTGAGGCAGAAGGCATTGATATCGTCAATGAGGCCCTTGATCTGGGACTGGTCCTCCTCGAAAACCGACAGGTTTTTGCGGATGTTCTCCAGCGCCTTGACCTTGACCTTGGGGTCGCGTGTATCGGTGAAATCGGCCACCAGTATCTCAGCCGGGCTGAGTGATTCCCCACGGAGGACAAGCGGGTCCGTGCGTTTGCTGGGTACGGAGAAGATATGGCTTTCGCGCAGTGCCTTTTTGGCTTTTTCCCACCATTTCTTGTAATGTTTTTCGGGGACCACGCTGCCGCAGAGTTCACGATCCAGTTGATCGAGCATCATGCTGTCACCGTGGCTGGCGAGGGTTCGCTTGACGAGTTCGGCGGGATCGTTGTCGACCAATTCCCGTAATTCCTCGATATTCTCGAGTTTGCGAGCACTGAAGTGCTCCGGTTCAAGGGGTTCGGTTTTCTGGATGGCAAACTGGAGCGCCATCTCCTGGTCGGGTTGTTTTTCAAAATCGATGACGACTTTGCCACGTGACAAGTCCCAGCTTTTGACTTTTCCCGCCCCCCAATTTTTATGAGTGCAGAAGTTTCCGGGAGATATTTCTGACAATCTCTCTCCAACGGCCTGCGGGATTCTTCCCGCCTCTACGAGCTTCGCTACGTCTGGATGCATGGCTCCAGCATGGAAAGGCCAAGCCGAAATAGCAACCCTATTCTCTTGTTCTGATGAATCAAGATTATTATTCTCTATTCGGATCCTGCTTTGGCGGCCTACTCACCACCCGCAATCCGCTGTTTGGGGGTCGGGACACGGCGGACGCGGGGCAATCGGCGGAGCCTGATAGACTCCTCCAATGACCGCTGGAGTATGGGTAAACGGCTGCGCCAGGCGATCGGAACCCGCGAGATGGCCTCGGCATCGCCCACCGGACCGTTGTAGGTCTCCACGCCTTGGCTGGTTTCAACGTGCAGCCATGGTTTGCCTTCCCTGAATATCAGGGTGGCCGTGCCATTGTTGTCGCTGATGGATGCGGAGCGGTCCTCGTAGCTGATGACACGCATTGGCAGGGCGGGGAAATCGGCGGCATGACCGTTTGAATCCCCCTTTGAGTATCCCCCCTGGGAAGCCTCTGCCGGGGCGCCGGGAAACGGAGGGGTGATCGCGATGTCACCTGGTTGCATGTGGGCCGGTTTGCTGGCCTGAAGCAGAAGTGTCGCGCTCTTCTCCACCCCCGAGTGGAAGTAAGAGACAGTGACCTCATCGCCCGGGCGGTGGAGCGCGAGCAGGGTCATCAGTTGGTTTTCATTGATCAACAGCTGGTCACCCAATTTCCAGATGACATCCATGGGCTTCAGGCCGGCCACATCGACCGTGCCTCCAGCGGTGACGCTCTGGAGAAGAAAGCCGGTTCCACGCGGCAACCCGGGGAGCTGGGCGTAGACAGCGGCACCGGGTTTTGCGACGGTGACACCGAGTTGCACAGCCTTGGTTTGCAATGGATTCAGCTGGCCCGGGATGGGGGGGACAGGAGCCGTCGACTGGGCGGCCAGGGTAAAAACACTGGCGCACCACACAGCGAATACCTGCCGCCATGGTTTGACGAGGGAAGTGGAATTCATTCGTTTGTTGGGGTAAAGGCTCATATTAAAACTCGGTTACGGGGATGGTGACCACTTCCTGGCGAGGTTGGCGAAGTGTGATGACGGTGCCTGTTTCCGGATCGCGGACCAGTTCTTCGTCGGTAACATGGTAGCGGTAGCGGAAATGGGGAATACTGCCGTCGTCGGGAATAATCAGTCCGTCATCCTCACTCCCGTCGATCCGGTTGGTGGTTTTTAAAACAACAAGAACCGGGTTATTCCAGGCCTCCGCCGCAGGATGGTTGCTTGCAAGAGATGGGTTTGACGGCGCTTCCCCGGGCTTGAACATCACCGCTGGCACAGCAAGCAATGCCAGTGCGGCAGTCGCCTTCCATGGCCAGTTGCCCGTTGTGTCGGCCGGGACGCCCCCTGGTTCCACGTCGGGATGAGGGGTGACCCTCGCGAGTTGATCGATGGTTTCCTCAAGCCTCCCTTGTCCGGCTTCGCTGACGGAAGGTGGAACCAGACGGTTCAGCTTATCTTCGATGGATTGGAAATTACCCATGGCCTTGGTGTTTGAGGATTTCAAGTTTCCGTTCCAGTTGCTCCAGTGCGTAGCGATATCTGGAGGCTGCGGTGTTGGGGGATATGGCCATGGTCTCGGCGATCTGGCCGAAGGTGAGGCCACCCCATATTTTCAGGGTCACAACCTCGCGAAGCTTCTCGCCCAGGCCGTCGACAGCTTGGCGCAACATGACTGACTCCTCGTCATCCTCAGCGCTGGTATCGAGCCAGTAGTCCTCACGGTCATGGAGGAAAACAATCGTCTCCTCCTTGCGTTTTTTCCGCCCCTGTTTCTTGCCGTGGTCCATGGCGACAAAGCGCAGTACGGAATAGGCCAAGGGCAGGTCGGGAGGGGCGTTGTCGCGCTCTTCCTGATAACCCCAAAGCCGGACCAGGGCATCCTGGATCATATCTTCCGCATCCTCGCGGCACGAACAACGCTGACGGGCGTACATGTAAAGACGTGAGCTGTGCTCCCTGAGCCAGTCCTTCCATGCAGAGCTGCAATCCAGCCTTGCCTGGTATCCGTCGCTATCGGCCATCTAGTCTAATAATGCCATCAACCGGCTTATTTGTCTGTTATTTTATCCCGCCCTATTATCGCCAGAATCGCGCCATAAACATCCTCTGCCGATCTGATTTCACTATCATGCCGTGCAATCAACACCGGCTGTTCGGATACCGGCACCTTGTCCCTGCCGTGGGAACCTTTGACCAGGCCGGCATCCAGCGGAATCACATCAAGCAGTGCCCGGAAGCCCAGTTTTTTCTTGAGTAAAAACGCCGCGATCCTCGCTTTCGGAAACGGGAGTCCGGGATCGAGGAACAGCTCCACTGGATCATATCCTGGCTTGCGGTGGATATCGACACAGCGTGCGAAGTCTGGGGCCTTGGCATCATCGTTCCAATAATAATAGGTAAACCACGCATCCGCCTCAGCGACGGCGATCAAGTCCCCCGCCCTGTCCGTAGCCACCCCCTCACCCCACATGCCGGACGGTGTGCGCACCTCTTCCACGCCTTCCAATTGATCCAATAACCCGACGACCTCTGTGCGAATCGACGGATCGTTGATGTAGATGTGGGCTACCTGGTGGTCGGCCACCGCAAAGACCCGGCAGCCCCCGCAGTCGAGCGTTTCCAGACCAAGTTCATCCTTCACCTGGATCCAACCACGCCTGCGGAATTCCCGGTTGAGGTGGATCGCGCGATCCACCCGGGAAATACCATACTCGGAAAGCAGCACCACCTCGACACCATGATTCTGGTAGAAGGAAATCAAATCGCCTACGATCTGATCAATCGCCGCGAGCTCCGGAACGACCTCTACCGCATCAGGACCGTATTTCTGGAGGCAGTAATCGAGGTGTGGCAGGTAAACCAGGTTCAGAGTCGGACGCTCATGGTTTTCGATCCACTTGGCGGACTCCGCGATCCATTGCGACGATGCAATACCCGCCGCCGGTCCCCAGAATGAGGGAAAGGGAAACTCGCCGAGGTCGGACTTCATCCGCTCGCGCAGATCCATCGGCTGGGTATGGATATCAAACACCTTCCTGCCGTCCGCCGGATACATCGGCCTCGGGGTCACCGACCAGTCGGCGGTGGAATACATGTTATACCACCAGAACATCTTGGCGCAGGTGGCACCAGGATTTTCCGCGTGGAGCCGATCCCAGATCTTCTCTCCCCGCACCAGGTGGTTGCTCTGTTTCCAGAACCTGACCTCGGCGGCTTCGCGGTCATACCACCCGTTGCCGACGATACCGTGCTGGCCCGGCCCCTTACCGGTCAGGTAGGACGACTGCGCGGTGCACGTCACCGCAGGAAACGCGGGCGGGAACGAGTGGACAGCCGCCGAATCTGCAAACGCCCTGATCGCCGGTGTATGTGCCCCGATGAGACCTTGGGTAAGGCCTACGACATTGATGACTGCGACGCGGTTCATTCTCTGGGGTGCGGGTTCCTGACCTTCATAGCCTTGGCGGCGTAGGTTGTAACCCGCGACAGGATATGCACGTTGGTTGCCGCGGGTTGTAAACCCGCGCTCCACACACTACCTTCTCGTTGGGTATCGTATGGAGGGTCGCTTTGAAGCAGTGGGAATATCGCCTTTGGAGCTCGATTTTTTCCTTGGGGCAGCCGTCCTTGAGCCGGGTTTGGCAGGAAGTACACCATCCGCAAAATCACGGGTGGCGGGTGCAACATCGTAGCGGCGTTCCATATCGGATTGTGCTTCGTTTTGACTATCTTCGCCATCTACTATTTGCGGCTGTATAAAAACGAGGAGTTCACGTCGATCTACACTTTTTGTCGTCCGACTGAATAATCTTCCGACCCCCGGAATCCGGCTTAAAACAGGCACTCCATTTTTGGAATTGCGCTCCGTTTCTGTCACCAAGCCGCCAATCACTACAGTAGCGTTATTTTTCACGGTAACTGTAGTAGTCACGGTTTCAGTACCAATGGAAGGAACTGTTAAATCACCAACAGTTTGATCCTCACCGACTGTGTCATTGATTAAAGAGATACGGAGAGTCACCTCCTCAGCGGAATTTATTAAAGGAACCACTTCAAATCGAAGTAGCACATCTCTATACTCGATATTTGTACTTTGCCCAGTGGCACCACTGTTAAACTGGTTAGTTGGCACTGCTATACGTGTTCCTGAGGATATCACAGCCTTCCTATTGTTCGCTGTGTAAACCGTCGGCCTTGAAAGAATTTTAAAATCCGATCTTGTTTCAAGAGCTCGTAATACCCCGGTAAAATCATTAATTCTCCCATAAACATTGAGGCCTCTCACCAGATCACCGGCAGAAGCCGTATTCAAACCTGCATTAGAGAGTAGCTGCCCAAAATCAGGCAAAACGCCTCCACCTCCGGTTGAGCCTGCACTATCACGATCTCCGCCTCGACCAATAGCACCGAGACTGACTCCGATATCTGTACCGTTGCCCAGTGAAACTTCACCAAAAACGGTAGAAATCATGACCTGTTGGGGACGACCATCCAACTTGTCGATCAGCTCGGTGACGATTCGGATACTTTCTGGTGGGCCCTGAACCAATATGCTGTTAGCCAGGTTGTCGGCCACAATGAAAGTCTTTCCTACGACAATGGACTCAGGCACATCGCTGACGTTGAACTCCTGAACAGACTCCGCACTAGAAGAACCATTTGCAGCTTGTCCTGTTGATCGATTATTCTGTGTAGGTTGACTTCTATTTTGTGTACTTTGCTGGCGGGTGTTTGTCCTGGCACCGCCACCTTGTCCGGTGCTGCTTGAGGTATTATTCGCCTCGAGCGCGTCTGCCGCCACTTGCAGAAAATCACTGGCGATCATGAAACGCAAATTCTGCTTAATGAATGTATTTTTGTTCGGCGGGGCATCGAATTCTCGGGCGAGGCCTTCGACAAAAACAATATCCACAGGTCGTCCCATGATAAAGATCTTGTTCAAGCGTGGGCTGGCGACAATTTGCACCGGGATATCCTCTCCTGCCGCAGTGGTACTGCCGTCGACGGCTGTCGATGGTGTTGTTTTGACGCCGGGAACGGGAGGCCGATTGTTGGACGAGGTGCTGGTCCTGCCAGCGGTGGTGACACCAGCCGTGGTTTTGCGCTGCTGCTGGGCGTTCATGATTTCGTTGAGGGTGGCTGCGATTTCCTCGGAGTCCGCATATTTAAGGGCGACCCATGCCGTACCCACATTGCCCGTCGGTACATCGATGTATTTCTGCTGGTTGATCAGCTTGCGCACGAAGGCTGCTTTACCGGTGATCAGGACAGCGGATGCATTGGGGACAGGAGCGATTTTCGCCCCGGGATCGAGGCCATGAATACTCTGGGTAAAGGTGCGCACCGCTTCCTCCGGCTTGATGAAACCTAACTTCATGAAGTAGGAAATGTAGTCGTCCCCTTTCGGGATGTCATTGACATCATCAATGATGCCTTCCAGCTCGGCGGGACCATTGGAACCGGTTCCCTGTGCTTTAGGTAATAACTTCACTTCGTTGGCGCCACTTGGGACAAACACAAAACCTTCCATATCCAGAACCTTGACTAACAGGTTCGCCGCCTCACGGTTGGTCAGTGGCCCGCGTTGATAGAACCTGATTTCCAGATTCTGGGTCGCGGAACTGAGCAGTACGCGTTGACCTGTGTATTTGGTGTATTCATCAGCCACGTCCTGGTCATCCCAGTTGCTGCCATCAATCACCTGGCCGGCTTTGGCGGCCATCGCATCGGGCCCTGTCGCGGGTGCTGGCTGGGCGGCCGGGTTCACAGCAGGATTGACTCCGGGAATAGCGCCTGCGGGCAAACCGGGGATACCCGGGGCCGGAGGCGTTGCAGGATTGGGCACGGCCTCCGGCACCGGTGGCTTGGGCGAAGGAACCGTGGGCACCTTTGGCTCAACAGGCTTTGCAGCCGGGGTTCCGGCCGGGTTCACAGGGCCGGCCGGAGCGGCGGGTGTCTGGGCATGCAGCGAAAGAGCCAGGCCCAGGGAGATGAGAACAGGGATAAATAATTTCATACGTTTTTAGCGTGATTGTCAGGTTTGATGATTCGTTTAACGCCCGGATCTGGGGACGTGGCGGACGCGGGATGTTGGGGCAGAGCTGGACGACCTGCCTGGAATTGGAGGACCACCACGGCTTGATGAGGCAGATGGTTGTGGGTTGGGAGCCTTGGATGCGACAGATGGACGGACCTTGATAAGTTTCTCATCATAGGTGATCCACCCCGTGAGAGAACCTTTACGGATATGGACTCTGGAGTTTTCCTCGGATCTGGGGTCCTGTTTCACCTCAAGAAGTTGGAAATCGCCTGCGGAGAAACCAGGGATGAGGCGGATGCGTTCTTTGCGGTCTTTTTTATTGATCAGGGTAACTGACCATCCGTTACCGCTGGGCCGGATACTACCAAGCATCCAGTCGCGCTCCAAGGGGGTGGTAACCCCTCCTGGTTGAGTTGGGGCAGGTTTGATTGTAAACGGAGACCTGTCGATCAAGGTATTGAACTGAGCCAGGTTCGGTTTTTTAGGAGGCGTCGCGGTGGCGATCCCCGCCATGGCAATGGAGAGGGCAGAGGTAATCAGCGCCGATTGGAAAAGGGTAAAACGCATGGGGAGTAAACTTGATGCTTATAGTGGTAATAACGCCGGTGGGATGGTTTATTGTCTGTCTGGGCTTATGGCTCGTTCGGAAACCTGATGATCAATTGGTGGTAACCGCCTCCTCTTCCACTTTGGGGGTAAACCATTGAGTCACCTCGATCTCGCAGTCAACCCGGGTCGGGTCATCACGCTGGGGCCAGATACGGAGGAATGTGATGGAGCGGCCTTTCTTAGGATCCTGCAAGTCGGTCAGCCATAAATAAAGCTCTCTATCCATGGCATTTCCCTGCACCTTGACACGGGCACTGCGGTAAGCTCCCGTCTCCTCGGGATCTTCACGTTGCGGGGTCGGCCGCTTCTTCATGGTCACCCGGTAGCGGTCGGCGCTTTTCTCAGTGTATGTCGCCAACTCAGCGCCGATTTGTCCATGCGTCCCCTCGACGGGAGGGTTTTCGTTCAGCCAATTGACATCTTCCGCCTGCGAGTCCCATGCCGAGAGTTCCTTTTCCATTCGTTTAAGGTCCTTCTCCCCTTGCTTGAGCTGGTTCCCCTTCTTCTGCATCGCCGTATTGTAGGAGGTGAAGAGAAAAACATTCAAGATGACAAAAGCCGCCCCGAAGAGGATGAAAACCAATTTCTTTTCGCGTGCATTCATTCCACTGATTCCCCTTTCAACATACCGACGTAGGTGAATTTCCAGCGGTTCGTCTTGATGTCCGACGTCGCTGGTTCAATTTTCCAGTCATAATCCGAGAGGGACCGGCGAATTTTCTCCCCGAAATCACTGGCGAGCTTGAGGTCCCCGGTTTCGCCGACCAGGGTGATACTCTCCCGTGTGGCTTCAAATACCTTAAATCGCAGATCCTGTCCTGGCGGAATGATTACCGACGACCGGTAGAGGAGCTGCAACGGCCAGTGCTGGCTGTCAACGACAGGTGCCAATTGATCCCAGTCGGCATTAAATAACCCGATGTCACCGTGCTGCAGCTTCACGATTTTTAATTGTTGCTCCTGTTTCTTCAGTTGGTTCCCGAGCTGGATGTAGTTGTAGGCCAAGTATCCGGCGATACCGAAGTAAACGAGGAGAACAGCGGCAATGATGAGGTTGCGCTTCTGCCTTTCCGCCTTGAGTCGTTGTTCTGCCCGGACATCGGCGGGAACAAGCCGACTCAACGGGTTGGGCAGGACCGGGCGGGGTTTGGGTTCTGCCGACACCTCTGCGCCGAGTTCTTTGCCAAAGGCTTGGATTTCATCGTCACCGGGGTCCGAGTTATGCCCCGATGTCCAGACCACCGCCTTCTCCATCACCATGTTCACGCCCTGCAAGCTGAGCTGGGTCAGTGCCAGGCGGATATCACGGACGGCCTCTTTACCCAGAGATGCCCCGGGAAGGGCCTGAAAATAGGTAAGATGCCCCTCGCTGGTGACAGCAAACACCCAGCGGCCAAGCTCACGCCACAGGGTCACGGCATTCTCAGCCATGTGGAAGAAACGTGGCGAGATATCAAACTTGCCGGGCGCCCTCAGCGGCATCGTCCCATCAGCCGGAGCAGAAAGCACCACACTGAGAAGCGTCGTCTGCCCATCTTCACCCCCGGGATGCCCTGCGACAAAGACATCGGTCAGTCGACCGGCAGCCGCATCAGGCCGGATTCCCGATTTCTCCAGATGCATCGCCGCCAGATCCTCGAACATCGACTGGTCCTGGGTCTGGACTTTGAACGGTATGGCCAGGGCTTCACGCACAGGAAAGCTCATCAGGAGGCGACCGGCGGGGAGTTTTTCGATCCCTGATGCCCGCGCAGGCCCGTTCTCCAGGCTTCTCCTGAATCCTTTTTCGCCACTACCCTGCCAAAGCTCCCAACCATCGGGGCCGGGGATCAAGAGAGTGCTGTCTGTTTTACTGCTCAATGGTTTTGAAATGAATGATTGGAGAAATGAACGAATGCATCAATAAGGCAACTACGGAATGATTTCTTCTTTTCGTTCGAGGATGGCGGGTTGGCCGGTTCTGCTTCTGAGAATCAGTGTGATCCGGCGTTTCACCGTTCCAGCGCGACCGTCGCTCACGATACGTGTGGTGGTGTCACTTGTTGTCAGTCTTGGCGCGACCGTTTGCTGCTGGAACTCAGAGACTCCTAGCAGACTTAGGGCTTCCGTCAAATTCTGAAATCGCTGATCGTCCTCAGTATCGCGCTCAAGGTCAGGCCCGAGCACGTGTTCGACGAGATCCTGGGCATCGTCGATGGATACTTCAGCCGCAGCCGCAATCAGCTCGGCCCGCGCCTCATTGACATCAAGCTTACCATTACTCCAGACCGTGAACCAGTTTTTCCAGTGAGGATTGACCTGTTCAAGCAGTTCCATGTCTTTGACCAGACGCATTTCATCGAGATTGTAAAACGGCCGGTTAAAGGGGTGGTTGGGGCGGCCCTGGTCTTCATACCAATCGATCTCGGCACCATTGAGCTCGGCCAGGTCACCGGCATCCACCCAATCGGTCAGATTATCGACAAGCGTTTGTGCCGCCAATAGCTCCATCCCCCAATCGGTAAAGATATCAGTCAACAGGGTTTTGTCTTTGCGCATGAGGATAACATTGATGTTAAACCTCGCTGCCTCCGATTGGATGCGTACTTTATACGAAATATCCCGCTCCTCATCATACCAATCCAGAAGCGGGTCCATTTTATCCACCGCAGGATTCACCGCAACCGCGATGCCCCGTTCCGCCACCTGCAAGGCTTCAAAACCATTGATCTGCGACGCCGCAACATCCGCATCGTAATACACCACCCTGACAGCGGCAAACACGGCAAGGGCCAATACGGCCATAATCCAGAACACCGCGACCAGTGCGCTTCCCTTTACCTTGGAACCGACACAGCGAACCGGCTCCTTAACATAGGAGTTCACCATGACTGGATATGGATCGTCTGTTCTCATGTCTATTACCTACCACCGCGGCCACCAACACCGGGGATGCCATTGTTATTTCCACCTGGACGATTGCCACCGCCACCTCCTCCTGCGCCACCACCGGGACGGCTCGGTCCACCTCCACCGTTACCCGGAATGGGGCCACCAGGATTGATGATGACCGGAGGCACCTCAGCACCACCACCGCCCTCACCCCCCGGGACACCACCGGTATCAGCACCTGGTGTCGCCTGAGGACCCGCTGGATTTTGCTGCATGATTTGTCGGAAAACAACTTCCGGGTTCTGTTTCGGCACCACCCAGAATGTTTGTTGGATAATATCGGCAGTGGGTTCGAACCGACAATAGAATTTCACTTGCAGGGGTAGTTGCCCGTTGTTTTCCCACTGGGTCAGGTACTCCAGTGTCCTGCCGTCAACCACTTCGCAGTCACACATCCACAAACCCCGAATCAATGTGATTTCAGCCACCGGTTCGACATGGTCATTCCCCGTGGAGTCACTGTCTTCAAGGATCTGCTCATCATAAAACCTCAAGACCACGTCCACAAATCCATCGCGTTGCTCCACCGTGGCCAGCTCAACCGCCTCCGCCGTCATCGGCGTTTCCCCCCAATTAAAAGACATTGGAACATTCTGGAATGTCAGGGTGAACATCGTCCGGGACACCGCACCATTTCTTGAATCGTAACTTTCCAATCGCATCACCGCATTCCCTGGAATCTGCTCGAAGTGATTCTTGAGCAGATTAAAAAATGCATTGCGCTCCATGGTAACATTCTGTTCATCCACCACCGACTGGCTAAGCTGCATGGATGATCTTGCCACACGGAAGATCATCCCGACCAACATCCCCATCAGCCCCAGGGCAATAACCACTTCCACGAGAGTAAATCCCCTCCTGCGCAGTTTGCTTTTCTGATAGATCTTAGTGTTCATCAATCCAGTCACACATTATGGTCGGTAAAGATTGGCGTAGCGCCAGGTTTCCGCACTTTGCTGCTGCCACTCTCCATCAACTTGCCAATAAAAAATCACCTCGATCCGGAACATGTTCTGGAGCAGTTGCCCGTCCTCGTTTTCCAGCTCCAAAGGTTCCACGATGGTCTGTATCTGACCGGTGAAAAATGATTCCTCATCCCCTGTAATACTTGTCAGATCTTCGGTATCATTCCGTTCTTCCAGGTTTGGATTACTAAGGGCATCGGTCATGGCACTACGCAGAATAAGCTCAACACGCATTTCATTCTGTATCGTTGCCGCCGTCTGGCTGGTCATATGCAAGGCTTTGACCAGAGAGACAGCCACCGCAGAAAACAGCCCCAAGGCAATGACGATCTCCATCATGACATAGCCTGCTGATCTGCAAAATTGGTATTGGGTATTTGGAGTTTGGAATTTCATCACAACTTCATATCAATCATCCTCAATACTCATTTCCTCATCCCTGATTCCCGCCGTCAGCGGGTGCAACTCATGGATAAGCCAGCTTTTCCCGATACTACAACGGATGGATATCGGCTCCACCAGTCCTACCGGATCGAGGGTGATCACCACTTTGGTATCCCCCTTGATCAGCTGCCACTCATCCGACCTCCAGCGTTTGATCTCGTAAGTGACTTCGGCATCTGTCTCTTCACGCGTCGTGATATCCTCAAAGTCATCCCTGGGAGCCGGCTCCTCGTTTTCCTCAGGTTCAATCAAGTGCTCACCATCTGAGATCGAGGTAAACTGGGGAGCAATCGACACCGCTTCCTCCGTGATCGTCAGTTGGTAGGCCCGCTGTTGCCTCACCGCAATATTGCGTGCCTGCTTCGCCAGGGTCTCGATACTTCCCGATGCCTCCCGCAGCCGTTGCTCTGTCTGAACAGTCGTCACACTCAAGGTAAGCCAGGTAGCCAGAACAGCCACCATGCCCAGTACAAAGACAATCTCCAGGAGGGTGAAACCTCCGGCTTGCGTCCCCCGTTTATGACATCCGGCTTGCTGCATGATCACTTGGGATCCTGACTAGACATATCGTCTTCAGTGCCTTCAAGTCCATCTTTACCAAGACTGATAATTTCGGGGCGTGAACGGTCCTTGGTCCCGGGATACTTGTAGATGTAATCATTGTCCCATGGATCTTTCGGCACATCATCCATAATCTGTGTCCAACGGCGTGGCCGTGGAGCGGAAGTTGGTTTTTCAACCAGCGCTTTCAAACCTTGCTGCTCGGATGGATAATTCCCTGCGTTCGTTTTGTATGACTGCAGCGCATTTCCGATGGAGGAAAAATCCCCATCAACGACGGTAATCGCACCGCTGTCGGAAATCCTTTGCATGGTAAAGATCGCGCCTCCCATGATCATGGCGATGATCCCCAGTACGATGACCATTTCCAGCAGGGTGAAACCTGATTGGAGGGAACGGGATGAGACTCTGACGGGTGCTGAATGTGATGTTGTTTTCATGGCTATATAACAATTGGGATAACTAGAGGTCGTTACCTCAAGGGATACGGAAGGTGTTATGAATTATATCCTGTCAGAGTAAACGCCGATTATCGGAAAAGTTGTCTGATTTTTTCGTCACCGGTCATTTATCATACGATTACAAACCAATTGCCACAGAAACACACTGGATGTCCGGGCAAAAAAAAGCCCGGTTTTGTCGGTGAAGACAAAACCGGGCATAGACCTGGCAACGACCTACTCTCACAGGGCCTGTCGCCCCACTACCATCGGCGCAACAGTGTTTCACTTCCGGGTTCGGAATGGGACCGGGTGGTTCCACCATGCTATGGTCACCAGAGTTCGCGCTTTGCGCTCGGGTTGTGAGTGTTGAGTTGTGAATGTTGAGTTCATAACCACCCATCGTCAGAGTAAAATGCGAGCTCTAATTACCTTAGCTACCATGTTGGTGATTGCTGGATGCAGAGTATGTGTTGTTGGTCCTGGGAAAGAGGGTTTGGAAGTGATCCTTATGGTCGAACTAAAAGGCGTTCCTTGACAACTGTAGAGGGATATTTCCTATTGTGTTCGTTGCAAACAATACAAGCTTTTGACGGCTTCAGTCCATTGTCCTTGGTGTTTTACTCGTTTCATATGGCTTTCACCACACCAAACCTCTTCATTTTCGAACTCGGTCCGCCCCGGACTGCTTATGTTCCGGGGTTTTCCTTTTGATTCCGATGTTCCAGATGTCGTGAATGCTCATCAACTATGTTGGTAAACATACTTCAAACTGGAATTTCGAAGGAATCAAGCCGGACAGACGATTAGTACTGGTGAGCTGCATGCATTGCTGCACTTCCACCCCCAGCCTATCAACGTGGTGGTCTTCCACGGTCTTTCAGGGAAAACTGATCTTGAGAACTGCTTGGCGCTTAGATGCTTTCAGCGCTTATCAGTGCCGCACTTAGCTACCCGGCCATGCCCTTGACAGGACAACCGGAGCACCAGAGGTGCGTCAAACCCGGTCCTCTCGTACTAGGGTTTGAACCTCTCAATTTTCCTACGCCCACAGAGGATAGAGGACCGAACTGTCTCGCGACGTTCTGAACCCAGCTCGCGTGCCGCTTTAATGGGCGAACAGCCCAACCCTTGGGACCTGCTCCAGCCCCAGGATGCGACGAGCCGACATCGAGGTGCCAAACCGCGCCGTCGATATGAACTCTTGGGCGCGATCAGCCTGTTATCCCTAAGGTACCTTTTATCCGTTGAGCGACGGCAATTCCACTTTCTACCGCCGGATCACTAAGGCCTACTTTCGTATCTGCTCGACTTGTGGGTCTCACAGTTAGTCTGGCTTATGCCTTTACACTCGAAACACGGTTGCAGACCGTGCTGAGCCAAACTTCGCGCTCCTCCGTTACTCTTTAGGAGGATACCGCCCCAGTAAAACTGACCGGCTGCCACGGTCCCCCGGCCGGATGACGGCTCGGGGTTAGATTATCCAATGTCAAAGGGTGGTATCTCACTGACGACTCCGGGCGCGCCTAAACGCGCCCTTCAAAGTCTCCCACTTATGCTGAGCATTAAAATCGAATAACCAGTAACAGCTTACAGTTAAGGTCTATAGGGTCTTTCCGTCCTTCTGCGGGTAGCCGGCATCTTCACCGGCACTACAATTTCACTGAGCTCCTGGTCGAGACAGTGGTCAACTCGTTGCACGATTCGTGCAGGTCGGAACTTACCCGACAAGGAATTTCGCTACCTTAGGACCGTTATAGTTACGGCCGACATTCACCAGGACTTGGACTCGAAGCTTCGCCTCAAGGGCTAACATCTCATCGTAATCTTTTGGCATTGGTCACGTGTCACATCCTATACATCGGCTTGCGCCTTGGCAGAATGCTGTGTTTTTGCTAAACAGTCGGTTGACCCTTTTCACTGCGGCCCCCCGAGGGGGGCACTCCTTATCCCGAAGTTACGGAGCTATTTTGCCGAGTTCCTTGACCAGGTTTCACTCTTGCGCCTTGGTATACTCTACCCACCCACCTGTGTCGGTTTACGGTACGGGCTGCTTTTGGTCGTGTCGGCTTTTCTTGGCCCTTCTTCATGCAATGCGGTTCGGCACAAGGCCTCCCCTCGGAATTCAATAACCTGGTTGCAATCCAAAAAGCGTCCCCTTCACTTCGCAGGTGCAGAAATATTAATCTGCTTACCATCCCCTACGCCTGTCGGCCTCGGGTTAGGTCCCGACTAACCCCGGGACGAAAAACGTTGCCCGGGAAACCTTGGGTTTACGGCGGCCGGGGATTTCACCCGGCTTATCGTTACTAATGTCTACATACTCTCTAGTCAGCAGTCCACGGTCGGTCGCCCTTCCGCTTCAATCCGGCTGACTATGCTCCTCTACCACGCCAGAGTCCCGCAGGACTCTGACATCCAGAGCTTCGGTATCATGCTTATCGCCAATCATTTTCGGCGCAGGGTCTCTCGATGAGTAAGCTATTACGCATTTTTTAAATGGTGGCTGCTTCTAAGCCAACATCCTCACTGTCTAAGAAACCCCACCTCCTTTCCACTTAGCATGATTTTGGCACCTTAGCTGCTGATCTGGGCTGTTTCCCTTTCGACAATGAAGCTTATCCCCCACTGTCTCACTGCTGCGCTCTATTGAATGGTATTCGGAGTTTGATAGGGGTTGGTAGGCGGGTATGCCCCCTAGCCCTTTCAGTGCTCTACCCCCACTCATCAACACGCAACGCTGCACCTAAATGCATTTCGAGGAGAACCAGCTATCACGGGGCTTGAATAGCCTTTCACTCCGACCCACAGCTCATCCGAGCGTTTTTCAACACACAACGGTTCGGTCCTCCACGTCGTTTTACCGACGCTTCAACCTGGCCATGGGTAGGTCGCCTCCGCTTCGGGTCTGGCGCCTGCAACTATGTCGCCCTGTTCGGACTCGCTTTCGCTACGCCTGCGTCCCAGAAGGACTTAAGCTTGCCACAGACACCAACTCGTAGACTCATTAAGCAAAAGGCACGCAATCACCGGAACGAATCCCGGCTCTTACACCTTGTAGGCACATGGTTTCAGGTTCTGTTTCACTCCCCTCACAGGGGTACTTTTCACCTTTCCCTCACGGTACTTGTTCACTATCGGTCGCTAGTTAGTATTTAGCCTTACGCAGTGGTCTGCGCAGATTCACACGGGGTTTCACGTGTCCCGTGCTACTCAGGAACTCCCTAGGGCCTTCGAGGATTTCGGTTACGGGGATCTCACCCTCTCTGTCGCATCTTTCCAAATGCTTCACCTATCCTCTCCGGTCCCACGGCGGGGTCCTACAACCCCGGGGAATAAATCCCCCGGTTTGGGCTCTTCCGTTTTCGCTCGCCACTACTCACGGAATCGATTTCTCTTTCCTTTCCTCCGGTTACTGAGATGTTTCACTTCACCGGGTATTGCGTATGCTTGCCTATTTTATTCAGCAAGCAACGACTGGATATTACTCCAGCCAGGTTACCCCATTCGGAAATCTCCGGGTCAAAGCCTGTTTGCGGCTCACCGAAGCTTATCGCAGCTTATCACGTCCTTCATCGCCTTCTAGCACCAAGGCATCCACTATGTGCCCTTTAAAGCTTGATTCCTGTTTCGAAAATTCAGCTTTGTCATCCCCGACCTAGGTCGAGGGTAACGAAATTTATTGCCATAAATTTTTTGGTTCCTTCTCTCCTCCCATCACTTTGACATGACGGTCGGATCGTTGGTTTGTCAATCATGGCCGATGATCCGCATTGCTGCATGCCACCGGCCGTGCTTGGTTTCGCATCATCAGGAATGATGATGCGGTTTGGTTGGTTTCGAGTATTTCCAAGGACTGCAGGACTAAAGCTCAAATCAAAATTGTATTGTTTTTCTTTTGAACCGTCCCCACCGCTCGCGCGGCCCGGACAGTCATACAGAACAGGAAATATCAATGACTTCAGACTTTCAATCCCCTACCGAAGTAAGTTCATGAGGCTCGCCCGAAATCATTTCTCTACAGATGTCAAAGAACTTTGCGAATGAATGATTTCAGATTGCAGAATGAATAATTGGATTATTCTCGCTGCGCTCGTCTTTTTTTAACTGTGCTTTTTTTAAAACCTCCCTGAACAACGTGGGATCGGAGTCCGGATAAATCATCCATTCTGCAATCTGCAATTATCCATTCTGAAGATGGTGGGCCAGGCTGGACTTGAACCAGCGACCCCACGCTTATCAAGCGTGTGCTCTAACCAACTGAGCTACAGGCCCCTTTGGAAATGAACGATTGAATCATTGAATGATGAATCATTTATTCACTTCTTCATTCTTCATTCCTTCATTCAGAAGATGGTGGAGGTAACCGGGTTCGAACCGATGACATCCTGCTTGCAAAGCAGGCGCTCTACCAACTGAGCTATACCCCCTTCAGGAGGGCGGTTTTTGTGAAGAGTTCCAGTTCGTTAGAACCATTGAAAGATTGAATTGTACGCTGCGTTCATGCCTTAACACATGGTGCGCCATAATAATTAATAAGTCGTGAACCGCTTTCGCGTCTTCACTCAGACACCCTGGCGACTTGCGTCACTTTAGGCGCCGACCTTCGGCAGCGGGCGCGTGAACGCCTTGCCGATTACTCCATAGAAAGGAGATGATCCAGCCGCAGGTTCCCCTACGGCTACCTTGTTACGACTTCATCCCAGTTACCAGCTACACCTTAGGACCTTGCTTCTTAAAAAGTTAGCGCAGATACTTCGGGTGCGACCGGCTTCCATGATGTGACGGGCGGTGTGTACAAGACCCGGGAACGTATTCACGGCACCGTAGCTGATGTGCCATTACTAGCGATTCCAACTTCATGGAGGCGAGTTGCAGCCTCCAATCCGAACTGGGCCCAGTTTTGCAGATTTCCTCCACCTCGCGGCATCGGTTCTCATTGTACTGGGCATTGTAGTACGTGTGCAGCCCAAGGCGTAAGGGCCATACTGACCTGACGTCATCCCCACCTTCCTCCCAGTTGACCTGGGCAGTCTGAATAGAGTCCCCGCCATTACGCGCTGGCAACTATTCACAGGGGTTGCGCTCGTTGCTGGACTTAACCAAACATCTCACGACACGAGCTGACGACGGCCATGCAGCACCTGTGTAAGGTCCCCGAGGGGTCACACGCTTTCACGTGCTTAGCAATACATGTCAAGCCTTGGTAAGGTTCTTCGCGTTGCATCGAATTAAGCCACATACTCCACCGCTTGTGCGGGTCCCCGTCAATTTCTTTGAGTTTTAGTCTTGCGACCGTACTCCCCAGGCGGCGCGCTTAACGCGTTAGCTCCGGCACGGAAGGGGTCGAGTCCTCCCACACCAAGCGCGCACCGTTTACTGCCAGGACTACAGGGGTATCTAATCCCTTTCGCTACCCTGGCCTTCGTACCTCAGCGTCAGTAAATGTCCAGCAGGCTGCCTTCGCCATTGGTCTTCCTCTTGATATCCACGCATTTCACTGCTACACCAAGAATTCCACCTGCCTCTCCATTACTCCAGTCTGGCAGTATCGGGTGCAGTTCCGGGGTTGAGCCCCGGGATTTCACACCTGACTTACCAGACCGCCTACGTACTCTTTACGCCCAGTGATTCCGAATAACGCTCGGGACCTTCGTATTACCGCGGCTGCTGGCACGAAGTTAGCCGTCCCTTCCTCTTATAATACTATCAAACATACACGACTCTTAATCACGTATGCCTTACTCTTATATGACAGGAGTTTACGACCCTAGGGCCTTCATCCTCCACGCGGCGTTGCACCATCAGGGTTTCCCCCATTGTGAATGATTCTCGACTGCTGCCACCCGTAGGTGTCTGGACCGTGTCTCAGTTCCAGTGTTGCTGATCATCCTCTCAGACCAGCTACCCGTCGTCGCCTTGGTGAGCCGTTACCTCACCAACAAGCTGATAGGCCGCGAGCCCATCCCGGAGTGACACCCGAGGGCGTCTTTGATCCGTAGATCGTATGCGGTATTAATCTTCCTTTCGGAAGGCTATCCCCCGCTCCGGGGCAGGTTGCTCACGTGTTACTAACCCGTCCGCCACTGGAAACACAATTAGCAAGCTATTCATGTTCCCCGTTCGACTTGCATGTCTTATCCACGCCGCCAGCGTTCATTCTGAGCCAGAATCAAACTCTCCGTATAAATGCCGTCCATAGGACGGGCTTTTTAAACAGTTACAGGCTTTGTATTTTATATTCTCCAATTGCTTGGAGCGTAAATTTACGTTTACCAAATTGACAAGTAGTAGAGCTCCGGGCCGAAACCCTTTTCTCCCTACATGATCTGCGCACCATTCTTCAACAGTCGCGCAGCGCACAATTCAATCTTTCCTCTTCCATCCTGTCCACACCGTCCGGACAACACTCCAATGCAACCGTGGTGGTCGCACCTTCATCGTCTCATCCGCCTTGCAGCCAGGACCGCACTGTTAAAGATCACTTCAACGCAGAGGATAAAAAATCGACCGGTAAACTTCGCTCCTTCAAGCTCTGTTCGCGGTCGACTCACTGTCTCTTGCGTGCCCTCCGTTGGAGCGGCGGGCGGAACCTACTAGATTTTCCCTCCACGTCAACACCTTTCGACACTTTTTCTCCATCTTTTTTCACCCCTCCCCACAACCCCCTTATTTTCAATGGTGAGGGAATGAATAAAAAAGAGCATCAACGGCACACAGGAACGATTAAGGAATCAAAAATTCCTACTTTGATGCAATGTTATACCGGTTTTACCAGCCAAATGGGTATGGCACCAGGAGTTCTGGAGTCGATTATTGAGTCGATTACATAGGCGGTGGAATCTCTTGGGATGCCTGACCTAAGCAAACGACATGCCAACTCCGGAAAGATCAACTCCCGAAATAACTAGACAAGGGCAGGTATGTGTTGTTCTGTGCCGTCGGTTAATCAACCACCACAACCCATGAAACGAAAACGTATATTCCAAGGTGTCGGTCTGGCATCCATCATTGCAGGCGCAGTTGTCATCAGCAGCTGTGGAGAGAACAAAGAAGAAAACCAAAACGCGGAAAACCAGGGAGAGAAGGTCCTACGGTTTTCAGCGATTCCCGACCAGGACACCACCGCCCAGGCCGAGAGATACAACCCCGCCGCCAAGTGGCTCTCAGAGAAACTGGGGATCAAGGTGGAGTTTGTGCCATCCAGCGACTACGGCGCATCCGTCGATAAGTTTGTCACGGGAGATATTCAACTGGCATGGTTTGGTGGTGTCACCGGCGTGCAGGCACGCAACGAGGCACCCGGCTCACGGGCCATTGTGGCAGGAGCCAAGGACCTTCAATTCAAATCCTATTTCATCGCCAACGAATCGACAGGCCTGACAAAGGCCGAGACATTCCCCCAGGGAACCAAGGGGATGACGTTTACCTTTGGTAGCGCAGGCTCCACATCCGGTTGTATCATGCCCGCCCATTTTATTGTAAAAAACACCAATCAGGGACCGCTCGAGTTCTATAGCAAGGTGGGTTTTTCGGACTCGCACGATAAGACGGCATACCAGGTTCAGGACGGCACCTATCAAACGGGTGTCCTCAACTACAGCACCTACGACGGCTTGGTGAAGGATGGAAAAATCGACCCTAACAAGTGTCGTATCATCTGGGAAACCCCTGCGTATGCCGACTACAACTTCACGGCCCGGGCCGATCTGGACAAGACCTTTGGTGAAGGTTTTACCGATAAGCTACAGCAGGCGCTGATTGAATGCACTGACGCAGCCGTGCTCAAGGCCTTCGACCGCGACAAGTTTGTCAAGGTGGACAACAGCACCTTCCAAGGCATTGCTGATGTCATGAAGAGTGTGAAACTGAAATAATCCTGTAACGACCAGCTCATACAGGTCGGGGTGATGCTATTGCCCTGGCCTGTTTTTATGTCTATCACTAGTCCATATGTCACTGCAGCTCACCCATGTTTCTCATTCCTTTGGTGCCACGGAAGCGCTGAAGGATATTTCGCTTGATATCAAAACGGGCGAGCAGGTTGCGCTTATCGGGCCGTCAGGATGTGGCAAGACGACCCTGCTCCGGCTGATGGGAACCCAGCTCACGCCCAGTCAGGGTGAGATCAGTTCACTGGAGTCCAACCCGGCCGCACTCGGTCCGCGTGATCTCAAGTCACTCCGCACCCGGATCGCAATGATCCCCCAGCACCTTGGACTGGTGCCCAATGTCAGTGTGCTCAGGAATGTCCTCAATGGTGGCTTGGGGGAGATCAATCTGTTGCAAACCGTGAGGCAGGCTATTCGACCTTCGCGCGCAGAGGCCCACCGTGCTTACAAACTGTTAGACCGCACGGGTATACGGGAGAAAATCTATGACCGCACCGACAGCTTGTCGGGTGGACAGCAGCAGCGGGTGGCGGTGGCACGGGCCCTGTATCAAAATCCGGCCATCATCCTGGCGGATGAACCGGTTTCCGCCATTGATCCGGCGCGCGCGCGCGACACCATTGAACTGCTCATCCAGCTATCCAGGGAGGAGGGACTCACGCTCATCGTTTCACTGCACAACCTGGAGCTGGCGCGGGAGTTTTTCCCACGGCTGATCGGGTTACGTGGTGGCAGGGTGGTTTTTGACAGTCGTCCCTCTGAGTTAAACGACCAGGAGTGCCGTGAGCTTTTCGAATTTTAATCATGTCGGCACGGACTAACAGACCAGGCAAAGCACTTCTCAAAGGCGACGGCAGGAAACTGACCGTGCTCGTCCTGCTGTTGATATTCCTGGTCTGCCGATGGGTGTTAGGACCGATGCCCCCCACCCCTCCGGGGAGTTCCGAGGGTTTTTTCCAGGCGGCGCTGCACCCTGCGTTCACGGATCAGAGCCAAAGCCTGCCCGACGATGCGAGTCCCTTTGTGGCCAGGATCTTCAAGGAAATGGGAACCACGCTCCGCTATGCATTTATTGCCATGAGTATGGCTGTTCCGGCGGGTTTGTTTTTTGGCTTTTTTGCTTCTACCACCTGGTGGCCCCAAGGGAAACGAGGCAGGGTGATGAGGATCTTGTTACGCCCCCTTCATTGGGGAACCCGGCTGCTCATCACCCTGATGCGTTCGATCCACGAACTCATCTGGGCGATCCTCTTTCTGGCCGCCCTGGGACATGACCCCATCACAGCTTGTGTTGCCCTTGCGTTGCCCTTCACTGGCACACTTGCCAAGGTGTTTTCGGAAATCATTGATGAACAAACCACCGAGGCTCGCGACCATCTTGTCAGCACGGGAGCAAGCCCGGTGCAGGCTTTTCTAACAACCTTGGTGCCTCAGTCGCTACCTGACATGGCTACCTACACGCTGTATCGGTTTGAATGTGCTCTACGGTCATCGGCGGTGCTTGGATTCATAGGCATAGAAACCATTGGATTGTCGATCCGCAGATCGTTTGAAAACAACTTTTACAATGAACTCTGGACAGAGCTCTATTTACTGTTAGGCGTAATCATCATCGTGGATGTTCTTGGTGCGCAGTTACGCAAGCGACTCAATACGATCCCCCAGCGGCAACGGCTTGGCAACCTGGATGGATCAGTGGAAACCAACATCAGACAACTCAGGAAAACCGCACCCAAGTGGCGGATGACACGCGTGCTGGTGTGGACGACAGTGCTGCTCACATTGATCTCCTGGTTTCCCGCTCTGATCAGCATCCAATCAGAACCCCTGACCCGGGATATGGTACCGGGGAGTCGAGCCGAGCGAGTCGCTCACTTCCTGACCAAACTCACCCCCGAGCCGGTCAGGGAAAGCGGCTCGTGGGGGGACGCCGCACCCTGGGCCGCCGAGCTCTGGCGCGAAAATGGCGAGGTCGCCCTGGGCAATACGATCGCGATGGCCACGGCGGCCATCATCATCTCGGCTTTCAGCGCATGGTTACTGCTTCCATGGGCTAGCCGCACCCTCGCCAGCAGCCAACCTCTGGGTGTTTCCGGAGGTCGAGTGAGCCAACTCAGAAACGCGGTCTGGAACACCTGCGGACTGGTTACACGCCTGTTTTTCATCGTCAGCCGTGCTATCCCGGAATACATCTATGCGTATTTGTTGATCGGATTGTTAGGCATCAGTGCATGGCCACTTGTTTTTGCCCTGGCACTGCATAACCTGGGCATCCTTGGTCGCTTGTGGGGGGAGGTCATTGAGAACCAGCCACAGGATTCGGGTCGACAACTCATCTACTCCGGGTCGGGTCGACTGCAGTGTTATTTTGCCAGTTATATGCCTGTATCCTTCAACCGTTTCCTGATGTATCTTTTCTACCGTTGGGAAACCTGTGTGAGGGAGGCTACGATTCTAGGGATGCTGGGGTTTGCTTCGCTGGGCTTTCACATTCAGCTCGCGCGCAATTTTTCACGTGCCTATGACGAGATGTTTTTTTATGTCATGCTCGGGGCGGCGGTTATTTTCGCAGGAGACCTTATCTCCTTTTTCCTACGCCGGTTCCTAACGAAGGCATAAGTCCGCGTAAGTATCGACTTGAATTTTTCTGCTTCACCGTGTATGAGGCGACCCAATGCCACATCGTAAAGAAACGGTTCTGCGTGAAAAGACAGCAACGCTTCACCTCCCGCCCACGACGAGAAAAATCGGATTGATCGGCATCGCCTTCGCGCTCTTTTTCCTCATTAAATACTGGTTACCACTGGGGAATCCGGCGGCAGGGCAAGATCCCGACACCGTGCGCACGGGGCTTGCCATCCTCGTTCTGGCTGCGGTGCTGTGGCTTTCCGAGGCACTGCCCCTGGCTCTGACCGCGCTCTTGATTCCCGTCCTGGCATCGCTCACGGGCGCACTTGATGTGAGTGGTGGTTTTTCGGGTTTTGCCCACCCGTTGATCTTTCTCTTCCTAGGTGGGTTTGGCTTGGCTGCCGCGCTCTCCCGACAAGGGCTGGACCGGTGGATCGCTATGCGCATTGTGGTGATCGGCCGGGGGAGATTCCAAGCTACAGCCCTCGCCCTGTTTTTGGTATCGGCCCTGTTATCGATGTGGATATCCAACACGGCAACCGCAGCCCTCCTGCTACCGGTGGCACTTGGCATCCTGGCCAATATTTCGGATCAACACGGCGAGGCTGCGTCGACCAGGGCGGCACCTTATTTGCTGTTAGGAATTGCTTACTCGGCAAGCATCGGTGGCATTGGCACCCTCATCGGAACGCCACCCAACGCGATTGCAGCGGCGCAATTGAAAATCAGCTTCACCGAGTGGCTTGCCATAGGCATTCCCTGTGTGCTTATTCTCCTCCCTGTATTGTTTGTCCTGCTGGGATTACTGGCAAAACCGGGAAAGTTACCTGTGGTGGCAGTTCAACCCGAACCCTTTTCATTCAGTCAAAAACGTATCGTGACGCTTGGCGTCTTCCTTCTAGCAATCTGTGGATGGCTTCTCAGTGGGCAGATGACGGAGTGGTTCGGTATTTCAGGCTCCTTCGACACCATTGTAGCCGTCTCAGCAGTTCTCCTTCTGGCCGCCTGCCGGTTGGTTGACTGGAAGGATATCGACCGGGCCACCGACTGGGGGGTCCTGCTCCTCTTTGGTGGCGGCATCACCCTCAGTAAAATCCTCAGCAGCACGGGAGCAAGCTACTATCTGGCCCACGAAATCCAGATCCTCACGACCGGATGGCCTGTCATTCTGCTCATCGGGGTCGTTGTCGTGTTTGTCATCTTCCTCACCGAGCTCTCCAGCAACACGGCAAGCGCGGCATTGCTGGTACCCATTTTCACCGCTGTGGCGATGGATATGGGTGTGCCGCCCCGCCAGATTGTCCTGCCGCTTACCCTTGCCGCGTCGTGTGCCTTCATGCTGCCTATCGCCACGCCACCCAATGCGATCGTGTTTGGATCGGGAAAAATCAGGCAGCGTGACATGATACGGATCGGTCTGGTCCTGAACCTGGTTTTCGCGCTGATCCTCACCCTGCTAGGCAATCTCTATTTCTAAAAACAAGTAAGATAAACAACTACCAGCCCGTAGACCAGTCATGCCCTCATCTGGTAGAACCTTGGCTCTCATAGCGCCACTGATACTGGCCACGTCACCAGCGGGATCAGCTGCCCCGGTTCAACATCCTGGCGGGAATACAGCCGATACATTGAAGTCGGCCATACAGGATCTCCAGTCCAGATATGGCAAACGCTACCCTCTTGCCGAAAGCTATCTGAGGCGACTGGCAAAACCGGAGAACAGGACAGGTGAGAGCTTCACCCGACTCCAGTATGAAGCGCTGGTGAATCATCCGCTGGTTGGCGGCAATCCGATTCTTTTTGTCGCACGCTCACAGTATCTTCCCGACCACCACAATACGGAAACCGTCTTTCAAACCGGGGAATTAAACACGGGAAAATACCGCCCCGGAGGACCGCTGAAAGCGATTGACCTGAGAAGTGGCGAGATCCGCATTATTTTCGACCCCGGGCCAACCGGACTGGTGCGAGATCCCGATGTCAGGCCCGACGGAAAGCGTATTCTGTTTTCCATGCGCCGAAGTAAGGATGACGACTATCATGTTTATGAGATCGATGCCAGCGGCACCAACCTCCGGCAATTGACTTCGGCCAAAGGTGTCTTTGACATAGATCCGTGTTACCTTCCCGATGGAGCCATCGTCTTCACCTCCTCACGCGAACCCAAGTATTGTGGCTGCAACAGACACATCATGGGCAACCTCTTCAGGATGGAAGCCGACGGCGCCAATATCCACCAACTCGGCAAAAGCACCCTGTTTGAGGGGCATAGCAGCGTGATGCCGGATGGGCGGGTGCTTTATGATCGCTGGGAATATGTCGACCGGAATTTCGGCGATGCCCAGGGACTCTGGACGATGAATCCCGACGGCACGAATCACGCCGTTTTCTGGGGTAACAACACCCCGTCCCCAGGCGGTGTGATTGATGCCAGAATCATTCCTGGCAACGATCGCTGTTTGTGTGTCTTTACCTCCTGCCACGATCGCCCATGGGGAGCGCTAGCCATCATCGATCGTAACCGGGGTGTGGACGGTGAAGAACCGGTCATACGCACCTGGCCGGACAACGCGATCCACCTCGTTGGCAAAGGAGGTTTCGACACGTTTAAAAAAGTCAGCCCTAAATACGAAGACCCATGGCCCGTGAGCGAGACAACTTTCCTGGTTTCCAGGCAGCTTGGTCCCGGGACCGAAACAATGGGCATCTTCCTGGTCGACACCTTTGGCAACGAAGTGCTGCTGCACCGTGAAAAACTGGGATGCTACGACCCCATGCCCCTCACAGCCCGCAACCACTCCCCGACCCGACCGGTCAAGCGGAACTACAGCAACGGCCACGGCACCTTCTACGTCCAGAACGTGCATGTTGGCACGCACATGAAGGGCGTCGCACCTGGGGAAGCCCGCTACCTGCGCGTGGTCGAATCACCCGAAAAGAAAAACTGGACGAAATCGGCCTGGGGAGGACAAGGGGCACAGGCGCCTGCCATGAACTGGCTCAACTTCGAAAACAAACGTATTCTGGGCACCGTGCCGGTCGAGAAAGATGGCTCGGTGCATTTTGAGTGCCCTCCGGACAAGTTTGTTTTTTTCCAACTGCTCGACGAAAATAAAATGATGATCCAGTCGATGCGCAGCGGCACGATGATCCAGTCGGGCGAAACACAAGGCTGCGTGGGCTGCCATGAGAGCCGGACCGAAAGCATCCCGCCACAACATTCTGTGTCCATTGCGCTTCGACGCCCGCCATCGAAGCTGGGTGGGTGGCGTGGCCAAACAAACAACTTCGGATACCAGCGAGAGGTCCAACCCGTTTTTGATAAACACTGTGTGAGTTGCCATGACTTCGGCAAACCTGCTGGTGAGAAACTCAATCTCGCTGGCGACCGCACACTGGTATTCAATGCCTCCTACATCGATCTCTGGAGTCGGGGCTATATCAAAGGTGTCGGTGCTGGACCTGCCAGCATCCAAGAAGCCCGCTCATGGGGTTCCAGTCAGAGCAAACTGATCGATGTCTTGCGCAAGGGGCACAAGGATCATACCGAGGTAAAAATATCCGCAGATGAGCTTGAACGACTGACCACATGGATCGACCTCAATGCACCTTATTATCCCGATTACGAAAGTGCCTATCCGGACGGCGTGGCTGGGCGTGCCCCGCTCAACAAGTCGGAACTCGATAAGCTCACATCACTCACAGGTAAGGAGTTCACCCTACGCCATGGACCTAACAAACGGGCGCAGGTAAGCTTCGAAAGACCGGAGCTCAGCCCGTGTTTGCGTCAACTGGATCCAAAATCAGAAAACTACCGCAAAGCGCTGATGATCATCAAACAAGGAGCGGCGCGGCTCAAAGAGACGCCACGCTGTGACATGGATGGTTTTGAACCGTCCGCGCAAGACCGCAAACGGCTGATCAAATATACCGGGCGTATGGACATCGAGAATAAGAACCGCCAAGCTATTCGTGACGGCAGGAAAAACTACGATCCGGGCATCCCATCCAATCCATAAACCTATGAAAACAAGCGTCATCACCACACTTGGTCTGTTAGTAACATTCTGCCTGCCTATATACGCCGAACGTCCGGTCATGGAGGGCACACCATCCGGTCAGATCCTCGCCACCGGTGCCAAACGGGTGATCATGATGAACCCCAAGGGGGAAGTCGTGTGGCAACACAAGGGGGACAACGTCAGTGATTGCTGGATGCAGAAAAACGGCAGGGTTCTCATTGCAGACAACCGGATCAAGGAGATTGATGTCGAGACGGGCAAGGTCACCTTCATGTATGCGCCCAAGGTGGCCAAGGGCGGAGGCACCTACGGCTGCCAGCCACTTGAAAATGGCAATATCCTGGTGGGCGAGAATTCCACCGGTAAAATCTATGAAATGCAACGCGATGGCAAGGTGGTGTTTGAACTCCAACTGCCCCTCTACCAGGCAGGCAGTCATCACAACCTGCGTATGGTTCGCAAACTGAAAAATGGCAACTATCTCGTCTGCCATTCCGGGAAACACACCGTACGCGAATACACCCCTGAAGGAAAAATCGTGTTTGAAGTCAAGGTCGGCAACCTTGCCTTTTCCGCCTCCCGACTAACTAACGGAAACACACTGGTCGGCCATATTGACCAAATCACCGAGTTTTCACCCACAGGCGAAGTCGTCTGGAAATTCGCCAACACGGACATCCCGGGATTAACGCTCGGCCCTCTCTGTGGTGTGCATGTGCTGGACAACGGCAACCTCGCCGTCGGGGTCTACGCCGCCTATAAGGGAGGGGGGGAAGCCGGACTGTTTGAAATCACCCGGGAGAAAAAACTCGTCTGGTGTTACTCGAATCCCAAATCCGATCGTAGCATGATGAGTATTCAAATGCTGGATTCCGATGGCAAACCGCTTCCTGGTGATATTGTTAGATAATCGTAGGGCAAGTTTGCAACTTGGTGGCAGGCTTGGTGGATTACTCCTTGGGAGGCCGACAGCTTGCAAAGCAGTCCTCCTTTCAGCGCCAGTCCGGGTTTTGGTCCTGATCCTGGTCGATCCGGTCGGCCAGGTTTCTGGCTTTGATGCGGTGATCCCGCTTGGCCCGACGCTCTGAGAGCTGGCGTCGTTTTTTCTGCCTTTTCTCAAGTTTAGCAATCTCCTCGTCGAGTTTAAGATAGCTTTCGTAACGAGCTTCGTCGAGTGCACCGCTTTCGACGGCGGCGCGGATGGCGCAACCGGCGTCGTTGCCGTGTTTACAATCGTGGTACTTGCACTGACCTGCCAGCTCTTCGACGTCGAGGAAGCTTTCACGAAGCGTGCGTTCATCCGTCCACATCTGGATTTCGCGCATGCCCGGATTATCGATCAGGATACCTCCATCATCCAGCAGGATGAGTTCGCGGGCCGTGGTGGTATGCCGACCTTTGCCCGTGGTATCGTTGACGTCACTGGTCCATTGGAACTCCTCACCTAACAACTGATTTACAATCGTCGACTTCCCTACCCCGCTGGACCCGACCAGGGTCAGGGAGACTCCGGGCTTAAGGTATTTTTTCAGCACTTCGAGACCTTCATTGCGAGCGGCCGAGGTGAGGTGGACATCGGCATCCTCGCTTAGGCCCCGGATTAAATCGGCAGCCTCATGGTTTTGCCTGTCGGGAAAAAGATCCGATTTATTGACCAGAACGACGGCTTTCGAGCCACTGCGCCTGATCAAGGTGAAATAGCGTTCCATGCGCCGCGGGCTGAAATCCGAGCCGGCATCAGTAACGACAACAACGACAGTAACATTCGCTGCAATCACTTGTTGCTCGGCACTTTTTCCTGGAAGCTTTCTGGAAAAACAGGTCTGACGAGGCAGTCGGGCACGGATCATGTTTTCGCCATCCTCGTCCTTGGCGAGTTCGAGCGCCACCCAGTCGCCTACCGCAGGCAGCTCAGCGTCCGTAGCGGCGTCGTGGTAGACCTTGCCACTCATGACGACCTCGCGTTCGCAGACATCGCCGTCAACGTCGATGAACAGCGCGCCGTAGGTGATTTTATTGTCGCGGATCAAACGCGCGGGCACGCAGTTTTTCAGCGAAAGCCTGTCGATGTCTTTTTGGAATTCACCGTTCCAACCTAGGTCGTATAGAGTCACTTTCTTTTTTGTAGCGTGATTCTGGCCCCACGTAAAGCGATGCTGCATGGAAGTATCAAATCCCTAGTGTTTTGCGAATCATTTCCATACTACGAAAGCTGTTTCCGACGCATAACCCATATCCACATGGGGTTCAACTACGGATATGACGTGTAAACGAACCGTATCTTTCTACAAGCGGCCGTCGTCGGCGTCGAGGTAGTCGAAGAATGACTGGATGTCATCGCGATCCTGCCAGCCTGCCTCCTCCTTGCGGAAGATCAGTTTTTCAGTGAGGTCGTCGCGGAACCCACGGTTGCGCATGTAGCTGCACCACCACTCGAGTTCGTGCTCGTTGGGTTTGGTCCCGTTTTTCCAACACCACTCAAGGGCTTGTTCATCGGTGGCTCCGTCGAGGATGACTTTTTGCAAATCCGCATAGTCGACGTGCAGGAACTGGCAGGTCCAGAGGTCCATGGCCTTCCCCATGTTGGGGTGGAACTCGGGATCAAGTTTTCCAGCGGCATGGAGACGGACTTTGCTACAGAGTCGGGCAAAGTAGACGTAGCCGTGGACTTCATCGCGGGGGCTGGCGGGCGGGGTGTAGTCGGGCATCTTATTGACAGGGTTTAGAGGTTTTTTCTTGGGTTGATTATTCCTTGGGTTGCCGACAGCTTGCAAAGCTGTCCTACTCTCCGTATGCCTCCATACCTGCGCAGGAGCAGACAAGGTTGCGGTCGCCATGGACGTTGTCGATACGTCCGACGGATGGCCAGAATTTGTGGTCGCGGAGAGAACTGACCGGATAGGCCGCCTGTTCGCGGCTGTAAGGGTGGCTCCAGCTGTCGGAGATGACCATTTCAGCCGTATGCGGGGCGTTTTTGAGTACGTTGTCCTCCTTGTCGGCGCGACCGTCGATGACGGCTTGGATTTCACCGTGGATGGAGATCATCGCATCGCAGAACTTGTCGAGCTCGGCTTTCGACTCGGACTCGGTAGGCTCGATCATCAATGTGCCACCGACGGGCCAGCTCATGGTGGGCGCGTGGTAGCCGTAGTCCATGAGACGTTTGGCGACGTCTTCGACGGTGATGCCGCTGAGATCGGAAAGCTCGCGCAGATCGATGATACACTCGTGGGCGACAAGTCCTTTGTTACCCGTGTAAAGCACGGGGAAACAATCGTTGAGTCGCTTGGCGACGTAATTGGCATTGAGGATGGCGATCTTGGTGGCCTCGGTGAGTCCCTCGGCCCCCATCATGGCGATATACATCCATGAGATCGTGTTGATACTGGCACTTCCGTAAGCGGCTGAACAGACAGGAGCTTCTTCGTTTTCCATGCTGGCATGGCCGGGAAGGTAAGGGACAAGTTGCTCGGCCACACCAATCGGTCCGACACCGGGGCCACCCCCGCCGTGTGGGATACAGAAGGTTTTGTGCAGGTTCAGGTGGCAAACATCGGCACCGATGAGGCCGGGGCTTGTCAGGCCGACCTGGGCGTTCATGTTGGCGCCATCCATATAGACCTGCCCCCCGTTGGCGTGAATCAATTGACAAATTTCCACGATGGTGGACTCGTAGACGCCGTGGGTAGACGGGTAGGTTACCATCAGGGCGCCCAGCTTCTCAGCGTGCTGTTCGGCTTTTGCCTTGAGATCGGAAACATCGATATTCCCCTGGTCGTCACAAGCTACGGGCACCACCCTAAAACCAGCCATCACTGCGGAAGCCGGGTTGGTTCCATGTGCGGATGTCGGGATGATACAGATATCGCGCCCGGTATCACCCTTGGCCAGATGATATCGGCGAATGGCTAACAGACCTGCATATTCCCCCTGTGAGCCTGCGTTGGGCTGGAGTGAGACAGCGGCAAAACCAGTGATGCGTGCCAGCCAATCGGATAACTCATCGAGCATCTCGCGGTAGCCGACGGATTGATCGTCCGGAACGAACGGATGGATATTTCCAACCTCCGGCCAACTGAGGGGCATCATCTCGGCGGTGGCGTTGAGTTTCATGGTGCATGAGCCGAGAGCGATCATCGACTCGTTGAGCGCAAGGTCCTTTTTCTCAAGACGCGCCAGGTAGCGCAGCATCTCGGTTTCAGAATGGTAGCTATTGAAAACAGGAGCCGTGCAGAACTCGGAACCACGGTCGTGAATGCCATCCCACGCCGTTTCATTGTATTCGGGGATATCCGCGTCCTCGACGCCAAAGGCTTTGAGCACGAGCATACCTTCCATGCAGCCCATGGTTTCATCACATGCAATGCCCACGTGGTCAGCATCGACGCGACGCAAATTGATGCCAATGCCGACAGCCGCGGCGAGAATATCGTCGGCTTTGCCAGGTGTCTTTACCGTGATGGTGTCGAAGTAGCTTTCACTGGTGAGTTCGAAGCCCGCCTGCTTCAGGCTTGCCGCGCAAATGCGGGCGGCAAAGTGGGTATTGTAGGCAATTTGTTTGAGCCCTTGGGGCCCATGGTACACAGCATACATCGATGCCATTACAGCCAGCAGCACCTGCGCTGTACAGATGTTGGACGTTGCCTTGTCACGACGGATGTGCTGCTCCCGGGTTTGTAATGAGAGGCGGTAGCCAGGTTTGCCTTGGGAATCGATGGATACCCCGATCAGGCGGCCCGGCATCTTGCGCTTCAGATTATCCGAGCATGCCATAAATGCTGCGTGGGGACCACCGAAGCCGAAGGGCACGCCAAAGCGCTGGCTATTTCCGACACAGATATCAGCGCCAAATTCACCGGGTGCCCGGAGTACCGTGAGCGCGAGGATATCGGCGGCGACGATAGCGAGAGCACCGGCCGCATGGGCTTTATCGATAAATTCCGCGTAGTCTTCTATGGCGCCATTGGTATCGGGATACTGGACCAAAACCGCAAAAATGCCATCGCATCCGGCGGGATCGAACGCTTTCCAATCGCCTACTTCGATCTGGATACCGAGCGGCTCGGCGCGCGTCTGCACGACTTTGATGGTCTGGGGGTGGCATGTATCCGCGACAAACATGGTCGTGCCACGGGGCTTGCCGGATTTGGCAAGGGTCATCGCTTCGGCGGCAGCCGTCCCTTCGTCGAGCAGTGATGCGCCGGCTACGTCAAGACCGGTGAGATCGGCGATCATGGTCTGGAAATTGAGTAGAGCTTCCAGGCGCCCCTGGGCGATTTCCGCCTGGTAAGGTGTGTAGGCGGTGTACCAACCCGGGTTTTCGAGGATATTGCGCTGGATCACAGCCGGGACAATCGTGCCACTATAACCTTGGCCGATGTAGGACTTGAGCACCTTGTTTTTGCTCATGATACCCTTCAGGCGCTCCAAGGCAGCGGTTTCGCTCAGAGCGCGTGGTAGTTCCAACGGATCGCCACCACGGATATTGGACGGCACGGCATCATCGATGAGGTCGGCAATGCGCTCGTATCCGAGACCTTTGATCAACCCCTCGCGGGTATCCCCGACACTGCCGACATGGCGGCTACAGAAATCATTATACATCTTATTGGTTAGTTGGGTAAGTGGAGTAACAAAATACAGGCGTGCTCAAGCAAAGCCGGCACGCCTGTTAGAATATTCAGTGGTTCATGACGGTCTTAGCCAAGCAACCCACGGTAGGCATCCGCATCCATGAGGTCGTCTGCGGAAGATGGATCGTTGAGTCGGATTTTAAAAATCCAGCCCTCGCCGTAGGGGTCCGTGTTGATGAGTGCGGGGTCGGCTTCAAGCGCCATATTGCCTTCTACGATTTCACCGGCTACCGGGACATAGATATCACTGGCGGCTTTCACAGACTCGACGACAGCGACGGGGTCGCCGGCATCGCAGCTGCGTCCCATTTCGGGCAATTCAACAAAAACAACATCGGTGAGTTCTTCCTGGGCGTGATCGGTGATACCTACTTTGGCGATGTCGCCCTCGAGAAGAAGCCACTCATGGTCTGAGGTGTAACGGAGATTTGCTGGAACGTTCATAGGTAGTGTGGTTGGTTGGCTGGTTGGCGTGTTGATTGATTGGTTGGCTTGTTTCTTGCAGGATCAGGGTTTTTTGTAAAAGGGTTTTTTAACGACTTTTGCCTCGAATCGGCGGCCCCGGACATCGATATCGACCAATGTGCCCGGCTTGGCCAATGCAACAGGCAGGTATGCCATGGATATCCCCTCTCTCAGACTCGGTGAGAGCACGCCACTAGTAAGCTCGGAGATGCATTCCCCCTCTTTGGTATAGACCTCGTAGTGCGCACGCGGAGGCGCGCCCCTACCAGTGTATTTGAGGGCGACCAAGCGTTGTTTGAGACCTTCCTCTTTCTGTTTAATCAGGGCATCGCTACCGATAAACCCCCCTTCTTTATCGAGGGCACAGAAAAAGCCGAGGCCCGCCTCAAGGGGGGTTCTAGTAGGTGAGAGGTCCGAGCCATTCAAGGGATAGCAGACCTCGAGCCGCAGGCTGTCGCGGGCACCGAGGCCGCAAGGCTTCGCGCCAGCATCGATAAAGCGCTGGAACCAAGCACTGCCATTTTCCGCCGAGCTGAAGAATTCAAAGCCGTCTTCGCCGGTGTAACCGGTGCGACAGACGCAGAGTGACTCCCCTTCACAGGCCCACATCTTCATGCCGTTACGGGCGGGTAGTTCCTGCCCGGGAAAAAGTCTGGCAAAAGTATTGGACGAGTTAGGACCTTGGACGGCCATACCTGCCCATGCGTCACTTGCGTTGGTAAGGGTCAAGCCCTCCACCAGGTGCTGGTTGAGCCAGCTGTAGTCCTCCTCGATCATGGATGCGTTGACCACAAGGAAGATACGGCCTTCGGCTTGCCGGTAAATGATGAGGTCATCGATCACGCCCCCGTTTTCATTTAACATGAACGTGTATTGTCCTTCACCCAATCCCAGCTTGCCGATGTCGTTGGCGAGGATTGAATTCAGCCAGGATTCCGCACCATCGCCTTCGAGAAAAAACTGTCCCATGTGGGAGATATCAAAAATTCCGACATCCTCACGCACTGCGGTGTGCTCGTCAATAATACTGGTGTATTGCACCGGCATGTTCCAACCGGCAAAGGGGACCATTTTCCCTCCGAGTTCAACGTGCAGGGAGGCCAGAGGGGTTTCTTGGATAGTGTCGCTCACGGGCATAGATTGTGAGTCATAAGCAACCTTGTCAAATCCGTAAGAGGCGTTAATTTTCCTGCCATGGCATCAAATCACCAATCCTTGAGCGCACTTCCTGCTGTGGAGATCCTAGCCAAGTCACTTTCGACCGACAGCCCGCTGCCACGCGCCCTGGTTACCGCCTTTGTCCAGCGTGAGATCAGCCGCATCCGGCAGGACATCCTTGCAGGTAAATCCCCTACCCGCGAGGAGGTGGAGGCTGAGATTGGCAAGCGGCTGGATACCTTCGCGACAAGCCGTTTGCAGTCGGTGATCAATGCCACCGGCGTCATCATCCACACCAACCTGGGGAGATCTCCTCTCGGCGCTCTTTCGGCCACCAAGCTGACTGAGATCGCCACGGGCTACTGCAATCTTGAATTCAACCTCGTGGCGGGCACCCGTGGAAAACGGGCGGGTTATCTGGAGACAGCGCTCGCCTCACTGCTGGAAGCCGAAGCCGCCACGGCTGTCAACAACTGTGCTGCGGCACTGGTGCTGACGTTGAGGCATCTTTGCAAGGAGGGTAAAAACGAAGTCATCGTCTCCCGGGGCGAACTGGTGGAAATCGGCGGCGGGTTCCGCATTCCGGAAATCCTCGAGACCTCAGGCGCCAAACTGGTGGAGGTGGGGGCTACCAATAAAACGCACCTCAGAGACTACGCCAAAGCGATCACCCCCAGAACCGCGATGATCCTGAAAGTGCACCAGTCTAATTTCTACATCGGCGGCTTTACCGAGGAGCCGGCCATCGTGGAGCTCTCGAAGCTGGCACACAGCCACGGCCTTCCGCTGATCGAGGACATCGGCTCGGGTGCCATGATGAACATCGATGAACTGGCCCCCATCGACCACGAACCGCGCCCCCAGGAGGCCCTTGCCAATGGAGTCGACCTTGTCTGCTTCTCAGGCGACAAACTGTTAGGAGGCCCGCAGTCGGGAGTTATCGCGGGGAAAAAGGAGCTCGTCGAAGGCATCAAGAGCGAGCCGTTTTTCCGTGCAGTCCGCTGTGACAAGCTCATCCTTACCGTGCTCCAGGAATGTATCGACACCTACTTGCAGACCCGGTCGGAAACAGGCACCTGTGGTGTGCCGGCACTCGATTTCATATCCACCGACGTGGCCACCTTGGAAGCACGGGCGAAGTCGATACTGCAGAACATCCCCGGTACGCTCCCTGCCAGATGTGGGCTGACCAGCAGCACGGCGCGCACAGGTGGCGGCACGATGCCGAAATCCGGAATCCCGTCGGTGGCACTCAACATCACTCCTGAAAACATCTCCGTCACCCGACTTGCCAAACGACTCAGGACCGGCAAGCCAGCCGTGGTAGGCACTGTGGTGGATGGCAGCCTTCTGCTTGACCTGCGGACCGTCTTTGACCACCAGGATGCGTTACTGACCGGAGCCCTTGTCGCCGCGCTCCAAGGGTAGAAACCAGGGTAAAAAATAGCCCCGGCGAGTAGGCCGGGGCTAGAATCGTCGGGCGATGCACCAGCCATCAACTAACCGGCATTGTCACCCTTGGGAGCGCTGTATTTGAGGAATTTGTTATACTCAGGCAGGAGCGGGGTGATTTTATCGAACCCGGCCTGCTTGTAGAGTTTTACCAAGGTATTGGCCTCTAAAAGCCGTTGATGACCACCACTGTTAGGGTTCTCGTCTTCGGTCTTCCAGAGGGTCATGGCCAGCTTGACCTCGGGGTCACTGGAATAGACGCGAAGCGCATTGTTAGCGGCGTTGAGTACGATCTCCATCGACGCGGTAAAATCAGCACTGAGGGCGCGGTTGTATGCGTTCAAGGCCTCGCTAATACGCTTGGGGTCTTTTTTGGCCAGATGTTCCAGTGCCAAGCCATGGCAATAAGCAATCTGGGCACGCTGGCTACCTGTCACCTTGCGTTTATGCCATGCCTGGGCAAGGCGATCAAGGCGCTCCCAGTCCTTCAGCCTTACTGCCTCCCAGAACGTGTTCACTTCCAGTTGCTGGAGGTGCGTTTCCCGGGACAGTCCTTTTTTGCGATACTTCTCCATCTCGCTACTCAGGTCGTCGAGCTTGTTCATGCGGCGACTACACTCCATCTTGTAGAACCCGGCGAGTGATGCGTAGTTATTCGGCGATGTATCCATATCCCGAAATGCGGTTTCGCATTCGGCAAACTTCGGTTTCGCCTCTTCATAGTTCCTGCCGCGGTACAAGTCCATTGCTTCGGAAAAGATTTTCGGTTCGTAGTAGTAGACCGCCTGGAGTTTGGGCCTGCCAACACGCACGATATTCAGCGCCCGCTCATTCAAACGGTAGGTGACCACACCATTGGCGTAGTTGATGACGAGCACGTCATCGTGGGAGCCGTCGTTATAGAGCAACCTGGCCGCTGCCTGTTCTGCAGAGGCCGGTGCCCCTGACCAGAGCATCACGGCAACAGGCAAGTATTTGAAAAATGATCGGATATTCATGATTGTTAGTAATTGGGTTTTGATTTTCAATATGGATGAGCGGGGGCAGGATTAATTGCCTCTGCCACGGCGTTTGTTTTCCAATTCCTCGGCACGGACTTGGTCCATCGTCTTGATCTGCCCCGATGTCTCGTATTGTTTAACGAGAGCAGCGACCTCGTCCCATATCTCTTTCTCGGCATCGGTCATATCTGGATTGGTTTCGCGGATGCGGCGTGTTCCGGTGATGTATGGCCAGCCGATTTTCTGGTAACAGGCCTGTCGGTCGGCCATTTCCAGAGTAATCTCCTTGTCACCCACACCAACGGTTTGGCCGGCGGCGAGGTTGCGGTCCCACATGATTTCCAGGATCCGCTTCACGGAAGGAGCGGAGATGCGGATGAAGCCACGGTAGCGGTTATAGACCATGCCGTAGTAAAACAGGGCATCGTTCTCGTTGCCGCGTTTATCAAAGGAGAGGGCAAAGAGATAGCTGACTTCCGCCGACTTCTTGGTGTACTTGGCATCGAGATAGGCTCTTGCCGATTTTTCACACTTTTCCCAGTCGCTGATCTTGGCACTGATTTCGACGACGCGGAACAGGGCATCCTCCTGTGTCTTGGGATCGTCCTTCGCCCGGTCAATGATGTCCTCCAGGCTTATGATCGCCTTTTTGTTGTCGGCAGCACTATCGGACTGGCCAAGCACATCGGCGATTCCGAGACGGGCCTTGAATTCACCGAACTTATCGTCACGCTGCAACAGTTCCTCGTAATAGGCGAGGGCCTGCTTGGGTGCCGATGTCTTCTCGCGAAGATAGTCACCGACGCGAAGTAATACGAAGTTGGTAAGATCCTTGGGATCGAACTCACTCTTGAGGTCTTTGAACAGAGCCTTGATCCCTGCTGTGTAACGGAGTATGCGGTCGCTGTCTTTCTCAGCCTCCGCCTTTTTGATCTGCTCTTCATAGACACCGATGATGGCGATGCGCAGGAGGGCAAGGACACGTTTGTTAGCGAGGTTGATGCCGGGGAAGTTGTAATACAGCTCCTTGAGTTTCTCCGCCGTATTCCCTTTCACCTCGAGATAGAACTTGGAATAGGCATTCACACATTCCTCAAGGTAATACGGTTCCTCTTTACCAGCGAGCTCTGTGATCATCGCCTGAAGGTTATCAAGTCCCTCCTGCTCGCGATCAACAGCCCTCATGGCGGCCATACCGTGCACCACCACCTGCGGTTTGAAGGGGTTGGTACGGTATTCCTTCATGAACTTGTCATACCATGGCACTGCGTCCTTGATGCGTGGATTGGGCTCTTTCTTTTCACCACGTTTTTCCACGCCCAGCATACCAACGAGATAGCTCAATGCCTCGCCGGCCACGATTTTGTTTTCGCGCTTCTCGGCAATCTCAAGAGCGAGTTTGTAGTATTTTTCCGCTTCCTCAATCTTGGCCGTGCTTTCCAGGATGTTGCCCTTCATGTTGTATGCCATGTCGATGACTCCCGTGTCGGGGAACTCATTCTCAAGGCGATCGAGCAGGACAAGCGCGGGTTCATACTGACTTTCGGAGAAGTGGCAGTTCGCACGGTCATACAGGGCGTTGGGCAGGTAAATATTCTTGCCGGGCTCGGGGTATTTCTTGAGGAACTTGTCGAGCAACTCAGCTGCTTTCTCCCAGTATTGAAGGCGGGTCAGGTTCGAGCCCTCGAAGTACTCGGAGTGCATGATGAGCTTGCTCTTGGGGTATTCCTTGACGTGCTGCTCCAGGAACGGCTGCGCTTTTTCAAACTGACCCAGGTAGAAATGGCTACCACCGAGGACAAAGAGACAGATGTCATGTTGCTCGGATGGTTTGGGAACCTTGTCGATCAGCACTTCGGCGACCTCAAGACTCTTTTGATACTCACCGCCGAAAAACAGGCTGGAGAGCATCATCCGGCGAACGCTTTCGACCTTGTCACTCTCGGGGAAGGCCTTGAGGAAAATGGATCCATAGTGTTCGGTGGCCATGATTTCTCCGATGAGCGAGGAAACGCGCACGAGGTTATAAAGATTGGTTTCACGCTTCTTGCTCTTCGGGTAATAGAGTTCAAGCTGCTCAAGGGCACCGTAGACACCGCGCTGGTTGCCGGCTTGATCGTGCAGGTAGCACATGGCGGTAAGCACTCCGACGTCATCGGGGTCACCGGAGCGGAGTTTGTTTTCCATTTTACTCAGCCCTTTTTGCAGGCGGTCAGTTTCAATAACCTTGCTTCCATCGACGATGCCCCGACGCTCGGGCAACTGATCCAGACGCACTTTGATATCCTGGATGACATCCTCTGTGCCGGGGATGAGCGCGTAGAGATTAAAGGCAGCGACGTACATGTCGGCTTCGAGGGCATTGCCAGCCAGCTTCATAAACACAGGTGTGAATTCATACATCTGGTATGGCTCGAGAGTGATGTCCGCACGATTCTTGTTGAGGAAATCCACCATGGCCTTCTCATCCTTTTCCTGGATAACCGCTTGGGAAAGGGCGAGGAAAGCGGCTACGATCCCTGCATCGGCCGTGCGCATTTTCTCTTTATTTTTTAATGAGGTCTCGAAGTGACGGATACCGTCCGCAATCTTGGGCTGCTCCATAAGGAAGTGGCAGATGGCGAGATTGATGTAGAATCCACCTGGTGTTGGCAGGATTTTGTCCTTGTTGGGGTCGCGTTCGGCGAGGAATTTCTGGTAGAGCTTGATGGCCTCTTTGTATTCACCCATACCCATACTCGCCTCGGCCCAGCGTTGCAGGGCCGCTTTGTGCGAGGTATTGATGGTCTGGGGCATCCCTTTCGCGCCGTTGGGATACTCCTTGTAACAGCTTTCGAACGACTTGGCTGCCAGCTCAAACCACTTGGCCGCCCCCTTGAGCTTGTTGTCGCGTTTCTCAATGCCGGCCAGCTTGAGTTCGCACAGCCCTTTACGGTAGTAGATCAAGCCGAACTTGGGGCCGTAGAGCATGGGGGCACGTTTGCCGTAGGATGATACGATACGGGTAAAAAGCGCCTGGCACTTTTCGTATTGACCTTCTTTCCAGGCAGCATTGGCCTGGGACATCTGGGTTTGCAAGTCCTGCGCCTTCACAGTCCCCGTCATCGCCATAACAGCGAGAGAGACGCCAGCGAGGGCTTGCGTGAATGATTTGAGCTTGAATATCGTATTCATGGTTTAACTTTGTTAAGTGGTGAGTAGGGGGGAGTTCGTAATGGACGTGTTATTAGCGACTCTGAATTCTGATGCGGGGGATGATGCAGGGGATTGCAGACCCTCCCAATATCGTCATTTTCGTTCTAGCTTCAGTCTTCTATCCGAAATGGAAAACCTCGCCATAGCCGTTGTATTATACAACGCATGACAATGGCAATCCATTAGGGGAAAAACTGGAGTGTAAAAAAAGCTCCCCACCGCGATGATGCGAATGGAGAGCCTGAGATGACTTAGGGAGTATCCACCAGATCGGTGAAGGTGACCTTGGAGATCTGGACACCGGCGAGACAGTTGAGAACATCAACGATGCGCTGCTGTTCAGCTTCGCCGTCCGCCCATATCTGGACAATGGGCTCCTGCGCACCTGCTTTGGCGGTGGCCACGTATCCGTCGAGACGGTTACGCAGTTCCGGTAGCTTGCGGCTGTCAGGGTCCGACTCCACAAGCTCCTGCGCTGGCCCGGTGTTGATGTAAACATCACCACCTTTGTCCACCTTGATAAACATGGGCGCCAGAACGGGTGGGGTTTCACTGGGAGCCGCTGCGGGCAGCGACATTTTCAGATCCTGCTCACGGGGCTGGATGGTGGTGGTGACTAGGAAGTAAATGAGAAGAAGGAAACAAACGTCGATCAGAGACGAGATATCCAACCCTGGTTCATCTTCCTCCAAATGGTCGGCTTTCTTTTTGCGAGACATGGTATGTAGGTAATTCTTTTCTTGGGTTAGTTTCTCTCGAATCCGTAGACCGAGAACACAACGTTATCGACGCCGGCCTTGGCGGCGGCGCGTATCACGGTGCGGACGTATTTGAACGAGACCCCTTTATCACCACGAAGGTGGATAATGGGAACCAGGCCCTTGCCTTCTTCGATCGCTTTCTGCTTTTTAACGTAATCCTCGATCCCCTCGGCATCGGTGAACTCCGTGGTGGTTTTCTCCGCGCGGAAAGTGCCATCCTTGCGGATGTTGATCACGATACGGCCCTTGCCGTCTTTCGCCTTCTTAGAATGCTTGGCTACTGGAGGCTGCACCTCCGGATCTTGTTTCACCACAATCACCGTGGAGGCAACAATGAAGAAGATGAGCAGCAGGAAGACCATGTCGATCATGGGCGACATGTCGACCTTCAGTTCATCGTCGTTAGCTGCGGCTGATGCGCGTAATTTTTTTGATGCCATAGTTAAGATTCCTTTCGTGGTTTGCTGTTTGGTAGATGATGCCCCGGTTTCCAGGCCTCCCCTGAAGGGGGGGCCCTGTGTGCGGTTGGAGTGGATTGCCCCTCTCTTTGACCTCACACAGGTCTGGTTTCCGAAGGCACCCGTGGCTTAAACGGCGATACCCTCGGGAATCTTAGCCAGATGCGCGTCTCCGTTGACCGTCTGGATCGAGGCGTTGAGTAACTCCTCGGCTGTGTGGTGGCACTCGGCGACGAGGTTGTTGAGTTTGTTCTTGAAGAAGAAATAGGCGGTCAGTGAGGGAATGGCGGTCACCAGGCCCCAGAGAGTGGTCAGCAGCGCCACGGAGATGTCACCGGCGAGAGCGGATGGATCAGCCGATCCGTCACCACTGGCGAGAGTTCCGAAAGCACCCACCATACCAAGAACGGTTCCGAACAGTCCCATCATCGGGGCTGCTTGGGCGATCAGGGAGATGTAGTTGATGAGTGTCATGCTTTTACGATTCTCGTTGATGGTGAAGTCGGCAACAGCGTCCTCGACGTAGTCACGTCCGAGATCCTCCGGACGGCGGGCGTCCACATTGGGAAGGGCGTAGGCCATCATGCGGCCAAGATAGCTTGGGTGGGAAGCTCCGAGTTCAATGGCGGAGCGGATACGACAATTCAACATGTGATCCATCAGACCGGCCTTGAGGTCGTCCGGCGCAAACTTGGACTTGGTCAGGTTCATGAAGTTGAAGACGCAAAGCGCAATCAGTGCGAGGATTAGCAGTCCAATCAGAATCATGGGCCAGCCACCATCAAGCACGTATCGCTTCAGCACACTTCCCTCTGCCGGAGCGGCAAACAGCGAAGCTGATGTTAGAAATACAGTGGAGGTTGCAATGGCTACGGTCTTAACGGATCGGTAGGATGTTTTGTTCATGCTTGTCATAGGTTGATGTGTAGGTCGGGGATTTTGCGATGATTACTTTTTCTTGGTTGCAATCACTGAGTGAAAACGATTCTGCTAATCATCTTCTTAGAGTAAAGGAGGAAATTGCGAAAAAGATCATTTCCTTGATTCTCCAAACTCACCTCTTGACTAGCTATAATTTGCACAGTAGGCATCTCCCGCGACTGCGAACCTTCCTTCCAAGAAGGCACGCTGAGCTGACTCACCGTCGGTTGTGAGCCATACGGGTCCATAGTACAATGGATAGTATAACGGCCTCCGAAGCCGTAGATCCAGGTTCGACTCCTGGTGGACCTACCATCGTTTCTCATCTGTCGTTTCTCATTTGAAAACCAAGGGTTGCTGCACGGATCAAGGGTTGCAGCACAAATCAACTGCCCGGAAACCAGGCTACTTGCGCACAGTCACCGTGACAGCCTCCGAACTGACTTTTCCAGTCCAGACGTGTTTTTGTTTTGATTCCGCAGTCTCTTTCACCTCATAGACAACCGTCAGCTTGAAGGCGGATCCAGGTAATTCCTCCAGTCCTTTCCAGACCTTGCCGGCCAGATGAACCTCGAAAACATAGGATTTCCCGGCCCGGACGAGTGCTGCATCCGGGTAGGACCTGCCCCAGTTTTTAGTCGCGGTGGTGAGCAATACCTTTTTCCCGTTATCAAGCTCTGCGTGTAAAGAAAGGTTGTGATACCCCCAGGGACACCAATCCCGCCAGACGCGTTGGTCTTGCCCCGAGGTATTATGAAGCACGATGTAGAATTTATCCAAAGGCTTGGTGGCATAAAGAACCTGGCCTTTTCCCTCGGAATGACGGCTCGGCACCAATTCAACACGCCAATCAGCCGCGTGGGCAAGCGAGGAAAGACTCACGGCGACGACAACAACCAATACACACACACCTGGTATTTTCATAGCCCTCACCTTAACACACCCCTCCCTGTGCTGGCCAAGAAAAAAAACCATACCCGGCACTACTTGTCTAACATCGAATCAAACACATTCCAACACTCGATGAATCCACTGGCAAAATCCTGTGGTCGCGCATGCACCCACTGGCGGAGCTCATCCAAGGAAAACCACTGGCCGGCCTCCACTTCACTGCATGGGAACCGAACGGCACCATCATGGCGGGCGAGGTAGAGCCTGACATGCTCCCAGCCGGTATTTTCACAAGCGGCGACCCGCCCCACCTCCTGCACCTCGGTGCCCTTGATCCCCATTTCCTCATCAAGCTCGCGGACCGCCGTTTCCTCATAGTCCTCACCCGCGGCAAGATGTCCGGCAGCACTCGAATCCCAGACACCGGGATGCCTGTCCTTGAGCCGGGAACGCTTTTGCAGAAAGAGCTCTTTGCGTTTGTTAAATACAAAGAGGTGTACCGCCCGATGGAGCAAGTTTTGCTGATGCACTGTATCGCGCGTTGCTTGTCGCAAGACCATGTCGTCGTCGTCAACCACGTCAAATAACTCGTCACCCTGCTGCGCAGTGTCCTTGAGCGGGTGGTCATCGTAAAACCGGGTCAGCCCGATCCATTGGTCGAGGCTGATTTCCTCGGCACGCGCGGTCTCGGCCACTCCGACAAGCTTGGCGGCCTCCTGCCAGCTACCGGTGTCCGGCATTTGCTTGCGCACTTGTTTCCGGCGCTGCGCAAAACCACGCCTAACAATTTCATCAAACAAGCGGGCATCATAAACGGGAAGGTCTTCACCACGAGGGTCGCAGACCATGACGGTGGAGTCGATCAGCGGCCGCGGAAAAAACGCCTGCGGCGGAATCGTTTTCACCGGTTTGCTCACCCACTCGCTTTGCATCCGCAGGGACAGCACTCCATAAGCCTTGGTTTTTGGAACGGCAATGATACGGTCGATGAATTCCTTTTGCAGCATCAGCACGGCTTTGCACACGGGTGAGGGGCGCTTCATGAAATTCCGCATGATCGCGCCACCCGCAGAGTAAGGCAGGTTACCTAACAACTTGACCGGCTGGTGCTTGAACAACTGCCGCACATCAAACCTGGCACCGTCATGGTGGTGGACCTCGACCTGATCATTGCCATCGAATCGTTTTTTCAACCCCTCGGCAAGCCGGGCATCAAATTCGACGAGTATCACCCTGGCCGCCGTCTGCACCAGGTGCTCGGTGAGAGCGCCCGTTCCGGGACCGACCTCCACCACCGTATCCCCTGGCCTGACTTCAAGCTGGTCGACAATCCAGCGGGCGACATTTTCATCGATGAGAAAATTCTGTCCGAGTTTCTTGGATGGGGTAACGCCCATGGCATCGAGCCGCTCTTTGATTTCCGTCTGGTTCACACACGCATCTGAGGCTTGTTGATGGAAAATAGCAACACTTGACAGTGAAAACTTGAAACTTGAGAATACGTCCATGACCCTGGCATCCAAAATCACCCTTGGCCGCCTGTTCTGCGCCCCGGTTTTCGCAGTGCTTGCCGTTTATTATGGCGAAAGTGTCAAGGCGGGAACCCCCAATGAAACCATCCGCTGGTGGGCGGTGGGCGTGTTCATCTTTGCCGCCGTCAGCGACGGCATCGACGGCTACATCGCGCGCCACTTCAACCAACGCTCCAAGTTCGGCGCGTTCATGGACCCGTTTGCCGACAAGACCCTGCTGCTCACCGGCATCGTCTTTCTCACCTTCGTCCCCTGGGGCGAGGGCTGGCACATCCCGATCTGGTTCACCGCACTGATGATCGCGCGCGACATCATTATCATTGTCGGCATCTGGATTCTGCACTACTTCAACTCCCACGTCCCCATCCGGCCACACTGGACAGGAAAAGTCTGCACCGTCACCCAGATGGTTCTGCTCGGCTGGGTGATGCTGAAAATCATCCCCCTCGACCCGCTTTACCCCACCATCGCCGCCACCCTGTTCACCGTCTGGTCCGGCATCGAATACTTCCGCCAGGGACTGCACATGCTCCACGACCACCACCATCAGGCGGAGCCTGGAAGTTCCAAGCTCTAAATCCAAATACCAAACTGCCCCTCATTCCTTCATTTATCCATTCCTTCAATCATCCATTCCCAACATTCCCAACATTCCCAACATGCCCACCGTAGCCATCGTCGGCCGACCCAACGTCGGTAAATCCGCCCTTTTCAATCGACTCGCCGGTCGCCGCATCGCCATCGTGCACGACCAGCCGGGGGTGACGCGCGACCGCATTTCCGCGCCCTGTAACATCACCCGCAGCCCCTGCACCCTGATCGACACCGGCGGCATCGGCTCCACGCTCGAGGATGGCTTCGCCGCCGCCGTGACCACCGAGGCGGACATCGCCATGCAGACCGCGGACCTGATCCTCTTTATCGTCGACGCCCGGGACGGCGTCACCTCCATCGACCAGGCGCTCGCCCAGAAGCTGCGCAAGTCGAAAGCTCCGGTCCAGCTCGTCATCAACAAGGCGGACAACGAGAAACAGGAGCAGATCTCCGGCGACTTCGCCTCCCTTGGATACGGCGAGGGCATCCCGACCTCGGCGGAGTTGGGAAAAAACATGGAGCTACTCGCCGATGCCATCGACAAGGTGGTCGAACCACTCCAGCGTGACATCGAGGAAGCGGAGGAAGTGGTCAAAAAGGAGGGACTCAAAATCGCCATCGTCGGCAGACCCAACGCCGGTAAGTCATCACTCATCAATGCCATCCTGAAAGACGACCGCACCATCGTCTCGGAAATCGCCGGCACGACCCGCGACGCCGTGGACATCCCCTACGAGTTTATGGGGGAACTGCACACCTTGATCGATACCGCCGGGATACGTCGCCGCACCAAGATGGACTCCTCCGTCGAGATCTTCTCTGCGATGCGCGCCGAGCGCTCGATCCGGCGCGCCGACATCTGCCTGCTGGTCATCGACTGCGCCGAGGGTATTTCCGCCCAGGACCGGAAGATCGCGCGTATGATCCAGGACGAGAAAAAACCCTGCCTGATCGTACTCAACAAGTTCGACCTCTATCAGCCTGGCAAAGGCAGGACCGACCGGTTGGAAGATGCGACCGAACACGTCCGCAACGAGCTCTTTTTCCTCGCCTACGCACCGTACGTGTGTGTTTCCGCGCTGAAGCAGCAATCCATCGGTCTGGTTTTTGCCAAGCTCGCTGAGATTCGCAAAGCGGCCCAGAACCCGATCACCACCGGCAAGCTCAACCGCTTTCTCGGCGAGGCTTTTGAAAAGAAACCACCGCAGGCGCGCAAGGGCCAGAAACGCCTCAAGCTGCTCTACGCCACCACCGCCGTCAACGACCGCTACACCGCCATCCCGGTGCCCACCTACATCCTCTTCGTCAACGACAAGCGACTGATGCAGGAGAATTACGAGCAATACCTCTCCAACCGACTCCGCGAGGCCCACCCCACCCCCGGCATCCCGATCACCTTCTCGGTGCGCTCGAGGAATACGAAGGATGAAAAAAAACGGGGCCGCTGAATTTTTCAAACCAGGACCCCGTCGCCATGAATACCCCACTGATCGTCCGCTTACCGGTCATCACCTGCCTCGCCCTGGCAGGCTGCGGCACACCGTCATCCGACCCCGCGCTGACCAGGGGGCCGTCGATGGAGACCGGGGAAATGGCGGTGGCCAACCAGCCGCCTGACATTTTCACCACATACAACGCCTCGGGCCGGTCGAGGCTCAGCCAGGGGTGGACCTCCAAGTTCGACGCCTCGGGCATCTCCTTCAACGACAAACGCACCTGCACGCTGATCACTCCCCGGCATGTCGTCATGGCAAAACACTACACCCGGCCACTGTTCAGACCGGTCGTTTTCCACGACCGCCGGGGCAAGCGGGCGGAGCGGCAGATTGTTTCCGTCAAATACCTCACCGGCGACGTCGCCGTGGGCCTGCTCGACGAGGCGCTGCCAGCCAATTTCACCCCCTACCCCGTGCTCAGGCCAAGCCCCGACCTCGCCTCCCGCCTGGTGAACGGCTATGCCCTTGTCACCGACCAGAACCGCCGGATTTTCGTCCACCAGGTCGCCGCCATCCGCAATGGAGCCATCGCCTTCAAATTCGATGTGAACAAGAAAAACGGCTACTATAAAAAACTCGTCAGCGGCGACAGCGGCAATCCGAGCTTCGTCATGCGCCGCGGCCACCCCGTGCTGATAGAGACCCACACCGGCGGTGGCCCGGGCCTTGGCCCGTTCTACGGCGACGCCTCCGTGCAGGCCGAAATCGCCCGCGCCATCGCGGAAACCGACAAGCGTTACTCACTGCGCAAGGTGGCCTGGTGAGGGGACGCCAACCGGCGGGCGGCGGCAATGACTCCCCCGGCTTGCCTCGGGGCGCGAATGCGTCCATACTCGCCGCCAGCACCATGCCTTTCCAACTCCATCCACGCCTCGCCGCCGGCGGCTTCGACTTCGGCACCCACGGGAAATGCCGCGTCCTGCTCAAGGACAACGCCGTTTTCCCCTGGTTCATCCTGGTTCCGGAAGTCGATGATACAATCACGGAACTCCATCAGTTGGAGGCCACCGACTACGCCTCGGTCATGTTCACCATCCGTCAGATGAGCGCCTTTGTGGAAACACATTTCCATCCCGACAAAATCAACGTCGCCGCCATCGGCAACATCGTGCCCCAGCTGCACATCCACATCGTCGCCCGCTTCGCGTCCGACCCCGCCTGGCCGGGCGTCGTCTGGAGCTGCGACGCAAAAAGCAACTACGGCAAGGAGGAGGCCCTCGCCATCCACACGGCCTACCAGCTCCACATGCCCGCGTCACCCTGATAAGATTGGCACCCCGCCGTGATGACATCACCAGCAAACCCACCCGCACCACCGGAAAGAACCATGGCCAACGATTCCTCCAAAAAACAAATCCGCAACTCCACCGCGGAGTTCCTGATCTTTTCCGCCCAATCCGGCGGAGACGACCTGGAAGTGCTCTACGAGGACGAGACCATCTGGCTCACCCAGAAGCTCATGGCGCGGCTCTTTGAGGTCTCGGTAAAAACCATATCCGAGCACCTGGGTAACATTTACGAATCAGCCGAAATCACCCGTGAGGCAACTATCCGGAAATTCCGGATAGTTCAACCCGAAGGCACCCGCGAGGTGGCGCGCGTCCTGGATCACTACAACCTGGATGCCATCATCTCCGTCGGCTACCGCGTCAACTCGCTGCGCGCCACCCAGTTCCGCCAGTGGGCCACATCCGTGCTGCGCGACTTCGCTATCAAGGGCTACGTGCTCGACCGCAAACGTCTGGAAAACGGCTCCTTTCTCAACGAGGACTACTTTGAGCACCTGCTTGAGGAGATCCGCGAGATTCGCCTGAGTGAGCGGCGGTTTTACCAGAAAATCACCGACATCTACGCCACCTCCATCGATTACAACAAGGACGCGCCCAGCACCCGCAACTTCTTCGCCAAGGTGCAGAACAAACTCCACTATGCCATCCACGGCAAAACCGCGGCTGAACTCATTCAGGATCGCGCTGACTCGTCCAAAAAAAACATGGGCCTGACCACCTGGGAGGGTGCCCCCGGCGGCAAAATCCTCAAGTCCGACGTCGGCGTGGCCAAAAACTACCTCACCAATGACGAGCTGGCCTCCCTCGGCAGTATCGTCACCGCCTACCTCGAACTTGCCGAAAACCGCGCCCGACGGAAAATCCCGATGACCATGGAGGACTGGGCAACGCGACTCGATGCCTTCCTGGAATTCGACGACCACGAAGTGCTTCAGGATGCCGGCAGCATTTCCGCCAAAATCGCCCAACAACACGCCGAGTCGGAATTTGAAAAATTCCGCCCCCGGCAGGATCTGGAATACCGCTCCGACTTCGACCAGGAAGTCAGCCAACTCCAACACAAGGACCAGCCTTCTTGACGGAGTGCTGCGGCCCATGGCACTTGAAGAAGCCCATTTCGGCTTATGTTCTGGCGTGGCATGATACGGCCCACAGCCAGCTTATTCAAGAAACATCGAGCCGCGGGAGAAGCTGCGGCTCTTTGGTGCCGGTTCAGGATTTGTTAGAACTTCAGTCCAAACCACGCGCCGAGCACGATGGCGTCGTCCACGGCACCGGTGCCGCCCGGGTTCCGGATGTATTGCACCGATGGCTGGAGGTAGCAGGACGGGGTGAGCTGGAAGCGGTGGCCGAGTTCGTAAACCATCTCGTGGCTCACGCTCTGGCCGATGGCGTCGCCATACTCGTCACTGAGCTGGCCGTAGGTGGCGAAGAGGAAGGTGTGGTCGTTTCCACGTCCGGGGATCATGCCCCTGTAGTTGACGCCGGCACTGATCTGGAGCGGTGTCTTGGCCACCTTGTCCTCGGCGGAGTAACTCGCCATAGCGAAGACTTTGAGGCCATCTGCCACCTCCACCTCGGCGTGGGCGTAGGCGCGGAACAGGAAGTCGGTTGTGCCGCCGTTGAAGTTGTCGAAGTCACGGAAGGAGTTGATGGCACCGACAAAGATCCTGGCGTCGCGACCGCAGACCTGCGGTGTCCAGTCGTACTGCAGAAGCACCGACACCCCGTCGTCGTCACGGAAGCTGAAATCCAGTCCGTTTTTGGTAAAGTCCCACTGGTCCGGGCCGGTCTGATAGACACCGAGCTGGAACTGGTGTTGATCGTTGTGATTATACTTCACCCGACCACCCCACACCGCGTAGGGGAAGGAGGTGATGGAGTTTTCTAACAATGTTGCACGGATTGGTCCGTTGATCGCGGTGCTGAGTGAGTAGCCGTAGAGCGGGGACTTGGCGAAGTCGGTGTCCGCCGAGACCCGGCCGAGTTTCAACGACCACTGCTCGTTGAATTTTTTCTCAATGAAAAACTGATAGAGGTAGGTCACCTGGCCGCCGTAAATGGTCATCGGGTCATAGATGCCCCCCACCGAGCCGCTGATGGTGTTGCCGTGCCGGTTCACGGTGGAGATCTTCATCGTGGCCCCCTGCCAGCCGAGCAGCTTCTCGAGGTCGAGATCCACCCCGGCGTAAACCTGGCCGGCAAATTGCCGGTCGTCCTGGATACCTCCGTGCACGTTGGCTCCGAAGATGGAATCGTAGTAGAGAAACGGGGTGACACCCTTGTCGATGAGCTCGGGACGAAGCCCGCCCCAGTCGCCGGTGAGGTAGTCGCCGGCATTGAACGGATTGTTCTCAGCGGAGGCGGCCGTGATCAGCGCGGTCATGGCGATCATTGTGCGTTTTTTCATGATTTTAGTGTGGTTCGTGGTTGGTCGCAGTGGTGCCAGGGGTGGTGCTTAACCGGTGTTTTTTTACTCTCGTCCGAATAACAGGGCCTGCATGAGCCGTGAGATATCCGGGCTTTCATAGAGGGTTTTCACCATGCTCTCGTATTCCGTGGTAAAAGTCCTGTTGCGTGCGAGGTCACCGAAGACCGGCTTGAGCTTGAGAAAGGACAAGGAGTCCTGTTGGGTTCCGGCAGCGGCCTTGTGCAGCTCCGCTTTCATCTCGTCGGTGATTTCCAGTTTCCTGCCGTCCCTGTTCACCCCCTTGTCCGAGTAGTAACACCAGGCGGCGATCACCAGGGTGGCGTATTCGATACTGCCGCCTTGCTCCAGGTTTTCGGTGATGGTGGGGATCAGGAATTTCGGCAGCTTCGAGGAGCTCTCCAGGCAAATACGCGCGAGCTTGTCCTTGATGTTAGGGTTGCCGAAGCGCTCGATCAACGAGTCCTTGTAGTCCTCAAGGTCAATCCCCTCCACCGTTCCCAGCACCGGGGTGGCCTCGAAGTCCATGAAACGACGCAGGTAGGTGGCGAAAAGCGAGTCGGACACACACTGGTCGATGGTTTCGTGCCCGTGGATGGACCCTAACAGCCCCAGCACCGAGTGACCGGCGTTGAGCAGGCGGATTTTCATTTTTTCATAAGGAGTGACGTCGGGAACGAACTGCGCCCCCACCGTTTCCCAGTCCGGCCTGTCGTCGGAGAACTTGTCCTCGATCACCCACTGGCAGAACGGCTCGCAGGTCACCGGCCACTCGTCTTTGACACCCACTTCGTTTTCGAGGTATTCGATGTCGGCGGGGGTGGTCACCGGCGTGATGCGATCGACCATGGCATTGGGAAAGCGCACCTCACGCTCAATCCACTGCGCCAGCCCGGGGTCCTGTTTTCCGGTGAAGGCGAGCAGCATTTCCCGGGTCATGTCGCCGTTGTGCTGGATGTTGTCGCAGGACTGCACGGTGAACGCCGGAGTGCCCGCGGCGCGGCGTTTACGCAGTGCCTCGGCGAGGTAGCCGAAGACGGTTCTTGGGCTGCGGGGATTCGCGAGGTCGTGTTTGACATCGGGGTTTTTAAAATCGAACTGCCCGGTGGCGGCGTTGAAATTGTATCCGCCCTCGGTGATGGTCAGGGAGACAATCCTGGTGGACGCGCTCGCCATTTTGTCGATCACTGCCGTGGCATCATCGCAGCCTAACATAAAATCGACCAGCGAGCCGATCACCCGGTTCTCAATTTTCCCGTCCGGATGTTTGACGATCAGGGTGTAGAGGTAGTCCTGGCGTTTCAGGATGTCGGCGATCTTGCGGTCGGCGTCGCGCAGCCCCACGCCGCAGATGCCCCAGTCGGTGACACCGGTTTGCTGCATCAGCTCATCGGTGTAAAAGGCTTCGTGTGAGCGGTGGAATCCCCCCACCCCGACATGCACGATGCCGGCGGTGAGTTTGCTCCTGTCGTAGCTCGGCAGGGTGAGCGATGCTGGTAGGCGCGATAAGTTGCGCTGGTTGAGACGGATGGGTTCTTTCATGGTTCCGGAGTTTGGGTTGATGGTTTATCCTTGGATGGCTTTTTTGCGGCGTAGTGCCCAGTAGGCGGCGATGAAATAGACGAGGGTGCAGATGAAGGCGTAGAGGTAAAAGCGGTCGCAGTTCTCCACATAGCCGGACATGTCGGAGCTGCCGAACATGGTGACCAGCGCCAGCACCAGGGTGATGGTCAGGCTCGCACGCGCGATCCAGTGCAGGCCGCGTGATAGTGCCGACTCATCCTTGACCGGGGGCGCGGCGTTGTCCGCCTGGTGTTGCTGGAAGGCCTCCACCGTCCGGTCATACTGCTTCAGCTCGGCCTCCTCGGCCGGGTAGGAATCGGCGGCACCGTATTTTTTCGCCAACAGCGTGTAGGTGATCGCGGTGACAAACCAGGTCGGGATGAAGAGGTAGTAAAAGGACATCACATCCAGGGTGTTGAGACCGAAACCAAAGACCAGCCCCACACCCCACGACGCCACCGCCGGGGTGCTGTGGCTCAGTTTCCTATACTTCGCCCAGTAGCGGGTGAGGCCGATGCGCGGGAAGATCACGTGCTCGGTGAAAACAATCGCCCCGACCGGCACCACTAACAGACCGGCGTAGGTCAGCATCGGCAGCATCTTGGTAAAGACAAAGGGAAAACAGGCGACACCCACGGTGACCATGCCCACGACGAGGGTGGTTTTTTTCCGTGAGTGCTTGTTGAAGATCGCCTGCGCGGCGAGACCGGCGCGGTAGAGGTTGGCGTTCGCGGTCGTCCATCCTGCGACGATGACGATGACAAACCCTGACAGCCCCAGCGCATGGTAGGCGACGTCACCCGGGTCGAGGGTGATAATCGACTGCTTCACCAGCACCGCGGTTCCCGCGCCCATGATACCGGCCGCGATCCAGGCGATGTAGTGACCGAAGAGCATCCCCGAGCTGGTGCAGAGACCGTAGATCGGCTTCTTGGCGTAGCGCAGCAACGCCATGTCGATCAGGCCGACGTGCGTGATCGTGTTGGCCGCCCAGGCGAATCCTATCACCTCCAGCAGCCCGATCCCCGGTTTACCGGCGGCGTTGACCCCCGTCCAGATCGATGCGTCACCGATGGTGATGAAGTCACCAAAGCTCTGCAGCATGGTGCGGCCTAACACAGCCTCGGACAAAGCCGGCATCATCACCAGCGCACCGGCGCCGAACATCACAAACAGCCACGGCCCGCAGATTCCCGAGAACTCGGACACCGCATTGAATCCATACATCGCCACAAACACCACGATCGCGCCCACCAGCAGCACCACCAACACAAACCAGGCATTGGTGGGATACCAGTTCAGCTGGGCGGGTATTTTGAAAAGAAACCTGACCGCCGTGCAGGAAACCGTGATCATGGCGGCGGAGATGACGGTGAAAATCACCACGTTGGCCCAGTTGTAGAGCTTGGTCATCGAGTCGCCCGCTATCTTGTTCAGGTAGGTGTAAAGACTCAGCCGCGTCTGGGTGGCGATCGGTGAGGTGATCAGCGTCCAGCTGAGAATCGCCAGGATGTTGCCGATCAGGAGACCTAACAAAATATCCATCGTCTTCGCACCCAGCGCCACAAAGGTGGCGCCGATGACAAATTCCGTGGCGGCGACATGCTCCCCGGCGTATAGCCCCATGAAGTGGGTCCATCCGTGCAGCTTGTGTTTAGCGACCGGCAGCTGCTCCTCGCTGACGCGCTCCAATGGTTCGAAACTAGGGTTTGGGTTCATATTTTTTATGGGGTGTTGGGTTGGATGGTTTTCAAGGACTCAGGCAAAATGGGGGTTGCTCCGGCTTTGGAGCAGACAAAGGCGGCCACGCGGTTGGCGAATTGGTTCACTTCCGGCAGCGGCATGCCTGTTAATAAACCGATGCACAGGGCGGCGGTAAACGAGTCCCCTGCCCCGACGGAGTCCACCGGCGTCACCGCAACGCCACCGGTTTCCTGCACGCCCCCGGCGGTCACCAGCACACTGCCGTCCGCGCCGCGCGTGTAGGCCACCAGCTTCAGCGAGAAACGCTCCCGCAGCCCGGCCAGTTGCTCGTTCACTCCACCTGTTAGTTCAAAATACCCCGCCAGCACGGGCAGCTCCTCGTCACTGAGTTTGACCACGTTGGCCAATGCCAGCGACTCCTCGACCAGTGCCCTGGAGAAAAAGGGTTGGCGCAGGTTGACGTCGAGGATTTTCAACGCCCGCTCCGGCATCCGCTTCAGGAAACCGCGGATCGTCCGGCGGCTGACCTCGGAACGTTGGGCAAGGGTGCCGAAACACACCGCATCCAGCGAACGCGCCAAGGCATCCAGCCCGTCCGTGAACTCCAGCTGCTCCCAGGCCACGCCCTCCAGGATCTGATAGTCGGGTTTGCCGGTTTCATCGAGCTCCACCAGAACGCGCCCGGTCGGATATGCGGCGCTCGTTTGCAAATGACGCACATCCACCCCCAGCCGCTCCAGCTCCTCCACGGTGCGGCGGCCCAGGGCATCGTCGCCGACGCAGCTCACCGGGAAGGCGGTCGCGCCCAGCTGCCGGCAGTGGCAGGCAAAGTTCGTGGGCGCGCCGCCGAGTCGCTGCCCGTTCGGAAACACGTCCCAGAGGACCTCCCCGATACCCGCCACGCGAAATCCGCCCGGCGCGTCCGTCTGTTTGCTGCTGTTGCTGTCGTTCATGGTTTTCATGCATTCCATTTGTAATGCTCACCCAAACACACCCACTGGAAATGTAAACAATAAAAGGTAACATTTCCCTTGACATACAGTGACATTTTAATGACATTCCCCCCGACATGAGCGACTCCAAACCAAGGTATCTCAAGATCTACGAGGAAATCCTGCTGAAAATCCGCGAGCAAAAATATTTACCCGGCGAGCTGCTGCCCACCGAGGCGCAGCTGTGCAAACAGTACAAGGTGTCCCGCCCGACCATCGCCAAGGCGCTCAGAATGCTGAGCGATGAAAAGCTGGTGAAACGCACCGCCGGCTTCGGCAGCCAGGTCCTGGCACCGGGAAAGGCGACCCTGAAAGTCGGTTTCCTCATCCCCCGCCTGCAGGAGACCGAGATCTTCGAGCCGATCTGCATCAGTATCGCCGAGACCGCCGGAGCCGCCGGTGTCAGGATGATGCTGCCCTCGGAGATCCATCCTGCCGACGACTTGAAACAGCAGACCGAGGCCATGGCCGCGCAGTTGATCAAGGCGAAGGTCCACGGCGCCTTTTTCGCCCCCGCCGAACACGTCGATGAGCCGCAGGCATTCAACCAGATGATCCTCGACCGACTCACCGACCACGGCATCCGGGTGGTGCTGCTCGACCGCGACCTGTTCCGCTGGCCGCGCCAGTCACGCTGCGACCTCATCGGCATCGACAACATCGAGGCCGGCTACGTCGTGGCCACCCACCTGCTCGACAGCGGCTGCCAGCGGCTGGCATTTGTCACCCGCGGCAACCCCGCCATGACCGTGCAACTGCGCCGCATGGGCTGCCGCGAGGCGCTGGCCCAGAAGGGTCTGCTTGCAAGCAGTCTCTACACACTCGACTACCACGGCGAGGAGCCGGGGGAAAATATCGACGCCATGCTCGAAAACGGCGTCGACGGCATCATCTGCGCCAACGACAGCACGGCGGCGACCCTGATGCGGAATCTGTTAGACCGGAACATCGACATCCCCGGCAAGGTCAGGGTCTGCGGATTCGACGACGTCAAATACGCCTCCCTGCTCAGCGTGCCCCTGACCAGCTACCGGCAGCCGTGCCGGGAAATCGGCCGGGTGGCCGCGGAAACCATGATCGACCGCATCAAACATCCGGACTCCCCGGTCAGGCGCATCACCATGCAGGGCGAGCTGATCGAGCGGAAATCCTCCGCATCCGACTGAGCCCCCACCCTCGCGTCACACCAACGCCATTTCGTCGCCATTTCCGCGAAATCCACCCATGCCGCCCTCCAATGCTTTACGCGGGCGGAAATCCCGTCTAGAAAACATGACGTCATGCCCCTGCTCGATGTCACCAACCTCACCACCCGCTTCCACACCCGCAACGGCATCGTGCGCGCGGTGGAGGATGTTTCCTTCTCCGTCGATAAAGGCCAGACCGTTGGCATCGTCGGCGAATCCGGCTCCGGCAAGTCCGTCACCTGCTACTCACTGATCGGCCTGATCCCCCAGCCTCCCGGGAAAATCCATGCCGGCAGGGCGATGTTCGACGGCACCGACCTTCTCCAGGCCGACCAGAAACAACTGCGCAAAATCCGCGGCAAGCGGGTCTCGATGATCTTCCAGGACCCGATGACCTCGCTCAACCCGTTTCTGAAAGTCTCCACCCAGCTCACCGAGCCGCTGGAAATCCACGAGGGCATCAAGGGGAAACCCGCACTGCACCGCGCCATCGACGCCCTCGCCGAGGTGGGCATCCCGGAGCCGGAGAAACGCATCCAGTCGTACCCGCACGAGTTCTCCGGCGGCATGCGCCAGCGGGTGATGATCGCCATGGCGCTGATCACCCGGCCGGAGCTGCTGATCTGCGACGAGCCGACCACCGCGCTCGATGTCACCGTGCAGAAGCAGGTGCTGGACCTCATCAAGGACCGCCAGAGCGAGCTCGGCACCGCGGTGATCCTCATCACCCACGACCTCGCCGTGGTCCACCAGACATGCGACGACGTCAATGTGATGTACGCCGGACGCATCGTCGAACGCGCCGAAACCAAGGAGCTTTTCAAAACCCCGCTGCACGCCTACACCCGCGCGCTGATGAAGAGCATCCCCGCCACCCACGAAAAAGGTGAGCGCCTCTACACCATCCCCGGTATGCCGCCCGACCTCTCCGACCCGCCCGCGGGCTGCGCCTTCCATGCCCGCAACACCCTGGGCGACGCCAGCAAGTGCCGCACAGACTCCCCGCCGCCGCTCACCGAGATCCACCCCGGCCACTTCGCCCAGAACTGCCCGGGCTGCCTAAGCGCCTAACCAGCATGCCCACCCGCCGCCAGTTTATCCAGACCACCGCCGCAACAGCCGCGGCCTACGCGCTCCCCCTGCGGGCGCAGGCGCAAAACGGGGACAGCGACACGACCTTTTTTATCGCCTCGGACACGCATTACTCGTCCGTCGATGAAAACCATCCCGCCAGCCACGCGATGGTCAACGCCATCAACCGCATCGCCGACGGTAAAACACTCTGGCCGGAAACGCTGGGCGGAAAAGCCACCGGCTTCAGTTGCGCGGGCCAGCCGGTCGCCCCGCCCAGGGGAATCGTCCACCTCGGCGACATGACCGACCACGGCAGCCCGCGCGAACTCCGCGGCGGCAGGGGCTTTCTGGGGATCAAAAACTACTACGGCTTCCGCCAGTTCTGGGAGCATGACGGGCCGGGCAAACTCAAGGTGAAGTACCCGGTCCACTGCGGCCTCGGCAACCACGACCTCGATTTCGGAAACAACAACCGCGAAACCATGTGGCGCTACGTCACCTCCAGGCACCAGGGGAAAATGGCGCCCGTGCCGGTGCGGGATTTCGACCCCGACTCGCTCTGCTACGCACTCCACTGGGGGCCGCTGCGCATCCTCCAGCTGCAACGCTTTGCCACCGACACCGTTTACAAGCGCAAATCCGGCCTCCCCTGGCTCAAGAAACAACTCGCCGCCGCCGCGACGGCCGGGCAACACGTCCTGCTCTGCCAGCACTACGGCTTCGACCCCTTCGGCCTGCAAAAACGATGGTGGACGGAACGCGACCGCCAGCAGCTCCTCGACGCCACCAAACCCCACCCCAACATCATCGGCCTCTGCCACGGCCACAGTCACGCCACCGGGCTCTACAAACAGGACCACCTCCGGATTCTGCGCTGCAACAACATGGGCTGGGAACTCGACGCCGGCAACAAGGACGGCCACGGCTCCTTCGCCGTCGTCCACGCCAGCCACGGACACTTCAACCTGGTGCACGTCGATTGCACCGCCGCCGACGGCAGCTTCAGGTTCCGCCCGGAAAACCATTTCTCCGCCGCCCTAACATAATCCCACCCCACGGCTCCCTCATTCCCGCCATGCCGTCGCAGCCCGTCATCGTCTGGTTCCGCCGCGATCTTCGCCTGCAAGACAACCCGGCCCTGAACGAAGCCATCCGCCGGGGCTCGGCCGTCGTCCCCCTCTACATACACTGCCCGCGCGAGCAAGGCGCGTGGAAACAGGGGCGCGCGTCGCAGTGGTGGCTGCACCACGCACTGTGCGATTTACAGGCGCAGCTCCGGCAGCTCGGGCTCAAGCTCGTCATCCGCAGCTCGACTAACAGCCTGGACAGCCTGCGGGAGCTGATCCGTGAAACCGGTGCCGCCTCGGTATTCTGGAACCGATGTTACGAACCCTCCATCGCCCGGCGCGACGGCCAGATTCAACAGGAACTCGACGCACAAGGTGTTAGAACCGAATCCTTCAACGGCTCGCTCCTCCTCGACCCCCAGGAAATCACCAACAAATCCGGCAAACCCTTCCAGGTTTTCACCCCCTTCTGGAAACATTGCCGCGCCCTAACACCCGCGAGACCCGAAACACTACCAATCGCCGCCTCCCCCACCCTCGACCCCAGCCCGGAAAGCATCGAATCCCTCGGCCTCCTGCCCGCCATTGCGTGGGACAAGGGAATCGACGCGTTCTGGACCCCGACCCGCCGCGGCGGCATCGACCTGCTCGAACAAGCCGCCGCCAAAAGCGCCCGCTACGACACCCAGCGCGACATCCCGGCGGTGGACGGCACCAGCAGGCTCTCCCCCTACCTCCACTTCGGACAAATCAGCCCGCGCGAGTTTTTTCACGCCGTGCGCAAAGGCTCAAATCATCAGGAAAATGCCGACCTCGGCATGCTGCGCCAGCTCTACTGGCGGGAGTTCTCCGCGCACCTACTCTACCACTTCCCACACAGCCAGGACGCCGCACTCAAACCGGAATACGACCTCTTTCCGTGGCAGTTTCATACCGACCACCTGCGCGCCTGGCAACGCGGACTAACCGGCTTCCCCATCGTCGACGCCGGGATGCGTCAGCTCTGGCACACCGGCTGGATGCACAACCGCGTCCGCATGATCGCCGGCTCCCTGTTAGTCAAACACCTGCTCCAGCCCTGGCAGGAGGGAGCGCGCTGGTTCTGGGACACCCTCGTCGATGCCGACCTCGCCAACAACTCGATGGGCTGGCAATGGCTCGCGGGCTCCGGCGCCGACGCCTCCCCCTACTTCCGCATTTTCAACCCCGTCATCCAGGGCAAAAAGTTCGACCCCACCGGCGACTACGTGAGAAAATGGATTCCCGAACTCGCCAAGATGCCGGATGCACACATCCACACGCCATGGGATGCCCCGCCGCTGGAACTCGCCGCCGCGGATGTCACGCTTGGAAAAGACTACCCGCACCCGCTCATCAGCCACAGCGACGGCCGCCAACGCGCCCTGGATGCCTACGCGCAGTATAAACTCCAAATAGCAAACTCCAAATAGCAAACTTATAACGCATCACTCAACAAGGGCACGCCGTAGCCCCGGCGGAAGCTGTTCCGGGCCTCGCGGAGCCAGCCATGCGCCGGCTCCGCTCCGTGAATCCTCAGCGCCTGGGCAAGCAGCGCTTTTTCACCTTTGGAAATCCGACCGTCCACCAGCACCGCAAGCACGTAGAGATCTAACACCACCTCACGCTCGTGTTGTTTTAAATCGGACAGGTTTCTCAGGAACTCCTCATGATCATCCGCCAGCTCGGTGACTTCGATACCCGAGACCTCACGCATCATTTCCAACATGCGCAGGTGGTTCGGGTGCAGGTCCCTGCTCGCCAACACACAGCAGCCGACGGCCCGCTGCGCCGCCTCCGCCGCTTGCGCATCCACCTGTGCCAACAGCTCCGGCAGCACCTGCTGCAATGCCGACGGCCCAATCGCCCGGATACGCGCCTCGCGCAGCACCCAGAAGCAGACCACCGCGTTCCACGCCGCCGTCACCGGCACCGCGACAAATTCCAGCCAGGCACGCGCCGCGCCGCGAAGCAGGATCTTACGCACCACCACCTTCGCCAGCGCGTTGGTCACCAGGATCTTCCCCTTGTAAACCAGCGCACCTAACAAAATACGCCACTTCGACGCCCGCCGGAACGGGTTCACGTAAGGATCGCGGTCGGGCGGGTTCGGCAGCTCCATCGCCGCACGCACCATCACCCCCGCCATCCGCGATCGCTCGTCGCCCTGCGGAAACAGCTCAACGTCCGATGCCGCCGAGATCCGGTGCACGGCACGCAGGGCGTCGAAGTAGAGGAAACCCACTTCCAACACCGCCGCCAACAGGGACACGCCGCCGAACACCAGCCAGTAAGCCACCAGCTCATCGCCGAAACGCCGCTCCGCATACACCGCCGCGCAGGCCGCCGCGACCGCCGACAAGGCACCCGCCAGCGCCGCCCTGAAAACCGTCCAGCGCACAATCTTCTTCAGCAGCAACTGCTCGTCATCGCTGAGCACCCGCTGCTCCTCCACCGACGTCCCGCCCGGACACGTCGGACCCATACGGCGCAGGACCGCATGACCGATCTTTTCCAGCGGCCCCGCCTTGCTTTCGATGATGTTTGTATCAGACATTTATTCTAAACCAGCCTACTTCGCCGACGTGTCCTCCGTAGCTTTAGCGAAGGGGAAGGCTACGAAGGCCACGCGGAAGGAACGAAAATTACGGAAGTTCATATCCTTTGGATTCGTGTGATTGACCGCTAAATACTCTAATTACGCGAAAAATTCATATTCTTTGAGTTCATTTAACATGCTTGAACACACTAGCCTTTCGCGTCGTTAGCGTTTTTCGCGGTTGTCAAATTCGACATTTCGATAACAGTGAAATCGTCCTCCATCCAGTCGATGTTGGTCGTGGTGATCAGTTTCTGGGCTTGCTTGGGTAAGGCAGCCATCAGCGCGTTGCGGCGGCCAGGATCGAGCTCGCCGAAGATGTCGTCGAGCAGATAGACGGGCATTCTGCGGGCTTCCTTTTGTAACAACTCCCCCTGGGCGAGCTTCAGGGAAAGCGCCATAGTGCGCTGCTGGCCTTCGCTGGCGAAATCGGCGGCGGCCATCCCGTTGATGGTGAGCCGGACCTCATCCCGGTGCGGGCCAGCCACGGTCTGCCCCACCCTGCGCTCGCGCTCGTGCGTCATTTCCAGGCTTTTGACGAGGTCGTCACCCGATCCGGCACAATACTCCATCCCCACCCTTTCATCACAGGCACTGATCCGGTGTTGCGAGCAAACAGCCTCCGGTTCGAGTCGACCGACCAATTGCCGTCGGGCAGTCGTCAGGAAATCGCCATGTTTGACCAATAGCTCGGTATAGGCAGCGATCTCCGCCTCACGCAAGACACGGTCCTTGAGCAAAATATTCCGTGCCTTGAGCACCCGGTGATAACGGTTCAAATGATCGCGATAGTTCGGATCCAACTGGCAGCCGAGAAAATCGAGATACCGTTGCCGCCCCCTACTCGATCCGCGCACCAGATCAAGGTCATCGTTGCCCATCCATACGATCAGGCCGCCGGAACGCAAGTAGTCGCCCTGCTTGATGACCACTTCCCCATCGAGCTTCATCTCCACCCCTTTTCTCGGAGTAAAACCAACCCGCTGTTCATTCCCCCAGCACTCCCCCGCCACACCGAAACCCGGACCGGCTCCAGCCTCACTCGCCTTGACCAGTTTCCCCATCCTCTGGCTACGTGGCGAATGCAAACGGACCAACACACAAACCGCCTCAAGTATGGTTGTCTTCCCCTGTGCATTCGCCCCCACCATCACCGCGCCCGACGCCGGAAATTCCAGCGCCAGCGCGTCAAAACAGCGGAAGTTTTGCAGTCGGAGAGTCGAGATCACGGGGGGATGTTAAGTTTTAAATTCCAAACTCCAAATACCAAATTGAGGGAAATCACGACAATGATGGAAAACTCTACATAGAGTCATGTTGTGAAAATGAGCGCCAAAGGTGCAGCCTAACGTAGCCTAGGGCAACGCCCTGGGATTCGGCCCCACCCACAATTCATAGCCCTGAAGGGGCGGTCTAACACCTCAACCATACCCTGCCCACGAGAATCACCCTTGATACGATCATCACCATCATCCCTCAAAACCAACTCCCTCGCCACCAAAAACCTCACCGACTTTGTAAAGTGCTATGGAAAGAAAGCGGGCGGGACGCCCACGCTCCCCTCTCGGCAAGAAACCGACCGATTCAAAAAATTCACCTACGACGAGATCGTCGCCCGCGACAAAGCCAACCTCGACATCCTCTGGCTGAAAGACGAATCGTTAGAAGACACCGAAAACCTCCCCGCCCCAGCGATCCTGGCCGCAGAAATCATCGAAAGCCTGGAAACCGCCCTGGGATCAACTCATCCGCCCTATTCTCGCATTTGCTTGTGAGCAAGCGATGACACGCAATGAAATGAACAAGCATTTCGTGAATGTGACGAGGGGGGCAAGGATTTAGGCGACCCCTTCAGGGCTCGTGATTCTTCTGGGATCTGGCCACCCAGGGCGTTGCCCTAGGCTACGTTAAGGTTGCCCCGTTGGGGCGTGGGACAATAAAGCCATTTGGGGCGGGTTCTTGGGCATGAAAAAACCCAGGCTCCTTGATCGGTGCCTAGGTTTGTGTTTGAACCTTCCCCCTTCGCCGAGGCTACGGAGGACACGTGGGTTGTCGGCAGGTTGAAAACCCCCTACTTTTTGACCAGCATGCTTTTACCCGTCATCTCGGCGGAGGGCTGGAGGCCCATCATGTCGAGCAGGGTCGGGGCGACATCGGCTAGGATGCCGTCGTTGACGGTGTAGTCGGCGTGGTCGTCGGCGACGTAGATGGCGTGTACGAGGTTGGTGGTGTGCGCGGTGTGTGGCGAGCCATCGGCGTTGATCATTTTCTCGCAGTTGCCGTGGTCGGCGGTGATCAACAATTTCCCGCCGAGGCGGAGGACCTCCTCGGAAACGAGTTTCACTCCCAGGTCGATGGTTTCAACGGCCTTGATGGCGGCCTCGACGATACCGGTGTGGCCGACCATGTCGGGGTTGGCGAAGTTGAGGATGCAGAGATCGTAGTTTTTCACCTGCTCCACGACTTTAGCCATCACTTCGGGGGCGCTCATCTCGGGTTGGAGGTCGTAGGTGGCTACTTTCGGTGATGGCACGATGTAGCGGTCCTCTCCCTTGTTAGGCGTTTCCTTTCCGCCGTTAAAGAAATAGGTCACGTGCGGATACTTTTCGGTTTCCGCGATCCGCATTTGGTTTTTGCCGGCGGCGGCAACGACTTCGCCTAACACGTTTTTAAGATCCTCGGGCCCGTAGGCGACGGGCACACCGTAAGTCTCGTCGTATTCCGTCAGGGTGACGTAGTGCACCTTGGGAGCACCGTGGGTATCAAAACCGTCGAAGTCGGGCTTGAGGAAGGCGTCGGACAGCTGGCGTGCGCGGTCGGCGCGGAAATTAAACCAGATCACCACATCACCGTCGTTGATCCGGCGTTGGTTATGTTTGCAGAAGGTCATCGGCAGGAGAAACTCATCGGTTTTATCCATCTCATACTTCTCGGCAACGGCCTCGCTTGTCAGGACATCCTGGCGCTCTCCCTTGCCCTCGACGATGGCGTCCCAGGCGAGCTGGTTGCGGTCCCAGCGCTTGTCGCGGTCCATAGCGTAGTAACGGCCGATCACGGTGGCGATACGCGCGCCGGACCTGGCGATGGCATCCTCGACGTACTCGAGGTATTTCACGCCACCCGTGGGTGAGGTGTCACGACCGTCAGTGATCGCGTGCACGTTGATATCGTCGCAGCCGTTCGCCTTGGCCATTGCACAAAGGGCGATGAGGTGGTCCTGGTGACTGTGCACACCACCATCTGAGACCAGGCCGATGAAGTGCACAGCCTTGCCGTTTTTCGCTTTGCCGAAGGCTTCCTTGAGCACCTTGTTTTCGAGCATGTCCCCATCCTTGATGGATTTATTGATACGGGTGAGATCCTGATAGACGATGCGGCCAGCACCGAGATTGAGGTGGCCTACCTCCGAGTTACCCATCTGGCCATCGGGCAGGCCAACGTCCTCACCTGAGGCGCTGACAAAGCTTTTGGGATAGGTCGACCAGAGCATGTCGTGGTAGGGGGTATCGGCCAGAAGCACGGCGTTGCCGTCTTTTTCAGCGGTTGCTTGTCCACCGGGATTGACACCCCAGCCGTCGCGTATAATGAGAACTACAGGTTTTTTTGCCATGGCGCGGAAGTTCTAGCGCGTTATCGACAAATTCCAATGACGAATACTTGAAAATCATGCCATTCACTGAGCATATTGCCGCATGCCCGCCATTCCAGAGTTGATTCCCGACGGTGCGACGGCCTGGCTGCTTGTCGCCGTCGCTGCATTCTGTATTGGCGTGTCCAAGGCGGGCTTCTCGGGTATTTCGCTGATCTCGGTATTTATTCTGGCGGATTTGATCGGAGCCAAGGAGTCGCTCGGCTTCGCATTGCCCATGCTGATCATCGCGGACTTGCTCGTTTATCCGGCATTCCGGAAGTACGCGACCTGGAAAAACGTCTGGCGGCTGACCTGGCCGGCGCTGGTCGGTATGGCCATTGGTGTCACGGTGCTGGGGAACGTCGATAATGGAATGATGCGGAAAATCATCGGCAGCATCATCCTGCTGATGTGTTTTATCCAACTCGTCAGCAGAATCAACCCGGAGAAGTTTTTCGCCATCGCCTGCACGCGGCGGTTTGGATTCTTCTGCGGCACGGCGGGGGGGATGGCCACGGTGCTGGCGAATGCCGCCGGCCCCATCCTGCAAATCTACATGGTGTCGAGGCGGATGGAAAAAATGGAACTCATCGGTGTGGGCGCGCGGTTTTTCCTAGTGATCAACCTGCTCAAGTTGCCGCTCGGCGCCGGGCTGAACCTGATTACGCCGGGGAGTTTGTTGACCAACCTCATTTTGGCCCCAGCCATTGCGGCGGGGGTTTTTGGCGGTCACAGGCTGATCAAGATCATCTCGCAGCGGGCCTTTGAAATCACCGTCATCGGCTTCGCCACTGTGGCGGGAATCAGACTTTGCTTTTTTTGACCGCTGAATACGCGAAAAACGCCGGGCTGGATCACTCATTTTGTTGACCGCGAATCTTGCGAATTGCGCGACCTCAAATTAATCTTTAATCACCTCAAGCGACTTGAAGAAGCGGTCGAAGGCGTCGGGGAAGCGGAGGCGCAACTCATCGGCATAGGCGGAGGCGTTTTTGAGTTTGATCTTTTTTCCATCCGGACCGAGCATGTATTCTAACACCATCTCGCTCGGCACTTGGGACTCCCAGTATTGTTCCCAGAAAAAGACCGCCTCGTAACCGGAGCGTCGCAGCACCATGGTTTCGCCACTCTTCCCGGCAAAAGCGGTGGTCGAGATGGATGTTTTTTCACCATCTTCATCGAGCAAATCCCTCCCGGCCATACCCCGGATGCTGTCTTGCGGCATCCCGAGCGCGTGCATGAGCGACGGCATGACATCGATGTGGTTGACGTCTTTTCTTGCAGGACCACGACCCATCGACGCCGGCCATTTGATCAGAATAGGCACCCCGGTTTGCGCCGGCCGCAGTGACGAGCAATGGAACCAACTCCCCTGCTCCTGGAATTCCTCACCGTGGTCGCCGGTGACGATGATGATACTCTCGTCGTAGCGGCCCTGTGCCTTGAGAAAATCACAGAACTGCTTCACCTGAAAATCCACCCAGGCCACCGCGTTCCAGTAGCGGTTCACCACCCGCTGCACCTCGTCCTTGGTGGGGTTCAGTGGAAAGCGGGTGTCCTCGTCGTATTCCTTGAAGGGGGGCTCAAAATCATTGTGCCAGTAGTAGTTATAGTGCGGCGAGTCGAGGGCGGTGTAGTAAAAGCCACCTCCTTCAGGCCGATTAATGACCGCTTGTTGCAGCCTCTCGAAACTCACCCTCTCGCGCTCGCCGATGTTGAGCCGGTCAAGCTCGTTGCCATCCCTTGCTTGGTCTAACACGGAAGCCAGATTCTTTTCGTAGCCGAAATTGGATAGCCCGAAATCCTTGTAGTCGAAGTCGCAGACTGCACGCACTTCGATCTGGTAGCCTGCTTGTTTAAGCTGCTGCAGTGGCACGGCGCCATGGAATTTTTGCCGGTCAGGGATGGACTCCAGCGCCTCTCGCCAGAAAATCGGCACGCGACTGTGAAAAAAGCCAAACCACGACAAGTGGGTAGCGTTGGACGCCGACCAAGTGCCGTCAAAAGGCTGGCACTCGGTATCGCGGAACGCACTGAGAAAAGGGGCGACGTCAGGACGGATCGCGTCACTGCGCGTGCTTTCTAACATAAAGATGAAAACATCCGGTTTGGAGTCGAGTGCGGGAACCGTCCCCTGGTTCTCCGCCAGCCCTTGGTAGAAAGCAACACGGAACCTGCCGACTCCCTGCGGCGGAGCAAAGACACCCAGGTGAAGGTCAAAGGCCTTACGCTCCTCCTGCCAGACCGTGACAGGTTTCCACTTCGACCCGACCCCCTGCTCTGCGACCACACCCAACCAACAAAACACCGTCATCAGAAGGGCCGCCCCCACGGAAACCCTGGTGTCAAATCTCTTGGAAATCAGCCAGCAGCCTCCGGCCATCAACATCGCCAGGGCGAAGACCCCCAGAACAATCAGCCACGCCCCCAGCGGCCCGACGTCAAGTCCACTGGTCTTGAGTTCAACGGCAAGATCGAGACTCCCTGACGAGGTGAGCGCGTTGACCACATTGAGCAGGGGGCGGTTCCACATGATGCCCAGCAGTTGATCAATGACGACCAGCAATGGCACCAGGCCAAGCACCAGCCAGGGGAGCCAACGGAAATACCTCGGAGCCGCGCGCATGGTCATCTCCGCCAGCAGGAAACACACGCCCACCATCACAGCATGGGTGAAGATGCGACCCAGAAAGACACTCAGCTTTTCGCCAAAGCCCGCATCCATCCCCCATGTGAGCCCCAGGTTGTTGACGATGAGAACGATGAGCAGAATCAGATAATAAACCGCATTGATGGGTTTCCGGGCACTGATCCAGTCGATAAACCCATCAAATGACGGCCAGTCACGGGCTTTGATCCCACGAAACACAAAGGCGAGGATCAACCCTAACAACAAAACGCCGGCAACAAGATACAGAAACACACCATCGAGTGCCGGGGTGGCGACTCCGGCCATACCGAGAGCCAACAAAACCACCGCCGCCGCGGTCATCACGCCATCATTTTTCCCCAGCAGCCATTTTCCAATCCGCCACCAGTAACCACCCACCAGCGCGCCGAGGGTACACAGCCCGGTTCCGATCAGCAGGTTGAAACCGAAGTTACCCGAGCCAAAACGAACCGGCACCTGCATAGGGCCGACCTCCCACGCTCCGATAAATGGCACCAAGGCGCAGAGGATGCCCCCCAGCCACGCCAGTAGGTGCTGCCATTGGAAGGGGTCCGATTTCTTGGGTTGACCGATACGCATACAGCCGTGGCCTTACCAAGGCAGGCTGAGATAAGCAAGCACGGGTTAATCAGAACAGTCGCCTCGCTCTTGCTGTCACTCGCACCGAAAGGCGTCTGACGCAAGCCTGCTGGAACTCACGGATCTGCACCCTAGCGATGCCTCAAAATAACAATGGTTGAAACCATTCTGGAACTCTGTGAACGGTACTACTTCCGCTTGGACTGCCTGGCCGAAATAACCAACTGTTATGTGCCCCCCCTTTGCAAGGACAACCCCTGACCCAGTTTTGCCGTGATCAGCAGCTACGCACGGCTTGGGCTACGGCGACTACCTTGTGCAACCCACCTCCTTGATCTTTCTAAAAATGGCGGACGAGTATGGTCAGGCACCTTACGATCTCGATGTCGGTGTGCCGGAGGAATTTTCATCGGCGAGACAATTTTCTCAAAGGGGCGGATTGGGAGGCGCAATACATGTAAACCCTACGAAACCCTACGTGAACCCGGCAAGGCCAAGGGCATGCCGGGTAGATCTCCACCAAGGCGCAAACCAAGATCCGGGAGGCGGCGAAGCTCTCGCGGCTGATCAAGCAGCAGGGAGTGCCGACACGCCTGTCCGCATTGTTGCTTGGGTTGCCGGTGGACAGGAGTGTCCACCCTCCCCAAGGTAATCAGTGGCCCAGCACTTCCTTGATACTTGGCATGAGTTTGCCGGTGCGCTCGTTACCCTGCATCCAGGACCAGAGCTTGGTGGTTTTCATCTCGGTGGCACCGCCGGTCTGGAGGAAAAAACCATCCCCCTCCTTGCCCGCATCCACATTGGTGGCGGGGTTGCGGTCGCCGGTGAAGCGCGCCCGGGTCAGGGCGGTCCATTTCCCGTCCAACCCCATGGCCCATGTATTTTGATAACGGGCACGGCGGATGATCTTGGCGGACTCGTAGTTTCTCCTGAAGTCCTCGACAAAGGAATATCCGCCGCGCAGCCTGATCCCGGTGGTCGGGGTGCGCAGGGCGGTCATGAGCTGCCACTTCCTGCGGGTGTTGTCGTAAAACCAGCCACGGAAGTCGGTGAACTGGGTGCCCCCGTCCTCGACCTGTTTGGCCTGAACCAGAAAACGGACAGTCTCGCCGGTTTTCCAGTCGTAGTCATAAAAACTCTGTGCCCCGGTGCCCTCGCCGCCAAACCTGCCGGTGCGGACACCCTCGCCGGTTTCCAGCACACGGGCACGTTTGGACTCGCCGACCGCATGTTTGTCGTTGGTCTGGCTGTTATCCCAGACTGAGAACAGGATCACCTTCTTGCCATTGGCGAGTTCCTGCATGCCAAAATAGCCTTTATTGAAGCCCAGGGCGCAGAAGTAGGTGCCGGGAGCGGATTGCTGCACCACGATCTCGTTGTAGAGGACCGTGGACTCCTTCATTTCATAACCCAGGTGCACCGACCGGCATTGGCGTTTTTTCTCCATCTCGAGGTCGGGAGCAGAGGCAACGGAGCCCATTGAGGCCGCAAGGGTTAATGCGGGAAGAATCGTTTTGTAGGATATCATGTCGGAAGAATAAACGAGGTCGACCACCATAGTTTTGCAAATTTCTGATAAAATTCGCCACAAATCCGCGAAAAACAGTTGCAATCCCATAGTTGATACGCTAGTTCTCCCGCCCGCTCGCAGCTCCCCCCAGTGCTCGGCACCCATTTTCAAACTAATTTCCAACCAGAGGTAGATATGAACATCATCGACAAAATCGAAAACGAGCAGCTCAAGGACGTCGCAGACTTTAACGTCGGAGACAGCTTGAAAGTCCACACACGTGTTGTGGAAGGAGGCAAAGAGCGTATCCAGATCTTCGCCGGCCTTTGCATCGGCAGAAAAGGCAGTGGCCTGAACGCATCCTACACCGTCCGCAAGATTTCCTCCGGCGAAGGTGTTGAGCGTGTGTTCCCACTGCACACACCACGTGTCGCCAAGATCGAAGTCACCCGCAAGGGCAAGGTGCGTCGCGCCAAGCTCAACTACCTCCGCGATCGCGTGGGTAAGCGCGCCCTCTATGTGAGGCCCGCTGACGCCAACGAGAAGGAGTAGTTCCAAACACACCGACTCACTCGCTCTGCGAATCTTTCAAAAAGCCTCCTATGCCGGGAGGTTTTTTTGTGTAAGGTGTCCTCGTCCGACAGAGTAAATTTCCCCGTCCCGTCCCAGCTCTCCATGCGTATTCCCATCCCCATAGTCATCGTTGCTTGCCTCCTCGCTATCGTGGTGGTCTGGATGATTGGTACACGCAATACAGATTTCACCACCCCTCCAACTCCCCAGGATCTCGTGGAAATCTCCAGGCAGTGGGAAGAAAGCCGTCCCAACATCCCTCCGCCGAAACCCATCAATGCAGGATTGTTAGAGGACAGGGATGACACCATCCCGCAAACCCCCGTTACCCCGGCCCGCCCCCAACCCGAGAAGCTGCCCACCGGCAACCTTCTCCACGCTCCCGCCCTCTCCGAGTATGGCACACTGGGGAATAAAGGTGGCGAGGCGATGGTGGCGCTCGCCACCCACCTCGAAACCAAGGGTGAGCTTCAGCGCGCGCTGTTGGCTTGGGAGAGGGTCATCGACACCTCCGGCCCCACCGATGACGAACGCCAGCTTGCCGTGACTGCCATCAAGCGGTTAAAATCATCGCTCCCCCCGTGGAACCCAGATCCCGCCGCGGACCTCTCCCTGACCCTCCACGCCGGTGCCACGCTGAGGGACAAAAAGGCCCTTGAGGATGCGATGAGCACCGTAGCCGACCTTATCAGCGAGGCCTCCGGCAATGTGGTGCAGGTGACCACCAAGACGTCGATTGGAAATAGCCGCGGGCTCAAAACCCCGCGCATCCCGATCGCGATATGGTTTTCCCGTCCGGGAACAACCGATTCCGGCGCACGCGCGGAAACTCCCCCGATTTCCTTTATGGCCGACCCCAGTGAGAAGGAAATGCTCGCCAGCCAGATCGAAGCCGGTGTCTACGCCCTCCTGCGCGCCCACATGGCCAGTGAGACCAGCTTCTCGCCGCTGCCCGAGTATCCAGCCGGAGTCAAACCGGATGACTTGCTCAAACATCACATCACCCGCCTCATGTGGCGCGAGTTCGTCAAGAGCATGAAAGAGTAGGTCGGGTGTCGGGTGTCGGGTGTCGGGAAAAAAGATGCCCCGTTACCTTGGAGGCAGCGGGGCGTGTTAGCATGTTTTGTTTTTGAACCCCGCGGCTGCGGGATTGGAGTTTAACCTGAATAGGAGTCTTCCACGCGTTTGGCGACATCGCGGTAGCCGTAGTCGACTTCGTAGATCTGTTTGAAGCTATCGAGGGCGGCGGCCTTGTCTCCCATATCCTCGTGGATAAGCCCCTTTTCATACAGCACCTCTTTTTTGGTTCCGTCCATTCCGACGAGATCAGCAAGTGCGTCTGAAAGCTGCTTGATGGCAAGGTCGTGCATGTGTTTGGCCCGGAAGGTCTTTCCTAACAACAGCAGCACGCGTGTGCGTATGTGCGGGTTTCTGGTCGCCTGCTGCAAGTGGGGGATCGCATCGCTGTGGTTACCCGCCTTGTAGAGCGCCAGACCGAGCTCGTAGCGGAGCTGCGGGTCGGTGGGATTCCGGTCGACGCGCTCCTGGGCCTCCGTCACCTGTTCAGCGATCCGCTGGGCTAACATGCTGTCGTATTTCGCGCGTAACTCGGCATTCTCCGGATCGGCGGCACAGGCTTTCTTAAGCTCGCTAAGCCCAAAGTCGGCGGCCTTGTCCTTCATATAGGCCGCCTTGTTTTGCAGTGCCACGTCCTTGCTGCTCAACTCGTAGGCGTAGTTGTAAAACGAGTAGGCATTGGGCCAGTCCTCCAGTTGTTCATACAGGCTGGCGACCTTTTTCACCAAGGCCAGGTTCTGGTTGTCAGCCGCATACTCTTCAGAGAGTTTGGCGAGCTTTTCCAACAACTGGTCGCGCGTCATGGCAGCACGGTTAGATGCCTCGAGCGCCGCGGTCTCATCACCGCTCTTCATCACGTCACGGAAACTCTGGGCTTCTTCCCACTTCTGCTTCTTCATCGACGCACGGGCTGTTGCGTCCTTGGAGCCTTTCACCGCATGAATATCGGTAGCATCCTGTTTGCAGATGTCATTGTAGACATCCGCCGCCTTGTCAGGCATATCCCGGGCGAGGTAGTGTTCGGCCAGCTTGTGCAGGAGCTTGGTGTTTTCAGGAGAACCACTACGCACAGTCTCCAAGGCGAAAGCTGCCGTGTTGAGCATGTTGAGACGCAGGGCACAATCGAACAGCAGATCGTTGGCCGGACCGTCAAAGGGTGACTTGGCGAGTTCTTTTTCGAGTGCCATCATTGCCCCTTCCGGGTCTTTTTTACCTTGGGACGGAATTTTCATCAGCGACAGACCACTGCCGCCAAAAAGTCCCTTTTTAAGCTTCTTGCCCGCCAGGTTGGACGCCGCACTGTTTCTGGCCAGTTTACGCGCATCCAGGAATCCGGGCGCCTCCTTGAGCACTGCATGACAAAGACTGATCGCATAGGTGAAGTTCCTCATCTCATAAGCGCTCTGTGCCTTCAGCCAGAGGGATTTGATATTCGATGGAAGTTCTGCTTCGGTTACTTCGGTAAGGTCGTCACTCATTGTTGTTCGTTCTAGGTTCATTCGTCGGACATGGATACGCCCGTCTTTTTACGAAGTGCATCATGTCCAAATGAGGCCCCTTGGCAAGCCCCCTTCCGATACTTTTCAGAAGATCTTTATCAGGCATATACATTGCCATGACGCATGTGTGCATTTTGCGTGCTTTTGCACGTCATCAGGGGCTTTCCTGGGAGTCCCACATTCACGTGTAGCCCACTCGCCGCAGTGATATCGCGGCAACCATTGCGCCCGTTGTTGTTTCATTTGGTTGTTTCATTTGGTTTGACAATCCGCAATATACGTTGAGAGTGGCGGGGATGCGCAAGATTGGCTCATACCTTATCATCCTGGTCTTCCTCACCGCTTACGGGCGCTGTGTGGCCGACCAGTTCGGTATGCTGCACAACAGCGAAGCATCGTGCTGCGTGACTCTTTGTGATGTAGCCGCTCATTGCCCAACTGCCGGCGAGGATCACCCGGCCGATACGGGCCACCCTGATTCAGAGGCTCCGGACGACCGGGAACAACCCGCCCCCTGCCAGCTCTGTTTCATTCTGGGCAGCGACAGCATGCTCCTAGAAGACGGTCTCCAGCTCCCCTCCCCGACCCTGCTAGAGCTTTCTGATTTTTTCTCATTCACTGCGACGCTTGATGATATCCTGCGTGCACATGGGACCTCATTGACCCGGGAGCTGACTCCATCGGGTTACCCGGACCCCTCGGCTGAGCATCGCTCCCGACTTATGCGTATTGGCGCAAAAACGACACCCGTCCGTGGGCCGTCGCTTGCTTGATTAGCGTGCCCCGCGTATGCTGCGTTACCCTTCTCGTGGTGCGCGGCCATTGTTTGGTGTGGGTCCGCCATTGAACTATTGAAATACCGCAGGGAGATTCATCTCTTTCTGCCTGGTTCTCTTATTTCCCCATCGGTTTTCCCGGTCCCGATTTCCCGACCGACGATCCATTACTTGAAATCCATGAAATTCCTTACCCAAGATCACGCCGCTCGCTGGAGCCACGCAAGATCCCTCCTACTCACGTTCCTAACAGCATCATGCCTGGCTGCACCGGCTCATAGCGCCGAGGCCTTGGTCGTATCACTGCACTCGATCCCTGATCGCATCAAAAAACAGAACCCCGAACTCGCCGCAGCCCGCTACCGTATTGCCGAAGCCGTGGGCCGGCTCAACCAATCGGGGCTCCATAGCAACCCCGAACTCGGTGTTGATATCTCGCACAATCCCAGCTTCCGCGAACGCGCGCTCAATGTAAGCATTGCCCAGAAGTTTCCCGTGACCAATCGGCTTCAACTCGAAAAAGCCGTTTCCCTCACCTCTCTCCGTGCGGCGCAGGCGGAAGTGCGTGATGTCGAGCGGCGACTCGTCGCCGAAAGCAAAGAACTCCTGATCAAGGTGCTGGCGCTGCGCCAACAAAAAGAGTTAATCAAAAAACAGGAAACCGTTGCCAAACAACTCGCCGACTACATTGGCGAAGCGGCCAAAAAAGGAGAAGGCTCGGTTCTTGATGCGGGCCAGGCCAGGCTTGAAGCCGCGCAGTTTGCCAACCAGCTACGCCAGCTCAATGCCCAGTCGGCCAGTCTCAGTGGCCAGCTCAAACCCCTGCTTGGCATGTCGACCACAGATCCGCTCGTCGTCAGCGGCGACCTGCCTGAAATCCCCCCGCCTGCGCGCTCGGTCAATCCTGACCAACGGCCTGATTTACAAGCGGCCAAACTCAATGCCAAGGCTGCCGCCGAAGCTGCGGCACTGGAAAGAGCCAGGTCACGCGACGATATCGAGCTGTCCGTTTCTGCCGGGATGGAACGCTCGGAGGATGCGCCCGACGGGTATGACACCGAGGCCACTGTCGGGGTAGGTATCCGTATCCCGCTGCCACTTTGGAATAAAAATGAAGGTGCCATCCAGGAAGCTGATGCGCGTAGGGCACGGAAGACAAAGGAAGTCACCGCCCTCGCCCACAACATCCGTCACGAGGCCTCCACGGCCCATGCCGAGATGACCGAGTGGATCCAACTCGCACGCGAGATCTCAGAGAACCTGCTACCCCTTGCCCACAAGCAGGCTGATCTGGCGGTCAAAGCCTACCGCGAAGGCCAGGGCGACCTCCAGGCCACCCTGCGCACCCGCGAGCAACTCCTCAAGCTGGCATCCGCCAGACTGGATGCGTTGCGCGATTTCCATCTCGCCAAGACCCGCTACGAGGCCGCGCTCGCCAAGTAGTTTCACTTCCTTACCAGCACTCAATATTCATGAACAAATCAACCACCATTCCCTCTGCCCTGGTTCTTATCGGCAGTTGCATCACACTCATCTTTGCCGCCGAGGAAAGCCGGCCTGGATCAGATGGATTCATCTCCCTCCAGCCCGAGGGGATCAAAAACCTCGGCATCCAGTATGCCGTGGTCGAAAAAAAAGACTTCGAGACCACGGTATTTGCCATCGGGCACATCCGCGAAGTCCCCAAAAACCATTCCGTACTCAGTAGCCGGATCTCCGGACGCATCATCGCCGTCAACGCCTTTGAGGGCGATATGGTCAAAAAAGGGGACGTGCTCGTCAAAGTAGAAAGCAGGCAGCCCGGCAGCCCCCCGCCCGTCATCGAACTCAAGGCTCCCCGCGACGGACTCGTTGTCACCAGCCACATCCAACTCGGCGAGCCCGTGGAACCCGATAAGGAATTGTTAGACATCATGGATCTCAGCGAGGTATGGGCCACTGCCCAGATCCCAGAGGATGCGGTCAGCAAGATCAAGCCCGGCACCAAGGCTCACCTGCGCATCCCGGCACTCGGCGGTGAGACGATCGATGGTGTCATGCTGCGCTTCGACCCCAAGGCCAACCAGGAAGGCGGCACCATCGGCGCCATCTTTAAAGTACCCAATCAAGACCTCCGGCTCCGCCCTGGTATGCGGACTGAATTTTCCATCGTCACTTCAAGCCGCCAGGGTGTCATGGCTGTTCCTCGCGAAGCTCTTCAAGGCGACGCCGCCAATCGGGTCGTTTATGTCAAACACATCGAAATCAAAAACGCCTTCACCCGCCTTCCGGTGCAGACGGGGGAAAAAAATGATCGTTACGTTGAGATCATCAGCGGCCTCTTCCCCGGTGATGAGGTCGTTACCACCGGTTCCTACGCGCTCAGCTTCTCCAGCGGCACCGGCCTGTCGCTCAAGGAGGCGCTCGATGCCGCCCATGGCCACGAGCACAACGAAGACGGCTCCAAAATGAGCGATGCCCAAATCAAAGCCAAACAAGAAGCCGCAGAAGGTGGTAAAACGAAAAAAACCAACCCCTACACCCTGTTCTTTGCGGCGACCACCGGGGTGCTCCTACTCCTGCTGATCGTCAGCAGTGTCAGACACTCCCGCCTGAACAAGCATGTAACCACTTCTCACTAGCACACGACCATGCTCAATTCACTCATCCGCTTTTCCCTCGCTCAGAGAGGGCTGATTCTGACGATTGCCACGGTATTGCTGGCCATGGGTTACTACCGCAGTACCCAGCTCCCCGTTGAGGTCTTACCCGATCTCACCAAGCCCACCGTCACCATCCTAACAGAATCACCCGGACTTGCGCCAGAGGAGGTGGAAACACTGGTGACCGTCCCGCTGGAGAATACACTCATGGGTGTCACTGGCGTCACCCGACTCCGCGCTACCAATGATATCGGACTTTCGCTCATCTTCGTCGAGTTCGACTGGGGAACGGACATTTACCAGGCACGTCAATTCGTTCAGGAACGCCTGTTAGGGGTCACCGACGACCTCCCCAGGGGAGTCGTTCCCTACATGACACCGGTTGCCTCCCTGATGGGCAATATCATGCTCCTGGGCGTTACAGATCCCTCCGGACAAATGGAGCCACGCGACCTCCGCTCGCTGGCCGACTGGACCATTTCCCGTCGAATCCAAGGCATCCGGGGTATTGCCGAAGTGCTGTCGATGGGTGGTGGCATCAAACAACTCCAGATCCAGCCCGATCCAGAACGCATGCTTTCCCATGGTGTTAGTTTTGACGAACTCCGTGAAGCCTCCTCCAAAGTGGTCAGCAATACCACAGGCGGCTTCCTCACGGAGAGTGCCCAGGAGATCATGGTTCGAAACCTGGCCATGACCACCGATCTTAACGCGATCGGCAATACCGAAGTCCGCCGTGTGCACGATCGCTCGATCCGGATCAAGGACGTTGCCGATGTCGTATGGGACACCGAGGCGATGCGTGGTGACGCCTCAGCCAATGGCCAGCGTGGTGTTGTCATCAGCATCACCAAGTCACCCGGCTTTGATACGCTCGCGCTCACCAAGGAGGTGGAGGCGGCACTGGCCGACATCCAGAAAAACCTGCCGGAGGGTGTGGTGCTTACCCCGATGTACAAGCAATCCGAGTTTATCAACCTCTCCTTCCATAACCTTGTGGAGGCACTCTGGTTGGGTGGTGTGATGGTCTGTGTGATCCTGTTCCTTTTCCTGATGAACTTCAGGGTGACCCTGATCACCCTCACCTCCATCCCCCTGTCATTAGGTATCGCGGTGTTGGTCTTCGATTTGTTTGGCCTGAGTGTCAACTCCATGACCCTGGGCGGTCTCGCTGTCGCCATTGGCATGGTGGTTGATGATGCCATTGTGGATGTGGAAAACGTCTTCCGTCGGCTCAAGGAAAACGCCCTGCTTGCCGCCCCCCTGCCTCGCCTGGAGGTTATCGCCAAAGCATCATCCGAGGTCCGCAGCTCGATCCTTTATGCGACGATCCTGATCATCCTAGTCTTCGTCCCCCTGCTTGCCCTCAGCGGCGTGGAGGGCCGCCTATTTACCCCCATCGCCATTGCCACCATCGTCAGTATGGCCGCATCTTTCGTGGTCTCGCTCACAGTCATCCCCGTGCTTGCCTCCTTCCTGCTCCATCCCGGCAAACACAAGAAACCGAAGGACAGCCCACTGGTCACAGGCATGAAATGGGTGCTTAAAAACACCTGGCTCCGCCTCGCCCTGAGCCACCCCTTCGCCGTCCTTGCCATCGCCGCCATGCTGCTCCTTGGAGCCGCCACCTTGTATCCCGGTATGGGAAACAACTTCCTGCCTCCGTTCCGCGAACCCACAACGGTGATCGCCACCACCACCGCCCCCGGTACTTCACTGAAACAAACCACCGAACTGGCCGACACGGCGAGTAAGATGCTCATGGAAATCGAGGGCGTCAAAACCGTTGGCTACCGTGCAGGCCGTGCCGAACGGGGCGACCATGTCGTGCCGGTCTCCACAGTCGAGTTTGAAGTCAATTTCGACCCCGACACCACACGCGCCCGTGGCGAAATCATTGAAGAAATCCGCACGGTGATGAGTCCGGTCAACCTACCCGGCACCTTCTCTGCCATCAGCAGTCCACTGGCCGACCGCATTGGCCACATGCTCAGTGGGGTGTCCGCCAAGATTGCGATTAAAATCAAGGGTGACAATCTCAACGAACTGCGTCGTATCGGCACGGAAATCCAAACCCTCGCCCGGGAAATAAAAGGCCTTGAGCAGGCACGGGTCGAGCAGCAGGCGCCGATCCCCCAGCTCAGGATCGAGGTCGACCGTGAACGGGCACGGGCCTACGGCATCACCCCGGGCGACCTCAATGCCCGGCTCGCCACACTGCTCGGGGGTGAAGCCGTCACCGAGCTCTACGAGAACCAGCGCATCTACGATGTCGTTGTCAGACTGCCCATCGAATGGCGTGAATCGCCGGAACGCCTTGCCAATATGTATATCGACACCTCGAGCGGTCAGCGTGTGCCCTTGAAGAACCTTGCCGACATTCGCCAGGCGAAAGGGCCTAACACGATCATGCGCGAAAACACCCAGCGCCGGTTTGTGGTCAGTATCAACCCGACCACTGACAACCTCGTCTCACACGTGGAAGAGCTGCAGAAACAGATCGACGCAAAAATAGAGCTCCCTACTGGCTATAGCATTGATATTGAAGGCGAGTATCTGGCCCAACAAGATGCCTCGAAACGGATTGCCCTGATGTCGGTGATCGTGTTAGTCATCGTGGCTTTCCTGCTCTACAGCTACTTTGGAACACCCGTGTTTACCCTCCAGGTTCTGGCGGACATCCCCATCGCCCTGATCGGCGGCATTATCCTGACCTACCTGACCTTGCAGAACATCAGTATCGCCACACTGGTCGGATTTATCGCCGTGGCCGGAATCGCAGCACGTAACAGCATCATGATGATCTCCCACTACCTCCACCTCATGCGCCATGAAGGTGAGGGTTTTACCCGGGAAATGATCGAGCGCGGCACCTTGGAACGACTCGTCCCGGTCCTGATGACCGCGCTCTCCGCCGGCATCGCCCTGCTGCCACTGGTCGCCAACCTCGGGTTTATCCCGGGTCTGCCCGACTCGAATCCTGCGGAAGCGCCTGGAAAGGAAATCCTCAACCCGGTCGCCATCGTCATCGTTGGGGGGCTCGTGACATCCACCCTGCTGGGACTTGGGGTGACTCCCGCTGTGTTCTGGCTCTTCGGACGCAGGGCGGCCCTTCAAGCGGTCGAGAGAAGCGCCCCGGCATCGCAGTAACCCTGAAGTTTTAAGCTTTAATTTCCAAACTCCAAACCACAAACTCCATAGACCAAACAACACCATGAAACCAACAAAAACAATCGTCGCCACAATCACCGCACTCACCTTCGCTCTCGTCGGATGTGAAGATAAAAAAACAGCCGTCCCCCACGACCATGATGGTGACGGCAAGCCCGACCATGGCCCCGGCGCCCACCCCAAAGCGGTGCCTCACGATCATGATGGCGATGGCAAACCTGACCACGATGTCCATCCCGGTGAAAGTGACGATCACGCCGGCCACGACCACGCCAAAAAAGAGGCAGGCCCCAATGGTGGCAGGATCATCACCACCGTCGAACCCCACGCCGAGTTTTTTGTCACCGCCGATCACAAGATCCGTATCACGTTTCTCAGTGCCGACAACAAAGCCGTGGCTGTCGGCGCACAAACCGTCGATGTCGTCTGCGGCGACCGGAGCAACCCCACCATGCTTGCATTCACCAAGGCAGCCGATGGCAACTCGTTGATCTCCAGCGGAGTCCTTCCCGAGGGTAACAATTTCCCCACCATCGTCACCATCAAAACCACCGCTGAGGCGGCACCTGTGCGGGATAAGTTCACCCTCAATCTGAGCGACTGCCCGACGTGTGAGTATAAGGAATACGCCTGCACCTGTGAGCACGGCCACTAACAAAAACTTGATCCATCCACATCCCCTCGTGGCCACACGGGGGGATTTTTTTATTTTACGGCCAGTAGATGACGCAGACAAGACCCCTTCCGCAGACAGGGAAATGTCGATCAAATTGACCGCGAAAAGGAGCGAAATGCGCGAAATTTTCATATGCATGCAGGCCCAGAAAGACAGTGCGATCAGCGGTATCATTTGAAACCAACCGGGAAGTCTTTCCCTCATGTACGAACCCTGACGAATAGCCCCTATTTCCTTGCCAAACACGCCAAACATGTTAGCAAAGACCATCGTGTATTCCCGCGCATCCATCCGCCGAGCCATCCTCCTGCTCGTCATGTTTCTATGCGCCACCACCCGTGGCGGTGGTTTCCAACCACCACGCCCAACCACCACCAACGCCTACGCTCCCCCCCACCAATCCACCACCACCGTAGTTGCATACGCTTACGCCACCAATACCCTCACCTCGCGTCAAGGCACCACCCAAAACCAAATACCCAGAACTAAAAACCTCACGCCCTACGACTACGATACCACCGTCGCCCCCCACCAGCGTAACACCCCCACAATCCCGCAACCTACCGCCCCGTGGGCGGTAGCGGCTCTTGTAACACCACTAACGCGGCGTCGCCGCACAAGCAATCCCGCCCCAAACAACACCCACGACGACATCACACGCCTCCGCCCGCGGAACAGTCCTCACCCCCACTACAACTACGCCGCCTCCAGAACCCAAACCGTAGCGGCAACCTCCGGTCGCCCCGCCAAGCCCCTTGATCTAGAAACCGGCCTCTACTACTACGGCTACAGATACTATGATCCGGTGACAGGCAGATGGCCATCCAGAGACCCCATTCAAGAGCAAGGAGGAAGTAATCTTTACGCATTCGTCAATAATGATGGAGTTAATGATATTGATGTTTTAGGAAAATTTACGGGAGATATATTTATACGCAATCAGCGCATGACAATTGATGCTGATGGAGCTCCTACTGCTTATCATCCGGCTGGAACAGGTATTGATTTTCTGAAAAACGGGGGATTTCCCAGCAATACCGTAGAAGCAACTGCGACATATAGACGATGCCCTTATGGAGTTGTTTGCAGAAGGTTAGGTAATGGACGTTATCAACCATATATTCAAGGGCAGAATGGAGCTAGAGGTCCATCACATGGCTACTTCATTTCAGGTACAGCTTGGTCTCAAGGGCCTGCAAATGACCAAAATAGTTACGTGAACAGTAGTGTAATACCTTATGTTGTAGTGAGGACTCGCAGACATCTTGGCAAATTGGTGTCGGTTGTTGAAATGGATGGGTTTTTCCCCATTGTAAACCATGGTGTTGCAGCGGATATAAATGGAAGAACCCAAGGAGAGGCTTCGATAGCCATGGCTCAACTATTTGGTTTGTCAGGAAGTCCAAAAAATGGGGGAACCAATAAGCGTAAGTTTTGCTACATCATCTATGATGAGAAAACAGCCTTCCCTGGTTCCGGTGCATCAAGTAGTGCTGAAACATTGTATGACTTGCTGCCTAAAGATGAAAGAGGCTTCCCATGCGGATGTCTTGGGGAGTGAATGATATGAATTGCTGTTTAAACAAGTTGATACCCTTATCAGGGCGGGTCAGTCGTCTCGTTTTTGCAGTTGCAGTGCTTGCCTGCAGCCCCAATGTTTTTTCTCAAAATTCCAAGGGGCGCGTGGAATTCAATGTTCCTAGTGATACCGTTTTAGTTAAAAAGTCTGACAAGCCCTCTCTGTATGTATTCAACAACCTCCTCAAAGAAAGTTTGGAATTTCGCAAATTTCTTGCTGTGAATAAAGAAAAGGTTGTTCAAGGATCAAGAGTAGATCCTGAAATCAGATTGTCTACACTACTACTCATGAGACAAGATTATACAACAGGAGGACTTCCTGCTATTGGAGGATCGGTTCGCCAACAGTTCGAACTATATGCAGACTATGTTTCATTCACTGGACAGGCACACCATGCAAATTTTTTATCAAAGGGTTTTTTCGTGGTTTACGAACGTGAGAAACTTGTTCACGCAAATTCTTCTATAAAAAGAAATCGAGACAAAATTTCCATTGTTGGATTTTCCGAAAAACTTAGTGATTTGGTTTATTCAAACGAAGAATTTATTGAACGAGCTTCCAAGAAGCTCGAAACTTATCTGTCCACACTCCCCAAAGAATGAAAGAGAGGTTCCAGAGAGATAACATGGGGATAGGAAAGATAACAGAGAGGGGTCAGTCCGTGGATTGTGGATTGAAGGATTGTTAGATATGTATGTTAGTCTCCCAAATATCAACCTTTCAAATGCTAGCCGCTGACGCGGGAGGCTGTTCAACTGCCGCCGAGCCCGGCATCCACCGACGGCCTGATCACGCGTCGTGCTTGGCTGACATCGCACAACGGGCGTAATGAGGGGTGGTGCCTGAAGCTGTGGCTGCCTTCCCCAAAGGGGCCCCTTCCACAGCGGCACCGGACGCAGCTCCGGCAGATCGCTCCCCCCCTCCGCCGAGGCTTCGGGGGGCACGCTCACCGCCTGCGCCCCGTCCTCCACCTCTCATTACGCGCAGTTGTGCGAAGTAAGCCGCACGCCCCGCGCCAGTCCGGAATCAGGCTCCTAACGTCGCGTCCAACAGAATGAGGCTCCGCGCCGCGCATCACACCTGCCGGAGCGGCAGGAGAGATGCACACACCCCCCGGCTCCGGCTGCACCGCAGGGGCGGTTTCGCCTCCGCCCCAACCACGCTCCGCACCCCGCTCCGCCGTCGTGCTCGTCCCTCACACCACGGCTCCGCCCCGCCACCTGCAGCAACCATTCCAGAGCGCGCATCGGCAACCAGCAAGGGCGAAAGGAGTCGAATGGCTCGCGCCGCCGCCGCGTGTCGCCGCATCAAGTGGAACCTTTTCTACTCCAGACCACTATTCCACTTGACCCGCCGCCCCACGGCGGCAATGGGCACGTATCGTTTCGTTTTCGAGAAAACAAAACGTAGTTTTGCAGAGAGGGGTCAGTCCGTGGATTGTGGATTGGGGGATTGTTAGATATGTATGTTAGCCTCCCAAATATCAACCTTTTCAACTCTAGTCGCAATCGCGAAAGCTGTCTAACTGCCGCCGAGCCCGGCACCCCGCCGACGGACTGGCACGCGTCGTGCTGTGGCTGACATCGCACAACGGGCGTAATGAGGGGTGGTGCGCACGGGCGAGCTTTGCGAGTGCAAGTCTCTCCCTGATTGTGGCTGCCTTCCCCGAAGGGGTCCCTTCCACAGCGGCACCGGACGCAGCTCCGGCAGATTGGTTCCTTCGTCACGGGCCAATAAGGGTCCAGGAAGAGATTTGTTGCATTCATTCAATCCCCTCTCATTTCAAACCGTCAAATACACGGCATGCAACAAATCCCATCCTGGACCGCCTTCCCCCTTTTTTCTGTTTTCATGACTACACCAGTATCTTTCCTCACAACATAGAGTGCACCAACGTCACAGACAAACATCACTGCTCCACCGCGATCAGTTCCACCTCAAAAATCAGTGTTGAGTCAGGGGGTATCTTATCCCCAGCTGCCCGATTACCATAAGCAAGTCCGGGGGGAATGGTAAATCGATAGATGGCTCCCACTGACATCAATTGCAGACCCTCGGTCCAGCCTGGGATCACCTGGTTGAGTGGAAACGAAATAGGCTGGTCACCTGGGGAGCTATCAAACTCCGTACCGTCTATCAGAAATCCTCGATAGACCACCTTGACCTTATCCGTCGGCCCCGGCGAGGCCCCGTTCCCCTTTTTCAACACCTGATAGATCAAGCCGCTATCGGTACGGATTTTTTGTGGAGGCGCGATGGCCTCACGCGCTTTGCGCTTTGCGGGTCGGGCTGCCGCGTCATCATCCCCCACTGAAACCCCGGCACTCGATGCCGAACCCGTATCAGCAGCACGACTCAGCTCGTTCCCCCTCATCCGCTTGACATCCATGATGAAAATGGCGGCGAAAATGGCCACCACGATGGGCACGATAATGAGATAAGGTTTGCGGGTCATAGGAGCAACAGCATCGCCAACCATGGCACACCTGCAAACATTAAGTTCCCTCACCAGGCCGACACCTGCCACTCCTCGGTCAGGTCAGTGGGAATGGCATCGAGGAAACGGGAGGGTTTGGTCATGTATTCACCGGTGTAACTCTTGGGGTTGGTCATCGGATAAGTCAGATAGAGCTGGTCCTTGGCACGGGTGACAGCCACGTAAAACAGCCTGCGTTCCTCCTCGAACATTTCCATGTCTCCGGAATCGATCACACGCCTGTTAGGAAACATGCCGTCGGCAAGCCAAACCACGAACACCACCTTCCACTCCAGCCCCTTTGCCTGGTGGATGGATGAGAGCATGATGCTGTCGTCTTTTCTCCCGTCCTTTCCACCCCGGCCCGGTTTGCCGTCAGGCTCGCCATCGACCGATGACATCAACGACAGCTGGGCGAGAAACTCGAGGACGTCCTCGTAGTTCTCACCATATTGCATGAGCTGCTCGATGTCCTGCTTCCGGTGTTCGTAGTTATCGAATGTGCCGCGCATGTAGTCCTCGTAGACACCCTCGAGGATGCTGAAAATCATGTTCGACGGTCGCTCGAACTCACCGCCCGGTGCAAGTTCATCGAGGGTGTGGCAGAGCTGCTCCCAGGTGTCCTTCGCTTTTGCCGGCACGCGGAAAGTGAGCAAGGTTTCGGAAAACGACACGGGGACTTCGACACTTTGCCCGGCGGCGGAGTTCGCCCAGGCAAGCCAGAGGTTGTCGGCTGTTTTCGAACCAATCCCCGGCAGCAGCAAAACAAAGCGCTTGAAGCTGACTTCGTCCCGGCCATTGACCACAAACCGAATCATCGCCGAGACATCCTTGATATGGGCCTGCTCGAAAAACCTCAGCCCACTGGTGATCTGGAAGGGCAAATCGCGGCGCGTCAGCTCCATCTGGATCTCCATACTCTGGTAGTGGGCGCGGTAGAGCACGGCGATCTCGTTGGGTTCAATCCCCTCACCGATCAACTCGTCGATCCGCTCAGCGAGAAACCCGGCCTGGGTCGACGGGTCATCGAGCGCCACCAGCGCCGGCACCATCGCCCCCCCTTCGCGGGCGGGTTTGAGCTCTTTCTCGAATTGGGTTTTGTTAGGACGGATCGCGGCATTCGACAGCTCGAGCACCTCGGGAACCGACCGGTAGTTGGTCTCGATTTTAAACACCTGGGCAGCAGGATACTTCTCCTGAAAACTGAGGATGTTCGCCATATCGGCACCACGCCACGAGTAAATCGACTGGGCATCGTCGCCCACGACCATGAGGTATTGTTTTTCACCGACCAACAGATCGATCAGATCGCACTGCACCTTGTTAGTATCCTGATACTCATCGACGAGTATGTGGCGGAATTTCTTCTGATAGAGCTGGCGCAGGTCCTGATGTTCCTGCAGGAGTTTGAGCGTCTGGATGAGAAGGTCATCAAAGTCCATCGAGTTGGTGGCCTTCTTTTTCTTCCGGTAGCCCTTGCGGACTTTCTTGATTTCCTCCAGCCACTCTTCAAGGTGGGGATATCGGAGCTCGATAATATCATCGAGCGATTCGTAGGTATTTTCCGCCAGACTGAAAATGGAAGCCAGCAAGTCGGCCTTCGGAAAACGCCGGCCACCGGTATGGATGTTGAGTCCCTTGACCACTTCGGTCAGCAAGGACTTCTGGTCGTCCCGGTCGAGGATGGAAAACGACCGGGTAAAGCCAAGGTCATCAGCGTGCCGGCGCAGGATGCGGTTACCGATCGAGTGGAAGGTGCCGCTCCAGAGGTTGCTGATATCCTGTGGCACCAACTGCTCGACCCGCTCCAGCATTTCACGCGCCGCTTTGTTGGTGAATGTCAGCAGCAGGATATTGCCCGCATCGACTCCCTGATCGAGAAGATAGGCTACCCTGTGGGTCAGCGTACGGGTTTTTCCGGACCCGGCACCGGCAATGACCAGGGCGGGACCGGGCTGGGAACTCACCGCGGCGTACTGTTGCTCGTTGAGTTCGGCTGCATAATCGATCCCCGACGGGTTACCGCCTGTCTGTTTACCAGATTTTATCCTGTATTCTCGCGCCATGGATGGGGAATTTAGCAGCGAAGCGGCGAATGAGAAGTGGCAATATGAGACAATATGAGACAATGTCTACAATCCCACACCCTTCCAAACCATCAGCTTTGGAAAAATGTCACCAACCGTGCCGCTGCCTTACAACGTCAACCGCATCCATGTAATGCTGCCACTGCCGCGGCTTACAGCAATTGATTGAACGTATAGGAAAGCGGATTTATGCCGCGATCTCGTAATGCTCGGCGATGTCGCGGAGAATACGGTCACGACGGTCACGGGCGCTATCAAGGTCACGTGTTTTCAGGGAAAACCTGAGACGCTCGGAGGTGGCGTCGTTTTTGTGCACCGTGAGGTGGCACCACCACACACCGCGGTTGTTCCACAGGTGATGGTTGGGGTTTTCTTCATTCACACGCAGAGCTAATCTTGTTTTTGATTTGGCCATATTGTTGTTCTTGTTAACTGGGTATCTGTCGTTGCGTCCACCCGCGCCTCCATTGTTTGAGGCTCCGGGGCGGATGGGGTGTATTTTTCCGAAAGGGGGTCTTTTTTAGGGGCGGCGTCATATAGTGCTTTTCCCGCAGGCTTGCAACCCTTTTTATTCTGGGAAATCAGAGCTTTCAAGTGTTTTTTGTTATTACCTTAATGATTTTACTAATGTTTCACCGGTTTGTCAGGTCCACAGCCTTCTATCTCCCCTTCGCAGCAAAAAACGTTCCATCTTTGCAAGATACGTATTTGAGCCGCTAAACAGCTGTCGGAGCGGCCCCAAGGCCGACTCCCGTCGAGCCCATCAATCCAGGCCTCGTCAGATGGATTCGATGGCATCACTGACACGGGCAATCAGGTCGTCCGGTGCTTCCGAGCCCACCGAGATCCGGATTAAATGCCTGTCGACCCCACAGCCCTCGACCCATTCCAACTCATCATAGTGAGCCAGCAGGGTGTATGGACACGCCAAGGTGAAATCAGTCCCCAGGCTCGGCCCCTTGGACAACCTCAGGGCATCAAAAAACCTGGCTGATTTTTTCCGGTTTTTCAATACAAAGGAAATCAGCCCACCAAAGCCCCCACCCTTGCGTTTGATGGCATTGTATTGCGTGGTCGTTGTGTACTTAGGATACCAGACAGCCTCGACGGCGGGACAGGTGATCAAATAATCAGCCAGTGCCTCGCCCCCGGCATTCGATTCCCTCATCCGGCGCGCAAAGCTACTGATATTACGGGCCAGCACCCGCGCATCAGATGCATAGAGGCGTGAGCCGCCTGGGCAATCACGTTCAAAAAACTCACGCAAGTCAGAATACATCGGCGATCCGGGGCACAAGGTCACCTGGCCCGCCATGACATCACCTTTTCCTGACATCCACTTGGTCAGGCTGGTGGTGATCATATCGGCATACTGATCCACCTGGATATTGGCAACCGAGCAGATGGTGTCATCGACCACCAGCGGCACGCCGCCTTCCCGGCAAGCATGGGAAACGGCCTCGAGGTCAACGGTCCGCAACAGCGGATTGCCGGGAGTTTCACAAAAAACGGCGGAAAACTCCCCCTTGCTGATACGTCTCAGTGCCTCCTCCAATGACTCACCCGCAGCTTCGTTGAGGAACACCACGCCATTCCCAAAATGATTCTGCACCCTCATCGTGTCGACGTAGGGAAACTCAAGTTGCAAGGTCTTGCGACCAGGAAGCAGCTGGCTAATAGCACGGTGGGTCGCAAAAACTCCAGCCATGCCGTTTTCATAGAGGAACACGTTCTGCGGAGCAAATTTGCCAAACTCCGCAATCCGCTTGCGGAGACTGCCGGTTGGAAAGCCCTTGCCTCCCTCCCCATTCAAAACATGCTCGGCTTGTCGGCTGCCTACAATCTCACCCGTATATCGCCAGTATTCCATCGCGACCGGTAAATCCGCCTCGCTGACGATCAATGCCTGAAGCCCTTCATAACTCGCGATCCTCGACGCCGAACCACTGCGTTTTTCCACATACCGCTGCGCCCGCTGCGCGGCATCACGGCTGGGGAAGACCACCACCTTCGAGCCGTTGTCAGCCAATGCCTGGGTCGCCTCGGCGAACAATCTCGTCGTTGACGGATGGAGAAAAAACCGGGGGTATCCGGCCAGCAAACGGCGTATCACCTTATCGCGCTTTTCCTCGTAACCAAGCACGGAGTCCCACGTAGGCAGGCATACGGAACAGGCATGCTGCGTCTTTGGCAATGGCATACCCGTATCCGCCTCCGTCCACGCAGGCTCTGTTTTCAAATCTCTCAAAATCTGGCTGGGCAATAATGGTTGCTAACACAGATTGCAAGCCCATATACCGCATGCTGTGATAAGCGGCTGACCGAATGCCATCCAACCCATATTGATGGCAAGCAATTTCTCGAACAAACAGCCCGGCACTCAGCGGATTGAGGATGTGATTGGCTGTAAAATCCACCATGACTCCAATAAATCGATATTTATGGACAAAAAATCCCCGCTGACGCCGTTACTTTTATGACAAAATCCGCTGGATATGGAACTAAGTCCATGACAGCTTCCTCCAATTGGAAGTCATACCATTAGCAATACCATTAGCAATACCATTTGCCCAAGCCGCCTACTTCGACGAGACTTACACCTAACGCTCCTCCACCAGCTCCTCATTCACCGCCTCATTCACCGCCTCACCCAAGCTCCATGCCCGCGAATCATACACCTGACCAACCGCCCCACCAAGCACCCATTCCCGAGGGTTTGCGTATTCAACTGGAGCAGTTTAAAAAACGCCTTTGGCACATCAAAATCGCCGAAGCCATCCTCGCGGGCTTTTTCGGCCTCCTGTTCTCATTCCTGCTGGTCTTCGGGCTTGACCGCTTCCTTGAGACACCCAACACCATTCGCCTCGTTATTCTCGTAGTCGGAGTCTCTCTCTTCGCCCTCTTTGCCCCCTACTGGATCCACCGCTGGGTTTATGGCCACCGCCGGGAAAACCAACTCGCACGGCTTATCTCGCGCCGCTTCCCCAAACTGGGCGACCGCCTCCTCGGGGCCGTGGAGCTGCAAGACCAGACAGAAGGAAAAGACACCCTGTCACCAGCCCTACGTGCCGCCGCCATGCGCACCGTTGCCGCCGAGGCTGCAAGCCGGAACCTCGACAATGCACTGCCAGCTGCACGCCACCGCAAGTGGTCGCTCGCCGTTTTGGCGCTGTTCATTATCGCGGTGGGCACTCTCGTCAGTGTCCCCGATGCCGGCATCAACGCCCTCAAGCGCTGGCTTATGCCGCTTTCCAGCACGGAACGCTACACCTTCACCCAGTTGGACCTCTCAGGCATCAGCACCCCTCACCGCATCCCCTACGGCGAAGCCTTTAGCCTGACCATCCCTTTGGCAAAGGATACCCACCGATCCCCAGAAACCGCACGAGCACGCTACGGCAACGGCGAGTGGGTTGAAGCCCGGCTGGTCGATAATGCCTACACCTTCAACTTCAAAGGACAGCGCGCCCAGGACAATCTCCGGCTCGAAGTCGACGACGCCAGGCATAGTCTGCCATTCGAACCCGTCATCCGCCCAGCCGTGGAAAATATCCGCGCCGCAGTGAAACTCCCCGCTTATCTGGAACGTCCCGACATCAGTGCCGACCTCCGCTCCGGATTCATGACCGTCCTTGAAGGCAGCGACATCAAGATCCAGGCCACCGCCACACGGGCGCTTTCCGCTGCTGATGCCGAGGTCATCACACTCCCCAAAACCATCGAGCCAGAACCCGGCGACGCATTGACCCCTGAAACCCCGGAGCCAGGCCCTGCCGAAACCGCTCAAGCGACCGAACCAGACAAAGTGGCGCCACCACGCAAGATCGCCCTCAAGGTGGATGGAAGAAAAATCACCACCCCCGGGATCACTGTTGGCTCAAACTCACTGGTCATCCCCATGCAGTGGCAAGACATCTACGGGCTCAAGGCCGACCCCCCCCTGAAGCTGCGCATCGAAACCACCCAGGACCAAATTCCCTCGACCTACATCCAGGGCGTCGACAGGCAACACATCATGCTCGCTGAAGAGACCATCGAGTTTGAAGTCCTTGCCGAGGACGATTACGGACTCAAGGCGTGCGGTATCTCGTGGCAAGGCGAGTTCACCAAACCCACCGGAGGCACTCCGGCCAAGGGCGAACTTACCATCGAACAAGGAAGCCCGACACACACCAATCTCAACAAACCGTTCTCATTCTCACCCGCCAACCTTGGTATCGAACCTCAAAAAATCCTGCTGCGCTCGTGGACCGAGGACTACAAACCGGGCCGTGGCCGCGTCTATTCCGAACCCATCGTCCTCTACATCCTGACCCGCGACGAACACGCACAAGTGCTTAAAAACGAATTCGACCGCGCCATCGGCGAGCTTGAGGACATCGCGAGGAAGGAGCAAAACCTCAATGATGAGAACCAACGCATCGAGCGCGACAAGGACAAAGACCTGCAGTCGCATGAGGCCAGGAAAAAACTCGAGGCCCAGCAAGACGCCGAGCGCGCTAACAAGGAGCGCATGCAGGAGCTCTCCAAAAAAATGGAGCAGCTCTTCAAGGACGCCGTGCGCAATGGGGACATTGACAAAGAGGCCCTCCAGAAAATGGCCAAGGCTTTGCAGGCCATGAAGGAACTCTCCAAGGAAGACCTTCCCAAGGTTGAGCAAAAACTCCAGGACGCGCAAAGCCAGCGTAACACCAAGGAAAAATCCGAGCAGGACCTCAAAGATGCCATCGAAGAACAAAAAAAGGCCCTCGAGAAAATGAAACAGGCACTCAAGGACGCCAACGAAGCCAACCAGAACTTCGAAGCCAGCACCTTTGTCAATCGGCTCAAGCGCGCCGCCAGCGAGGAGGACGGCATCGCGTCCACCTTTATCGACCTGATCGATAAGATCATCGGCCAGGACTACGATTCCCTCGATCCCGTCGAACAACGCGCCATCAAGGCGGCCTATGACCAACAACGCCAAACCGCCGCTGACGTCCGTTGGATCCAGGAGGACCTCGAGAACTACTACACCCGCACCCAGAAAGACGAGCACAAGAAACTCGTCGATGCCATGCGTGCGTCGCGCATCGATGAAGAGCTCGAAGCCCTCGCTACCCGCGTATCCAGCAACATCTCATTCACCTCCATCGGCGAATCCAAACACTGGGCCGAACAACTCAGGAAATGGGCCAAGGAGCTTGATGGCCAGAACAAAAAAGACGACGGCGGCGGTGGCGGCGGCGGTGGCGGCCCGCAGGAAGAAAAGGATTTTGAATTCATGCTCAAGGTCATGCGGATGATCCAGAAAGAACAAGACATCCGTGCCCGCACCCGTTCGCTGGAAGACCTCCGCCGGACACTCAAGCCAAGCGCACCCGCCACTCCCGGCATTCCCACTCCCTGATCCACCAGCCATCCCCACTTATTAACCGCGTGACTCCTATGAATATCACCAAACTCGCACTTATTTGCACAGCTCTCACCATGCCTGTGGCGCTCGCCGATCCAGCAAGCGAAGCCAGGGACAAGGCCGCACTGAGCCAGGAAGACATCACCAAGGGCTTCGAAAAACACGAACAAGGAGCCAAAAAACTCTCCACCGAGCAGGACGAGCTCTCTGCCGACGTGCAGGATCTCATCGATGAACAAACCGATGATGAAGTCATCAAGCTTCTGCGCGAAATCGAAGTCATCATGGCCGACGCCACCGACCTTCTCGAACAGAAGAAAACCGACGGTGCCACTATCGCCACTGAAACCGAAGTGATCGAAAAAATCTTCGAAGCCGCGAAAAAGAAACAACAGAAAGGCGGTGGTGAGGGCGGTCAGAAAAGCATGGAATCGATGCTTCAGATGCTCCAGAACATGATGAACGGCGGCCAGGATGTTGGCGAAGGCAAGGAGCCAGGTAAAGAGCCCGGCAAAGGCGGCGACCAGCCTGGCCAAGGCGGCAGCGGTGGTGGTGAGGCCGGTGGAAAAACAGGCGCTCCCGATAACACCGCCGAAAACGCCGAACGCCGAGTGCCCAAAAACTCCGGCAGCGCCGGCAGCGCCCTGCCCCGCGAATTCCAGAAAGCGATGGACGCCTATAACAAGGGTGCCGCGCAAAAATCCACAAAGCCCTGAGTATCCCCGCCCTTCGTCATACTCGAAATCCCAATTTCCCATGCCCCGCCCATGAAAGTCATTCCCCGCACACGCAAACACCGCACCCTGACGCACACGCTTTCCGCCCTCACCCTAATCCCATCATTGCTGGCACTGGCCCCTTCCGGGGTTAACGCCCAGTCGATGCCACGCCGGCAGAACGATGTGATTCCGGCACAGGTGGAAACCATCTACACCCGCGGCCTGCGTTATCTTTCCAACACGCAGGATGCCGACGGTTCATGGGGCGGCGGCAGTAGCGCGCGCCCCGGTGTGGTCGGACTGTGTATCCTCACCTTCCTCGCCCACGGGGAGGACCCGAACCATGGCCCATACGCCCAGAAAATCCGCAAGTCGCTCGGTTTTATCCTGAAAAAACAGAAAGAGGGCGAGGACGGCTATATGGGACCGCAGATGTATGACCACGGCTTCGCCACGCTGGCCCTCGCCGAGTGCTACGGCATGGTCGATGACCCACGCATCGCCCCGGCGCTGAAAAAGGCCGTGGATCTGATTCTCAAGGCGCAAAAAAACAACCCCCGTCACGGGTGGCGCTACGACCCGACCACCCGCCACGCCGATACCACGGTGTCAGGCTGCCAAATCGTCGCCCTGCTCGCAGCACGCAATGCCGGCATCCCGGTTCCAGACGCAGCCATCGAGAAGGGTCTTGCCTACATGAAGAGCTGCCGCAGTTCCAACGGCTCATACGGCTACACCTCCAAGGGCGGTGGCCGACTCACCCTCACCGCGATTGGCTCCCTTTGCTACTCGTTAGCGAAGAAAAAGGACGAGGCGGGCTACGCCAAATCGACGGAATACCTGAAACAGAACATCCGGGCACAGGACGGCACCTATCCTTTTTATTTCCGCTACTACATGGCCCAAGCCCTCTTCCAGGCTGACGAGGGACTCTGGCAGGCATGGAATAAAGACAACATCCGCCTGCTCTCCGCCATCCAACTGCCCGACGGATCATTTGCGGGCAACCATGGCAACGCCTTCAGCACCGCAGGCGCCCTGCTCTCTCTCGCTCTGAACTACCGCTTTCTTCCCATCTACGAAAAATGAGACGCCTCATCACCACCGCTGTTTTTACTGCCATCTCGATCCACTGCCAGGCCGGACCGGACCAGGCTGCCCACACACAACCGGCAGCCAGCCCTGCCGCCGGGAATGCCACGCGACATGATCTGTTGCGCTTTACCAACGGCGACACCCTGCATGGCTCGTTCCTGGGCTTCGGCAAGGATCACACCATGCTGTGGAAAAACCCCGAGGCTACCGGACCGATTGAATTCTCCACAAAGAAAACCCACCGCATCATTCTCAATGGCGGCCAGGGACACCAAAAGGTAGCACAGAACTCCACCATCACCCTGATCAATGGCGACGTTATTCCCGGCGTGATTTCCTCTGCCGATGACAAGACGGTCAAGCTCACCACCAATCATCTCGGGGTCCTGAACATTCCCCGTGACACCGTTTCACAAATCACCCCAAGCCCCTATGGTGGCAAACTCGTCTACTATGGTCCGCTCAGTACCGATGGTTGGAAAATCGTCAACCCACCCGAGCCCAAAAACGACGATGAGGACAAGTCCGGGGAACAGAAAAAAGGCGAGGAGCAGGCTGGCAACAACAAGGAGGAAACCGATTGGAAACACATTGCCACTGCCTGGTATGCGGGCAGCAATAAATACAGCCACCTGGTCCGCGAGAACGCCCTGCCGGACAAGTGCAGGTTGGCATTCAAACTCGCGTGGCGCGGTGCCCTCTATTGCAATGTCGCTTTACACGCGGACTTCGCCCCCCCCGCCTACGAGGGCAAGGAGGACGCCCGCAACAACATGGCAGCCACTGTTGGCCACGCCTATGTGGTCAGCATTTCCACCCATAGCGCCACCCTCTACAGCTGCACGTTCGATGAAAAGGGCAAACCCAACAACACGCGTATCGATGACGCCCATGTCAGCCTCAACTTGTCTGGCCAGGAAGAAGCCCAGTTCGAGTTTAGAATCGACCGCGCCAATAGGCAGCTGCTGATGTACCTCGATGGCCTCTTCAAAATAAAATGGAACCTGGGTGACAAGTATGAGGGGCTGGGAAAGGCCCTCGCCTTCCGTAACCTGCGCTACAGCAATGCGGAGCTCCGGGTCAGTGATATTGTCATCTCCAATTGGAACGGCCTCAAGGACTCCGCCCAGAGCATGCGCACGCCCGACCGGGATGTGATCCTCCTTGCCAATGGGGTCGACCGCTTCTCCGGCACCTTCAATCATCTCAAGGATGGCCGGATTTCCTTTCTTGGCAGCTACAATAACCAACTCACCATCCCTGCCAATGAGGTCCAGGAGGTGCACTTTGCATCCAGTCGCTATCGCAAGATTCCGGACCAGGACAATGACAAGTCCGTCTACTTCTACGTTCCTCCCTATGGCAGGATATCAGGTGTCCCCAGCAGAGGGGAAAATGGCAACACCAAGCTGCTCTCCGATCTCCTCGGCGAGGTCAACCTGAATACCAATTACGTCAACATCATCGATTTTTCACACCAAAACAGCCTACTCGACATCTGGGATGACAACTTCTAACAAATTCATTACAGGGCTGCACGCGTATTCCGCCCTCGCAGCCCTGGCCATCGCTGCATGCGCCCTTACCTCGTCCATGACGGAGGTATCGGGCGACACCATCGAACTCAGCAACGGGGACACACTCACCGGAACCATCCAGTCGCTGGACCAGGGTCTGGTCGTATTACGCTCTCCACTTGCCCACACGCCTCTTGAGATCAAGGCGGAATCCATCAGTAAGATGGCATTTTCCAAACAGGAGGGAGGCAATCCGGTCCATACCGAGCGCCTGACTCTGGCCAACAATGATGTCATCCCCTGCCAAGTGCTGTCGATGGATGAGAAGCAACTCCATATCACCACATGGTTTGCCGGGGAGTTCAGCATCCCCCGCAACAACATCCGGGCCCTCCAGTTCGGACTCACCAAGGAGCAGACGGTCTTTGTAGGGAAAAAAGCGGTCGATAGCTGGAGCAAGCATGACGGAAACTGGACGTTTTCAGGGAAAACCTACTCATCCGACAGCACGGGCACCCTGGCCGAAAAACTCGATCTCCCCGAGAACGTGAAGTTCAGCTTCAACCTGGCATGGAAGGAAACACCCAATTTCGCATTCCGCTTTTGCGCTGCGAATGACTCCCCCACCACCAAGCAGGACACCTATGAGCTCCTCTTCAACTCAGCAGGCATGCAGATCCGCCGGTATGAGAATGCCAGCCAACCTGCCGCCCCCATCGCCAACCTCAGTATCAAACCCACTTCGATAAGCGACCAGAACATCAATATCGACCTCCGTGTCAACCGCACCGAGGGCCTGGTTTCGCTTTACGTCGACAGCAAACTTATCGGCACCTGGCCTGATCCCTTTGCCAGATCAAAAGGCAGCTACATCATCTTCAACAACCGCACCAGCAGAAAGGGTGGCTGCATGATCAGTGACATCACCGTAACCGCGCTCAATGACGGCTCGCTGCCGAGACACCGTGAGAAGGCCGCCCCCGTCCAGACCGATGTGCTGATCGACAGTGAAGGTGAAAAAATGTCCGGCACCATCGCCTCCATCAGCCAGGCCGAGGCTGATCACCGTATGGTCGTGCTCGATGTCAAACACGCCGACAAACCGCTGCGTGTGCCCGACCGCCGTATCAGCTCCCTCCTCTTCGCCCAAGCCGAGGATGCACCGGTGTTTGCCAAATCAACCTTCACCGCCATTGTCGACGGCGGTGGACAGTTGCAACTGGAGAACCCCAAACTCGTTGACGGCAAGCTCATCAGTAACCACCCGATCCTCGGGCCATGCACACTCTCTCCCAAGGCCTTGTCATACATCAGCCAAAGCTCCGCCGCACCAAACGGCAAAAACGGCAAAACCAGCAAGTAATGCCGACCAGACAGCGCCTTTGACCCACATCCCACATCATTCCCCGACTCCTGATTTCCCCATGAAACCAACCATCTTCCGTTTATCAGACACCTTGGCATCACCGCTGATCTGGGCTGTTGCTTCGCTTGCCATCGGCCCGATGCCTGCCGTCGGCGAAATACTCAAACCAGAGGCCGATGGAAAAGACATCAAGGTCGATGCCGTCGAAAAAGCCGAGGATGAAAAAAAACCGGCGCAACCCGCCAAACCAAAATCACGGCTCTACCTTACCAATGGTGACAAGCTCAGCGGCCTTCCTCAGTCGATCAATGCCGAGCAACACCTGCTGTTCGATTCGGATAGCCTGAAACAAACCGCCAGCTTTCCCATCGCCAATGTGCTTTCCATCAACCTCGATAGCTGGAAAGAACAACCCAAGGCCAAAACCGTTGCCCGGATCAAACTGCAAACCCGGTTCCGCGAATCCACGGGGGATACCATCCTCGGGGAACTCAAGGAACTCACGCCCGACAGCATCAAGCTGGATACCTGGTATGGCGGTGTGATTTCACTCAAGCGGTCCATGGTCCAATCACTTAAAATCATCAGCAATACCCCGGGCAACTATTACGGTCCTAACAGCATGCTTGAATGGTCTGTGGCTGGTGAGGACGACTCCTGGAGTTTTCAAAACGGCTCCCTCGTCTCAGCTTCCGCCGGCACGATTGGCCGCGACATCGGCCTACGCGAAAAATCACACATCAGCTTCGATGCCGTATGGAAAAGCACGATGCGTTTTAAATTCCAAGTCTACTCAAGCGATGTCAAATCAACCAACCCCGATGCCTATTACGAGGTCAGCATCAACCGCTCATACGCCTACATGCGCACACGAGGAAAAAGCGTTGGCGGCGCACGGCTCCTGGGTGGCGGACGCTGGAAACAGATCGCCGGTCCCCCCGATGAGAACCAGGCCCATTTCGATGTCTTTGTGAACCGCAAGACCGGCGCCATCACGATTTACATCAACGGCCTGCAAGCCTGCATGCTCCAGTCGGAAAACCCAGACCCTGAAAACCTGGGCACCGGCCTGTCCTTTGTCGCCGAAGACCGCTACCCCCTGGAAATCTCAGGTATCACGGTCACGCCATGGAATGGAACCACTTTCCCCAAGGATCCGGTCAAACCACAGGCAAAAGCAGCGGACGGTGAAGACGCAAAAGATCCAAAGGCCGATAAAGACGATAAAGCCGACGAGGCTGCCAGCGAAGCGAAGGAACCCCCGCACAAGATCATTCTCAACAACGGCGATGAAGTTCCGGGCACCATCGGAAAAGTCGATGCCGAGGGGCGTATGATCATCGAGACCGAATTTACCCCCATCCGGATTCCTATCGACAGAATCAAGTCCCTCAGCCTCGGCGACCAGGGTGAAGAGCCCAAAAAATACAGCGAGGATGTCAGGGCATGGTTCCACACCGGGGGATTTGTCACGCTGAAACTCGATACCTTTAAAGAGGGGAGGATCTCCGGTTACAGCCAGGCCTTGGGGGATGTCACCTTCGACCTCTCCGCCTTCAGCCGCATCGATTTTCATATCTACGATCACGAAGCCAACGAAACCCGTAAAAAAATCCGCTGATCGTCACAGGTCACCTGGAGTGCTGAGGCCTACCCTGCCCTGGCCTTGCGCGAAGGAGGGCCGACTTTCCCTTCAGCGCAGCTGCACATCTTGTATCTTCTTCCCTGCATGATGAAGCCCCACCGCGGGATGCCATGCACGGATCCTCTTTGTCAGCCCGACGGAGGAGGTGGGCTGCGCTTCAGCATGGCGCGAGTGACGAGCCAACTTCCCAAGCACGAAGATGAGGTAAGCCTCAGCACGAATTGTTCCTTGCCGGTAGCTCTTGGCTCTTGATTCTTGATCCACAATGCCCGAACTTCGGCGCATGCATCACCTCGTTCTCGGTACGGCTGGTCACATTGACCACGGTAAATCATCGCTGGTCAAATGCCTTACCGGCTCCGACCCCGACCGTCTCCCCGAGGAAAAGGCACGGGGTGTGACCATCGAGCTTGGATTTGCGCACTTGTCGCTTGCAGATGGAGACGAGCACTATGAGATCGGCATTGTTGACGTCCCCGGACACGCTGATTTTGTCAACAACATGGTCGCGGGTGTTGGCGCGCTCGACCTTGCCATCTTTATCATCGCCGCCGACGATGGCTGGATGCCGCAATCCGAGGAGCATCTGCACATTCTCACCTACCTCGGCATCACCCATATTGTCATTGCCCTGACCAAGGCCGACCTCTGCGACGATGTGCCGTTCAGCGTGGAGGTTCTACGTGATGAGCTCCGGGACACCTCGATTGCCGAGGCTCCCATCATTCCGGTTTCATCCGTCACCGGTGCAGGCATCGATGCATTGAAACTGGCGTTGTTAGAGAAAATCAGCCAGTGCCCGCCCCGGATGGACACTGGCAAACCGCGTCTGGCCATCGACCGGATTTTCTCTCCCAAGGGCGCGGGAACCGTGGTGACCGGAACGCTCTGCGGTGGTCATGTGAGCCTGGGGGATACTCTCACCCTCCACCCTCTCGGCCTCAGTACCAAGGTGCGCTATATCCAAAGCCATAGCGAACCGCTTGAGCAGGCGCTACCGGGTATGCGCACGGCCCTCAACCTGCCTGACCTAGCGATCGATGCCCCCGGGAAACCAGGTGCCCAACGCGGTAACACCCTGGCCCATCCAGCCTGCGGGGTTACCACAAAAACCCTCGACATCGAGCTTCAGCGCCTAGCCCGTCCTATCCCCGGCATCAAGCAACGCGCCCTCCGCCACATGGAGACTGTCGTGTTACACCATGGCTCGGCACGCTGCCGTGCACGGGTTATTCTACATGGCAGGACCCATCTCAATCCGGGGGAGAGATGTCTCGCCCAGCTACGCCTCGAGTCACCGCTGTTTTTACTTACCGGCGACCGGGTTGTGATCCGGGATGGAGCACAGCAAAGCACATTGGGTGGAGGAACCGTGCTCGACGCCTTGCCCACCCGGCAGGGCTTCCGCACAGAGGCGCGGGCCGACTTCCTCCTGCCCCGAGCCAAGGCCCCTGACGATCCTGCGGTTCTCATCAGGTCGTTGTTAAACAAACAACACGTCATCGATGCAAAAAACCCCTTGCCTAACAACCCGTTCGACACCGGGCTGGTTCAACAAACGTTGGAAAACCTTGTTTCCGAGGGCAGCGCCAGCAGGAACGGCTCCCTGTTGATTCACACCAAGTGGTGGAAGCTCTTGATCGATGACGCGGGAAAAAGCATCCGGGCATGGCACAACCAGCACCCTGATCTCCCGGGCATGCCCCTTGAGTCACTCTCTCAACAATCCACTTGTCCAGGCAAACTGTTCACCCCATTGATCGAGGCCATGGTCGAACTGGGGTACCGCATCACGGAAAAATCCATCGCCCACCCCAGCCACACACTGACCTTGCCTGATGAGGTGGCAAGCGTGGCCAGGTCGATACTCGACACCCTGGATCGCACAGGATTACAACCACCTAACAAGTCCGAGCTCACGGGAAGTGCACGCGAAGACCAGGCGATGAAATTCCTGATCCGCTCCGGCCAGGCCATCGAACTGGAGCCCAAGGTGGTGATTTCCAAAAACACCCTTGAGGATGCGATCGAGCGTGTGCGTCAGTTCATCACCGAGCACCACCAAGCCACCGCCAGTGAACTCCGGCAAGATCTCGATTCGACCCGCAAAGTGGTCATGCCACTGCTTGAACATCTGGACAGCCTTGGAATCACGGTCAGATATGACAACTACCGGAAACTGTGCTAACCATTGCCGACCATGAGCTACGTCGTCATGACCAGCAGAGAACGCGAGGAACTCGTTGACCTGTTTTTCAAGCTGCGCAACAAGGGGCAACAAGGGGCAACAATACCCTCATGCGCGTAAAGAGGCACTGACGGCACTGTGATGCCTCAAGGCAACGAATACAGCTACCAGGAAACCCTGCGCCGGAACGCAGGGTTCTTTGAACTCATCGAGGAGGGAACCCAGCCGGACTAATTGTTAGAACGGCTTGTTCCTGCCTGGGATCGCACAGGGATAAAGACCATCCGGGCCCATCCTGGGTCCTGGATCGGCGTCCCACGCCAATTTGTCCGGCATGATGGACGGCCCTTGGGCAAGCGCTTGCTCCCACATGATTTCCTGACCGGAGTAGGTCGCCATACGTCCGATAATCGCACAGAATGTACTCTTGGCCGCGTAGTAAGCGTTATTGAGCGGCTTGTCCTCACGGATGTGGCGGTAGAGTTCATCATGTTCCACCTGATAAGGGTTCGGTGCCTTGCGGTTACGGTGACGGAAGAGAACCTTGCCATCATGGCCCTTGATAAGACCGGCTGAAGCCGTGCCCTTGGTTCCGATGATCAGCTCCGAAACGCGGCTTGGGGTTCCTTGGAAGTGACGGCACTGACTGTTGAGAATCGCTCCGCCATCGTAGCTGAATTCCACATAATGGTGGTCAAATATTTCACCGTAGTCCTTGCCGACGCGCTGGGCCCGCCCCCCCATGCCGTAGGCTTTGACCGGGTATTTGTCGCCCATGAACCAGTTGACCACGTCAATGTTGTGCACGTGCTGCTCGCAGATTTGATCACCGCAGAGCCAGTTGAAATAATACCAGTTTCTCATTTGGTAATCCATTTCCGACTGACCGGGTTGTCTTGGTTTCACCCATACGCCGCCACTATTCCAGTAACACTGCGCGGAAACGATATCTCCGATCGCCCCGCCCTGGATCTCCTCGAAAGTCTGCAAGTAGGACTCCTGATAACGGCGCTGCAGTCCGGCCACCACCTTGAGCTTTTTACGGTCGGCCTCCTTGGCGGCGGCCAGCACCTTGCGTATGCCTTCGGCGTCAACCGCAACCGGCTTTTCCATGAAAACGTGTTTGCCCCTGGAAACGGCGTATTCAAAGTGGATCGGGCGGAATCCGGGAGGCGTGGTGAGAATCACAACGTCCGCCGCGTCAATGGCTGACTTATAAGCGTCAAAACCGACCAATTTGCGCGCCTGGGGCACGTCGACACGATCCTTGTATTTGCCCTTGAGCTGTTGGTAAGCATCCTCGAGACGATCTTCAAACGCATCCGCCATGGCAACGAGCTTGGTGCCCTCGACACTGAGTGTCTGGTTGGCTGCCCCACTGCCGCGACCGCCACAGCCGATCAGGGCCACTTTGATTTCAGAATTGGAGGAGTTTCCGGCGGCGTAGGCTGTCGGCAGAACCGACGTCGCGGCAAGTGCGCCGCCAGCTTTTAGAATCGTTCTTCGGTGGGTAGAATTTTCACTCATGGTAATCTAGAATACGCGGCACCATAAGTGCCCTTTCACAATAATCATGTCGCGACGATTGCCTGTTTTAGAACACGACATTTCCAACCAGAAAATGCGATGCCTCTGTTTTCCCGCTGGACAGTGATCTGGCGATGGCGTAGTTCCAAAACGTCCGTCGAAAGCCAGTCCGGCCAGGAAATCGCCTCAATGCAAAGCACTAAGAAAAGAAGGCTCTATCACCCCCGGATTTTAGGATTATTTGGCTCTCTACGAGGGACATACTCCTTGTCATCCGAGGTGTTTGCCGGCCTGACGGTCGGGCTGATCGCCCTGCCGCTCTCACTGGCCCTTGGAATTGCAAGTATTCCCGCCGGAGCTGAGACGCCCTTTCCCGTTCCCACCCTGGGAATCGTCACCGCAATTGTAGCCGGTTTTCTCATATCGTTCCTAGGTGGCTCCCGTGTGCAAATCGGCGGACCGACGGCGGCCTTCGTGCCGATTATCCTCTTAATCGTATCCGAACATGGTTACCACGGCCTTCTCGTTGCCACCACGATGGCGGGAGCCATTCTTATCCTCATGGGTCTCTCCGGGCTGGGACGGCTTGTCAAATTCATACCCTGGCCGGTGACCAGTGGATTCACAACGGGCATCGCCGCGGCACTCATCCTGACACAGATACCGGACTTTGCCGGATTGCGGGTGGAAGCCGACCCCCTACCCCGGGAATTTGTGGAGAGGATAGCGTGGTTCTTTCATCACTCGAATTCGTTTAACGGGCGTTCCCTGCTACTGGGTGTGTTTTGCCTTGGGTTGATTCTTTTCTGGCCAAAACTGAAGATCCCCAGGATACCGGGGTCCATCGTGGCAATTGCCGCGGCATCTCTGTGGGTGCATTTCTTCGGCTGGAGTGGTGACGCCGGCGTGGAAACCATCGCGACGAAGTTTGGAGCCGGAGCGCTGCCAAGCGGATTACCAGCACCAAGCCTGCCTGCATTTGATTGGTTCTTGGTTCGTGAGATGATCGGCCCCGCCACGGCAATCGCCATTCTCGGAGCGATCGAGTCACTGCTCTCGGCAGTGGTCGCGGATGGACTGACCAACGAGAGACACGACAGCAATACCGAGCTGGTCGGCCAAGGGATCGCGAATCTCATCTCGCCTTTGTTTGGTGGACTTCCGGCCACCGGTGCCATCGCCCGGACCAGCGCCAACATCCACAACGGTGGCCGCACGCCGATCGCCGGAATGGTCCACGCGCTCTCCCTGCTGCTGATCATCCTCCTGGGGGCGAAGCTTGCAGGATACATTCCCATGGCGGCAATGGCAGCCGTGCTGGTGGCGGTTGCGTTTCGCATGGGAGAATGGCACGAACTCAGCCGCCTGGCCAAACTCCCCCGCAGCGACACCCTCGTGCTGCTGACAACGTTCCTACTCACCTTTGTATTCGACCTCGTGATTGCGATCGAAGTCGGGATGGTGCTTGCCGCCATGCTCTTCATCAAACGCATCGCGGAAACTACCGAGGTCAGCCTCGTGACCAGCGAGGACATGCTTGAGCGCCCGGAACATATCGCCCAGGGAAAAACAATTCCCGAGGGAGTATTGGTCTACCGCGTGTTTGGTCCATTTATGTTTGGTGCGGTCGAACAAATGGAGGATGCGCTGGCCCGCATCGGAGAGTGGCCGAAAGTTCTTATCCTCCGCCTCCACCTGGTGACGGCCATCGACGCCACGGGGATGAACGCCTTGGCAAGTGTCGTTGAACGGATGAAAAAACGGGGTGGACATGTGGTGATCAGCGGTATCCACCAGCAGCCCCTCCAGACGCTGCGCAAGGCCGGTTTGATCGATCATTTCCGCCGCGAGAATTTTTGCCCGACCTTCGATGATGCGCTGACCCGGGCGTCGTTGTTGACCGAAGCCGCATCCTCCATGGAAAATCCGGACAACACGCCAAAGTAAACGCGCAATCGTCCGTCGCGCTGCCCATCGGGTCCATTAAAAACAGCAACACACTCACGGAAGCCGACATCCAACCATCATCGCACCTGTCATCGAAACGCATCATTTTCCAACGTGAATTCACAAGGCGTTTATTTTCCCTCTGGACAGGGATAAAGCCATTGCGTAGTTTACAGGTGTTAGTTAAACACCTAGTTAGCTAATAATGAGAGTAGGCATCCCTCAAAAGTTAGAGATTGAGCTTGACGCAACTTATGCGGCGACACAGTCCATAGTTTTTGCTGGATTCTTGTGGTGGTTTACGTGGTTCCATTTTGTGATCAAGTTTTTTTACGGGCTCCCCGTGCTCTCCAGACCTAATCTAGCACTCGTCTATTATGAGCAGGTTCCAGGATACCCCTTCAGCTTGGCACAGGCTTTTTTGGGGTTGTCGGTTTTTGCGAGCGTTTTGGCATTGGGCGGTGTTTGGATGACATCTTTGAAAGGTCAGGCCAAATGGAGACAGAGATTTTTGGTTTTTCTATTCGGTACGATTTGCACAGGTTTTTCGTGTGCCTGCGTTTCGTGGGAGCAATTGCATGTTGAAGATGCAAAGGAGTGGCGGCAGTTTCTAATGGATCACCCATATCCTGGCTATGATGATGCACCCTACGAGGTTCGCTCGAAGCGTTGGAAGCATTTGGATGATATGTTGGAACGCGCAGAACAAAGAAAAAATTAAGCAAACAAACCGCTGCATCCCCTACCGATGACCGACTTGGACGCGATGGCGCAGTTGAGATTTTAAGTTGCTAGATCCAGTCGACCAGGGCACTTTGAATAAGTGCCTCGATACGGCGCGCCGGCCTGAATCATCAGGCCTCGATGAGGTATTCACCGCTGTCTTCGGCGAGTTCGAGAGCGCAGTCGATCAGGGCCAGGTGGCTGTATGCCTGGGGGAAATTCCCCAGATGGCGTTTGCTTTCGAAGTCCAGGTCTTCACCGTAGAGCCCTTTCGGGTTGGCGTAGCCGAGCAGGGTTTCGAACCGCTCACGGGCTTGTTTGCGTTTGCCGATGCGCGCCAGGGCTTTGACCATCCAGAACGAGCAAACGGTGAATGCGCTGCTGGGCTCGCCGAAGTCGTCCTGGTTGCGGTAGCGATACATCAGGCCACCGCGGCAGAGTTCTTTGTCGCTCCGCTCGACGGTGGATATGAACCTGGGGTCCTTGGGGTCGATAAACCCGTATTCCGCCATAAGCAGGTTGGCGGAGTCGAGGTCTGTGATGCCGTAGGCCTGGGTAAAACATTGCTTCTCATCGTTCCAACCCTTTTCCATGACATGGGCATGAATAGCATCGCGGAGTGCCTCGTGCTGTTTGGCCCAGTCGTGTTTCCCTAACATATCGGCAATTTTGATGGCACGGTCCAGCGCGACCCAGCACAGGACTTTGGAAAAAACGAAGTGCCTTTCATCACCACGGATCTCCCATATCCCGCGGTCGGGTTTTTCCCAGGTGCTTTCCACCGATTTAATGATCGAGCGTACACGGGTCCAAATCTGGTCGAGTGCCTCGGGAGAGCGTTTGCGTTCTCCAAGGTCCTGATAGAGCACATCCATCAGGATGCCGTAGATGTCATGTTGTTTCTGGTGATAGGCGGCATTCCCAATCCTGACGGGGCCAGAGCCGTGGTAACCTGACAAGTGAGCGAGCTCATGCTCCGTGAGGTTCTTCTCACCACGGATACCGTACATAATTTGCAGGGCATCATCCTTGGTCGGTACGGTCCGCATCACCCAGTCGATGAATTTTTCAGCCATCAGAGGGTGGCCAATCCGGTGAAGGACAGAAACGGTCATCGACCCGTCACGAATCCAACAAAAGCGGTAATCCCAGTTGCGTTCCTCGCCGATGGTTTCAGGCAGCGATGTGGTTCCCGCTGCAAGGACCGCCCCAGTGGGTGAAAACTGCATCATTTTCAGCGTGATGGCAGAGCGTAAAATCTGCTCACTGTAACGATCACAGCGATGTGTCCGAGCGGCCCAGAGGAGCCAGTAGGATCTCGTCCTTTGCAACATCAGATGCACGGTGTCCGTGTCGGGTGGCATCACCTTGTCGTTATAGCTTAACAGGAGGAACCGCGATTGGTCGAGGGTGACCAGCTCGCCATCCAGGACGGCCTGGGGCTCGAGATCGGTGTAGAGATAACACGACTCATAGACGTCTTCCCCATCCGGGTGTTTACCGGTAGTCGTACTCTTGATCCTTGATTCATCAAACAGATGGCTTTCCGTCTTGAGCCGACCGTAATCAAGGCGGGGATCATAATGCACACGCAGCCTGGGTTTTCCTGAAATGTGCTTGAGTACACGGGTGACATCACTGGACACGTCATGCTGGGCACCCGCTTTGCCATCCCATGTGTAACGGGCCATGAAGTCGATCACCTCAAACACGCCGTCATCGCCTTCAAAGCGGGTGACCAGAATACCGGTGTGCCGTTCATACTCTTGACGAACAGCCTCACCACCTTCCATGGAAAGCCCGAACTGCCCTCCCTTTTTTTCATCGAGGATGGAGGCAAAGACCGTGCCGGAATCGAAGTCCGGCATGCAGAGGAAAACGATCGACGCCTTACTGTCAATCAATGCGCAGGTGCGCCCGTTGCCAATGATTCCGTAATCGTAGTCGTCCGTATGTGAAGTTGTCATCATTATATGTTAGAAGCAATCGTGGCCAGCAGGGCACGCAATCCTGAGATGGAGGTTCGGTGTTCAGCGCGGGTAGAGCCACCGCCCACCTTGACCGTGTGCAGGTGAACCGAATCGGGGGGTGTTATGGCAAACATATTTTCGTCTGTCTGATCGTCTCCCGCAGCCAGGGCAATACTGGGCCGCCAGTCTTTGATCAGGAAATCGGCGGCCACCCCCTTGTTGACTAACTGACTGGCGATTTCAACGATTTTCTGGCCGTGGTGCACTGAAACGGGAAGGTTGGCGGTGATTGAAGTAAGCTCGGACAACAATCCTTTAGCACGCCATGTGCCAAATTCGGGGTCAGCCTGGCGATAATGCCAAACCACCGATGACTTCTTGTCCTCTATTCCACTGCCTGGAGTAAGGGTCACAGCCCACTCAAGGTGTGGCAGCACCGCGCTTTTCCACGAAGTGTCGGCGCGATCATCGAGCACCGCCCAACCATCGCTGCCTAGACGCTTCCAGAAGTAGCCGTGCTCCGCAACGAGATCTATCGCCAGATGCCCGAAATGCTTTTCTAGAAAATCCTTGGGCCTGCCACTGATAACGGCCAGATTCACCTGCGGATGCCTGCTCAGCTTTTCCAACAAATCCAGAACCTCCTGCTCGGGGACTGCATCTTCGGGCCGATCCACAAACCCTCGCAGGGTGCCATCGTAATCGAGCAGCAAGGCGATTTTTTCCCCCTTCGCGACCCGCTCGATCATTTCCTTACCGACCTCGGCGAGTGTTTCGTGGGCAGTCGAAGAAGTCCCCACGTCGCCCAGGCCTTCGAGATCGGAGAGAAAGCGCTTTGCCCAGGCTCCAGCATCGTTACGCGCCAGCCGGTCCTGCATGGCCCGAACCCGGTGCCACATTTCCGTATCAGACATCGCGAGTGCTTGCTCAACGGTTTTGGCCACGCCGTGGGTATCGTGTGGATTGACCAGAAGAGCATGCGACATCTCTTGTGCTGCCCCGGCAAACTCACTGAGGATCAGGACACCGGCGCGCGCGTTGTGTTTTTGCCTTTTGCAGTCGATATATTCCTTGGCGACCAAATTCATTCCGTCGATGGTGGGTGTCACCATACAAACATCCGCCAAGGCATAAAAGGCGGCGAGTTCCTCCATGGGGAAACCACGGTGTAAAAACTGCACCGGCGAGTGCCCCACCTCGCCATAGTCACCGTTGATCGCACCCACTTCACGTTGCACAATCTCTGTGAGTTCATCGTATTCCTCGACCCCGACGCGTGAGGGCACCGCGATAATGACAAAATTGACCTTCGACCTCTGATCAGGGTTTTCCTTGAGAAAATGGCGGATCGCTTCGAGTTTTTGGGGCACCCCCTTGGTATAATCAAGCCGCTCAACGCTGAGTAACAACTTCCCGTCGCCAATGCGTTCGGCGTGTTCGGCCAGGGCTTTGCGGTAGGCCTCGCTTTCCATGGCCTTGTGGAAACCGGTGCGATTGTGCCCGATCGGATAGACACCGTAGCGGACTTGGCGCCGACCGTGCCAAATCCCCTCCGGGTCTCCCTCGATACCAAGGATACGCAGAAGCGACGACCTGAAGTGACGGAGGTAATTGTAGGTGTGGAAGCCAATCAAATCGCAGCCGAGCAGGCCGTGGAGAATTTCCTGCCGGTCCGGGATGGCACGGAAAACTTCACTGGACGGGAAGGGCGTGTGCAGGAAAAAACCAATTTTCAAATCAGGCCTCAACGCACGCAGCATCGCCGGGAGTAGGAATAAATGGTAGTCGTGCAGCCAGACCTGGCCATTCTGGTCGGCATCGCGGGCGACAACTTGGGCGAATTTCCTATTCACTGCGCGGTATGCATCCATCCATTGAGGATCGAATTTCGCCCGGTCCACCATGTAGTGCAACATCGGCCACAGCGTCGAATTCGAATAACCTTCATAATATCCGTTTAACTCTGCATGAGTCAGCAACACGGGCTGGACGTCGACTTCACCGAGCTGTCTCTGGTAGGCCTCGGGGTCTTCGAGGTCTTCCTCGCACACGCCGCCCCAACCGATCCATGAGAAATCGCCTTCGATACCAGCCCCCTCAAGAGCTGAGGCGAGACCTCCTGTTGTGCGCTCAACCTCACCGGCGTCATTGATGCGGATCGGAAGCCTGTTAGAAACAAGGGTAAGATGTGACATACCCCTACCGTGAAGGATCAGGCGCGGATGTCCACCATCATTCTTGCCACATCTGTCAGCTCACGCACCAACCACGGAAACACTGACCTTCCGGTGGTGAGAGGCGCGGCGGTGTTCGAACAGGAAAATCCCCTGCCAGGTGCCGAGTGTCATCCGGCCGTTGATGACGGGGATGACCTCGCTACTCCGGGTAAGGGCCATGCGGATGTGGGACGGCATATCATCGGGGCCTTCGTAGGTGTGGATGAAATACGGCGTATCCTCTGGCACCAGATGGTCGAAAAACGCCTCCAGGTCAGTCCGGGCCGACGGATCGGCATTCTCCATGATCACCAGGCTGGCACTGGTGTGCTGGACAAAAACGGTGACCGTCCCCGTTGCCACCCCGGCCTCAGCGACGATGCGGGTAATCTCATCGGTGATTTCATACGTCCCCTTCCCCTGTGTGCGCAGGGTGAATTCTGACGAGTGGGCACTCACTGTTGCATGGTGGAATTTCCGACCCGCCAGTTAGTCGATGATGATGTCCTCGGCGATCCAGTCGGATATGGGGAACTCCATGTTCAGCTCCTTGAGGGTATCGACCATGATCCGTGCGACCACGAGGTTGCGATACCATTTCCTGTCGGCCGGAATAATGTGCCAGGGGGCATACTTGGTTCCCGTTTCAGAAATAACATCCTCGTATACCTCCTGGAACTCCTCCCATCGGGCGCGGTCTTTGAGGTCGTCCGGGTTAAATTTCCAGTGTTTGGCCGGATTATCCAGCCTGGCCTGAAGGCGTCTTTTTTGTTCCTCCTTGGAGATGTTGAGGAAGAGCTTGATAATGGTTGTGCCCTCCTCAACGAGCATCCTCTCAAACTCGACGATGTGCCGGTAGCGGGGTTTCCACACACTCTTGGGGTAAATGTTCTTCACCCTGACCGCGAGGATGTCCTCGTAGTGACTGCGGTTGAAAACAACAATCTCACCATTGTGCGGCACCTTCTTGTGGACGCGCCAGAGGAAATCGTGCGCAAGCTCCTCCTCGTTGGGTTTTTTGAACGGCTCGACATGAATCCCCTGCGGGTCGACTTTGGAAAAGACGCTCTTCACCGTGCCGTCCTTCCCCCCTGTGTCCATCGCCTGGATGACCACAAGAATACGGTGTTTCCCTTCGGCATAGAGCCTGTTCTGCAAATCCTTCAGCTCGCTTGTGAGCTGGCTAAGAAACGGCGCATGATCCTCCTTGCTACCATGGCCAAAGAGGGATTTATCATCAGTCGGGTGATCTTTCAGACGAAACTTGCCTTTGTGACAAACACGGTATTTCTCTAGGGCTCCTTGAACTGGCATGTCTGCATACTCTCAAATCCCCGGCCTTGATGGCAAGAGATAAAGCTCCCTTAATGCCCGATGACCATTATATCGCGGTTCCCGTCGTCGCTGCCTCCACCCGGAAATCGGCGAGCAGAGCCTTGAACACCTCGCCTGGAACGCCGTCACCGATCGGGCGGTCGTCCACTTTGACCACGGGGATCACCTCGGCGGCGGTTCCGGTCAGGAAGACCTCGTCAGCGGTGTAGATATCGTACCGGGTCAGGGTGTCTTCGATGATTTCGATATCGAGCTTCTCGCAGAGATCAAAAATGACACTGCGCGTAATACCGTCGAGGGCGCCATCACTGATCTTCGGCGTGATAATCACTCCATTTTTCACGATGAAAACCGTATCCCCCGTGCACTCGGCCACGGTACCGGCGTCGTTGAGCATCAGGCCTTCCATCACCCCGGCCTTGATACACTCAATCTTCGCCATGATGTTGTTGAGATAGTTCAACGACTTCACCTGCGGGCTCAGCGTCGCATGGCTGGGGCGGCGGGTGGAACAGGTGATCAGCTCCAAGCCTTTTTCATAACATGCATCCGGGTAGAGCTGGATGGACGCGGCGATGCAGAACATCGAGGGCTTTTCACAGAGGAAGGGATTGAGTCCCAGCCCTCCGCTTCCGCGGGTTACGACCAGTCGCACATAGCCATCGGTCAGCCCGTTGGCACGGATGGTATCACAAACGATGTCGCAGACTTCCTGCTCGGACCATGGCATTTTCAAAAGAATCGCGCGGGCGGACAGGAACAGGCGCTCAATGTGTTCCACCAGACGGAATACACGACCGTTGTAGAAACGGATCCCTTCGAAGATACCATCGCCATACAGCAAGCCGTGGTCAAAGACGGAGACCTTGGCTTCGGATTCATCGAGGAGTTGGCCGTCAAGCCAGATTTTTTTGGAATCGCTCATGGGTGTGTCGTTATGGGTTATTCGTTATCAGCAATTAATAGAATGAGACGCCGGGTGCCGTCTGGATGGTGGATTTCCCGGCGGGGTTAAAGCACGGATTTACGGATTTGAACACGTCTTTTTTCATGCCATGACAGCATCCTTGCCAATGATTCCATCCTTGATGACCAGTTTCCTGTCGCCGTGGACCGCCAAGCCCTCATCGTGGGTGACAACCACAAGTGTCGCGTCGTCTTCATCGGCCAATGACAGCAGCATATCCATCACCTGGGAGCCGTTCCTTGAGTCGAGGTTTCCGGTCGGCTCATCGGCAAAGATAATCTGGGGTGAATTCACCAGGGCGCGGGCGATGGCCACCCGTTGCTGCTCACCGCCACTGAGTTCCGCCGGCAGGTGGTCGATCCGTTTGGCCAGTCCGACCCGCTCAAGTGACTCCTGGGCCTTGGCGATGAGGTCCCTTCCTCCGATCATGGCGGGAACCATGACATTCTCCAATGCCGTCAACTCGGGCATCAGATAGTAGTTTTGAAAAATATACGCCATCTTCCGGTTGCGGACCTCTGCCTGCTGCCGACGGCTCATCGTATAGAGATTGGCACCGTCCACCCAGACGCTCCCCTGCTCGGGTTTTTCGAGGCCGGCGAGTATATACATCAGGGTGGTTTTCCCCGCTCCACTCGGGCCACAGAGAAACACCTTCTCACCACGGTGGATATCGAGGTCGATTCCGTGTAACACCTCAACACGTTTTTTCCCCACCGAATATCCACGGTGCAAGTTCTCAGCTTTGATCCATGCAGGACTGTCCATGCAGGTGATTTAGTCGATCCCACGGCAGATGCGAATAATTTTCTCGGTAAAACTTGGAAAAAACCACCACCTCCACTATTTCTATGCCCATGCAGGTCATCACTTTCACCCCACTCTATATGGAGCGCGTCTGGGGGGGGCGCGAACTGGAGAAGGTCTACGGCAGGGAGCTGCCCACCGCTGACCTGCCGTACGGCGAGTCATGGGAAATGACCGACAGGACCGGCGAGCAGTCGATCGTCAACCACGGCCCACTGACGGGAAAATCCCTCGGCGAGCTCTGGCAACACCAGCGCGAGGAGATTTTCGGCCCCGGCTTCGAAAACGAGACTCGTTTCCCGCTTCTTATCAAGATTCTCGATGCCCGCGACGACCTCTCCATCCAAGTGCACCCGCCCACGGAAATCGCTCCCGGCCTGGGGGGCGAGCCGAAAACCGAAATGTGGTACATCGCGGCTGCCACACCGGACGCCAAGCTTTACGTCGGTTTGAAAAGCGGCGTCCGCAAAGAGGATTTCCAGCAGGCCATTGACAAGGGCACCGTCGACAAGGTCGTACATGCCATTCATCCACAGGCGGGCGATTCGATCTTCATCCCGTCAGGCCGGCTGCACGCCATCGGGGCGGGTTTGCTGATCTATGAAATCCAGCAAAACTCGGACACCACCTACCGGGTGTTCGACTGGAACCGCATGGGGCTCGATGGCCACCCGCGCGAACTCCACGTCGAGGCGTCGATGCAATGTATCGACTTTGATGACGTCGAGCCGAGCATGGACACCCCTGATGGTGTGACCCTGGCAACCTGCCCGTTTTTCCAGGTCGACCGACTTGTCCTCAGGGCCGGCACCAGCGTCGGCAATCCTGATCCTGAACGTTTTTCTATTGTGACCGTCGTCAGCGGTGAGCTAGAGTCGGCTGATGGCCGCAAACATGTGGCAGGTGACTTCCTGCTGATGCCACGCGGCACGGCCCCCCTGACTGTTAAAAATGACACCACCCTCTTGCAGACGACGGTTCCCCGTTAGACCACTCCTGTTCACGTTGATGTCAATGGGCGGCTGCGTCAACGGCCAGGTGACGGATGCCGCGGACTCATGGCCGACATCATTCCGGCCCATACAACCGGCTGTGATCAAGCTGATCCGGAGCGGGGGAGATGGTCGGGATTTCATCTACAGGACCAAGCATTTTGAGCTCCACTCTGCAACGGCACTCAGCGAGCATCACCTCTCCCAGTTTGCCACCACGGCGGAATCGGTTCCCTCGGTCCTCTCACGTCTCCCCCTGCCCCTGCTCGGCATGCCGACAAGCTCATCGGGAAAACAAAACCCCGCAAAGGTCCTTATCTATCCCGACGAGGAATCATTCGTGCAAGCGGGAGGAGCCCAAGGGGCTGCCGGCTACTACAGTGGCAGGAAACAGGCAATCCTGCTGCGGGCGGATACCTTCCTCAGGGTAAAACCACCCCCGGGAAGCAGGTTGCCACCGAAAGCTGATTACGATCTGTTAGTCCACGAGTTCACCCACCTCTGCATGCACCGTGACCTCGCATACTTGCCGGTTTGGTTTACCGAGGGCACCGCAGAATACATCGCAGCCACACACGAAAACAGAGGGGTCTACCAGTTTGGCAACGTCAGCTTATTGATTAGCCGGCATATCAAAAGACACCTGCCACTCGATAAAGAACACATCATACTCCCGGGAATCGTCGAAACCATGGCACTCAGTCACAACACATGGCGGGCACATGTGGAATCCGGCCCGGCCGAGGATGTCTACCGCAACTATGCCACTTCGCTGCTTCTCACACATTACCTGTTTCATGGCGGTGCGGAGAGGCGGCATGCCACGCGGTTGTTCTTGGAAAAAATACGCCAGCGCAAGGCCCTCGCCCAACAAGTGGAAATCCTCATTCCCGCAGCCAGCAGGGAAACGTTGCAAAAAAACATCGTCGATTACTGGAAGACACGCGGACTCCGAATCAAGTTCCAGCCCATACCCGATCCCCGGTAAAGCATTGGTTTCACCGGGTCCACCCCGCTTCTTTCACCGCAGGCGTTATAAAACGGCCCCTATTTTCTCATCATTTCCCTGATGGCAATTCTGCAAATGTGACTTATACTCGCACATCAACCCTCCAAACCAGTGTATGAGCTCGACAGATCCATCTTCAAACAACCCCACCGTCCGCCCTCGCAGTGGTAAGCGCAAAATCCTGATCATCATCGGGGTGACGGCACTCCTTGTGGTCTCCGCAGGAGCTGCTTATTACTGGTGGAGCAACCGCCCGATCACACCTGTCATCCTGGACACCGCCGAGCAGCGGGCACTCGACACCAAGATGGAAGTCGTGCAGGAACGCACCTACGAGCCAGGAGAAAAAGTCATCACCCTCACCGAACGGGAAGTGAATGCCCTGTTTCACCACAATACCGGGCTCGGGGACAAAGTTAGGTTTGAACTGGCTGATGACGCCCTGCATGCGCGCATCCACACCGACCTCGATCCAGATATCCCCGTAGTCGGAGGTCATACGCTTAAAGCGAAAGCCCGGTTCAAACTAACCGACCCGGAAAACAATCCGGCCATCATTCTGGATGACCTGACAGTCTGGGGCATCTCACTGCCAAACGCATGGCTCGCCGACCTCAAAGGCAAGAACCTTATCTCCAACCTGGGTATCGACATGACCAATAACCGCATCGCGGCCGGCATCAGGGACATCAGCGTGGATCACGGAAAAATCACCATCCAGCTCGCGGAATAACAGGGGATGGAGCGAGGACTTACCGCCCGCCTCCACCTGTCATGTCCAGATTCAGGCGGGATGGCGCATAACTGTCGGGCGGCGTGGGAAAAAACCCACTCAAAAAAAGACATTGCATAACCGGGGGCTTTCCTTCATAGTTCCCCCGTCTGGACGATCTGGCGGTCAGAACTTTTCTTTCTCCGCCAACTTCCGCCGACGAGGATTTCACCTCCTAGGGCTCGCGAACTTGAACGCCCCAATTGGACGTGACCACCAAGCCAGCCACGGCGCAAATCATTGCCCTGAGACACCATCCCATGCCCTCGGCATCGAAACCCCGCAATTTTCTCATCCCATTTCCAGGAATGGAGTGATCCAGTATCCAAGGAGAAACAATTGCCCCCCTCTCTGACCCTTTCACCACCCAATATTTCCATTTAATGCACCACCCCATCTATGAGTGATCCCACATCACAGGATACCCATCCTGAAACACCCGAGCTTCCACTGGAACTAGAGGACTCCAAGGCACCGGCTAAAAAGAAAACAGCTAAAAAGGCGGCCAAGAAAACCGCCAAAAAGGCAGCTAAAAAAGCGGCTAAAAAAACCGCTAAAAAGGCAGCCAAAAAGACAGCCAAACAATCCACGACCGAAGCCGAGGTCAAATCAGAGGTCCATGCCGAGACCTCAAAAGCCATGCCCCCCGAACCGGAAACACCCGCCTCGGTGCCCCCTCCCACCGTTCCGGAGGAGCCTAGCCAGCCTGAAGCCCAGGCTGCCCCCCCGGCAGAAAAACCACGCATGGGCCGGGTCAAGGGTCTGGGTCCGGTCAAACGGAGCGCCAAGAAGGAACGTCCGCCACAAGCCGGCGACACAACCCCAGACGCTCAGGATGAAACCACCCAACCCGCCAGCCATAAAGGCAACAACCATGGCAACAACGGCAAGGGACGGCGCAACAACAACGGCAACCGGAACAATCACAAAAACCAACGCAACCAAAAAGGCGAGCCCCGCGAAAATCCGAACCAAAAGCGGGATAGGAAACCGATCGTGCTCACCGGCGACCCTGTCGCCGTCAATGGCATGCTGGAAATCGCCCCAAAAGGTTTTGGCTTCCTGCGTGTCCCTGAGAAAAATTTCATCCAATGTAAAAAAGACGTCTTTGTCCCCCCCGATTTCATCCGCAAAAACGGACTGCGCGCCGGTGTCTGGATCCACGGCACCTGCCAGGATGGCCCACGGGGCCCGCAGCTTACCAAGATCAAAACCGTTAATGACCTCGAACCAAAAGACGCTTTCAAGCTTCCCCACTTCGAGGAGCTGAAGGCGATCAACCCGACTCGCCGGATCGCCTTTGAAACCACCCCCGAAAGATTCACCACCCGTGTGCTCGATATCATCTCCCCGGTAGGACGCGGCCAGCGCGGGCTGATCGTCTCCCCCCCTCGCTCAGGCAAGACCACCCTTCTCTTACACATGGCCGAAGCCATCGCAGAGAAATACGATGAGTCCATCCACCTCATCGTCCTGTTAGTGGATGAGCGTCCCGAGGAAGTCACCGAATTCCGCAGGTGCCTCCCAGGTGTCGAAATCTATGCCAGCTCGAATGACGATGGCGCACGCAGCCATGCACGTATCTCTGAAATGTGTATCGAGCGCTGTAAAAGACTCGTCGAAGGCGGCAAGGATGTACTCGTCTTGATGGATTCAATCACCCGGCTTGCCCGCGCATACAACAATGCCGGGGGAGGAAACAAGAACGGTGGCAACAAAGGCCGTGGCTACCAATCGGGCGGCATCGTCGCCGGTGCCCTGGAAATGCCACGCCGCCTCTTCGCCGCCGCACGCAACACCCGCAACGCCGGCTCTCTCACCATCCTCGCCACAGCACTGATCCAAACCAACTCCCGCGCTGACGAAGCCATTTTCCAGGAGTTCAAAGGAACGGGCAATATGGAACTTGTGTTAGATCGACGTATCGCCGAGCAATACATTTACCCCGCTGTCGATATCTTCAAATCCGGCACCCGCCGCGAAGAACTCATTATGGCGGAGCATTTACTGCACAAGATCAACCTCATTCGCCGGGGCCTCGCCGGCCACCGTCCCGAAGAAGCCATGGAGCGACTTATCTTCTTCCTGAAAAAGTTCCCTAACAATGCTCAGATGCTCATGGAGATCAAAGGGTAATGGATTTGTCATTCGTGATTATAATTTGTAATTAATATGTCCACAGAACTTACTCGGAATTTTTCCATCATCGCCCACATCGATCACGGCAAGACCACCTTGTCGGACCGCTTGATGCAATTCACCAAAACCGTTGCCGAGCGTGACCAGCAAGACCAACTGCTTGATGCCATGGATCTTGAGCGCGAGCGTGGTATTACGATCAAATCCCACCCCGTCACCATGTCCTACACGGCCAAAGACGGGAAGACCTATCAGCTGAACCTTCTTGATACCCCCGGACACGTCGATTTCTCCTACGAGGTTTCGCGATCACTCGCTGCCTGCGAAGGGGCATTACTCATCGTTGATGCGGCCCAGGGTGTGGAGGCCCAGACCATGGCCAACCTCCACCTCGCAAACGAGCAGCAGCTGACCATCATCCCAGTCATCAATAAAATCGACCTCCCATCAGCTGATTTACCGAAGGTGCACAAGCAGTTAGAGGATATTATTTGTATCCCGGCCGAGGAAGCCATACCAGCTTCTGCCAAAAACGGCATCGGCATCGAGGAGATCCTGGAAGCTGTCGTCGAGCGTATCCCGCCACCCGTCGAAGATGAGGACAAGCTGCTGCGCGCCTCCGTTTTTGATTCCGTTTACGACCCCTTCCGTGGTGTCGTTTCCTACGTGCGTGTCATGTCCGGCAGTATGCGCCGGGGAACACGCATCAAACTCTTTCACACGCCCAAAACCTACGAGATCAAGGAGGTTGGTGTCTTTACCCCCCGCATGTCGCAGCGGGACGAACTGGTGGCCGGAGATGTCGGCTACCTGATCGCCAACATGAAATCCGCTGATGAAGTGAAGATTGGTGATACGGTCACTGACAACACCCACCCCTGCCCGAAGCCGCTTCCGGGGTTCAAGGAAATCCAACCCATGGTTTTCTCCGGTATCTATCCGGTCGATTCATCCGATTTCGAAGCTCTCAAGCTTGCGATGGGTAAACTCCAGATCAACGACGCCGCCTTCACCTGGCAGTCAGAGTCATCGGTGGCTCTCGGATTCGGTTTCCGTTGTGGATTCCTCGGGCTGCTGCACATGGAAATCATCCAGGAGCGACTCCGCCGTGAGTTCAACATGGATATCATCTCCACCTACCCATCGGTCATTTACGAGGTCACGAAAACCAATGGTGAGGAGATCATCATCGACAACCCCTGCCTGCTTCCCGAGTCACAGGAGGTTCAGGAAATCCGTGAGCCGATGGTCAGGCTCTACATCATGATCCCCAGCGAATACATCGGAGACATGATGAAACTCGTCATGGAAAAACGCGGGGAGTTAGAACACACCGAGACCATCGACGAAACCCGCGTGATGCTCACCTGCACGGTGCCTCTGTCGGAAATCCTGATCGACTTCAACGATAAACTGAAATCGATGACCCGCGGATACGGCTCGATGGACTATGAGCACGCCGGCTACAAACCCGGCAAACTCGTCAAGATGGACATCCTGATCGCCAGCGAACCCGTCGATGCCTTTTCCTCCATCGTCCACTACGAAAAAGCAGCCCCTTACGGTCGCCACCTGTGTAAAAAACTCAAGGATGTGATCCCGCAGCAACTCTTCGTGGTCGCCATCCAGGCCGCCATCGGCGGCAAGATCATCGCCCGGGAATCCATCACCGCAATGCGCAAAAACGTAACCGCCAAGTGTTACGGTGGTGATATTTCCCGCAAACGCAAACTGCTGGAGAAACAGAAAAAGGGCAAAGCCAAGATGAAAGCCATCGGTAAGGTGAACATCCCACAGGATGCATTCATCCGGGTGCTCAAAAACGACTGATCCTCTTTCAATCAAGCGGACACATTCAAGCCCACAGCCCGATCCAGCCCATGTGTAAACCCCTCTTACTCATCCTCCCCTTGTTAGCTCTCGCTTCGTGCTCAACAACGCACATGCCGAAGTTGCCCAAGCCGCCGGAGTATAAGGTGCTGGCCACTCAGCATGGCATGGCCTCATGGTACAGCGTCAAGACCAATCGTGGAACCAAAACCGCCAGTGGCCGCCGGCTCCATGATAACGGACGCACTGCGGCTCACAAATACTGGCCCTTGGGCAGTAAGGTCAGGGTGACCTGCCTGTTTAATGGTGAATCGAGGATTCTAACCATTACCGACCGGGGTCCCTACGTTAAAGGCAGGGTCATCGACGTTACCATCGGAGCCGCCAAACGCATGGGCTTTTATTCGCGCGGCATCACCAAGGTCAAAATCGAACTTCTCGAACGCGGCAAATGGCAATACCAGCATTAACCCAGCATTAACAACGCCTGTCTCAGACAGGGCGACCAGCCAGGGCTCGGTATAACCCGCCTCCCGCCCCCCGGTTCATGACTGATTTCGACATCTAATTTACTTGCTCCAGACGCGGGCTTCATAGCATGTAGCGGTGCAAACCAACCCCACCTCCAATATGTCGCTTTTCCAATCCGCCACCCAAGCCCCCGCCGATCCAATCCTTGGTCTCTCCACCAAGTTTAGGGAAGATGCCCGCGCAAACAAAGTCAACCTCGGCGTAGGGGTCTTTGTTGATAAAAACGGCACCACTCCCGTGCTTCCCAGTGTGATCGCCGTGGAAAAACAACTCGCTGAAGCCAGCGCCTCCAAGAGCTACCTACCGATGACCGGCAGCCCGGCTTTTGCAACGGCCACTCAGAAACTCTGTTTTGGAAACGCGCTTAGCTCCGAACTCGCCGGACGTATCGCCACCGCCCATACCCCGGGCGGCACCAGTGCCCTCCGCGTTGCTGGCGATTACCTGGCCCGTACCGTCGGCCCCCGCACCGTCTGGCTATCCAACCCGACCTGGGCCAACCACAATGGCATCTTCGCCACCGCGGGTCACACCCTCGAATCCTATACCTATTTCGACCCCGCTTCTAACGATATCGACCGCGCCGCGTTTTTCACTGACCTGGAAAACATCCCCGCCGGCCAGTTAGTAGTGATCCACGCCTGCTGTCATAACCCGACCGGAGCCGACTTGAACGCGGACGACTGGAAACAAGTCGCCGAGATTGCCTTGGCGAACGACTGGCTTCCCCTACTCGACTTTGCCTACCAGGGATTCGGAGAAGACCCCGACGCGGATGCCATCGGGGTGCGCACACTGGCCGAGGCTGGTGTGCCTCTCATCGTCTGCCAGTCGTTTTCAAAAAATTTCGGCCTCTACCAGGATCGCGTAGCGGCCCTGCACATCGTCTGCGCTGACGCCGATGAAGCCACGCGGGTCAAAAGCCAGGTGGAGCTCTGTATCCGGACCAACTACTCGAACCCACCAGCCCATGGTGGTGCCATTGTGACTTCGATCCTCAACGACCCCACGCTGGCCAGTCAGTGGGATCAGGAGCTGGCGGCAATGCGCGACCGCATCCAAAATACCCGCGCGGATTTTGTGGCAGCGCTCAAAGCGGCCGGGGTCTCCCGTAACTTTGATTTCCTCATGGATCAAAAAGGCATGTTCTCCTTCACCGGTATCACCGTGGAGCAGGTGCATCGCCTGCGTGATGAATTTGCCATCTACATGGTCGACAGTGGCCGTATCAACGTGGCTGGCATCACACCGGCAAACCTTGCGCTGGTAACAAACGCCATCAAGACAGTGCTCGGATAGGGGCACTCTTGCTTGGCTTTGGGTTTCTCCGGGCTGACATCTCCTGTTACGCAGTTAGGGTCGGTCCTGCCGCCACCCTCAATCATTGCCTGTTTAGAAACGAGCGCAAAAATGAAACAAAGTATACACTCGATTCATCAGGTCGGCTGTAGCTAAATCCCACCATGCAAGACATCCAACAAGCCCTCCAGGCATCCATCGAGGACTTTGCCATTTCCCGCTCCGAACGCAAGGAGCTCAAACCCCTGTTAGCCATCGCCCAGGGAGATAAAACCGAACAGGCTAAAATCCGACAACTCGCCTTCCGAATGGCAACCAGGGCGATGGAGGAAATGGGAGAGGTCACCGCCATGGACTGGTTGGAAGGGGTCATCAAGCTACTTTATTCCAATGAGATGAAGGTCAAGGCCAGTGCCTACTTCTCACCCGGAGAGGATTGCCTGCACCGCATCCGGAGACTCATCAACGAGGCGCAACACTCAATCGATATCTGTGTATTCACCATCACCGACAACCGCATTGTTAGTAAAATCGCCGAGGCGCATGAGCGAGGTATCAAAATCAGGATCATTTCCGACGACCTGAAATCCGAGGACCTCGGGTCGGATCTGGAGGTCATGGAAAAATCCGGCATCCCCTGCCGCTACGATCGCACCAGCGCCCACATGCACCATAAATTTGCCATTGCCGATACCGATCTCCTGTTGACCGGAAGCTACAATTGGACCCGCTCCGCGAGCACGGAAAACAACGAAAACATCATCGTCAGCAACAACACCAAGCTAGTGAACTCCTTCCAGCAGGAATTCGACCGGCTCTGGAATCTGCTCGCCTAGGGAAATACGCTCCATATTTGGCTCGACCCGGCGGTTTTGCCCGCTAGAACGGAAAAATCATGCGCACGCTCGTCATCGGTGATATTCACGGTTCACTCTCCGCCCTCAAGGCGCTGGGCGAGTATGTCGACTTTGCGCCCGATGACACCATCGTCACCCTGGGCGACTACATTGATCGCGGCCCCAACTCGAAGGGAGTCCTCGATTACTTGATCGAGCTACGCAAGTCTCATCAGCTGATCACTCTGAAAGGCAACCACGAGGTGATGATGGTAAACGCCCGTGACTCGGAGCAGGAGCGCTACTTCTGGCTCCTCAACGGTGGTGAGGCCACGCTCGATTCATTTCGAGCCGCCAACCTTAAATACATCGATCCTGTTTACTGGGATTTTATTGCATCCTGCGGGAGGTATTACGAGACCGGGCATCACATCATCGCCCACGCAGGTCTCGAGCCGGAAACCGATCTTGCTCTGCAGGATGACCGCAACCTTTACTGGCGCCGCATCCTCGAAACAGAACCCCACAAATCAGGGAAAACCCTCGTCTGTGGCCACACCCCTCAAAAAAATGGCGTCCCCCTCGTTCTCGACCACGCCATCTGCATCGATACCTTTGCTTGTGGCGGTGGATGGCTGACCTGCCTTGACCTCAATACCCATCAATATTGGCAGGCGAACCAAAAGGGAGAAACCCGTAAAAACACACTGGATTGAACCGTATTCCAAGCGTGTCATTCCAAGCGTTTCAATCATTTGGGATTGGCATTTAATTTTTTAACCCTAGAAGAATCCCGTGACTGAGTTTCAAACCGACGACCTTCGTATCAGCAAAATCAAACCGCTGATCTCTCCCGCTGTCCTGTCCCACCATCTGCCGATCACCGACAAGGTGGCCAAGCTTGTCTCGACAGCACGCCAGCAGTCCGAAAACATACTCAAAGGCGCGGATGACCGTCTGCTGGTCGTGGTCGGCCCCTGTTCCATCCACGACACTGGAGCTGCCATCGAATATGCCACCAGACTGAAAGAAGCAGCCGCCCGCTACACCGATGACCTGCTCGTCGTAATGCGTGTCTACTTTGAAAAACCCCGCACTACGGTGGGATGGAAGGGCTTGATCAACGACCCCCACCTCGACGAATCATTTGATATCAATCGAGGTCTTCACATCGCCCGTGAGCTATTGATCGAGTTGGCTGAAATGGGCGTTCCCGCCGGCACCGAGTTTCTTGATACGATCTCTCCCCAGTACTACGCGGATCTCATCGCATGGGGAGCCATTGGTGCCCGTACCACGGAATCCCAGATTCACCGCGAGCTTGCGTCCGGGCTCTCGATGCCTGTTGGTTTTAAAAACGGCACCGGCGGCTCCAACCAAATCGCCTTCGATGCCATCCAGGCATCCGCCGGCCAGCACCACTTCCTTTCCGTTACCAAACAAGGGGTCACCGCTATCGTCGCCACCAAAGGGAACGACGCCTGTCACATCATCCTGCGCGGCTCATCCAAGGGGCCTAATTACGATGCCGAAAGCATTGCCGAGGTCGCAGGCCAACTCGAATCAGCCGGCCTCCCCGCCTCGGTGATGGTCGACTGCTCACACGGTAATTCCCTCAAGGACTACCGCAACCAACCGGTCGTAGCCCAGTCCCTATGCGAGCAAATCGCCGGGGGCAACAAGGCGATCACCGCTGTGATGGTGGAAAGCAATCTAGTCGAAGGCGGTCAGAAGCTACAGGGAAGCCGGGCCGATCTCACCTACGGCCAATCGGTTACCGATGAGTGTGTCGGCTGGCAGACAACCGAAGACATGCTTGAGGAATTTGCCAAGGCCATCCGTGCCAGGCGCAATGCGTCGTAAAGAGGTCATTACGTCAAAAAGTGAGTAAGCGGCGATGATCACCACTTACTCACGTAATCACGAACTGTGTTGATTACCTAGTCATCCTTCTTCGGATTGAAGCGACGGCTTGGACGGATCTCCATCCTGGAGAGTTTGCCGTCCTTGTTGTGATCAAGTTCAGCAAGGGCCTCGGCAGCGCCTTCGATTTCCTCAGCCGAGATTTCACCGTCCTCGTCGGCATCAAGTGCCTTCATCACCGGTGGAACATGTGGCCTGCGGCGTGACTTATCCCTATCGTCATCCTCAGGAGGTCCACCCTGGCCACCCCCGGGAGGGCGCTCGGGCTTCAACTCGTCTGCGCTGAGTTTGCCGTCATTGTTTTTATCAAGCCCTTTCAGAGCTTCTGAAGCCTCCTTCAATTCCTCGGCGGAGATCGACCCGTCCTCGTCCTTGTCGAGTGCCTCCATAACCGGGGGGACCGGTTTTTCATGATCAGCGCCAGGGCCACCGCCTCCGGGACCACCTCTGCCAGGACCACCGCCTCCAGGAGGCGGGCCTTGTGGTGGACGTCCTCCTCCGGGGCCTTGGGCAAAGGTCATCCCCACAGCCAGCGCACTGGCAAGCAAGGTCATTGTAGTTGTTTTTACGTTCAGTTTCATTGTTTTGTTTTTTGGGTTTATTGGTTTATGGGTTGGGGTTTGTCTTGATTGGGTCTGGTCTACGGTCCTTACTACACCCTACCACTGTTAAGCCATTATTACCTGATAAGCACCTTTATGTTAAGAGTGTGTAAAAAACGGGAGAGGCTCAATGGCCGCCCAGGGACGCCCCCTAGCCCTGCCCTCCTGCTTGAGTATCGCGGCAGGCCTTTCTAACACATTAATCACCTGCAACCATCCCACCACACCGATACACGGCAACCTGGATCAGCCAATGCCAAGCCAGGTTACTTATCATGTGTTAGAACTGCCAGGATCCTCATCGAGGATCGCCCGCTTACTCACCGATTTTGACATCCACCTTCAAGTCACCCAGAGCCCACTGGATACCTGATAGATAATGTTGAAGCACTTGCGGGTTGGAGAAAATATGGTGATTGTGCCCCAACGAACAATAAAACACACGCCCCTGCCCGTGAAACTTCAACCAACTGACACCATAGTCCTTATCGGATCTCTTACCGATACTCAAATTGGTCTTATCGGGGTCAAGACGAAGCAACATGTGTAATTTCCTGGGATCGTAAGGAGCTTTGAACTGATAGATCTCCTCCTTGAAATCAAGGTTCTTCCCTTCGAGGTGGGCACAACAGGCATGTTTCTCCTGCCCCTTTTCAACCATGACACTGACAGTTGTATCGGCTCCCCAGGGATGACCGTCAAAGTATCCCCCAATCATATCCCCATATTCCTCCCACTGATAAAATGTATCTGTGGCCGAGTGGATACCGACAAAACCTTTGCCGCTTTTAAGAAACTGCATGAAGCTCTTCTTAAGACGTAGTTCCCTCTCTGATGCCGCCGCCTTTTCTGCGGCACTCATCTTTTTCAACGCCCCCTTGGCCGGGCTGAAGACCTCCATGGTGGTGTTCAGGAAACAAATGGCATCGAACTGGTCGATTTTCCCAGGCTCGAAATTATCCAGATCATCACTTACCACAGCCGTGAACGCACCGGTCTTTTCCCCCATCACACGCATGGCGATCTGCCCGGTGGATATGGAACCATGCCTGTATCCGCGTGTCACACAAAACACTAACAGCTTACGCTCCTTGGCAGGCTTTACCGCCTTCAAGGCACTCACCGCCTGGGTGATCTCTGCGGTCCGGCTGTCGGGCTTCTGCGCCTGAGCCATCGCCATACCCATTACACCACAACCCACTATCAAGGGAATCAATCGTTGTCTAATCATGTGTCCATGCTGAACCCATCCTGAAAAAATGGCAACCAGGATTTGCTGGATTTGCTGACCCCCCATCAAAGGCATGCCGCCCTGTTTTCCCGGATACTAATGCACACAAGAAAGCTTTCTTGCCTCTTGACTATCCCCCTGCGGCCAGATCATCCTTGGTTCCGAAGGCATCAGCTGCATCGCCATCGCCGTAAAAAACACCCGACGCCCCCACATTTATGAAACCCCCCTTGCTCTTACTACTCGCCTTCGCCCAGTGCACAACGTCGCATGCATCGCCAAAACCCAACATTCTCTTTTTTCTTGCCGACGACCAGCGTAACGACGTGTTGGGATGTTATGGCAACCATCTGATCAAGACTCCCACCATAGACAGGCTGGCATCCGAAGGGATTCGCTTTGACAATGCGTTCTGCGAGGTTCCGATCTGTGCGGCGAGCCGAGCCTCTCTCTTCTCGGGACTCACGCAACGCAGCCACGGCTACAACTTCGGAGAGCTCCCCGTCCCAGCCAAGTACATTGCGACCAGCTATCCCGTGTTACTGAAAGCCGCTGGATACCGGATCGGATTCGCCGGCAAATACGGCATGTCCTTCGGCAAACCCGGCCTCAAAAAGCAATTTGATTTTTTCAAGGCCATCAACCGCACCCCCTATTTGAAAAAAATGCCCGATGGCAGTCGACGGCACGAGACTGACCTCTGTGCCGATGCCGCGATCAAGTTCATCCAAACCAACCCGGTGGACCAGCCCTTCTGCATGTCCGTGAGTTTCAACGCCTCGCATGCCGAGGACAACGACCGGCGGCCGGGCTACCACTTCCAATGGCCGGAGTCGGCCGACGGACTGTATGAGGACATAGTCATCCCCGCTCCCCGCCTGGCTGACAAAAAATACAACCAGGCCCTGCCTCCATTTTTGCGAGATGCAAAAAACCTGAACACCCTACGTTACTACTGGCGCTGGGACACTCCCGGGAAATACCAGACCAACATCCGCGCCTACTACAGGATGATCACCGGCATCGACAACGCCATAGCACGTGTGCTTGACAGTCTGAAGGAGCGTCACTTGGACCAGAACACCATCGTCATCTATTCAGCTGACAACGGCTACATGATGGGAGACCGGTCGACTGCAGGAAAGTGGAACCACTACGAGCAATCGCTGCGTATCCCCCTGGTCGTGTTCGACCCGCGCCTACCCGAAAAACTGCGCGGTCGCGCGATAACAGCACTTGTCAGCAACATCGACATGGCCCCCAGCTTTATTGATTTCGCAGGACTCCCTGTGTCGAACGTTCACCAGGGGCTCTCGATCTCGCCCTTGGTGCAAGGCAATGCCACAAACCATTGGCGCGACGCCATCTATTGTGAGCACAGGTTCCGGATGTTCAACAACTGGCATGGTGTCCGCACCGAGCGCTACAAATTCGCCGTCTATTACGACGAGCCGGGTGGCCCCTATGAGTGCCTCTACGACTTGCAGAAGGACCCGGACGAACTCGTCAACCTCGCCAAAAACCCGGAATACGCCAAGCTCCGCAGCCAAATGAACAAGCGGCTTGAATCCTACCAGAAAGCGTATCCCCCGGCACCCGCCAAAGCCGCCAAACAGCCTAAGAGAACAGGTAAATAAAAAG